>NZ_JAUYGD010000068.1 GCF_030690725.1 Pseudomonas sp. | reverse complement strand
TTACCCAGGCCGACGATCAGTTGTACGGCAGTCATGTCAGGAGCCCTTTCGTGGAAATAGCCTGAACGCTGGTGCGCTCAGGCTGTTTTCCGGCGGTGCGAGAGTTACTCGGCAGCGCCTTCACCTTCTTCTACGTCTTTGGCAACGCGGGAGGCGTGGATGTTGGCCACTGCCAGGTCGTTACCGTGAGCCAGTGCAACCAGCTCAACGCCTTTTGGCAGTTTGAGGTCGGACAGGTGAACGATCTGACCAATTTCAACGGCAGCCATGTCGACTTCGATGAATTCCGGCAGGTCTTTCGGCAAGCAAGAAACTTCTACTTCCACAGCTACGTGGGAGACTTCGCCACCTTGCTGCTTAACGCCAACCGAGCTTTCCTGGTTGAGGAAGTGCAGGGGTACGTGAGCGGTCAGTTTCTGGCCGGCGACAACGCGAACGAAGTCAGCGTGCAGCACGTGGCCTTTGGCTGGGTGGCGCTGCAGAGCTTTGATCAGCACGCTTTCATTGCTGCCGGCAACGTTCAGGGTCAGAACGTGGCTAAACGAAGCTTCGTTTTCCAGCAGTTTGGCCAGTTCTTTGGCCAGCAAGCTGATCGACATCGGGGCTTTTTCGCCACCGTAGATGACGGCAGGAACCATGGCAACGTTACGACGCAGGCGGCGGCTCGCACCTTTCCCCAGGTCGGAACGCACTTCAGCATTCAGGGCAAATTCAACAGTCATTGCACTTCTCCAAAATAACCAAACCGCCCTTTACGCTTGCGACCAGCGACCGGACGGTTAGGTAATAAGCCCCACTGGCACAGTGAGGCGTGTTGCGCTCAGGGTGATGGCCGGGTTAGCGGAACATCGCGCTGATCGATTCTTCATTGCTGATACGGCGAACCGCCTCAGCGACTACCGGAGCGATATCCAGTTGGCGAATACGCGAACAGGATTGCGCGGCGGCTGACAGCGGGATGGTGTTGGTCACCACCAGCTCGTCGAGTACGGAATTTTCGATGTTCTCGATCGCACGGCCAGACAGTACGGCGTGTGTGGCGTAGGCGAAGACTTTCGATGCGCCGTGTTCTTTCAGCGCTTTGGCGGCGTGGCACAGGGTGCCGGCGGTATCCACCATGTCGTCGACCAGGATGCAGGTACGGCCTTCAACATCACCGATGATGTGCATCACTTCGGAGTGGTTGGCTTTCTCGCGGCGCTTGTCGATGATCGCCAGGTCAACACCCAGGGACTTGGCCACGGCGCGTGCACGCACTACGCCGCCGATGTCCGGGGATACGATCATCAGGTTTTCAAAGCGCTGGTCTTCGATATCGTCCACCAGTACTGGGGAGCCGTAGATGTTATCTACCGGGATATCGAAGAAGCCCTGGATCTGGTCCGCGTGCAGGTCGACGGTCAAAACCCGGTCGATGCCTACAACGGTGAGCATGTCAGCCACAACTTTGGCGCTGATTGCCACGCGAGCGGAGCGCGGACGGCGATCCTGGCGGGCATAGCCAAAGTAGGGGATAACTGCAGTAATTCGAGTCGCTGAGGAGCGGCGGAAGGCGTCGGCCATCACTACCAGTTCCATCAGGTTGTCATTGGTTGGCGCACACGTCGGTTGAATCAGGAAGACGTCTTTACCGCGGACGTTTTCGTTGATTTCAATCATGATCTCGCCGTCGGAAAACTTACCGACAGAAGCATCACCGAGGGGAATGTGCAGCTGACGTACGATACGTCGCGCCAGATCGGGGTTAGCGTTCCCCGTAAAGACCATCATCTTGGACACGCGCAGTACCTGCCGGCTGAGGGTATACCTGGATGAGTACAGAAATGGCAGGGGCGGCTGGATTCGAACCAACGCATGCCAGGATCAAAACCTGGTGCCTTACCGCTTGGCGACGCCCCTACAACCGTACAACTCTGTGCGTTTATTGCTAAACGCTTGCATTCACTTCCCGACCAATGTTTCGAGCTTGCGGTGCAACATCGAAATGTTACGGCCTTGGGCAATAAAACTTGGCAATGTGGCTGGAAGTTGGCGGGCGACTTTATCAGCATCGTCCTGGTTTGGGAAGCTCCCAAACACACAAGCTCCAGTGCCGGTTAATCTGGTTGGAACAAATTTGTTCAACAAGATCAAAGCGTTACGAACTTCTGAATAACGCTTCGTGACCACCGGCTGGCAGTCATTACGACCACCCCCCTCAAGAAGGCTGCGAACTTTAATGGGCGGCGTATCCCGTGTCAACTCGGGGTCGGAGAAAATTTCCGCTGTGCTGACAAGTACTTGCGGAATTGCGACAAGAAACCAAGGTTCGCTCAGGGTCACCGGTTGCAGCTTTTCACCGACGCCTTCGGCAAAGGCGGCGTGGCCGCGCACAAATACCGGCACGTCCGCGCCGAGGCTCAGGCCCAGGGTGGCCAGTTGTTCTTCGCTGCAGCCCAGTCGCCACAGATGGTTCAGGCCGAGCAGGGTGGTAGCGGCATCCGAGCTGCCGCCACCAATGCCGCCGCCCATGGGCAGGCGTTTGTCCAGCCAGATGTCGGCACCCTGTGTGCAGTTTGCGTGTTGTTGCAGCAGTCGCGCGGCGCGCACGATCAGGTTGCTGTCGTGGGGCACGCCGTCGATGGGCGTATGCAGGTGAATTTCACCGTCGCTGCGCAGGGCAAAGCCCAACTCGTCACCGAAGTCGAGAAACTGAAACAGGGTTTGCAGTTCGTGATAACCGTCGGCGCGGCGGCCGAGGATGTGCAGCATCAGGTTGAGCTTGGCGGGCGCCGGCAGAATCAGTTCGGCAGCGGCGGGTATTGCCGGGGCGCTCATTGGCCGAGCTGGCGCGGTTGCCAGTCCTTGATCACCAGGGTGACTTGCAGGTCAAAGCCGCTGAGCTTGATCCGCTCCGGCAGCCAGAAACCATTCTGCTCGGCATAACTCAGGTACTCGACGTGCCAGCCGTCCTGGCTCAGTTGCGCGAGGTGGCTTTGGCTGTCGAGGTTCAGGCGGCTTTTGCTATCGGGGGATGGCAGGCCACGAATCCACCAGAGCAGGTGCGAGACAGGCAGGTTCAGGCCGAGCTGGTCTTGCAGTAGTTGTTCTGGCGACTCGGCCTGGTAACGGCCCTGATTGGCCACTTCCAGCTGAATGGCACCGGGGCGGCCGGTCAGGCGAGCAGCGCCGCGACCCAATGGGCCGGACAGGCGGATGTCGTAGTAGTCCTGACGCTGCAGCCAGAACAGGGTGCCGCTGCCGGAGTCTTTCGGCGCGCGGATGCCGACTTTGCCGTTGATCTGCCAGGCATCCAGGCTGCTGATCTGCTGCTTGTGTGCTTGCCAGCTCTGCGCGTCGCCCTGGCCTTCGAGGGCTTCGCGGGAGGTCAGGCCGGCGCAGCCTGCCAATAATGTGATCAGGCTGAAAATTATCAGGTGGCGCGCAAGCATCAGAGTGTCTCTGCTCCGGTCAGGCGCAGCAGGGTGCTGCGCAGGATTGTGCTGTCGGGTTGCTGTTTCAGGGCTTCGCGCCAGAGTTTGCGCGCTTCTTTCTGTTTGCCTTGTGCCCACAGCACTTCGCCCAGATGGGCGGCGACTTCGTGATCGGGAAATGCCTGTAGCGCTTGGCGCAGCAGGCGTTCAGCCTCATCCAGGTTGCCCAGGCGGTAATTCACCCAGCCGAGGCTGTCGAGAATCGCCGGGTCGTCCGGGTTGAGTTGGTGCGCTTGCTCGATCAGCTGTTTGGCTTCGGCGTAGCGCGTGGTGCGGTCGGCCAGGGTGTAGCCCAGGGCATTGAGTGCCATGGCGTTGTCCGGTTCGCGCTCGAGAATAAAGCGCAGGTCCTGCTCCAGCAGGGCCAGGTCGTCGCGCTTCTCGGCAAGCATGGCGCGGGTGTAGAGCAGGTTGAGGTCTTCCGGGAACTGCTCCAGGGCTTGCTGGATCAGTTGCCAGGCGCGTTCGGTGTCCTGCTGCTTGGACCAGGCCTCAGCCTCGATCAGGTACAGCTGGATGGCGTAGTCCGGCTGGCTCTCACGGGCCTTGCGCAGGCGCTCGGCGGCTTCCTCGGCGCGTTGCTTTTTGAACAGCAGGTCGCTTTGCCGGGCCTGGGCGGGCAGGTAGTCATTGCCGGGGCCGACCAGGGCGTATTCGATCAGCGCACTGGCGGTATCGCCGAGTTCTTCATAGGCGCGAGCCAGGTTGTAGTGCGCCGCTTCGCTGTGGCTACCACGCTCGACCAGTTCTTCCAGATAGACAATCGCCTCTTTCCAGGCTTTGGCTTCCAGGCAGACCAGCGCCAGAGAGAAACGCAGGTCATCGTCGTTGGGGTGTTGCTGTAGCAGCGAGGCAAACTCGCCCTTGGCATCATCTAGGCGGTCTTCGGCCACCAGTAGGCGGGCGTAGGTCAGGCGCAGGCGTTTGTCGTTCGGGTGCTGTTCAATGCCTTTTTCCAGCAGCGGCAGGGCGTCGTCGTTGCGCTCAAGGCTTTGCAGCAGGCGTGCGTGTAGCAAGATCGAGGCAATGGGGCGGTTTTTGCTGGGTTGTTGCTCCAACAGCTCCAGGGCTTCCTGTGGGCGGCCGTCCTGTTGCAGCAGCAGGGCTTTGCCAAATTGCAGCTGGCTGTTGTCCGGGTATTTCGCCTGTAGGCGATCAAAGCTTTGCAGCAGGCCGGCGCGGGTGTCCGGGTCGGTCTCCGCGGCGGACAGGGCGAGGAAGTCGAAATGCGTATCGCCCTGACGCTGCAGTACCTGCTCCATAAAGGTCATGGATTCGTCATAGCGGCCGGCGCGGGCCAGTTGCACGGCGGCGGCGCGCTGCGCGTCGATATTCTCGGGTGCGGTCTTGGCCCACAGCAGGCTGGTTTCCAGCGCGGGCTGCTCAGCGCCCAGGTACTCGGCGATACGAAAGCCGCGCTCGGCCACGCCAGCATCCTGGGTGGCGTTGGCCTGCTCCACATAGTTTTCCAGGGCAATGTCGAAGCGGTTGCGTTGGCCGGCAAGTTCCGCGATCAGCAGCGACAGCAGGGTTTCCTGGCTGAAGGCGCGGTAGACCTGCGGCTGGGTTTCTGCGGTGACGGCAGCGGGATCTTCCACCGGTGGCGTGCCATCCGGGGTAGAGGGGGCAAACGTCTGGCAGCCGCTTAATAAGGCAGCGGCAGTCAGCAAGGCGAAGGATCTATTCATAGGAAGAGTATGTGGCCAACCTGCGGTTTGGGCATCATGACACAAGCGCTGGGGCAAGCCCATGGGCGGCCATGATGCGGATTAAGAGATAAACCTGGCTATTGGGACAATAGGCCGCAGTGGTTGTTCTCGCTTTGCCGAAGTAGGACAATTGCCGGCTTCCACTCCCTGTCAGCGACGTGCATGGCCTTTATTGCCCTCGGTATCAACCACAAGACCGCCTCGGTGGACGTCCGCGAACGCGTGGCTTTCACTCCCGAGCAGTTGGTTGAGGCGTTGCAGCAGCTCTGTCAGCGCACCAGCAGCCGCGAGGCGGCGATTCTCTCGACCTGCAATCGCAGTGAGCTGTACCTCGAACAGGATGACCTGAGCGCCGATGAGGTACTGGCCTGGCTGGCCGCCTATCACCGGCTAAGTCTCGAAGAACTGCGCGCCTGCGCCTATATCCATGCCGATGACGAAGCCGTGCGTCATATGATGCGCGTGGCCTCGGGGCTGGACTCCATGGTCCTTGGCGAACCGCAGATTCTCGGCCAGATGAAGTCGGCATTTGCCGTGGCCCGTGAGGCCGGCACCCTCGGCCCACTGCTGGGGCGGTTGTTTCAGGCCACCTTCAGCACCGCCAAGACCGTGCGCACCGATACCGCGATTGGCGAAAACCCGGTGTCCGTGGCCTTTGCCGCCGTCAGCCTGGCCAAGCAGATTTTTGCCGACTTGCACCGCAGCCAGGCGCTGTTGATCGGCGCCGGTGAAACCATCAGCCTGGTCGCGCGTCATCTGCACGACCAAGGCATCAAGCGCATCGTGGTGGCCAATCGCACGCTGGAGCGTGCCAGCAGTCTGGCCGAGCAGTTCGGCGCACATGCTGTTTTGTTGTCAGAGATTCCCGATGAGTTGGTCAACAGCGATATCGTGATCAGCTCCACCGCCAGCCAGCTGCCGATTCTTGGCAAGGGCGCGGTCGAGCGGGCGCTGAAGCAGCGCAAGCACAAGCCGATCTTTATGGTCGACATCGCCGTACCGCGCGATATCGAGCCGGAAGTCGGCGAACTGGACGACGTCTACCTGTACACCGTCGATGACCTGCATGAGGTGATCGCGGAAAACCTCAAAAGCCGCCAGGGCGCGGCCCAGGCCGCCGAGGAATTGGTGGCGGTCGGCGCTCAGGACTTTATGCAGCGCCTGCGTGAACTTGCCGCGGTGGATGTGCTCAAGGCCTACCGTCAGCAAGCCGAGCGCCTGCGTGACGAGGAGCTGAACAAGGCTCTGCGTCTGCTTAATAACGGCAGCTCCGCCGAGGACGTACTGGCGCTGCTGGCCCGCGGCCTGACCAACAAGCTGCTGCATGCGCCCAGCGTGCAGCTGAAAAAATTCTCTGCTGACGGCCGCGTCGATGCGCTGGGCGTGGCTCAAGAACTGTTTGCCCTCGACGAGGGCGCGCCTCCTGCTTCTACCCATAGCAGTTCGGCCAATAAATAAAGGTCTGCAATGAAAGCGTCACTGATCAATAAACTCGACCTGTTGCAGGATCGTTTCGAAGAGCTGACCGCGCTGCTCGGCGATGCCGAAGTGATCAGCAACCAGCCGCAGTTTCGCGCCTATTCCAAGGAATACGCCGAGCTTGAGCCGGTGTACCAGGCGTTCAGTGCATTCCGCAAAGTCCAGGCCGACCTCGAAGGCGCCCAGGCGCTGCTCAAGGACAGCGACCCGGATATGCGCGAGATGGCCGAGGAAGAAGTCGCCGAGGCCAAGGAGCAGCTGATCGAGCTGGAGGCCACGCTGCAGCGCATGCTGCTGCCGAAAGACCCGAATGACGGCCGTAACGTATTCCTCGAAGTGCGCGCCGGCACCGGTGGTGACGAGGCGGCGATCTTCTCCGGCGACCTGTTCCGCATGTATTCACGCTATGCCGAGAAACAGGGCTGGCGCGTCGAGGTGCTGTCGGCCAGCGAGGGTGAGCACGGCGGTTATAAGGAAGTGATTGCTCGGGTTGAGGGCGACAACGTCTACGGCAAGCTCAAGTTTGAGTCTGGCGCGCACCGCGTGCAGCGCGTGCCCGAGACCGAGTCGCAAGGCCGTATCCACACCTCGGCCTGCACCGTTGCCGTGCTGCCCGAGCCGGATGAACAGATGGCCATCGACATCAACCCGGCCGACCTACGTGTGGACACCTACCGCAGCTCCGGTGCCGGTGGTCAGCACGTCAACACCACCGACTCGGCGATCCGTATCACCCACATTCCTACCGGTACCGTGGTGGAATGTCAGGAAGAACGCTCGCAGCACAAGAACCGCGCCAAGGCCATGGCCTGGCTCGCGGCGAAATTGAAGGACCAGCAGGAAGCTGCCGCACACAAGGAAATTTCCGATTCGCGCAAGCTGCTGGTGGGCTCCGGTGACCGTTCCGAACGCATCCGCACCTACAACTTTCCTCAGGGGCGAGTCACCGACCACCGTATCAACCTGACCCTGTATTCGCTCAATGAAGTGATTGCTGGCGGTGTTGAAGCGATCATTGAGCCGCTATTGGTCGAGTATCAGGCTGATCAGTTGGCTGCGCTGGGCGATTGAGTCCTGCGGTGCGCACGGCGCACCCGTACGCCATGTGCCACGTAGGGTGGATGACGCTTTTTCATCTACCAGAAGTCTGCGGTGGATCGATAAAGCGCGATCCACCCTACGAGAAAAATATGGTCACCATCGAAACCCTGCTTAACACCGCCGAACTACCTGACTCGCCCACCCCACGGCTGGACGCCGAGCTATTGCTCGCCCATGCCCTGGGCAAGTCGCGCAGCTATCTGCACACCTGGCCGGAGCGCGAGCTTGAGGCCGAGCAGCTTGAGCGTTATCAGGCGATGCTGGCTCGGCGTCAGGCTGGCGAACCGGTGGCTTATATCCTCGGCCAGCAGGGTTTCTGGAACCTGGAGCTGGAGGTTGCCGCGCACACCCTGATTCCGCGTCCGGATACTGAGTTGTTGGTGGAAACCGTTCTCGCGCTGCTGCCGGCCACACCCGCTGCGCTGCTTGATCTCGGCACCGGCACCGGTGCGATTGCCCTGGCCCTGGCCAGCGAGCGCCCAGCCTGGCGGCTTACCGGAGTGGACCGTGTGGCGGAGGCGGTGGCCCTGGCCGAGCGCAACCGCGCACGGCTTAAACTGGCCAATGCCAGTTTTATTGCAAGCCACTGGTTTAGCGCCCTGGCTGGCCAGCGTTATCAGCTGATTGTCAGCAACCCACCGTATATCGCCGCCGATGATCGTCATCTGGCCGAGGGCGATGTGCGCTTCGAGCCGAGCAGCGCCTTGGTGGCGGGCGCGGATGGGCTGGACGATATTCGTCTGATCATCCAGCAGGCACCGGACTATCTTCAAGCCGGTGGCTGGTTGCTGCTGGAACATGGTTTCGATCAGGCCGCAGCGGTGCGCGAGTTGCTCGGCGCGCGTGGCTTTAGTGCGGTGGAAAGCCGGCGTGACCTCGGCGGCCACGAGCGCATCAGTCTGGGACGTTTCGAAAATGAGTGACGCCATGAGTGCGCAGGACATGCTGAATGACGAGGAGCTGCTGCGCTATAGCCGGCAGATTCTCCTGCAACAGATCGATATCGCCGGCCAGCTGCGCCTGAAACACAGCCGCGCGCTGATTATCGGCCTTGGCGGCCTGGGTTCGCCGGTGGCGCTGTATCTGGCCGCCGCTGGTGTCGGTGAATTGCATCTGGCGGACTTCGATACGGTCGACCTGACCAACCTGCAACGGCAGATCGCCCACGACACCGCCAGCATCGGCCTGAGCAAGGTCGACTCGGCGAGCAAGCGCCTGCTGGCGATCAATCCGCAGCTGCGCCTGCAGGCTCACCGGCAAGGTTTGGACAGCGATTCCCTGGCCACAGCGGTGGCAGCGGTAGACCTGGTGCTGGATTGTTCGGACAACTTCAGCACCCGCGAGGCGGTTAACGCCGCCTGTGTGGCCGCCAAGGTGCCGCTGGTCAGCGGCGCTGCGATTCGCCTGGAAGGCCAGCTCTCGGTGTTCGATCCACGCCGCGATGACAGCCCCTGCTATCACTGCATCTACGGCCATGGCAGCGAGGCCGAGCTGACCTGCAGCGAAGCCGGTGTGGTCGGCCCGTTGGTCGGTCTTGTCGGTAGTTTGCAGGCGCTGGAAGCCTTGAAGCTGCTGGCGCAGTTTGGCGAGCCACTGGTCGGTCGCTTGCTGTTGATCGATGCGCTCGGCAGCCGTTTTCGCGAGCTGCGGGTCAAGCGTGATCCGGGCTGCAGCGTGTGTGGAGTGGCCAGCGGTGAGTAATGCGCCAATTGGCGTATTCGACTCCGGCGTTGGCGGCTTGTCGGTGCTGGGCGAGATTCGCGCGCTGCTGCCCAATGAGTCGCTGCTGTATGTCGCCGACAGCGGCCATGTGCCCTACGGTGAGAAGAGCCCGGAATTTATCCGTGAACGCTGCCGGGTGCTGGCTGAGTTTCTCCTGGGTCGGGGCGCCAAGGCGCTGGTGCTGGCCTGTAACACCGCCACGGTGGCAGGTGTTGCTGAGTTGCGGGAGTTGTATCCGCAGCTGCCACTGGTGGGTATGGAGCCGGCGGTCAAGCCTGCCGCTGCTGCTACCCAGAGCGGTGTGGTCGGCGTGCTGGCCACGACCGGCACGCTAAAAAGCGCCAAGTTCGCCGCCTTGCTCGACCGCTTTGCCAACGATGTGCGGGTGATTACCCAGCCCTGTCCAGGGTTGGTCGAGCGTATCGAGGCCGGTGAGTTGGATAGCCAGGCTACCCGCGAGTTGCTGCAGGGCTTTGTCGCGCCGCTACTGGCCGAGGGCTGCGACACGTTGATTCTCGGTTGCACCCATTACCCCTTTATCAAACCGCTACTGCGCAGCCTGGTACCGGACTCGATCAGCCTGATCGACACCGGTGCGGCAGTGGCGCGGCAAGTCCAGCGGCTGTTGGCCGGCCATGATCTACTGGCCAGCGGTCCGGCGCAGCCAGCGCAGTTCTGGTCGAGCGGCGATCCTGCGGCCATGCAGCGGGTGTTGCCGTTGCTATGGGGCGAGGCGGCGGAGGTCAGCGCGCTACCGTAGCGCCTTAAAAAGCGCGCACTTAGCGGTAGATGCTGCTCATGCCCTTGCGCTCGTCCAGGCATTCGGGGGAGGCGGTTTCGAATTCGCGGCAGATCAGCGGGCGCACTTCGTAGATGGTGCAGCGCATGCTGTCGCGGTCCAGCGCGGCGCACCAGCCGTCGTCCAGGCGCAGCATGACTTCGCCGCCCCAGTCGTCGGTATCGATATAGCGTTGTGGCACGCCGGTGTCGGTGATCAGCATGACTTCCAGCTGACAGCAGCAGGCCGCGCAGTTGCTGCAGCTGACGGCGGGTTCGTCCGCGAGTTGGGTATGGGGGATGTTCTGACTCATGCCGCGCAGTGTACGCCATCGGTGTTATTGCGGCGTCTGCGGCCGACGTAGGGTGGCTGGCGCTGCCCTGCGCTGAGCCTGCCTGCTACGCCGACTGGCGTGCGCGCAGGCTCTGTTCGTACTGGCTGCGATAGAGCTTGGCGAAGCCGTGTAGCACGGGCATCACCAGGGCCCAGATGATGCCGATCAGCAGCAGGCTTTGCCAGGTGCCGTAGGGCAGGCCGACGCCAGCAATCTGCGCGCCGCCGTAATAGGACAGCGGCGCGCCAATCACGCCGAGCAGGCTGCCGCGCCACCAGGGTTGCGCGGTCCAGGCCAGGCAGTGATTGAGCGTGGTGGCCATCAGCAGCCACAGGCAGGCCAGCCACAGCGGGATCAGCGTGCGTGGCTCGCCAAAGTCGAATACGCCGAGGTTGAGCAGAAAGCTGTCCAGCGCGCTGCCGGCAAGAAACACCGTGATCAGCAGCTTGCCTTCCGCCGCCCAGTTGCTGGTCCACAGCAGATGTACCGCCAGCACCGCTGCGACAATCAGCAGCCACAGGCTGTCGCCGCCGAAGACACAGGCGAACCAGCCGAGCTGAAATAGCAGGGTGTTGACGATCAATTTAAGCATTGAGATTTCCTAATAAAGGAGCAGGACGTGCCGCAGGCTTAGCCAGCAGCAATTGCGCGGTGCCGATGGTGCGCTCGATAAAGCCGCCCTCGCAATAGCACAGGTAGAACTCCCACAGGCGGAAGAAGTAATCGTCGTAACCCTGTTGCTCCAGCTTGTGCCGCGCGTGGCGCAGGTTGTCGTGCCAGATGCGCAGGGTGCGGGCGTAGTGCAGGCCGAAGTCCTCCATGTGGTGCAGGTTCATATCGGTCTTGGCGGTGATGATTTCCAGCATCTTGTTTACCGAGGGCAGTGCGCCGCCGGGGAAGATATAACGCTGGATAAAGTCCACAGCGTTTTTTGCCTGCTCATAGCGCTGGTCGCGGATGGTGATGGCCTGCAGCAGCATCAGGCCGTCGGGCTTGAGCAGGTTGGCGCATTGTTCGAAATAGGTGGGCAGGAAGCGATGGCCGACGGCCTCGATCATCTCGATCGATACCAGTTTGTCGTACTGCCCGGCCAGGTCGCGGTAGTCCTCCAGCAGCAGGGTGATCTGCCCCTGCAAACCCTGCTCGACAATGCGCTGCTGGGTGTAGGCGAACTGCTCGCGCGACAGGGTGGTGGTGGTGACCTTGCAGCCGTAATGGGTGGCGGCGTAGATCGCCATGCTGCCCCAGCCCGTGCCGATTTCCAGCAGGTGGTCGCTGGGCTTGAGGGCAAGCTTCTGGCAGATGCGTTCGAGCTTATTCAACTGCGCCTGTTCCAGGCTGTCGTCGGCGCTTTGGAACATCGCCGCCGAGTACATCATGGTCGGGTCGAGAAACTGCTCGAACAGGTCGTTGCCCAGGTCGTAATGCGCCGAGATGTTCTTGCGCGAGCCTTTGCGGGTGTTGCGGTTGAGCCAGTGCAGCCCCTGGATCAGCGGGCGGCCCAGTTGCGCCAGGCCGCTTTCCATGGCGTCGAGCACCTCCAGGTTGCTGACGAATACGCGGATCACTGCGGTCAGATCCGGGGTGGTCCAGTAACCGTGGATATAGGCCTCGCCCGATCCAATCGAACCATTGCCCGCCACCAGCCCCCAGACCGCGCCATCCTGCACCTGGATCTCGGCGCTAAGGCTGGAGTGGGCATCGCCGAACTCCATGCGTTCGTCACCTTCGACTATCACCAGTTGGCCATGGCGCAGCTGTTTCAGCTGGCGCAGTACCGCACGGCGCAACAGGCTGGCACCGATGCCACTGCCGGCGCGCACCACATGTTTGGCGGAGGTCAGGCTAGAGCTTTTCATGGGGGACTTCCTTTGATGCGGGGCGGGCGACGCGGAAATCACCTTCAGCGGCCCGATGGGTGAACAGGGGAATACGTTTGAGCAGCAGGCGCAGGGCCTGCCAGTAGATGGCGGCAAGGGTTTTGCCGGTCATCCAGGGAAACTGCAGCAGGTAGCGATGCAAGCTGGCGCGGTTGAGTTCAGTGCGTTGCAGGCTGAGGCTGGCGTCGAAGAGCTTTTCCTCGCCCTGCCAGTCGGCCATATGAATACCTAAGCGCTCGCCTGCCGGGCTGAAGCTCATGCGGTACTCCAGCTCGCGCGGCAGAAACGGCGAGACGTGAAACGCCTTGGCCACAGCGACGTGCTGGTGCCCCTCGCCTTCGGCCGGCAGCACATAGTGGTAGCGCTCACGGAAGGGCGTGTTACTCACCTCGCAGAGAATCGCCGCCAGACGACCATCGGCCTCATGGCAGTAGAAGAAACTCGCCGGGTTAAACGCCAGGCCCCAGCTGCGTGGCTGGGTCAGCAGGCAGATATGCCCCAGCGGCGTACGCCCCAGTGCTTCCGTCACGCGCTGGCGCACGGCGTCGGTCAGGCTGATACCGGCACCGGTGAACTGCGGCAGGTAATCGCTTTCGCGAAAGGCAAAGGGCGCGAAGCGGCCACTGCCGGCCAGGGGCGACAGCGCGAGCACCGCATCCTGCTCGCTCAGGTCGAGGTAGAGCAGGCCCATGCGATAGCGGAAGTTATGCAGGCGCGGGGCAAACCGGCGGTGCTGCACCCAGCCGCTGTAGAGGGCGCTGTTCATTACCGTTGGGCTGTTCACTACAGCGCCTCACCGAATTCACGGGCCACGCGCAGCGCGCTGACCACGCCGTCTTCGTGGAAGCCATTGGCCCAGTAGGCGCCACAGAAGTAGCTGTGGTTGGCGCCGAGCAATTCTTCCCAGCGTGCCTGCGCGGCCATGCCGGCCAGGCTGTATTGCGGGTGGGCGTAGGTGTAGCGGGCGAGGATCTTGCTCGGGTCGATGGCCGCGGTCTGGTTCAGGCTGACGCAGAAAGTCGTATCGCTCTTAATACCCTGCAGGATATTCATGTCATAGGTCACGGCTGCTGGCTGATCCACTGGGCCGCCCAGGCGATAGTTCCAGCTGGCCCAGGCCAGTGGCCGTTTTGGCAGCAGACGGGTGTCGGTGTGCAGCACCACGTCGTTGTCGGCGTAGGGCAGGGCGCCGAGGATTTCCTTCTCGATTCGGGTCGGTTCGGCCAGCAGCGCCAGGGCCTGGTCGCTGTGGCAGGCGAAGATCACCTTGTCGAAGCGTTCGGTTCCGGCGGCGCTGTGCACAGTCACGCCGTCGCTATCACGTTCGACGCGGGTCACTGCGCAGTTGAGGCGGATATGCTGCTTGAAGGATTCGGTCAGCGGCGCCACATAGCTGCTGGAGCCGCCCTCGACCACACACCACTGCGGCCGGTCACTGACCGACAACAGACCGTGGTTCTTGAAGAAACGCACGAAGAACTGCAGCGGAAAACCGAGCATGTCGTTCAGCGACATCGACCAGATCGCCGCGCCCATCGGCACGATGTAATGCTGGATAAAGCGCTCGCTGTAGCCATTGGCCTTGAGGTAATCGCCCAGGGTCATATCGCTGGCGATACGCTGCTGGTTAAGGTCGTTCAGCGCCTCGCGGTTAAAGCGCAGGATGTCGCGCACCATGCTCCAGAATTTTGGCGACACCAGGTTACTGCGCTGGGCGAACAGGCTGTTGAGGCTGTGCCCGTTGTACTCCACGCCGCTAACCGGGTCGCTGACCGAGAAGCTCATCTCAGTGGCCTTGAAGCCCACGCCGAGCTGGCTGAGCAGGCGGATAAAGTTCGGGTAGGTCCAGTCGTTGAACACGATAAAACCGGTGTCCACGGCGTAGCGCTGGCCATCGACTTGTACATCCACGGTATGGGTGTGACCGCCAATCCAGTCACTGGCTTCAAACACCGTGATGTCGTGGCTGCGGTTGAGCAGGTAGGCGCTGGTTAAACCGGCGATACCGCTGCCGATAATGGCGATTTTCATGGGCTGTCCTTGGTCTTGGCTTCAGTGCGGGCCATACGGGCGCCAATGGCCACCTGCAAGCGCTTGGGCAGATGGCCGAGCAGCTTGAGCATGGCGATAAAGGGGCCGGGGAAGCTTATTTCGAAGGGCTGCTGCTGCAGGCGCTCGGCGATATAGCGGGCGGCTTTGTCTACCGGCCAGCGCATGGGCATGGGGAAGTCGTTTTTCTGCGTCAGCGGGGTGTCGACAAAGCCGGGGCTGACCAGGGTGACGGCAATGTTTTCGGCGTTCAGATCAATGCGCAGGGCTTCCAGCAGGTAGCGCATGGCCGCCTTGGACGCACCATAGGCTTCGGCGCGCGGCAGCGGCATAAAGGTCACCGAGCTGCCGACGCCCACCAGATGCGCGCGATTGCCCAGGCGCAGCAAGGGCAGGGCGGCTTCGATGCAGTAACTGGCCGAGAGCAGGTTGGCGCGCATCACCCGCTCAACCATCGCGGCCTCGAAGGCGCTGACCTCGACATACTCGCAAGTGCCGGCGTTGAGAATGGCGCAATCCAGCGCGCCCCAGACCTGGCCGATATGTGCGCCGATGCTACGTACCTGGGCGGCATCGCTGAGGTCGCCAGCCACCACCAGCACCTGCTGCGGATAGCGCTTGGCCAGCGCTTGTAAAGGCTCGACGCTGCGCGCGCTGAGCGCCAGGCGGTGACCCTGTTCGAGCAGTTGTTCGGCCAGGGCGGCGCCGATGCCACTGCTGGCGCCGGTGAGCCAGATACGCCGTGCGTTCGCGTTCATGCCAACCTCCGTTTCAGCCAGCGAATTGCCGAGCCGAGTAAGGGCAGGTGCTCGTAGAGCAGGCTGCCGGCGTCGAAATAGTCGCGGTGGCGATAGACCTTGCTGTGCCACAGCAGGTGCGAGCAGCCTTCCACGCGGATCAGCTGGCCGCCAGCCAGGCGCGGGTGGCGGTAACTCATGGTCCAGCGTAGGTAGCCTTCGCCGTCGCGCACCTGATCAAAGCCGTAGAAGTCGAAGCGCAGTTCGCTGACGTTGGCGTACATCTCGCCGAAGTAGCGCTGCATATTGGCCAGCCCACGCACCTCATGCAGCGGGTCGCAGAACAGCGCATCGTCGCTGTAGAGCTGGCCCAGGCGGTCGAGGTTGTCCTTGTTCAGCCCGGCAAAATCCTGGGCGAACTGGCGCAGAAAGTCGCTCACAGCACCTCCTCGCCGGTAAAGTGCGGCAGGCTCTTGAACGCCGCCAGGGCACGCGTACGACTCTTGCTCAGGTCGACAATCGGCGCGGGGTAATCGGCAATACCGAACAATCCGCCGATGGCCGCTGGGTTATGGATATTGGTTTTGTTCAGGCCGACCAGTTCAGGCAGCCACTGGCTGATAAAGCGGCCATCCGGGTCGAATTTCTGCGACTGGCTGAGTGGGTTGAAGATGCGGAAATACGGCGCCGAATCGGTACCGGTGGAGGAGCTCCACTGCCAGCCGCCGTTGTTCGCCGCCAAGTCGCCATCGATCAGGTGACGCATAAAGAAGCGCTCGCCTTCGCGCCAGTCGATCAGCAGGTTCTTGGTCAGGAACATCGCCACGATCATGCGCAGGCGGTTGTGCATCCAGCCGGTGGCCAGCAACTGACGCATGGCGGCATCGATAATCGGAAAGCCAGTACGGCCTTCCTGCCAGGCTTTCAGCTCCTGCGGCGCATTGCGCCAGGCCACGGCCTCGGTTTCCGCACGGAAGGCGCGGTGCATCGAAACACGCGGGTAGCCCACCAGAATATGTTTGTAGAACTCGCGCCAGAGCAGCTCGTTGATCCAGGTAATCACCCCAACGTTGCCGCTGTCGAACTCGCCCTGGTTGGCCTGCAAGGCCGCATGCAGGCACTGGCGCGGCGAGATCACCCCAGCGGCCAGGTAGGCGGACAGCTGGCTGGTGCCTGGCTTGGCCGGGAAGTCGCGGGCGCTCTGGTAGAAGTCGATCTGCTGCGCGGCAAAATCATCCAGACGCCGCGCCGCCTCGGCTTCACCGGCCGGCCACAGCTCACGCAGTTCGGCAGCGGGCAGGGCGAAGCCTGCAACTTGTTCAGCAATGACATCGCCTTGGATCGCCAGCGGCGCCTGGGCCTTAGGCGTGGCGATCAGCGCCGGTAAGGCGGTGTGCAGGCGCTGATAGCAGACCTTACGGAACTGGCTGTAGACCTGAAAGTAGCCGCCGGATTTGGTCAGCACGCTGCCGGGTTTGAAGAACAGCTGATCCAGATGGCTGCGAAAATTCACCCCTAAGCCATCAAGGGTTTTCGCCACTGCCTGGTCGCGGCGGCTTTCATGCACGCCGTACTCTTCGTTGACCAGCACCGTACTGATCTGCAGCTGTTGGCACAGTTCGCCGATCACCTGCGGCGCGGCGCTCCAGTTATCGGCTTCACGCACCAGCAGCGGCACGTTGAGTTTGCCCAGCTCAGTGGCCAGTTCCTTGAGGTTGCGCAGCCAGAAGTCGACCTTGCTCGGTGCATCATCGTGGCTCAGCCACTGGCCGGGGCTGAGCAGGTACAGCGCCACGGTCGGGCCGCTGCTCATGGCGGCGGCCAGGGCGCTGTTGTCCTGCACGCGCAGGTCGGTACGAAACCAGATCAATTGCAGCATGTTCAATTCCGTCAGCTGTGCAGCAGGTTAAGGTCGGTAAGGCTGTGCAGCGCGGCCAGCGGGTCGGCGGCCAGGCTCAGTTCGGCGTTCTGCGCGGTGATGGCGACTAATTCTTCGGCGTGGATCTGCACCACCTGACCGACCAGCAGGCAGGGGCAGTCATAACCGCCGAGCAGGCGTTGCAGGTGGGTGCTGTTCAGCGCCTGACTGGAATACAGCAGCACCGCGCGCGGCTGAATATGTTCGACCGCCAGGGCCAGTTCGGTCGGTGGCAGTGGCCAGTCGAAGACTTCCACCGGGCAGCCGGCGCTGCTCGCCAGCCAGGCGGTCAGCCACAGACCGGGGGCCATCGGCAGGTCGGAAACGTTGATCAGCAGCAGTGGCGCACCGTTGTGCTGACGGTTGTTGTGGTACAGCCGCGCACCAAGCTTGCTGCGCAGCCAGGAATAAAAGAACACCCGCTCGGCCTGGGCGCCGAACTGGTTGCGCCAGCGCAGTTCCAGATCACTCAGCAGCGGCAACAGCAGTTGCTGGCACAGGGTATGCGGCGGGTAGAGCGCCAGTTCGCTGTTGAAACACTCATCCACGCGTCGCTCGTTGAGGTTGCAGATGGCTTCCTGCAACTGCTGGCGCCGGGCTTCCCACTGCGAACTGGCTTCGGCAAATGCCGGCTGGTTGGAACGCAGCAGCCCCTTAACCTGGCTGACCGAAACGCCGCGATTGAGCCAGGTGAGAATCGCCTGGATACGCGCAACATGTTCATCCGAATACAGGCGATGACCCTTGGGTGTGCGGTGCGGCACGATCAAGCCGTAACGGCGCTCCCAGGCGCGCAGGGTGACGGCGTTGACCCCAGTAATGCGCGCCACATCGCGGATCGGCATAAAACCCTGGGCGATGGCCGCCTGGTAGTCGTCGGCCGCACCTGCGCTGATTGGCTGCAGGCTCATAGGGCGTTACGCAGGCTGAGGTTTTCCGGGTGCGGTTGCAGGTAAACCTGCTGCGCGATGTAGTGATCCGGATGACGGCGGAAGTGATGCTTGAGCAGGGTCATGGGCACCACCAGCGGCACCACGCCGTGGCGGTACTGGCCGATCAGCTGCTGCATTTCCTGCTTCTCGTCGCTGCTTAGCGACTGCTTGAGGTAGCCGCTAAGGTGCTGCAGCACATTGCTGTGGGTGCGGCGGGTGGCGCAGCTTTTCAGTGCGCTCATCAACTCGCTGAAATAGCGCGGCGCCAGCTCGTTGATGTCGTGCTGGCCAAGGTTGCCGAGCATGCGCCCGAGCAGTTTGTACTGCATGGGGTTGGTGGCCATCAGCAGGTATTTGTAGCGCGAGTGGAAGTCGATCAGGCGCTTGCGCGTCAGACCGTCGCGCAACAGCTGCTGCCATTCGGAGTAGGCGAATACGCGGGTGATAAAGTTTTCGCGCAGGATCGGATCATTCAGGCGGCCGTCTTCTTCCACCGGCAGGTTGGGGTGCCGCGCGCAGAAAGCCTGGGCGAAGATGCCACGGCCAGGCTCGCTGGGGCGGCCGTTGTCCTGATAGACCTTGACCCGGTGCAGGCCGCAGGACGGCGACTGCTGCATAAAGATGTAGCCGCAGATATCGGTCAGCTCGCCGGCCATGCGCTCGCCGTACTCGGCCAGCGGTGCGGTGACATCCACCTCGCGCCTGACCGTGCCCACGGCGCGCGGCGCTAGTGGGTCGCCGACCAGACGGATCGGTTCACGCGGGATGCCCATGCCGATGGCCACTTCCGGGCACAGCGGGGCGAAGTCGAAATATTCGCTGAGGGTGCGGCTGCACAGGCGCGATTCCTTGTGGCCGCCGTTGTAGCGCACCTCGGTACCGAGCAGGCAGGCGCTGATGCCCAGTTTGGGTTTGCCGGTGGCGGTTTCGGATGGGCTCATGGGCAACCTCTGATGTACGACTTGTACAGATCCTGGTGGATGTACAACTTGAGTTCATCATAGGTTTGTAATTGTACAAGTCAATATTTTTGTACAACTACTGTAGGGTTTTGTGTGTAAGCCTGTTACTTCCAGCCCATGCGCCAGTGCTCGGGATTTTCCAGTACGCGCCAGTCCAGGCGTTGGCAGCGCTGGTTGAGCACGGCCTGCAATTCGATCTGCAATACTGTGCCGTCTTCGTCGCAGAACAGTTCGGTGACGAGAAAATGTTTCTCGCGGTTCTGTGGCTGCGCTGCTGTCCATTTCGACAGCAGCAGCTTGCGTGGGTTAAGCCGATGTTTGGCCGGCGCAGTGTGGGCTGGAGTATTCATTGCAAATGTTCGAGCAAGCGCCGCGCCGCTTCCTGGCCGCTGAGCCAGGCGCCTTCAACCCGGCCGGACAGGCACCAGTCGCCGCAGGCATAGATGCCCAGGTCGGCATCGGCCAGTACGCCCCACTGGTGTGCGCTGGCCGGGCGGGCATACAGCCAGCGGTGCGCCAGGCTGAAGGCGGGTGCGGGTACGGCGCAGCCGATCAGTTCGGCGAAGGCGCCGAGCAGGTGTTCGATCACCGCTTCCTTGGGCATATCCAGGTGCTGTTTGGTCCACTGGCTGCTGGCGTGCAGCACCCAGGTGTCGAGTTGGGTGTCGCGGCCCGGTTTGCTGCGGTTGCGCGCCAGCCAGTCGAGCGGGCTGTCCTGTACAAAGCAGCCTTCGACGCGGGTTTCCAGCTGGTTGGCAAAGGCCAGGGCCACCGCCCAGGTTGCTTCCATGGCCACGCTGGCGGCGGCGCCAGCCAGTTTCGGCACGCTGGACAGCAGCGCCGTAGCCTGTGGCGCCGGGGTGGCGACGATCACATGGCTGAACGGGCCGTGGTTGTTGCCTTCGGCATCCTGCAGGTGCCAGTGCTGCTCACCGCGAAACACTTCGGTGATGCGGCAGGAGAAGCTCACTGGCAATGCGCCGAGCATGGCGCGGGTGATCGCACTCATGCGCGGGCTGCCGACCCAGCGCACCTGTTCATCCGGCGAGGCACTGAGCTGGCCGTTATTGAAGTTGTAGAGGCTGGGGGTCCATTCGGCGACCCAGCCACGGGCTTGCCATTGCTGCACCACCTCGACAAAGCGCCGGTCGCGGGCGGTGAAGTACTGCGCGCCAAGGTCCAGCGCGCCGGCATCACTGCGCTTGCTGGCCATGCGGCCGCCACTGCCGCGGCTCTTGTCGAACAGTTGCACCGGGTGTCCGGCGGCATGCAGCGCCTGTGCGGCAGACAGCCCGGCGATGCCGGTGCCGATGATGGCGATGGGGTGTAGAGCGGTCATGGTCTACCTCGTGTTTTCAAGCGTTAGGCTACGCTTTAGACAAAAGCTATACAATATGGTTTTTGTGTATAAGCTATGCCGGAGTCGATCCTGCCTTCCTATAGTTAAGACAACCTGCAGCCGGATTGAAGCCACAAACGGCATTAATCCGTCGATTGTTAGCAACTATGCAAAGGTCATGCGAGGGCATTGTTATGCACATTCTTCTGACAGGCGGAACCGGTTTGATCGGGCGCGCGCTGTGCCGCCACTGGTTGCAGCAAGGCCACCAATTAACGGTGTGGAGCCGCAGGCCCGAGCAGGTCGCGGCGCTGTGTGGCGACGCGGTACGCGGTATTGGCCGGCTCGAAGAGCTGGCTGAAGAACCCTTGGATGCCGTGGTCAACCTGGCTGGCGCACCGATTGCCGACCGGCCCTGGACGCGTAAACGCAAGGCGCTGCTGTGGGCCAGCCGGATTGGCCTGACCGAACAACTGCTGGCCTGGCTGGAGAGCCGTGAGCACAAGCCGCGAGTGCTGTTGTCCGGTTCGGCAGTGGGCTGGTACGGCGATGGCGGCGAGCGCGAGCTGCATGAGGATTCGCCGCCAGTGAGTGAGGATTTTGCCGCGCAGCTGTGTGGCGCCTGGGAAGAAACTGCCCAGCGCGCCGAGGATTTGGGTATCCGTGTGGTGCTGCTGCGCACCGGGCTGGTGCTGGCCAGTGACGGCGGGCTGCTCAAGCGTCTGCTGCTGCCGTTCAAGCTTGGCCTGGGTGGCCCGCTGGGTAATGGGCGGCAGTGGATGCCGTGGATTCATCTCAGCGATCAAATCGCCTTGATTGATTTTCTCCTGCAGCAGGAGCAGGCCAGCGGTCCTTATAATGCCTGCGCGCCGACGCCTGAGCGTAACCGCGCTTTCAGTCAGGCCTTGGGCCGCGAGCTGCACCGCCCGGCCTTTATGCCGGCCCCGGCCTTTGTCCTGCGTGTGCTGCTGGGTGAACTGTCGGTGCTGCTGCTCGGTGGCCAGCGTGCGATGCCGACGCGCTTGCAGGAGGCTGGCTTCAGTTTTCGTTTTACTCATTTGGATGTGGCCCTGGCGGACTTGCTCGGCCATCACTGATTAGGACTTTGCATGACCGATCACGCCTTGCTGTTGGTAAACCTGGGCTCGCCGGCCTCCACTGACGTGGCCGATGTGCGCCGTTACCTCAACCAGTTTCTGATGGACCCCTATGTTATCGATCTGCCCTGGCCGCTGCGGCGTCTGCTGGTTTCGCTGATTCTGATCAAGCGTCCGGCCGCCTCGGCACATGCCTACGCTTCGATCTGGTGGGAAGATGGCTCGCCGCTGGTGGTGCTGAGTAAGCGTCTGCATCAGGCGATGAAGGCGTCCTGGAGTCACGGCCCGGTGGAGCTGGCCATGCGCTATGGCGAGCCGTCGCTGCAAACCGTGCTGACCCGCCTGGCCGAGCAGGGCATCAAACAGGTAACCCTGGCGCCGCTTTACCCGCAGTTTGCCGACAGCACCACCACCACGGTGATCGAAGAAGCCAAGCGGGTAGTGCGTGAGCAGCAGCTGCCAATCCGCTTTTCCATCCTGCCGCCATTCTTCGATCAGCCGGAATACCTGGACGCCCTGGTCGACAGCGCCAAGCCTTATCTGGAACAGGATTTCGACCATCTGCTGCTGAGTTTCCACGGCCTGCCGGAACGGCATCTGCACAAGCTCGACCCCAGCAATCACTGCCTGAAAGGTGATGATTGCTGCCGTACTGCCGCGCCCGAAGTGCTGGCGACCTGTTATCGCGCCCAGTGCCTGCGCAGCGCCGAGCTGTTCGCTCAGCGCATGGGGCTTAAGCCCGAGCAGTGGTCGGTGTCGTTCCAGTCGCGGCTCGGCCGCGCCAAATGGATCGAGCCCTACACCGAAGCGCGCCTCGATGAGCTGGCCAAACAGGGCGTGAAGAAGCTCTTGGTGATGTGCCCGGCCTTTGTCGCCGACTGCATCGAAACCCTGGAAGAAATCGGCGACCGTGGCCGCGAGCAGTTTGTCGAAGCAGGCGGCGAGAGCCTGCAGTTGGTGCCGTGTCTGAATGATCATCCCAGCTGGGTTACGGCGTTAAAAACGCTGAGTGAGCGTGCACCGCTGATGCTCTAACCGAATGCGGCGCGGCTGTCATTCGCTCGAAGGGATGCCGCGCATTCGCCTCACTGATAACACCTAAGGGCGATACTCATCGCCCTGTATATCGGCCTAAGCTGGCAGCTCTTTCAACCGTCGTGCACCGCACCAACGGTGCCGAGGAGACTGCCAGTGCCCAACAACAATAACGGCTATCCCTCTGCTACCCGCGCCTGGGTAACTGTCGCCATCCTGATGGTGGCGTACGTGCTGTCGTTTATCGACCGGCAGATTCTTAATCTGCTGGTTGGCCCGATCCGCCGTGATCTGATGATCAGTGACACGCAGATGAGCCTGTTGATGGGGTTGTCCTTTGCGCTGTTCTACACCGTATGCGGCATCCCCCTAGGCCGACTGGCCGATACCAAGAGCCGCCGTGGGCTGATCGCCATCGGCGTGCTGTTCTGGAGTGCGGCCACCGCGGCCTGCGGCATGGCCAAGCTGTACTGGCAATTTCTGCTCTGCCGCATCGGCGTTGGCGTGGGCGAGGCGGCGCTGTCGCCGGCGGCCTATTCGCTGATTGCCGACAGCTTCCCGGCCGAGCGCCGCGCCACCGCGATCAGCGTTTATTCCATGGGGGTTTACCTCGGCTCCGGCCTGGCTTTTCTGCTCGGCGGTCTGGTGATTCAGTTCGCCTCGGCCCAGGGCGATGTGACGCTGCCGGTGTTTGGCGAAGTGCGGCCTTGGCAGCTGATCTTTCTGATTCTTGGTGCAGCAGGGATTCTCTTTACCCTGCTCCTGCTGGTGGTCAAGGAGCCCGTGCGGCGCGGCGTTGGTGCCGGTATCGCGGTGCCGCTGGCGGATGTTGGCCGTTATATCCGCGCCAACCGGCGTACCGTGCTGTGCCATAACTTCGGTTTTGCCGGCCTGGCGTTTGCCGGTTACGGCAGTGCGGCCTGGATTCCGACCTTCTTTATCCGCACCTACGGTTGGGATGCCGGCCAGGTCGGCATCGTTTACGGCAGTATTGTTGCGGTATTTGGTTGTCTGGGTATCGTCTTTGGCGGCCGTTTGGCCGACTGGATGGCCAAGCGCGGCAGCAGCGACGCCAATATGCGCGTCGGTCTGTATGCGGCCATTGGTGCGGTGCCTTTTGTGCTGGCCTTTCCACTGATGGAAACTGCGCTGTGGGCGGCAGTCCTCACCGCACCGGCGGTATTTTTCCTGAGCATGCCGTTTGGCGTCGCGCCGGCGGCGATTCAGGAAATCATGCCCAACTCGATGCGCGGCCAGGCCTCGGCGATTTATCTGTTTGTGATTACCCTGATCGGCCTGGGTATAGGCCCGACGGCGGTGGCCTTGGTGACTGACTACGTGTTTGCCGATGACAATGCGCTGCGTTATTCGCTGCTGATTGTTACCTCGCTGGCGGTATTCAGCTCCATCGTGCTGCTGAGCATGAGCCTCAAGCCTTACCGCGAGAGTGTGGTGCGGTTGCAGCAGTGGTCGGCTAATCCGGCCTGAGTCGGGCTAGCAATCGCGTAATACTGTTCATTTAAGGAAAATGCCGCTTCCCTGTTACAGGCAAGCGGCATTCTTTTGCGCTTAGATCCATGGATGGGTCACCACCCATCCTACGTCCCTGTTCATACAGCTTGAGCCTGGCGCGAACAGTCCCCTCGCCCCTCCGGGGAGAGGGTTAGGGAGAGGGGATAACTGGAAGTTTTGCGGTGTTTCCGACCCTCTCCCCCAGCCCCTCTCCCATAAATGGGAGAGGGGTTAAATCGCGTGCGACCTTAACTGAACAGCACAACGCATCTGCGGGGCTTTTCAGTGGGCGCGATTTACAAATCCGGCTCTTCCAGCACGGTCTTGCTGCGCCAGCCTTGGCCACCCGGCAACACCAGGTTAAGTACCAGGGCGCAGATGGCGCACAGGGAAATGCCGGACAAGGCGAAGTCACTGTTGCCAATCACCATGCCGCCGATGCCAAACACCAGGGTCACCGACACGATGATCAGATTACGCGCCTCGGACAGGTCGACCTGATGGCGGATCAGGGTATTCAGACCCACCACTGCGATGGAGCCGAACAGCAGGCAGAGAATGCCGCCCATGACCGGTACTGGGATGCTCTGCAATGCAGTGCCGAACTTGCCGACAAAGGCCAGGCCGATGGCGAAGCAGGCTGCCCAGGTCATGATCTTCGGGTTGTAGTTCTTGGTCAGCATCACCGCGCCAGTGACTTCCGCATAGGTGGTGTTGGGCGGGCCGCCGAACAGGCCGGCGGCTGAGGTGGCCAGACCGTCGCCCAGCAGGGTGCGGTGCAGGCCAGGCTTCTTGATAAAGTTCTTGCCGGTCACGCTGCCGATCGCTACCACGCCACCAATGTGCTCAATAGCCGGAGCCAACGCGACCGGGACGATGTAGAGAATCGCGCCCCAATGCAGCTCGGGTGTCACGAACGCAGGAATCGCCAGCCAGGGTGCGGCCGCGACATTGCTGGTGTCGATCACCCCGCAGAACGCAGCGACGATGCAGCCAACGATAATCCCCGCGAGGATCGGCACCAGGCGTAGCAGACCTCGACCCATGGCGGCGACCAGCACGGTAGTGACCAGCGCTGACATGGAAATCAACATCGCGGTTTCATACGGCACCAGCTGCGCGCTGCCATCACCGGCCTTGCCCATGGCCATGTTCACCGCCACTGGCGACAGCGCCAGGCCGATGGAAATGATCACCGGGGCAATCACCACGGGCGGCAGTAGGCGGTCGATAAAGCCCGCACCTTTAACCCGCACCACGGCGCTGAGCAAGATATACACCAGGCCCGAGGCGACGATGCCGCCGAGCACGGCCGGCAGGCCGAACTCACCTTTGGCGGCGAGAATCGGCGCGATAAAGGCAAAGCTGGAGGCGAGAAATACTGGCACCTGGCGACCGGTGACCAGTTGGAACAGCAGTGTGCCGATACCGGCGGTGAACAGCGCGACGTTGGGGTCCATGCCGGTGATCAGCGGCATCAACACCAGGGCGCCGAAGGCCACAAACAGCATCTGCGCGCCGGAAATGCCCTGGCGCCAGAGTGGGTCGTTGTATTCGTCCTGCATATGATCCTGCATGGTCAGGCGTCCTTCTGCTTGGTACCGAAGATCTTGTCGCCGGCATCACCGAGGCCGGGAATGATGTAGCCGTGTTCGTTCAGGCGCTCGTCGATGGAGGCGGTGAAGATCAGCACATCCGGGTGCGCGTCGTTGACCACCTTGATCCCTTCCGGGGCGGCGACCAGCACCATGGCGCGAATATCCTTGCAGCCGGCTTTTTTCAGCAGGTCGATGGTGGCGACCATCGAACCGCCGGTGGCGAGCATCGGGTCGATGATCATCGCCAGACGCTCGTCGATTTCCGGCACCAGCTTTTCCAAGTAGGTGTGTGCCTGCAGCGTTTCCTCATTGCGCGCGACGCCCACGGCGCTGACTTTGGCCCCGGGAATCAGGCTGAGTACGCCTTCAAGCATGCCAATGCCGGCACGCAGGATCGGCACTACGGTGATTTTCTTGCCGGAGATTTTCTCCACCTGCACGGTGCCGCACCAGCCTTCGATCTCGCAGTTTTCCAGCGGCAGATCCTTGGTTGCCTCGTAGGTCAGCAGCGCGCCGACTTCCTGGGCCAGCTCGCGAAAGTTCTTCGTGCTGATATCGGCGCGGCGCATCAGGCCGAGTTTGTGGCGGATCAGCGGGTGGCGGATCTCGAGGATGGGCATGGCGGGGTCTCCGGCAGGACGGGCGAAAAATTGCGTTAGATTAAAGCATTGGCTATGCCAAGTGCTGCCTCGGGCTCGGGTGAAATCAGCAATTAGCGTCTAAATTTCGCCTGTTGGCGACAAATTGCCCTGTTTGTCTGGCAACCCTTGCTCTGCTCTACGCAGATGGGTACCTTTGCCGGCTTTTATTTTGACGCATTGATCAGCTTTCTGGTCTGGCCGTCCCGCTCCCAAGAGGAAACAGCATGTCCGTCGATCTCGCGCATATTCGCCAAGTTATGGCCGAAGCCGATTGCCTGCACAGCAATGCCGAGGTCGAGATGGCTATCGACGCCATGGCGGCAGCCATCAACAACGAGATGGCCGACAGCAATCCCGTGGTGTTCTGCGTGATGAACGGCGGGCTGATCTTCTCCGGCAAGCTGCTGCCCAAGCTCAGCTTTCCGCTGGAGTTGTCCTACCTACACGCCACCCGCTACCGCAATGAAACCAGCGGCGGCGAGCTGTTCTGGAAGGCCAAGCCGGAAATCTCCTTTATCGACCGCGACGTGCTGATCATCGACGACATCCTCGATGAAGGGCACACCCTCGGTGCAATCATCGATTTCTGCCGGCATGCCGGTGCCAAAAACGTGCGCATCGCCGTGCTGGTAGACAAGACCCACGACCGCAAGGCACGCCCCGACCTCAAGGCGGATTACGTCGGCATGTCCTGCGTTGATCGCTACGTGTTTGGCTACGGCATGGATTACAAGGGCTACTGGCGCAATGCGCCGGGCATCTACGCGGTTAAAGGGCTGTAAGCACCGCCTTTGTAGGGTGGAAAACCGCGAAGTGTTTCCACCAATAAGGTCCACGGTGGATAAGCAGCACGTTATCTCCCTACGTTGTTGCAATAGCCGGCCTTGGTAGCCCGGATAAGCCTTGGCGCAATCCGGGATGGAGTTGCCCCCGGATTGCGCTGCGCTTATCCGGGCTACGAAATCGCAGGCCTTGCGAGTAAGCATGGGCTCTACGCCATCGCTGATTCCCCATCGGCCATGGGCGCCAGCCAGCGCAAGGCCTTTTCCCTGGCCTGGGCCAGGTCACGCACATAGGCCAGCTGTCCTTCCACTCGCACTATCCCAGCGCGGCGCAATTGCAGGCGCACCTGGGCCGTCGGCCCGCTCAATATCAGTCCGACCTGTTGTTCACGGTAGTCGCGCAGTACGTTGTCCAGCGCGGCGATGGCGGTCATATCCAGCAGCGGCACCGCGCTGATATCGACGATCACCACCTTCACTCCTGGGGTAAAGCGCCGCAGCACGCTCAGAGCTTTTTCCGCTGCGCCGAAGAACAGCGGCCCGCGAATGGCGTAGGCCAGTACGTGTTCGGGCAGGTCATTAAGCGCCTGGTGAAAGTGCTTGGGCAGCGCTTCGGTGTCGGTCAGGTCACTCATGCGCTTGATAAACAGCCCGGCAGCCAGCAGCAGGCCGACGCCCACGGCCAGCACCATATCGAACAGCACGGTAAGAATCAGGCAGGTCAGCAGCACCAGTACATCACTGCGCGGGGCGATGCGCAGGGTATGCCTTACATGCCGCGGCTCGCTCATGTTCCACGCCACCACCAGCAGCAAGGCCGCCAGCGCCGCCATCGGCAGGTAGCTGAACAGGGGCGCGAGAAACAGAATGGCGATCAGCACCACACCGGCATGGGCAATCGCGGCCAGTGGCGAGTAAGCCCCGGCGCGCACGTTGGCGGCGCTACGGGCAATCGCAGCGGTGGCGGTGATGCCTCCGAACAGCGGCGCAACCAGATTGCCGATGCCCTGGCCGATCAGCTCGCCATTGGGGTCGTGCTTGCTGCCGGTCATGCCGTCTGCGACCACCGCGCAGAGCAGCGACTCGATGGCCCCGAGCATGGCAATGGCAAAGGCCGGGGCCAGCAGTTGGCGAAACAGCTCAAAGCTCATCACCAGCGGCTGGCCATCCGCGCCCGGTAACTGCCAGGGCCAGACAAAGCTCGGCAGAAACGGTGGAATCCCTGGGTACTCGATGCCATCGAGGCTGTAGCTGAAGCGCTCGCCAATAGTCGCCACGGGAATCTGCAGGCTTTCCAGCAGCAGCCCGAGCAGCGCGCCGACCGTCAGCGCCACCAGATGCCCGGGTACTTTCGGCACCCAGCGCGGCCAGATCAGCAACGTCGCCAGGCACACCAGCGCCACCAGGCAGTCGCCCAGTTGCAGGCTGGGCAGGGCGTGTAGCAGGCCATTGAGTTGTTCGATGTAGTTGTGCGGCTCGCTGATCAGGCGCAGGCCCAGCAGATCCTTGATCTGTAGGGTGGCGATGACGATGCCGATACCGGCGGTAAAGCCCAGCGTCACCGGGTAGGGGATAAATTCGATCAGCCGCCCGGCGCGCATCAGCCCTAGGGCAATCAGGATCACCCCGGCCATTAGGGTGCACAGCAGCAGGCCGCCGAGGCCGAATTGCTGGGTGATTGGCAGCAGAATCACCACAAAGGCGGCGGTCGGCCCGGAAACATTAAAGCGCGAGCCGCCAAACAGGGCGATCAACGTGCCGGCCACCAGCACCGTATACAGGCCGTGCTGCGGCGCCACGCCGACGGCAATCGCCAGGGCCATGGCCAGCGGAATGGCGATGATGCCCACCGTGACCCCGGCGCTCAGGTCGCTGCGCAGGTTTTTCCAGCCGTAGCCGGTGCGCAATGTCTGGCGCCAGGCGGAGAACAGCGGCGGTAAGGGCAGCGACATAATGACTCCCAGGTGGCTGGGCGCAGTATAAGGGCGGGGCGCGGCGGGCTGTATTGACCTAAGTCGGCTGTGCGCCAGCTTCGTCGCGTGCTAAACCGTGTGGTTGGCCGGCATCCGTTGAGCCGTTGCCCACCCCGGAGGTACACTGCCGGCCCCGTGTGGCCTGGTTAGCTGGAGTGAACGATGCGTAAAGACAAGAAACAGGTGATTGGCGAAGAGATTGGTGACGAGCCGATCAAGCTGTTCCTCAGCGTAGAACCGGCCGATGCCACGCCGCCGTCGCTGCACAAGCTGGTCAAGGCCTACCGTGGCCTGCGTATCGATGACTTCGAGCGCTTTGTCGGCTTCTTCGTTGCCGCCGGCTACGACCTGAACGCCAAGGACGCCCAGGGCAATGACTTTATCGCGCTGATCCAGGATCAACGCTTTGCCGAACCCTACATCGACGTGATCAAAGCCGCTCGCGGCTAAACGCCGAGTCAGCGCGTGCAGCGCTGATTAAGGCTCACGCCTGCCCACAAAGCCGCGACCTGTTCGCGGCTTTGTCGTTTCTAAAACCCGCTCTGCTTCTTACCGATAATCACGCAAATCAATAGTGCTGGGCGAAGCGAGACGACCGGTCATATTCTTGCCGGTATGAACTCCAGCATCCGACTCGACAAGCGTGACCTGATCCTCGCCAAAGGCGCCGAGGTGATGACCCGTCGTGGTTATCACGGCGCCGGCGTGCAGGAAATCGTGCAGGCGGCGGGGGTGCCGAAAGGCTCCTTCTACCACTACTTCGCCAGCAAAGAAGACTTTGCCCTGCAGGCCCTGCAGCAGGTTTATCAGCCACGCCTGGCGCGTTATGCCGAAGCCCTGAGCAATCCGGCGCTGAGCCCGCGTGAACGCATCCTCGGTTATTACGCCGAATTGGTGGAGCACTTCGCTCGCCAGGAGCGTCTGGAATACCACTGCTTTATTGGCAGCCTGAGCTTCGAGATGGCCGAGCTGTCGCCGACGCTGGGCGCGCAGGTCGATGCGATTCTGCAGGCCTCGGCGGACACCCTGCAGGCCTGTCTGGAACAGGCGCAGACCGCTGGTGAGCTGCCTGTCGATGAAGATTGCCGCAACCTGGCGAGCTTTATCGCCAATGCCTGGCAAGGCGCGCTGACCCGGCTCAAGGTGGCCAACAACACCCGCGCCCTGACTGACTTTATCCAACGCCTGCAGCTGCTGTTGCAGGCTTGATCACAAGCCCCTTTAACCAGTTGCGGCGCTCTGGCCGCCCCGAGGAATGATGATGACCGATCCCGTTAAAGCGCTGTTCCAACCCTTTACCCTGGGCAACCTGGAGCTGCCGACCCGTGTGGTCATGGCGCCGATGACCCGTTCCTTCTCCCCGGGTGGCGTACCGAACAGCAAGGTCATCGAGTACTACCGTCGCCGCGCCGCTGGCGGTGTTGGCCTGATCGTCACCGAAGGCACCACCGTTGGCCACAAGGCTGCCAATGGTTACCCGAACGTGCCACGTTTCTATGGTGAAGACGCCCTGGCTGGCTGGAAAAAAGTGGTCGAGGCCGTGCACGCCGAAGGCGGCAAGATCGTTCCTCAGCTGTGGCACGTGGGCAATGTGCGCAAGCTGGGCACCGAGCCGGACGCCAGCGTCCCAGGCTACGGCCCGAGCGAGAAAATCAAGGAAGGTAACGTGGTTGTGCACGGCATGACCCAGGACGACATCAAGGAAGTGATCGCCGCTTTCGCCCAAGCCGCTAAAGATGCCAAAGCCATCGGCATGGACGGCGTGGAAATCCACGGTGCCCACGGCTATCTGGTCGACCAGTTCTTCTGGGCCGGCAGCAACCAGCGCACCGACGAATACGGCGGTGACCTGGCGCAGCGCTCGCGCTTTGCCATTGAGCTGATCCAGGCCGTGCGCGCCGCAGTGGGCCCGGAATTCCCGATCATCTTCCGCTTCTCGCAGTGGAAGCAGCAGGACTACACCGCACGCCTGGTGCAAACCCCGGAAGAGCTGGGAGCCTTCCTCAAACCGCTGGCCGATGCCGGCGTGGATATCTTCCACTGCTCGACGCGCCGCTTCTGGGAGCCAGAGTTCGACGGCTCCGAGCTGAACCTGGCGGGCTGGACGCGCAAGCTGACCGGCAAGCCAACCATTACCGTGGGCAGCGTCGGCCTGGATGGCGAGTTCCTCCAGTTTATGGTCAACACCGACAAGGTGGCTCAGCCAGCCAGCCTGGAAAACCTGCTGGAGCGCCTGAACAAGCAGGAGTTCGACTTGGTTGCCGTAGGTCGCGCACTGCTGGTCGACCCGGATTGGGCGGTAAAAGTACGCGATGGTCGCGAGCAGGACATTCTGCCCTTTAGTCGTGATGCGTTGACCAGCCTGGTCTAAATACCCGTTTTATCGTGTGCGCCGCAAAACGGCGCAACACTCCTCAAGCCCCGGCACATCGGGGCTTTTTTTCGTCTGCATATTGAGGGAGCTGGGGGCGCCTAGTTCCATGGCCGCGAAGCCCTTATCGCGGCCATGGGCCGCTCCTACAACCGGGTGGTGCACGACGGACACAGGCAAGCTGCGCCTCGTTGACTAGTATTGCCAGTGCCTTGCCATCAGGTACCGACTATGAAACGTGTTGTGCAGATATCCGTATCCCTTGTTCTGCTGTTGCTGATCAGCCTGGCCGCCGCAGTGGCCTGGAACTGGGCGCCGGATCGTCCCCTGGCGGACCTCAAGCCGCGCTGGGCTTTGCCGCCATCCGAGTTTCTGGCCATCGACGGCATGCTGGTACACCTGCGTGATCAGGGCCCACGGGATGACCCCGCACCGATTGTGCTGCTGCATGGCACCTCGGCCAGCCTGCACACCTGGGAGGGTTGGGTGGCTGCACTGCAGACTAAACGCCGGGTAATCAGCCTCGATCTACCGGGCTTCGGCCTGACCGGGCCATTCCCCGATGGCGATTACCGTATGGCCCACTACAGCGCCTTCCTCGGCCATGTGCTGGACCAGTTGCAGGTGCCGCGCGCGGTGGTGGCGGGCAACAGTTTTGGTGGGCAACTGGCCTGGCAATTTGCCCTGGACCATCCGCAACGGGTCGAGCGCCTGGTGTTGGTGGATGCGGCCGGTTATCCGCGCAACGCCACGTCTATCCCCATCGGCTTTCGCCTGGCGCAGGTTCCCGCGTTGGCGCCGCTGATGGCCAACCTGCTGCCCCGGCAGATGATCGAGGCAAGCATCCGCAACGTCTACGGCGACCCTGACAAGGTCAGCGATGAACTGATTGATCGCTACTACGAGCTGACCCTGCGCGCTGGCAACCGTGAAGCCTTGCGTCAGCGTTTTATCCAGGCCGAAGCGGGGCAGAGCTACACGCGCATTGCCGAACTCAAGGTGCCGACGCTGATTATCTGGGGCGGCCGCGATGAGTTGATTCCACCGGTCAACGCCGAGCGCTTCAAGCGCGATATCAAGGGCAGCCGTCTGGTGCTGTTCGATGAGCTGGGGCATGTGCCCCAAGAAGAGGACCCCGCACGCACCGTGGCGGTGCTGATGGGCTTTCTAGAGGGCTAGCCGGGGTTTATCGCAGCTTTTTTCCCTGCACTAAGCTGCTGATATTTCGAGAGAGATTGGCCGCGTAAAAGAGCTGGCGTGCTTTGTGCTACCTCAGCTTGCGCTGATTGGCTTTGGCCAATCTTGGTCTAGGCTCTCGGAATAACAATTATTCGGCAGGTGCAGTATGCCCAAGGCCATCAGGCTGTTTGTGCACGCAGTGGAGGCGCTCAACCGCGTTGTCGGGCGTTTCGCCATGTACCTGATCTTCGCCATTCTCGGCGTGCTGCTGTACTCCTCAATCAGCAAGACCTTCTTTATGCCGGCCGCCTGGACGCTGGAATCGGCGCAGTTTCTGATGGTCGCCTACTTCCTGCTTGGTGGCGCCTATTCCATGCAGCTCGATGCCCATGTGCGCATGGACCTGTTCTACAGCCGCTGGTCGCCACGGGCCCGCGCGATCATCGATGCGATCACCATCGGCTTTCTGATTTTCTACCTGGTGTTTCTGCTCTACGGCGGTATTTCCTCGACCCAGTACGCCCTTGAGTACAACGAAACCAGCTACTCGGCCTGGTCGCCGAAAATGGCGCCGATCAAGATCATCATGTGCATCGGCATCGCCCTGATGCTGCTGCAGGCCATCGCCACCCTGTTCAAGGACATCGCCGCCGCGCGGGGGGAACCGCTGTAATGGATTACGAGCTGATAGCCCTGCTGATGTTCTCCTCGATGATGTTGCTGCTGCTTACCGGTAAACGGGTATTTGGCGCGATTGGTTTTGTCGCAGTGGCGGCAGCCCTGCTGTTGTGGGGCGATGGTGGTTCGGAAATGGCCTTCAGCGCGGCCATGAAACTGATGAAGTGGTACCCGCTGCTGACCCTGCCGCTGTTCGTATTTATGGGCTACATGCTCTCCGAATCAGGACTGGCTGAAGACCTCTACAAGATGTTCCACGTCTGGATGGGGCCGCTCAATGGTGGCCTGGCCATCGGCACCATCGGGCTGATGGTGGCGATCTCGGCGATGAATGGCCTGAGCGTGGCCGGCATGGCCATCGGCGCCAGTATTGCGCTGCCTGAATTACTGCGCCGTGGTTACGACAAGATCATGGTCACCGGGGTGATCCAGGCCGGCAGCTCCCTGGGCATTCTGATTCCGCCGAGCGTGGTGCTGGTGCTGTACGGCATGATCGCCCGCCAGCCGGTCGGCCAGCTGTGGCTGGCCGGGGTGTTTCCCGGTCTGCTGATGGCGGGGCTGTTTATCCTCTATATCGCCGTGCGTTGCCGTTTGCAGCCTGAACTGGGACCGGCTTTATCCGCGGAAGAGCGCGGGCAGATCAGCCGGCGCGAGAAACTGCTGCTGCTCAAGGCCGGCATTGCGCCGCTGTTTATCTTCTTCTGCATGACCGGCCTATTTCTCATGGGCATTACCAGCCTGGTGGAAAGCTCGGCGGTGGGCGCAGCGGCGGCCACCCTGATGGCGCTGGTCAAGGGGCGTTTGACCCGCAGCGTGATGGAAGAAACCCTGCGCAAGACCCTCGGTATCAGCTGCATGTTTATGTGGATCATCCTCGCCGCGCTGTGTTTCGGCGCGGTGTTCGACGGCCTCGGTGCGGTCAAGGCGATTGAGGCATTCTTCCTCGAAAGCCTCGGGCTGGGGCCCTGGCAGGTACTGATCCTGATGCAGCTGTCGTTCATCATCATGGGCATGTTCCTCGATGACACCGCCATGCTGGTGATTGTCGCCCCCCTCTATATTCCGCTGGTCGGTGCTCTGGGCTTCGACCTGGTCTGGTATGGCGTGCTCTACACCATCACCTGCCAGATCGCCTATATGACGCCGCCCTTCGGCTACAACCTGTTCCTGATGCGCGCCATGGCTCCGCCGGAAGTCTCGCTGCGCGACATCTATGTATCGGTTACCCCATTCGTGCTGATCATGGTTCTGGCGCTGGTGCTGGTCATGGTCTTCCCGCAGATCGCCCTGTGGTTGCCGCAGTGGCATTACGGCAGGTGAGCACATGAATTTCAGCTGTAGGCCAGCGCAGTCGTATCTGTAGAAGCCAGTGAGGATTGCTGCGGTACGTGCCGTTTATGCCGTATGCAATCCTCAAGGACTTTGTCGCAATCAGGTGCAGGTCGCCCCTCTGAAAACCCTGCCAGCGCCCCGTGGGCCTGGCAGTGCGGTTGTATGCCATCTGAATCGTCACGATCTGAATCGACACGTCTGGAGATAACAGCATGAGTACGAGACGCAGTTTTCTGAAAACCGCCGCGGTGGCCACCGGGGCAGCAGGGGCAACGGCACTGGGCCCGGCGCATATCTACGCCTCCGAGCCGAAGAAAATCGTTTGGCGCCTGCAAACCTATGCCGGCGCGGCCCTGGGCGAGCATGTGATCAAACCCTCCATCGATGCCTTCAACAAGGCTGCCAATGGCGAGATGGAAATCCAGCTGTATTACGCCGACCAACTGGTGCCCACCGGTGAGCTGTTTCGCGCCATGCAGCGCGGCACCATCGATGCGGTACAGAGCGATGACGACTCCATCGCCGCGCCCGTGGATATCTCGGTGTTCGGCGGCTACTTCCCGTTTGCCACGCGCTACAGCCTGGATATTCCAGTGCTGTTCGAGCAGTACGGGCTCAATGAAATCTGGGCCGAGGCCTATGGTGAAGTCAAAGGCGTGACCTGGCTCGGCGCCGGCGCCTGGGACCCTTGCCACTTCGCCACGGTGGAGCCGATCACCAAGCTTGAGCACCTCAAAGGCAAACGCATCTTCACCTTTCCCACGGCCGGCAAGTTTCTCACCCGCTTTGGTGTGATTCCGGTGACCCTGCCCTGGGAAGATGTTGAGGTGGCCATGCAGACCGGTGAGCTGGACGGCATTGCCTGGTCCGGCATCACCGAGGACTACACCGTCGGCTGGGCCAACGTGACCAAGTACTTCCTTACCAACAACATCTCCGGCGCCTGGTGCGGCTCCTACTTCGCCAACTCGGATAAATGGGCCGAGGTGCCCGAGCACCTGAAAACCCTGTTCAAGCGGTGCATGGACAGCTCCAACTACTATCGCCAGCACTGGTACTGGGGCGGTGAGGCGCAATTGCGAGTCGAAGGCGGCAAGCTGCAACTGACCTCCATCGCCGCCGAAGAATGGGCCACGGTGGAAGGCGAGGCGCTGAAGTTCTGGGACGAAATCGCCAAAACCAGCCCACGCTGCGCCCGTGTGGTGGAGATTTTCAAGAAGTACAACGCGCTGATGGCCAAGGCTGGCGCGCCTTATCGTTGATTGCGTCGATCCGCCTGCAAAACCACGCCCGCGCCGCAAGGTGCGGGCGTTTTGCTGTGTGTAGTGAGTGAGAACTCGTTGCGATAGCTTCCCTTTACTAAAGTGAAGCAGCCGTGAAGTTGTTAGTTGTGGCTCTCGCTGGCTAGAGCCGGTGTGTGTTGCGTAGCGCTGAAAATCTGAAACCAGTCAGCTGCCCACTCTAAGCGTTGGTTGAGAAAGTGTGCGTTCTCAGGAAAGTTATTAATCAGCGCAGGATTCCAGGGATTCATACTCCAGTCTTTGGGCGCCGAGCTCCCAAATTGTGAGTCCGGGAAGGTGTAATAAAGCGTCGTGAGCGACATGGAAGAATCAGCTTTATGGAATCCTGTACTGATCGCTGAGTCGGGTAGAGCGGTGCCTAGCTCGGCAAGGCGATTAGCAGCAAATTTAAATATTGGTTGTTGCCATGGGGTAGCGACATGACTCGACCAGTAACAAAGTTGTTGTCCGAGTGCCTGGTTTGATTGCACATGTTTTTTATAATCGGCGAGTTGGCTACATGCCTGATATTGACTGAAGCCCTGATCGTCTTTAACTCTTTGCAAGCGTATGGCCAATAGATCTGAAAGTTGGTTGTTTGTGTTGCGCGACAGTAATAGATAGTGGTCCTCACCACGTGTTGACGGGGTTTGAACATGGCCAAGTCCGTGCCATACCCCGTCGGGTAGTAGTAGTGTTGTTTGGGCAATTGTCAGGTGATTGCTAAATGTCTTGCCCTTATACTGTTCTGGCTGGTTAAGCAGGGGAGTACGTGTTGTGTCCATACGGCCGCTAGCAATAGTAAAGTGTTCGGACTTGTATGCGCCTTGAAAGGAGGTGGGCGACAAGCCTGTTAGGGTCTTGAGCTTGAACATGGCTGTTGCAAACTTAGGGTCATCTTGTTTATACGCGTAAAAATGATCCGGCTGTCTTGTGCAGTTCAGGCAGGGCGATGATTCATAGCTATGAACGTCGACAGGTATGGATTCGCTGATGCCCTCTATATCCTGGCCGTGATAACCAGCAAGAATAACCTTGCGTAGATCTGCAGCTGGTCGCGCGACTATCTTCCAGCGTACCGGTTCATATGCCATCAGAGTAAGTACTACCGGTGAGGTCGTCTGGTTTAGGTAAACCGTGATTGTTCTGATGGGGTGCTGGTCGGAGTACTTTTGATGGCATGCCATCATGGCTGTTGGGTCATCCCCGAGGGCCGTGCAGTTACTCCACCAAGGTTTTTCCCTTTCTCCATTAGGTAGGGCAGCTTCGTATACGCCAATAACATGCAGTTCGGTGTCAGACGTGAATGTGGCAGTTGGAAGATTGATCGGAGTATCGAATGCTGGGTCGAGTGGGGATTGGCGTGGTATCGCCGCCATACCGGTCCCCGGGATAGGCGCTGGTGGCGTGTACTGTGCCTGCCCTCGGCTAGGGATCTTGTGCTGCCAAGGCGCACTCAAAACAACTAGTGCTGTTGCGAGCAGGGTAAGTGATAGTGTCCAGCGCCAAGCCGGAGAGATAGACCATAAACTATTTGTGCCGCGCATAGGCTTATTCCCGAGTGGGCGGACGTGTTACTGCCTGCGCCGAAATACGCTGTTCTGAGTCTATTTGAAGCTTGATTTTCGGGTGGCCGGCCTTTTTCGCCTCGATCAAGGAGTCAGCTAATTGCTCCTCAATGGCTCTGATTAGATCGCGTGACGATCCAAGCTTACCGAGTTTCTGATAGCGAGCCATCAAGGTAAGAATAATGTCAGGGTCAATGCCTTGGTCGGCGACTTCAAGGCCATAACCGTGAATCATATCTTCGATTTCTAGGGCAGTAACTCTAGCAATGTCGAGTCCCTTGAATGGCTGGAAGACAAAGATGCGGTCGATCCGATTAAGAACCTCAGGGGCGAAGTGTGCTTCACGTAAGGTATTTACGGCTGCTTCACGCATGGCGTCTGGTTCTTGCGCGAACTGTATCGATATTTCGCTCAGGCGCTGAGTTCCAGCGTTGCTGGTAAGTATGAATATCGCAGACGCAGTAGATATCTGATTGCTATCGGAGCGCTCAGTTATGAATCCATCGTTCCAGGCTGTTAAGAATGCTTTGAGTACATCTGGATGGGCTTTTTCAATTTCATCTAGTAGTACTACTGCATTCGGGGTGTCTTGCAAGCCTGAGGTAAGTTTCCCGTAAGTGTCGGATCCGACATAACCTTTGTTCATGCCAAGTAGTTGCGAGAGTGAGTGGCTGCCTGCGGAAAATTGGGTCATGTCCAAGTGCAGCAGTGGGCGCTCCAACTCTTTGGCGAGAATTTTTGCTAGGTAGGTTTTCCCTGTGCCGGGTGGCCCAGCGAATAGGAATACTCCTACGGGTTTTCCACGCTGTGACAAGGCAAGACGACGTCGTATTTGGGCGGCTATGTCATCACAAACAGTGTTCTGGCCGATAACACGCTGTTTCAATGCCTCAGACAAACTTTTGGCGTCTATAAAGGTGGCGGTATCCTGTTTTTCAAACCCCTCTTCAACTGCTTGTTTATTAGTAAGTCTGTCCAGAATATCCATGAGGGGCCTCAGTTGCAGAAAACGTGGGAGTTCGTCGTGCGCGTGCAACCAGCCAAGTAGCAACACTAGCCAGCCTAGTATTGCCGCAGCAGCGATATACCAAGCGATACTGTGAATCGCCGTGAGCAGAGCTGCGATAAACGCAGGTTGTGGCCAGTGACTTTCAACGAACTGGAAGATCATGGTGAAAACCATGATTGCAAAAAGCAGTGGCATATACCGACTAATGGTGTTCAGCATGATAGGACCATTTAGAAGGTGACTGGCACGGTAAGTGACTGCCCTGGCTGAATTACGGGGAGGGATATAGCCGCCGCACCACTTCTGAGCCCAAGGGTGATACCGCCCCCACCGTCTGTCACCCCGACTATTTTTATCGTGGTTGTTCCATCAATAGGAACGGCAAGTCGAGCTGGGGCATTCAGCAGTGGGTAGTCGATTTGGTAGCCGGCCGACGAAATACGCACAACATCGCCATCCTGGTCAGCAAAATCCCAGAGTTCTATCCAACCTAAGCTGCTTTTTTGTGAGGTTGCAGCTGGCTGCTCGTTCAGAGCGGTTTGCAGGGCGCTACGTTGGTCTGGGCTAAGCCGCATCATATCCAGCGCGCCATCTATTTCATGTGCGGCCACTGGTGCGAGTTGAAAAGCCTGAGCACGTGAGAACTCATTGATGAGTGCGGCTTTGTCTCTTTCGGAAAGGTCATCAGCTGACGAAGGTCCCCAAAAGGCTGTCATTAGGCTGCCCGCTCCAAGGGTTAAACCAAGGAATATGGCGGCAAGCATAGTTTTGGTATTGCGCTTCTGGGAGGGAACCTTGGGTGCCATTTGATGTGTGGCGTGTTGAGGCTGCGGCTCCAAATGCTTCATGCTGAAACTCTTTTAATCCATTAAAAATTTGTGGCGGGCTTTTGCTAATAAGGCGTGGCGGACCCTTTGTACTTTTCCACGTCATGGTGCTGAGGCCCATGCCGGCGACTTTTACAGGTAAAGGATTTTTCCACAATAGCCGGCTGGGGGAATAATGATGACAGAGTGTCGCGTAACGTGATTTCAGTATTTTCTTTTTTGGGACGTGCTACGGGCAGTAAGTGAATAGATTTTCTGTCTTGGCTTTACCGGGGATTTCGAACATGGCTTTTGCCCACGATGTTTTCCCTAATTTGTCAGCCAACTCCTCAATCCTGTACCACACTGAACAGGCTTTTTCCGGGTGTTCTAACAGGCGTTGGGTGGTAGTCAGGGCGCGTTGTGCGGTTGTTGTGGGGATGCGCTTGAGACTTTGTTGTTACCCCCGAATGTCGGCCATAACGACAGTCATAACAACAAGAGACAGGTGTATTTATGCTCAATCCGCGAGACGTGAAAACCGTTCAGGATGCCAAGCGCATTGTCGAAGAGCGGGGCCTTAGCCATATCAAGGTCGGGGTGTTTGATAACGATGGGGTGATGCGCGGCAAATACCTCAGTCGCAGCAAGTTCTTCTCTGCCCTCGACAGCGGCTTTGCCTTCTGCGATGTGGTGCTCGGCTGGGACGTGAAGGACCAGCTCTACGACAACGCCCAGTACACCGGCTGGCACACTGGTTACCCGGACGCGCCGGTGCGGGTGTTGCCGCACACATGCCGCGATCTGCCGTTCGAGAACGGCATGTTGCTGTTTATCTGCGAGTTTGCCGAGGCGGCCGAGAAGGTCTGCCCACGCGGCACCCTGCGCCGGGTGGTGGAGCGCTGCAAGGCCATGGGTTTTGATGCCTTTGCCGCGCTGGAATATGAATTCTTTATGTTCGATGAAACCCCGGAGTCGGCCCGCGAGAAGGGCTTTCGCAACCTCAAGCCGTTCACCCCGGACTGGTTTGGCTACTCGATGATCCGCAACTCGGTGCACGCCGAGCTGTACCACGAGATTCTGGAAATGGCCGAGCGCATGGACTTTCCCATCGAAGGCCTGCACACCGAAACCGGCCCCGGCGTGCTGGAGGCGGCCATCGCCTATGACCGCGCCGAAGCCGCAGCCGACAAGGGCGCGCTGTTCAAAACCTTTATGAAGGTGCTGGCCCAGCGCAACGGCCTGATGGCCACCTTTATGGCCAAGTGGTCGGGCAAGTACCCGGGGCAGAGCGGGCATATCCATGTGTCGCTGCGTGATCTGGCCAGCGGCAAGTCGGCGTTCTATGACCCGAGCCAGGCGCACAATATGAGCAAGATTCAGCGCCACTTTCTCGCTGGGCAGCAGCGTTTGATGCCGGAGTTTCTCTGCATGGTGGCGCCAACGCTGAACAGCTACCGCCGGCTGATTCCCGGTTTCTGGGCGCCCACCGATGCCACCTGGGGCGTGGAAAATCGCACCGCCGCGCTGCGGGTAATTCCCGGCAGCGACAAATCCCAGCGTCAGGAGTATCGCCTCGGCGCGGCCGACGGCAATCCGTTTCTGGCCCTGTCGGTGGCCCTCGGCTCTGGGCTGTATGGCGTGATGCAGCAGTGGGAACCGACCGAACCGGTGGTGGGCAATGCCTACGCGATGAAGCACCCCGAGGAGCTGGCCCTGCCGCGCACCCTGTGGGATGCAGCGCAACGGTTGAAGGCTTCGGCGGCGGCGCGGGAGCTGTTTGGCGATGAGTTTGTCGAGCACTTTGCCGCCAGCCGCGAGTGGGAAGAGCGCGAATACCGTCGGCATGTCAGCGACTGGGAATTGGATCGCTACTTCGAAATTATCTAGCGCGCGGCCCCGGCTGATTGGGCTTATGGAGTCTTTTCAATGAGCAAACTGCAATGCATTTCACCCATCGATGGCTCGGTGTATGTCGAGCGCCATCTGGCCTCCAATCCGGAAATTCAGGTGGCGCTGGTCAAGGCCGAACTGGCGCAGCAGGCCTGGAAGAACACCCCGCTGGCCGAGCGCATCGCCATCGGCCGTAAGGCGATTGCTGCCTTCGCCGCCAAGGAAACCCAGCTGGCTGAAGAGCTGTGCTGGATGATGGGCCGGCCGATCCGCTATGCCGCCGGCGAAGTGCGCGGCTTTGTCGAGCGTGCCAGCTATATGGCGGATATCGCCGAACAGGCGCTGGCGGATATCAAGGTGCCGGAAAAGCCCGGTTTTATTCGCTTTATCCGCCGTGAGCCGTTGGGTGTGGCATTGGTGATCGCGCCGTGGAATTACCCCTACCTGACGGCGGTAAACGCAGTGATGCCGGCGCTGCTGGCTGGCAATGCGGTGCTGCTGAAACACTCCGCGCAAACTCCGCTGTGCGCCGAACGCATGGTTGAGGCCTTTAGCGAAGCCGGCTTGCCGGATGGGGTGTTCCAGTATTTGCACCTGAGCCATGGCGAAACCGAGGCGCTGATCCAGGCGCCGACCATCGCCCATGTGGCCTTTACCGGTTCGGTGCCCGGCGGCACCATGGTAGAGCGGGTAGCGGTGGGGCGTTTTCTCAGCATCGGCCTGGAGCTGGGCGGTAAAGATCCGGCCTATGTACGAGCAGATGCCGATCTGACCCATGCGGTGGAAACCACAATTGATGGAGCGTTCTTCAACTCCGGGCAATCGTGCTGCGGCATCGAGCGCATCTATGTGCATGAATCGCTCTACGACGCCTTTGTCGAGCAGGCGGTGGCGCTGGTCAAACAGTACAAGCTCGGCCGTTCCGATGACCCGGAGACCACCCTCGGCCCACTGGTGCGTGCCGAGGCGGCGGACTTCGTGCGTGGGCAGATTCACGACGCTATTGAGCAGGGCGCCACCGCCCATCTGGTACCGGCCGACTTTGCCCTTGACCATCCCGGTACGCAGTACCTGGCGCCGCAGGTGCTGACCAACGTGAATCACGGTATGCGGGTTATGACCGAAGAATCCTTCGGCCCGGTGGTGGGCATCCAGAAGGTCAAGGATGACGAAGAAGCTCTGGCGCTGATGAACGACAGCGAGTTCGGCCTGACCGCCGCGATTTTCAGCCGTGATGTCGACGTCGCCATGGCCCTGGCCGACCGAGTGCAGGCGGGCACGGTGTTTCTCAATCGCTGCGACTACCTCGACCCAGCGCTGGCCTGGACCGGGGTGAAAAACTCCGGACGCGGCTGCACGCTGTCCAGCGTCGGCTTCGAGCACGTCACCCGGCCGAAATCCTTCCACTTCAAAACTCAGTTGTGAGGCGCGCCATGGACCTGAATCACTACCGCATGAACTGGAATTACCCGACCTCGGTGCGCGTCGGAGTTGGTCGTATCAGCGAACTGCCGGCGGCTTGCCGGCAACTGGGCATGAGCGCGCCGCTGCTGGTCACCGACCCAGGCCTGGCCGCATTGCCGATGATCGACCGGGCGTTGTTGCACTGCCGCGATGATGGCCTCAAGGCCGGGTTGTTTCATGGCATCAAGGGCAACCCCACCGGGCAGAACGTCATGGATGGAGTGGCCGCATTCAAGGCCGGCGCACATGACGGAGTGATCGCCTTTGGCGGTGGCTCGGCGCTGGATGCCGGCAAGGCCATCGCCCTGATGGTCGGCCAGGATCGACCGCTGTGGGATTTCGAGGATATCGGCGACAACTGCAACCGCGTCAATGTTGCCGGCATGGCCCCGGTGGTGGCGGTGCCGACCACCGCCGGAACCGGCTCGGAAGTCGGCCGCGCTTCGGTAATCACCGATGATGCGGTGCATATCAAACGCATCATCTTCCACGCGCGCATGCTGCCGGCGCTGGTGATTCTTGATCCCGAGCTGACCCTTGGTCTGCCAGCCAAGATCACCGCCGCCACCGGTATGGATGCGCTGTCGCACAATCTGGAGGCGTTCTGCTCGCCGCTGTTTCACCCAATGGCCGAAGGCATTGCCCTGGAAGGTATGCGCCTGGTGCAGGAGTATCTGCCGCGCGCGGTAGCGCAGGGTAGCGATGTTGAAGCACGCTTACAGATGCTGGTGGCATCAAGCATGGGCGCCACGGCATTCCAGCGCGGCCTGGGCGCCATGCATGCCCTGGCTCATCCGCTGGGCGCGCTGTACGACGCGCACCATGGCCTGCTCAATGCGGTGCTGATGCCTTATGTGCTGGTGGCCAACCGCGAACGTATCGAGCCGCAGATGGAGAAAATGGCGCGCTACCTGAACCTGGCCAAACCCGGTTTCAGTGGCGTGCTGGAGTGGGTGATGGCGCTGCGTGAACAGGTCGGCATCCCGCACAGCCTGGGCGAGATCGGCATTGATGATGCGCGCATCGAGCAGGTCGGGCAGATGGCTGAGGTCGATCCCTCTGCCGGCACCAACCCGATTGCCTTTACGGCTGAGCAATACAGCCAGTTGTTCGAAAAAGCCCTGCGCGGCACTCTCTAGTCTGCGATCTGCCGGGCGCAGGTTGTTAAGCAACCCGCGCCTGGCCCCGCTGTAGCGAACAGATACATGACTCCCCGGTTCTTCGCTTGCGCTGCCTGCGCGTGACTCCTTATAGTCCGCCGGCACTTAAGCGCCCGGCTTGCGTCAGTACCGGCTGCAAGCAGGGCCTGTTACCGCAATGGTGAGAGGCCATGATCGAAATAAAAAACCTAACCAAGCGTTTTGCGCAACACACTGCTGTTGACGACCTGTCCTTCAGTGTTCAACCCGGTGAAGTGCTGGGCTTTCTCGGCCCTAATGGTGCCGGCAAATCCACCACCATGAAGATGCTCACCGGCTTTCTTGCGCCGACCTCCGGCAGCGCCAGCATCCTCGGTTTCGATATCCAGAAAGACACCCTCAAAGCCCAGCGGCAGATCGGTTATCTTCCCGAAGGCGCGCCGTGCTACGGCGATATGACGGTGCGCAGCTTCCTCGAATTTATCGCCGAGGTGCGCGGTTTCAAGGGCACCGAGAAGCGTGAGCGGGTGGCCAAGGCGGTCGCCCAGGTCGAGCTGGAAGCTGTGCTGGAGCAGAGCATCGAAACCCTATCCAAGGGCTTTAAGCGCCGCGTCGGCCTGGCCCAGGCGATTCTGCATGACCCCAAGGTGCTGATTCTCGATGAGCCCACCGATGGCCTCGACCCGAATCAGAAGCACCAGGTGCGCAAGCTGATCCAGAGCTTGGCCTACGACAAGATCGTGATCATCTCCACCCACATTCTCGAAGAAGTCTCCGCGGTCTGCACCCGCGCGGTGGTGATCGCCCACGGCAAGCTGCTGGCCGATGGCACGCCGCTGGAGCTGGAAAGCCGTTCGCGTTATCACCAGGCAGTCACCTTGGTGGCCCAAGAGCCGCTGGATCAGGCCGCACTGGCTGCCTTGCCGGGCGTTGTCGGGGTGGAAGAAAACGCCCTGGAACACAGCCTGAGCATCCTGGCTAAGCCGGGTGAGGTGATCTTCCCGCAGGTCAATGCGCTGATCGCCGAACGTGGTTGGAAGGTCAAGGAGTTGAATGTAGAACGCGGTCGGCTGGACGAAGTGTTCCGCAGCCTGACCCGTGGGGAGGTGGTATGAGTCAGTTGTTGGTGATTTTCAAGCGCGAGCTGGCGAGCTACTTCGCCACGCCGCTGGCCTATGTGTTTATCCTGATCTTTCTGGTGCTGTCCGGGGTGTTCACCTTCTACCTTGGCGGTTTCTTCGAGAGCGGCCAGGCCAACCTGTCGCCGTTCTTCAATTTCCACCCCTGGCTGTATCTGTTTCTGGTGCCGGCGATTGCCATGCGTCTATGGGCCGAGGAGCGCAAGAGCGGCACCATTGAGCTGCTGATGACCCTGCCGATCACCCGTTTCGACGCGGTTACCGGCAAGTTTCTCGCCGCCTGGGCCTTCGCTGGCTTGGCGCTGCTGCTGACCTTCCCGATGGTGATCACCGTCAACTACCTCGGTGAGCCGGACAACGGCGCGATCATCACCGGCTATATCGGCAGCTGGCTGCTGGCCGGCGCTTATCTCGCGATTGGTTCGTGCATGTCGGCGTTGGCGAAGAACCAGGTGATCGCCTTTATCCTGGCGGTGAGCGTGTGCTTCCTGTTTATCGTCAGCGGCTTCCCCATGGTGCTCGACGGTTTCAGTGGCTGGGCGCCGCAGTGGCTGGTGGATGCCGTGGCTTCGCTGAGCTTCCTGACCCGTTTCGATGCGATCAGCAAGGGCGTGATCGACCTGCGCGACCTGCTGTACTTCCTCACCCTGATCGCCGCCTGGTTGGCTGCGACGGCGGTGGTTATCGACCTGAAGAAAGCTGACTGAGGCCGCCCATGAAAAAGCTGATGGTTTCCAGCGCCGGGCTTGCACTCATTGCCCTGGCGTTTCTCGCCTTCAACCTGTTCTCCAGCGTCAGCCTTAGTGGCGTGCGGCTGGATCTGACCGAGCAGAAGCTCTACACCCTCTCAAGTGGCACCGAGCAGATTCTTGCCGAGCTGGACGAGCCGGTGGAGCTGAACTTCTTCTACTCCGACACCGCCACCAAGGACCTGCCGGCGCTGCGCACTTACGCCAAGCGCGTTGAGGAAATGCTCAAGGCTTATCAGCGCGAGGCCGGCGATAAACTCAAGTTGACGATCATCGACCCGGCGCCGTTCTCCGAGGACGAAGACAAGGCCGCCGAATTCGGCCTGCAGGGCATTCCGCTGCAGCAGGGCGGCGACTCGATCTACTTCGGTCTGGCCGGCAAGAATGCCGAAGGCCTGACCCAGGTGATCCCGTTCTTCGCCCTGGATCAGGAAGAGTTCCTTGAATACGAACTCAGCCGTCTGGTGCAAAGCCTGGCCAAGCCCGAGCGGCCGGTGGTCGGCGTGCTGTCTGGCTTGCAGGTCAACGGCGGTTTCGACATGGCTGCGCGTCAACCGACGCCGGCCTGGATGCTGATCGAAGAAATTCGCCAGCTGTTCCAGATCGAAAGCCTCAAGCGCGATGTCGACCTGATCCCCGAGAATGTCTCGGTGTTGCTGCTGATTCATCCCAAGCAGCTGCCCGAGCAGACGCTGTATGCGATTGATCAGTTCGTTCTGCGTGGCGGCAAGCTGCTGACCTTTGTCGACCCGTTCAGCGAGGCCGATACCCAGGCCGAAATGCCCGGCGAAATGGTGGTCGACAAGGCCTCCGACCTGCCGGAACTGTTCAAGGCCTGGGGCCTACGCATGCTGCCGGACCAGGTACTCGGCGACGGCTCCTACGCCATGTCGGTAAGCATGGGCGAAGGCCAGCGCCCGGTGCGCCACGCCGCCTGGCTGACGCTGCCCAAGCGTGCCCTGGATGCCGAGGACATCAGCACCGCCTCGCTGGAAACCATGACGGTGGCCACCGCCGGCATACTTGAGCCTTTGGAAGGCGCGAAAACCCAGTTCACTCCGCTGATTCGCAGCTCGCAGTACGCCATGCCGTTTGATGCCAAACGCTTTGGCATGCTGGCCAATCCGGAAGAGCTGATCCGCGAGCTGGAACCCACCGGTGAGCGCTATACCTTGGCGGCGCGTATCAGTGGCCCGGCGCAAACGGCCTTCCCTGAGGGCATCGAGGGGCAGAAGGATGGCCTCAAGCAGGCGGATAATATCAATGTGATCGTCGTCGCCGACACCGACATGCTCACCGACCGCATGTGGGTGCAGGTGCAGGACTTCTTCGGCCAGCGTATCCCGCAGCCCTGGGCGGATAACGCCGGTTTTGCGATCAACGCCCTGGACAACCTGGCCGGCTCCGAAGCGCTGATCAGCGTGCGTTCGCGTGGTCGCTTTACCCGTCCGTTCGAGGTGGTAGACGCCATTCAGCGTGAGGCCGAGGTCAAGTTCCGTGAGAAGGAACAGGCCCTGCAAACGCAACTGGCCGACACCGAGCAGAAGCTCGCCGCCCTGCAGCAGAGCGATGATCCGAGCAAAGCCCTGGAGCTGACCCCTGAGCAGCAGGCCGCGGTGCAGCAGTTCGTGCAGCAGAAGCTGGCGATTCGTAAGGAACTGCGCGATGTACGCTACCAGCTGAATGCCGATATTGAGGCCCTGGGCAGCACGCTCAAGTTTCTCAACATCGCCCTGGTGCCGCTGCTGCTGACCCTCGGCGTGCTGGCGCTGTGGTTGTGGCGCAGACGCCGTCACGGCTGATCCCGTCTGTACCTGCAAAGGGCCGCTTAATGCGGCCCTTTGTTTTTCTGTCGTCCCGGTCAGATAATGCCCCGCGCATATGCGCCAAGCGGATCGCCGTGACCGATCTAACCAGTCCTGTTGCACCTGTTATGAGGATTAATTAGATGCCTACCCTCCTGGTCAAAATATTCGAAGGCCGCAGCGATGAGATCAAGCGCGAGTACGCCAAAGCCCTGACCGACGCCTCGACCAAAGTGCTCGGCTGCGATGCCAGCGCGGTTGATGTGATTTTCGAAGAGGTCAAAAAAGGCGACTGGGCCACCGGTGGTGTGATGTGGTCTGAGCGCGACTAGCCCTGAGTCGGGGATGGGTTATCCGTTGCACGGTGAGCCCATCCTGTTGCCTGCTTTCTTATCCGTAAATATCGCTGCATAGCTTGTCCTGTATGGCCTGTAGCCTTTCTGTAAAAAGTGCTTTTCAGTCATAAACGCTGTTTTATACTCGGCCTGCGGTTATGGCCGGGCACTCGCCTGCAGGCCGCGCCAAACAATAAAAACTGCACGCTGGAGATACAGGTAATGGCTGAGCGCGAGACAGGCACCGTCAAGTGGTTCAATGATTCCAAGGGCTATGGCTTTATTCAGCGCGAGAGCGGTGCGGATGTGTTCGTGCATTTCCGCGCCATCCGTGGCGAAGGCCATCGCACTCTGCTCGAAGGGCAGAAGGTCGAGTACACGGTAACCCAGGGGCAGAAGGGCCTGCAGGCTGACGACGTGTCAGCGTTCTAGGCTCCATGCCCCTCTAAAAAAGCCCATCGCTGATGGGCTTTTTGCTTTCTGCCCTTTGGTCGTTTTCCCCTAGGCAAAAATGCGACAATCGCCGCCTTCCTGCTCTTCCCCTTGACCCCATCCCGCGATTACCCGATGACCGACGCCACGCCCGCCGTTGACCAACTGCTGAAAAACCTCGACCAGACCCTGCTGGTTGACCGTCATCGTCTGCGCCGGCAGTTGCATGAACTGCGCAAGCAGACGCCGGTGGACGAAGCCAAGTTGGCGCAGTGGCTGCAGCGCTTCGAGGCCTCGCGCGCCAAGGTCGAGGCGCGCCGGCTGAGCGTGCCGCCGATGCGTTACGACGATGCCCTGCCGATTGCCGCCAAGCGCGACGAAATCAAGGCCGCCATCGCTGCGCATCAGGTGGTGGTGATTGCCGGGGAAACCGGTTCGGGCAAGACCACCCAGCTGCCGAAAATCTGCCTGGAACTGGGCCGCGGCGTGCACGGCTTGATCGGCCACACCCAGCCGCGTCGACTGGCGGCACGCAGCGTGGCGACCCGAGTCGCAGAAGAAATCGGCACGCCGCTGGGCGAGCTGGTCGGTTATCAGGTGCGTTTCGAGGATCAGAGCAACGAGCGCAGCCTGATCAAGCTGATGACCGACGGCATCCTGCTGGCCGAGACTCAGCACGACCGCTACCTGGAAAAGTACGACACGATCATCGTCGACGAGGCCCACGAACGCAGCCTGAATATCGACTTCTTGCTGGGCTTTCTGAAGACCCTGTTGGTGCGCCGCCCTGATCTCAAGCTGATCATCACTTCGGCGACCATCGATCTGCAGCGCTTCTCTGCGCACTTCGATGGCGCGCCGATTGTCGAGGTGTCCGGGCGCACCTTCCCGGTGGACACCTGGTACCGTCCGCTGACCGCTGAGCAGGACGAAGACGGCAACCGCGTCGAGGAAGACCTCTCTGTCGACCAGGCGCTTCTCGCCACCCTCGATGAGATCAGCGCTTTCGAGAAAGCCGAAGGCAAGCGACCCGGCGATGTGCTGGTGTTTCTGCCCGGCGAGCGCGAGATTCGCGACGCCGCCGAGGTGCTGCGCAAGGCCAATCTACGCCTGACCGAAGTGCTGCCGCTGTATGCGCGGCTGACCCCGGCCGAGCAGCAGAAGATTTTCGCACCCATGGGCGCACGCAAGATCGTTCTGGCCACCAACGTCGCAGAAACCTCGCTGACCGTGCCGGGCATCCGCTACGTGATCGACAGCGGTACGGCGCGCATCAGCCGCTACAGCTATCGCGCCAAGGTGCAGCGTCTGCCCATCGAGGCCGTGTCCCAGGCCAGCGCCAACCAGCGCAAGGGCCGCTGCGGGCGGGTCGAGCCGGGCATCTGCATCCGCCTGTACAGCGAGGAAGATTTCAACGGCCGCCCGGCCTTTACCGATCCGGAAATTCTGCGTACCAACCTGGCGGCGGTGATTCTGCAGATGCTCCATCTGCGCCTCGGCGAGATTGAGGCTTTCCCGTTTATCGAGCCGCCGGATGGCAAGGCGATTAGCGACGGCTTCAACCTGTTGCAGGAACTCTCGGCGGTTAATCGCGAGGGCCAACTGACGCCGCTGGGTCGTCAGCTGGCGCGTTTGCCGGTGGACCCGCGTCTGGGTCGCATGGTGCTGGAAGGCGCCAAGCAGGGCAGTCTGGAAGAAATCCTGATTATCGCCAGCGCCTTGTCGGTGCAGGATGTGCGCGAGCGCCCATCCGACCGCCAGCAGGCCGCTGACCAGGCCCATGCGCAGTGGAAGGATGTCGATTCCGACTTCGCCGCGCTGATCAATCTGTGGCGCGGTTTCGAGGAGCAGCGCCAGGCTCTCGGCTCAAGCGCGCTGCGCAGCTGGTGCCGTAAGAATTTCCTTAACTACCTCAGGCTGCGTGAGTGGCGCGACGCGCATCGCCAACTGGTGCTGATTACCCGCGACTTACAGCTGTCTGAAGGTGGTCGCGGTCAGGGTAGGAGCGGCCTTGGCCGCGATCAGCAATCTGCAGGCCAGCCCGCGATTGCCGGGGACCGCCGGAATGCCGAACCACAGCTCTCCGCCGCGCTGAAAGAAAAAGAACTGGCCGAAAAAGACCAGGCCGCCCAGCGCGCCAAAGGCTACGCCGCCGTGCATAAGGCGATTCTCGCCGGCCTGCTCAGCCAGATCGGTCAGAAGACCGAAGACGGCGACTATCTCGGTGCGCGTCAGCGGCGCTTCTGGGTGCATCCGTCCTCGGTGATCGGCCGCAAGAAACCTAGCTGGTTGATGGCCGCCGAGTTGGTGGAAACCACCAAGCTGTTTGCGCGCATGGTGGCCAAGATCGAGCCGGACTGGATCGAGCCGCTGGCCGGCCATCTGATCAAGAAAAACCACCTGGAACCGCACTGGGAGAAGAAGCGCGGCCAGGTGGTGGCCTTCGAGCAGATCAGCCTCTACGGCCTGATCGTGGTCGGCCGCCGTCCGGTGCATTTCGGCCCTATTGAACCGGTGGTCTGCCGCGAGCTGTTTATCCGCGAGGGCCTGGTTGGTGGCGAGATCAACTCGCGCGCCAAGTGCCTGACCGCCAATCGCCAGTTGCTGGAAAAGCTCGACGAGCTGGAAGCCAAGGCACGCCGCCGCGACATTCTGGCCGACGATGAAACCCTGTTCGCCTACTACGAGGCGCGCCTGCCGGCGAACATCTATCAGAGCGCGACCTTCGACAGTTGGTACAAGACTGAGAGCGCGAAGAACCCGCAGCTGCTGCTTATGCGCGAAGAAGACGTGCTCGCCCGCGACGCCAAGGAAGTTACCGCTGCGCAGTACCCGGACAGCCTGCGTCTGGGCGAATTGACCTTGCCGCTGAGCTATCACTTCGAGCCCAATCACCCGCGTGACGGCGTCACCCTGCGCGTACCCGCGCCGTTGTTGCCGCAACTGCCGCCTGAACGCCTGGAATGGCTGGTGCCCGGCCTGCTGGAGGCCAAGTGCATGGCCCTGGTGCGCGGCCTGCCCAAGGCGTTGCGCAAGAACTTTGTACCGGTGCCGGATTTTGTCGGCGCCGCCCTGGGCAAGATCAGTTTTGCCGACGGCAGCCTGCCCGAAGCCCTGGGTCGCGAGCTAACGCGCATGACCGGCACGCGGGTCAGCGAGGAAGCCTGGATCGAGTCCGCGTCCCAGATCGAAAGCCATCTGCGGATGAATATCGAAGTGGTCGACAACCAGGGCAAACCCCTGGGCGAAGGCCGCGATCTTGCCGAGCTGACCGCGCGCTTTAGCGAAGCGACCCAGGCCGGCCTGGCCTTGCCAAAAACTGCCAAGAGCCAGCAGCCGGTGGAGGCCAAGGCCTTTAGCGAAGTGGCGGCGAAGACCCAGCAGCAGGTCGCCGGTCTGTCCATGACCGTCTACCCGGCGCTGGTGGAAGAGGCGGGCGTGGTCAAGGAAGGGCGCTTCCCGACTTTGGCCGAAGCCGAGTTTCAGCATCGCCGCGCCCTGCAGCGTTTGCTCTTGCAGCAGTTGGCTGAGCAGGCCAAGTTTCTGCGCGGCAAGCTACCGGGGCTGACCGAGCTGGCGCTGCTGTACCGCGACATGGGCCGCGTTGATGCCTTGGTCGAAGATATTCTGCTGGCCAGCCTCGACAGCTGCATCCTCGAGGGTAGCGAGCCGCTACCGCGTGACGGTGCCGGTCTGGCGGCCCTGGCCGAGCGCAAGCGCGGCGACTGGACCAGCGAGGCCGAACGCCTGGCCAAGCTGTGCCTGGAAATTCTCAAGCTGTGGCACGGGCTGCAGAAGCGCTTTAAGGGCAAGATCGACCTGGCCCAGGCCATGGCGCTCAACGACATCAAGCTGCAGCTGAGCAACCTGGTCTATCCCGGCTTCGTCCGCGAAACCCCGGCGCAGTGGCTTAAGGAAGTGCCGCGTTATCTCAAGGCCATTGAGCAGCGTCTGGACAAGATCGCCGGCCAGGTGCAGCGCGACCGCGTCTGGAGCGGCGAGCTGGCGGGCTATTGGGAGCAATACCAAGCGCGCCTGGGCAAACACAGCCAGGAAGGCAAGCGCGACCCGCAGCTGGTGCTGTACCGCTGGCTACTGGAGGAATACCGCGTGTCGCTGTTCGCCCAGCAGCTGGGCACCAAACTGCCGGTATCGGACAAGCGTCTGAGTAAGCAGTGGAGCGTGGTCGAAGGCTAGCAGGTTGTTGAAAACTACCTGCGCTGGCGGCCTCCCTAGGCTTTCAACGGCCTGCTAGCCGTGGCTATTCTTCGGTTGCTGCCTGGCAGTCCACCAGGTCATCGTCTTCGATCAGCCAGGTTTCCGACGCGCTCACCGTAACGCCCTGCAGTACGCACACATCTTCATCCTCATCGACCAGGCGGATGTCCCACTCACCTGGGGTGACGCCCGTTAGCGACAGGGTCATGCCGGACTCCAGCACGTGTTCGCCGAGGTGATCTTCCCCCCAGTTCTCCTCGTCACTGGGTGAGAAATAGAGCTCGTGGATCTCCCAGGACGACTGGTTCTCCACATCAATGTCCGCCGCATGGGCGGGCAGGCTGAGCAGCAGGGTTAAAACAGCAAGCGCGGTGGGTAGGGTTTGCATCGGATGATTCTCCGCGATTCAGGTTATGGCCTAACAACCATGGTTGCTGACTGCCGCGAGGTCAAATCGTCGGACGCGCCATCAATGTTGCTCGATCCCGCGACACTTTTATGCAAACCCTGCTTGTTCCACGACAAACGCCGTATTTATACGGGTATATGGCTTGCTGGCACGCGGGACTCTGCTGCTAGACTCAGGCCACAGCCCGTCGAGCCCGCGTGAGTGATGATCTTGATTGCAGTCGATGTACGCCGCTCGCCCTTACTGCGCCTCCGCTTGTTGCTTGCCCTGTTGCTGCTGGCCTGTTGGCCGGGGCTGGCGGCAGCTGCCTGCGAGAAAACGCTGCGTTGGGATGATGATCCGCCGTTCAGCATGCAGACGGCAGATGGTGCGGTGGTCGGTATCGATGTTGAAATCAACCGCGCAGCACTGGCGCGCCTGGGCTGCCAGATCAAACTGCGCAAACTGCCTTGGGCGCGGGCGCTCAAGGAACTGGAGCTGGGCCGTCTGGATATTCTACCTGGCGCCTTCCGCCGGCCAGAGCGCGAGGTCTATGCGCACTTCTCCGGCCCGGTGCTGCCGCCCTCGCGCAATATTCTGTTTATGCATGCCCCTGCGCTGCAACGCTGGCCCATCACACAACTGCTGGAGCTGCAGCACAGCGAATTCCGCCTGGGCGCGCAGATCAACGTGGCCTACGGCGCGGACTATGAGCAGCTGATGGGTGATCCGGCGTTTGCCGCGCGGGTCGTGCAGGTGGCCAACCGCAACAACCTCTGGCGCATGGTCGGCAAGGGCCGTATCGATGGCGTGATTGCCGACGAAAACACCGGTGCCTACGAAATCCAGCAACTGGGCCTCAGCGAGCGGATCAAGCCTACCGCAGTAGTGGTGTCCAGTGACGCCGCAGAGGTGGCCTTCAGCAAGAAGTCGATTGAGTCCGACTTTGTTCAGGCCTATTCCGATGCGCTGCGCGAGCTGGTGGTGGATGGCCGGTATACGCGGATTGTGCAGCGCTATATACAGCCGTAAGCGCCGCCGCTTCGCCGATATGCGCGGCCCATGGCCGCGAGCTTTTGCTCAGCGCTGCAGTACCGCGCTGTGCATGTCATCCGGGGTGCGCAGATGGCGCAGCAGGTGCGGCAGGATGTATTGCGCATCTGGCCCCACACCGCGCAGGGTTGCAGAGGCAAAGTTGCGCTGTCTGGGCATGCCGACAAAGTACAAGCCGGGCACGTGCAGGGCTCGCCCGTCGCGCTGCACTACCTGGCCTCGTGCGTCGAGCACTGGCAGGCCTTCGAGAAAGGGCAGGTTAGGGCGATAACCGGTGGCAAATATCAGGCTATCAACCGCTTCATGCTGGCCATCGGCCCAGACAATGCCGCTTGCCGTGACCTGGGTGAACATGGCTTTTTGTGTGAAGTATCCGTTTTTAAGCGCTTTTCGATAGGTGCCGTCATCCAGCACCGGTGTGCTCTGGTCGCTTAGCCAGCGGGTTTTCTCCAGGCCTGTCCATTTCATCCAGCTATGGAAATCGGCCCCCAGTATCCGCTGTGGCGTGAAGCGGACCGCCTCCCGCGTAGCCAGCGTAACGCCCGCCACCTGGGCCAGGTCATAAGCGATCTGTACGGCCGAGTTTGCCGCGCCAATCACGATGATGCGTTGCCCACGAAAAGGCTCTGCATTGCGGTAATCGGCACTGTGCAGCCGAGTGCCGCTGAAGTGTTCGAGCCCCGGGATATCGGGTAGGTAGGGGCGACTAAAGGCGCCCGATGCGACGATTACTGCTCCTGCCAAGAAGCGTTGGCCGTCAGCGGCAGTTACCTGAAAGCCCCCATCGTGCTGATCAATATGCGTGACCTGAATCCCTTGGCGGATGGGCAGTTGAACATGCTCGGCATACGTCGCCAGGTAGTGCACCACTTCATCGCGAGTGGGGTAGTGGCCTGGCGCTGCGGGGAAGGGCATGCCCGGCAGTGCGGAGTAGGCGGCCGGCGAGAACAGTTCGAGGCTGTCGTAGTAGTGACGCCAATTGCCGCCCGGTTGCTGCTGCTCATCGAGAATCAGAAAGTTCAGGCCCTGCTGCTGCAAGTGCCAGCCGCTGGCCAACCCGGCCTGACCGGCGCCGATAACGATGACATCGTAGCTTTGAATCATATTGTTCATAAGTGCGCACCTATACACATATTTGCCTAAATAAAATCACTCCGCCCGGCCTGGGCAGCACAGCGGAGTGATGTTTTTGGTGTGGGTGAGGATGCTTTCCAGGCGCTGGGTAATGGCTGGGCCATCCACTTCGTAGAACACCTGGCGGCCAACCTTCGTGGCGCGGACGATGCCGGCATCAAGCAGCACCTGCAGATGGCGCGAAACCACTGAGCGCTCCTGCGGCAGTTCAGCGGCAATCTCGGTGACATCTGCGCGCCCCAGAAGCATGACGCGCTTGAGTACGGCCACGCGTGGCGCCTCGCATAGGGCTTTGAAGAACGCGCCATCGAGTGACGCGATGGCGGCTTCGATGGCTTGGGTTCGGGATAGAGGTGTATTCATGTGGCGACTATATGTGCGTGTGCGTGCACATGTAAAGCGCCATTCAAGGCTTTATGCCGTCGCCATAACTTGGGCAGGGCTGCTCAGGTGATAAAGGCCGCGCGAGTCTGACGCGGCCGCTAATGCTTGGCGGCGAGCCAACGCGGCCGTTGGCGGCAGGCGGAAATCGCTCAGCAGCCATTAGATATGCCTAGCCAAGATCGACGGATTTGCCGTCCTGTTGGCGAGCGCCTGAAGGCTCTACGTGTGCTTGCGAACAGACAGCTCAAGCCAGGGCGAACAGACTGGTAGGGATAACCAGATCTGCGCGTACTTCACGTTTTGGCTGGCATCACCCTGCACAGGTATTTGCGATGAATTCGCTGTATTCCATCGTTTACCGCTACATCGTCATGGGGCTCGCGCCCGCTGTGCACGCGCCAAGCGCCGCGTCGTTTGCAATGAAGTTCAAGGCGCTGTGCTGTGTGCCGGCTTCTGCGGGTTGGGCGGCATGAAGGCCGCAGACGCATTACCTTCAGCAGCAACCGCAGATGTTGCGGGTCTATCCGCCAGCACAACGTCAACCAAGATCAGCGCCACACAGGCACCCGCTAAGCTCGGCCTTGGCTTGCTGGTGGCGCTGGTGGTCGGCTCGATTATCGGCAGCGGGATCTTCGGTCTGCCGCAGAACATGGCAGCCGGCGCGGGTGCCGGTGCCATCCTGATCGGCTGGACCATTACCGGTATCGGCATGTTGCTGCTGGTGCGGGTCTACCAGATGCTCTCGCTGCGCAAACCCGAACTCGACAACGGCGTCTACGCCTATGCCCGCGCATTGTCGGGTGAGTACGTCGGCTTCAACTCCGCCTGGGGTTACTGGGTCAGCGCCTGGATCGGCAATGTCGGTTATCTGGTGGCGGCGTTCGGTGCGCTGGGCTTCTTCTTTCCGGTGTTCGGCAGCGGCAACTCGCCGGCCGCCATCGCGGGCGCTTCCATCGTGCTGTGGGTCATCCACTTGCTGGTGCTGCGCGGTATTCAAGGTGCTGCGGTACTGAATGCGGTGGTCACGCTGGCCAAGATCGTGCCGCTGCTGCTGTTTATCGCGCTGGTGGCCATGGCCTTCAAGGTGGAAACCTTCAGCCTGAACTTCTGGGGCGATGCCAGCCTCGGCTCGGTGCTTGATCAGGTCAAGAGCACCATGCTGGTGACGGTCTGGGTGTTTATCGGCATTGAAGGCGCCAGTGTGTATTCGGCACGGGCGCGCAAACGTGAGGACGTGGGGCGCGCCACAGTTATCGGCTTTCTGATCTGCTTGCTGCTCTTGATGTCGGTGTCGTTGCTGTCGCTTGGGGTATTCAGCCAGCCGACCCTGGCCGGCCTGAAAAACCCATCAATGGCGGGCGTACTGCAAGACGCTGTTGGCACCTGGGGCGCGGTACTGATCTACGTCGGCCTGATTGTCTCGGTGGGCGGCGGCTTTCTGGCCTGGATGCTACTGGCGGCGGAATCCCTGTTCAGCCCAGCGGGCGGCGGCGTGATGCCGAAGTGGCTGGGGCAGACCAACGACAAGCACGTGCCGGCCAATGCGCTGTGGCTCACCAACGGCATGGTGCAGCTGTTTCTGATTCTGACGCTGTTTTCCGAGGCGTCTTATCTGGCGCTGATCTCGCTGTCCACGGCGATGATCCTGCTGCCCTACCTGTTCAGCGCGGCCTACGGCCTGTTGCTGGCCTGGCGCGGTGAGGGCGTCAAAGCGGCCATCCAGCGTGCTGACGTGCCCATCGCTGCGTTGGCCACGGTCTACTGCTTATGGCTGCTGTACGCCGCCGGCTTCAAGTATCTGCTGCTCAGCGCCCTGCTTTATGTCCCGGGCGTGCTGCTCTATGCCTGGGCCAAGCGCCAGCGTCAGGAACGCATGTTTACCCCTTGGGAGTGGGCGATTCTGGCCGCTCTGGTGGTGCTGGCCGGCGTAGCCGCCACGCTGCTGCTGATGGGGCGGCTCGGGCTGTAAGCGCTCTGCATTTTGCATCTGCGCATTTGTGAACAGGAATTCAATGTCATGACGACCCAAGGTTTGCACTCTGAAATTGGCCGCTTGCGCCGTGTACTGGTGTGCCGCCCAGGTCTCGCGCAGCAGCGCCTGACGCCGGCCAATTGCCGCGATTTACTGTTCGACGACGTACTCTGGGTCGAGCAGGCACGCAACGATCACGCCGCCTTCACCAATGCCATGCTCAGCCGCGATGTTGAGGTACTGGAGCTGCATGACCTGCTGGCTACCAGCATGGCCAACCCAGAGGCGCGCACCTGGCTGCTGGACCGCAAACTCGCCCAAGGCACTGTCGATAGCGAGTTGGCGCAGCAACTAAGGCCCTGGCTAGAAGCACTGCCGCCCATGCGCCTGGCTGAACACCTGATCGGCGGGCTGGCGCGTGCCGAGCTGCCGTTTGAGCCAGAAGGGCTGCTGGCCCGCTATGCCACTGCGCATGACTTCCTTCTGCCGCCGCTGCCCAACACGCTGTTTAGCCGCGACAGCAGCTGCTGGATCGGTGATGGCGTGGTGCTGTGCCCCATGTACTGGCCGGCTCGGCGGCAGGAAACGCTGCTGACTGCTGCGGTCTATCGCTTCCATCCGCTGTTCGCTGGCAAGACGAAAATCTGGTGGGGCGACCCCGATGTCGATCATGGCGGTGCGACCCTGGAAGGCGGTGATCTGATGCCGCTGGGGCATGGCGTGGTGTTGGTCGGCATGGGCGAGCGCACCTCGCCGCAGGCTGTAAGCCAGCTGGCCCGGGCATTGTTTGCCCAGGGCGCAGCCACCCACGTGTTGGCCGCGCAGATTCCCAAGTCGCGCGGTGCGATGCACCTGGACACCGTATTTACCTTCTGCGACGTGGACCTGGTGACCTGCTTCCCCGAAATGGTTGACGCGATCCGCGTGCACAGCCTGCGCCCCGGCGAGCGCGAAGGCAGCCTGGATGTGCGCAGCGAAAGCCAACCCTTCCTGGAGGTTGTGGCCGCAGCACTGGGCCTGGCCAAGCTGCGTTCGGTCGCCACCGGCGGCGACGCCTGGCAATCCGAGCGTGAGCAATGGGACGACGGCAACAACCTGCTGGCGCTGGCTCCGGGCGTGGTCATGGGCTACGCCCGCAATACCCACACCAACACCCTGTTGCGCAAAGCCGGTGTTGAGGTGATCACCATTCCCGGTTCGGAGTTGGGCCGCGGTCGTGGTGGTAGCCATTGCATGAGTTGCCCGATTGAGCGTGACGCGCTTTGACCTCTATCCCCTTTGAGAGCAGCCCATGAGCTTTAACCTGCACAACCGTAGCCTGCTGGCATTGAAGGATTTCGCCCCCGATGAGGTGCGCTACCTGCTCGACCTGGCCGCCGAACTCAAACGCTCGAAAGCGGTGGGCAACGAGCAGCCGCGCCTTACGGGTAAAAACATCGTGCTGATTTTTGAGAAACCCTCGACGCGTACCCGCTGCGCATTCGAAGTGGCGGTGCACGACCAAGGCGGGCACGTGACCTATCTGGATGCCGGCAGCTCGCAGCTCGGCCACAAGGAATCGTTGAAGGACACCGCCCGCGTTTTGGGGCGCTACTACGACGGCATCGAGTACCGCGGCTTTCATCAGAGCGTGGTTGAGGAGCTGGCGCTTTACGCCAAGGTGCCGGTGTGGAACGGCCTGACCGATGAGATGCATCCCACACAGATCCTCGCCGACTTGCTGACCATGCAGGAGTTTGGCGAAAAGCCGCTGCATGAATTGAGCTTCTGCTACCTCGGCGACGCCAGCTTCAACATGGGCAGCTCGCTGCTGGTGGGCGGCACGCAAATGGGTATGGATGTGCGTATCTGCTCGCCAACTGATCTACAGCCACCTGCCGAACTGGTGGCGCAAATGCGCGAGCTGGCCAGCCGCACCGGGGCACGCATTACCCTGGAAAGCGACCCGCTGAAGGCCGTGGCCGGCGCAGATTTTCTCTACACCGATGTCTGGGTCTCAATGGGCCAGGACGATGCGGTGTGGCAACAGCGCATCGATAAACTGCTGCCCTATCAGGTGACCACGGCGCTGATGCAGGCCACTGGCAAGCCACGCAGCAAGTTCATGCACTGCCTGCCCGCTTTCCACAATCTGGAAACCGAGGTGGGCCGCGAGGTGCACGAAAAATATGGCCTGAGCGAGATTGAAGTCACCGACGAGGTGTTCGAGTCCGACGCCTCCATCGTCTTCACCCAGGCCGAGAACCGTATGCACACCATCAAGGCCGTGCTGGTCGCGACCCTCGGATGACGCCGCCAGGAGCCCACTCATGAAAGTCGTCGTCGCCCTGGGCGGGAATGCCTTGCTGCGACGTGACCAGCCGCCCACAGCGGAAAACCAGTTAGCCAACATTCGCCGCGCCGCCGCCCAATTGGCGCGCGTGGCCGCCAACCACGACCTGGTGCTGACCCATGGCAACGGCCCGCAGGTGGGGCTATTGGCCCTGCAAGCGGCGGCCTACATTGACGTGGACGCCTACCCGCTGGACGTGCTCGGCGCGCAAACCGACGGCATGATCGGCTACCTGCTTGAGCAGGAGCTGGCCAATCTGTTGCCCGCAACGCGGGCGATCACCACGCTGATCACCCGGGTGGAAGTGGATCTGCAGGACCCGGCCTTCGGCCACCCGAGCAAACCCATCGGGCCGATCTACACCCAGGCCGAGTCCGTACACGTGGCTGCTGCCAGGGGCTGGAGCATGGCGGCGGACGGTGCTGCGTTCCGCCGCGTGGTGGCCTCGCCTCAGCCGCTGCGCGTGCTCGGCATACAGGCGATCCGCTGGCTGTTGGAGCGGGGCGCACTGGTGATTGCGGCCGGTGGCGGCGGTATCCCGGTGGCGCGCCATGGTGAGGGCAAGGTTCTGCATGGCGTGGAAGCGGTGATCGATAAAGACCTGTGCAGCAGCCTGCTGGCGCGTGAGCTGCATGCCGAGGTGCTGGTGATTGCCACCGATGTGGCGGCTATCTACCTCGATTGGGGCAAACCCACGCAACGCGCCCTCGGCGCGGTCACGCCACAACAACTGAGTGAGCACGCGTTCGCCGCAGGCTCCATGGGGCCTAAGGTCGCAGCTGCGCAGGCTTTCGTCCTGGCGACCGGTCAGCGTGCGGTAATCGGTTCGCTGGAGCAGATCGAAGAGATGCTCGCCGGCACCGCCGGCACTCAGGTCTGTCCGGCAGTGATGGACACGGCCCCAGAATCAGCAATGCCAACTCTCTTGATCTCTGACAAAACCTCTCGCACCTGAGCAGCGTTTACTGCTGCAAGCAACGTGTCGGTAGACGACCCAAGGTGGCTCGATGGACTTCAAGGATTACTACAAGGTGCTCGGGCTTGAACCGGGGGCAGATGACAAAGCCGTGAAGACGGCTTACCGCAAACTGGCGCGCAAATATCACCCCGACGTCAGCAAGGAAGCGGATGCGGAAAATAAATTCAAGGAAGTCGCCGAAGCCTATGAGGTGCTGAAAAGCGCGGAAAAGCGCGCCGAGTACGATGAACTGCGCAAATACGCTGAACAAGGCCGCCCCTTTGAGCCGCCACCGGGCTGGCAACCGTCAGGTCATGCGGGGTTTACCGGTGGTAACAGTGCTGGCAGTGAGTATTCCGAGTTTTTCGAGTCGCTGTTTGGTGGCGCGGGGCGTTTCCAGGACGCCGGCCGCAGCCGCGCGCGCAGAGGCCAGGACGTTGAAATGGCTCTGCCGTTGCTGCTGGAAGAAACCCTGAGCGATGACACCAAGACCATTGCCTTCCAGCTCCCGCAATACAGCGCTGACGGTCAGCCTTTGCCGGCGATCAGCAAGACCTTGAATGTAAAAATCCCGCCTGGGGTCAGCAATGGCGAACGCATCCGCCTGAAAGGGCAGGGCGCGCTGGGGGTTGGTGGCGGCGGCCATGGCGACTTGTATTTGGTCATTCACTTCGTGCCCCACCCTTTGTTCGACGTAGAGGGGCACAACCTGGTCCTCACCGTGCCATTGGCGCCTTGGGAGGCCGTGCTGGGCAGCCAAGTTACGCTGCCGACACTGAGAGGCAAAATCAACCTGCGCATACCCGCCAATACCCAAGCAGGGCAACGGCTGCGGGTCAAAGGCAAGGGGCTGCGCAACAAAGCCGGCGAGCCGGGTGACCTGTATGCATTGTTCAAGATCGTCATCCCGGCGCAAGCCGACGAGCCTGTGCGTGCGCTATGGGCACAGCTGGCCGAGCAAGCCGCCTTCAATCCGCGCGCGCAGTGGAGCCAGTGATGAGTAGCCAGATCCTGCAATTAGATATTCACGAGTTCTGCCTGTGCGCTGAGCTGCCGCAGGCGGTGCTGCTGGAGATTGTCGAGCACGGCATCGTCGAACCCTGCGGTGCTACACCGGAGCAATGGCGGTTTAGTAGCCATGCACTGTCCGTCGCCAAGCGGGCGTTGCGCTTACAGGTTGAACTGCAACTTGAGTGGGCCGGTGTGGCCCTGGCGTTGCAGTTGCTTGATGAGCTGGAGCAGCTGCGCGCCGAAAACAGCCACCTGCGGCGCCGCTTGAGCCGCTTCGAACAGCCCTAGCTCGCACGGTGTGACGCCGAGTGTCGCAGTAGCCAATTCCTTTGTTTAGAGACTCAAGGTCATTATGTCAGTCAGCCGAAAATGGATCTTTCCTGCCGCCAGCGTTGCCGTCGTGGCCATTATCGCCGGCCTGCTCTGGTACACCCTGCGCCCCGAGGGCCTGGGGGATGGCTTCGCCAGCGGTAACGGACGGATTGAAGCCACCGACGTTGACGCGGCCAGCAAGCTACCGGGGCGCATCGCCAGCATTGAGGTTGAGGAGGGCGAGTTCGTCGAGGCCGGGCAAGTGATTGCGCGCATGGATACCCAGGTACTCCAGGCGCAAGTGCTGCAGGCCCAGGCGCAAATGCGCCAGGCGCAAAACAGCCAACTGACGGCCAGTGCTCAGGTGCGCCTGCGCGAGAGTGAGAAAGTCACCGCGCAGGCCATCGTGCGCCAGCGCCAGGCGGAAGTGTCTGCCGCGCAAAAGCGCCACGCCCGCAGCGCGATCCTGGTCAAACGCAATGCCATGGCGCAGCAGCAACTGGATGACGACCTTGCCCGGTTGCAAAGCACCCAAGCCGCTCTGGCGGCCGCAGAGTCCCAGGTTATTTCGGCTGAGGCGGGCATTGCCGCCGCACAGTCCCAGGTGATTGAGGCGCAGTCGGCTGTGGAGGCCACCCAAGCCAGCGTCGAGCGCTTACAGATCGATATCGAGGACAGTCAGCTCAAGGCGCCGCGCGCAGGGCGTGTGCAGTACCGCATCGCCGAGCCGGGCGAGGTGATCGGCGCAGGCGGCAAGGTGCTTAATCTGGTCGACCTGAGCGATGTCTACATGACCTTTTTTCTGCCCGAGCAGCAGGCCGGTCGGGTAGCGCTGGGCGCCGAAGTTCGCCTGGTGATCGATGCCGTACCGCAGTATGTCATTCCGGCCAAGGTCAGCTATGTGGCCAGCGTCGCCCAGTTCACGCCGAAAACCGTGGAAACCGCCAGCGAGCGCGAAAAGCTGATGTTTCGGGTTAAAGCACGGCTTGATCCAGAACTGTTGCAGCGCCACCTCACTCAGGTGAAAACCGGCGTACCCGGCGTCGCTTATCTGCGGCTTGACCCACAGGCCGAGTGGCCTGCAGAACTGGCGATCAAGGTTCCGCAGTGAGCGCGCCTGCAGCGCCAGTCGCGCAGCTGCAGGATGTCAGCCTGCAGTACGGCAAAACCTGCGCCCTCAAAGCCGTCAGCCTGGAAATTCCCGCGCAGTGCATGGTTGGTTTGATCGGCCCCGACGGTGTGGGCAAATCCAGCCTGCTGGCGCTGATTGCCGGCGCACGCAAAATCCAGAGCGGGCAGATCGAGGTGCTCGGCGGCGACATGGCCAGCCGCGCTCACCGCCGGCAAGTCTGCCCACACATCGCCTATATGCCCCAGGGGCTGGGCAAGAACCTCTATCCGACGCTCTCGGTGATCGAGAACCTGGACTTCTTTGCCCGCCTGTTTGGCCAGGCCGAGTCCGAACGCAAAACCCGTATTGCCGAACTGCTGCGCAGCACGGGCCTCAGTGAATTTGGTGAGCGGCCGGCGGGCAAGCTGTCCGGCGGCATGAAGCAAAAACTTGGGCTGTGTTGCGCGCTGATCCACGACCCTGACCTGCTGATCCTCGACGAGCCGACCACGGGCGTCGACCCGCTGTCGCGTAACCAGTTCTGGGAATTGATCGAACGCATTCGCCAGCAGCGCCCGCAGATGAGTGTGCTGGTAGCCACCGCCTACATGGAGGAGGCCGAGCGCTTCGACCATTTGCTGGCCATCGATGACGGCGCCGTATTGGCCACCGGCAGCCCGGCCGAGCTGCTGCAACGCACTCAATGTTCAAGTCTGGAAGAGGCGTTTATCGCCCTGATGCCGGAAGCCAAACGCCAGGGCCATAAGCAACTGGTGATCCCGCCACGCCCGGCTGGCGAACAGGATATTGCCATTGAAGCGCGCGACCTGAGCATGTGTTTTGGCGATTTTGTTGCGGTCGATCATGTTGATTTCCGCATCGAGCGCGGGGAAATTTTCGGCTTTCTCGGCTCCAATGGCTGCGGCAAAACCACCACCATGAAGATGCTCACCGGCTTGCTGCCCGCCAGCGAAGGGCAAGCCCTGCTGTTCGGTCAGGTGGTCAATGCCAGCGACATGGCCACGCGCAAGCGGGTCGGCTATATGTCGCAGTCATTCTCGCTGTATGCCGAGCTGAGTGTGCGGCAGAACCTGGTGTTGCACGCCCAGCTGTTTCACGTACCGGCCACGGAGATAGCAGGGCGGGTGACTGCCATGGCTGAGCGTTTTAGCCTTGGCGACGTTATGGAGCAGCTGCCCGAGCGCCTGCCGCTGGGTATTCGTCAGCGTCTTTCACTGGCTGTAGCGGTTATCCATAAGCCAGAAATTTTGATCCTCGATGAGCCGACGTCAGGCGTCGACCCGATTGCCCGTGATGTGTTCTGGCAGATGATGCTCGACCTCTCGCGCAATGACGGTGTGACGATATTTATCTCCACCCACTTTATGAACGAAGCCCTGCGTTGCGACCGCATCTCCTTGATGCACGCCGGCAAAGTGCTAGACAGCGACACGCCCAAGGCCCTGATGGCCAAGCGCGGCCTGCGAACCCTGGAGGCGACTTTTATCGCCTATCTGCAGGATGCCGTCGGCGAAAAAGCTCAACAGCCCGCACCAGAAGCGGCGGCTCCAGCAGCGCAGGCCAATACGCTGAAACGCAAGCGCTTCAGCCTGCTGCGCCTGTTCAGTTATACCCGCCGGGAAGCCCTGGAACTGCGCCGCGACCCGATTCGCGGCAGCATGGCGTTGCTCGGCAGCCTATTGCTGCTGTTTATCATCGGCTACGGCATCAGCCTGGATGTCGAGAACCTCACCTACGCGGTGCTCGACCGCGACCAGACCACCACCAGCCAGGCGTACGCCCTCAACCTGGCCGGCTCGCGCTACTTCATCGAGCAAGCGCCGCTGCGCGATTACGACGAGCTGGACCGGCGCATGCGCAGTGGCGAGATCAGCCTGGCGGTGGAAATCCCGCCCAACTTCGGTCGTGACCTCAAACGCGGTGGCGTACCGCAAATCGGCATGTGGCTCGACGGCGCCATGCCGATGCGCGCCGAAACCATCAAAGGCTATGTGATGGGCCTGCATGCCGGCTACTTGCAGGAGCTGGCCCGCCAGGACAGTGCGTCAACCCGTAGCAGCCTGCCGACCCTGGAAGTGCGCTACCGCTACAACCCGGATGTGGAGAGCCTGAATGCCATGGTGCCGGCGGTGATTCCGCTGCTGCTGATGCTGATTCCGGCCATGCTGACCGCCCTTGGCGTGGTACGCGAAAAGGAGTTGGGCTCGATCATCAACCTGTATGTCACGCCGGTCACCCGCCTGGAGTTTCTGCTTGGCAAACAACTGCCTTACATCGCCCTGGGCATGCTCAATTTTGTGCTGCTGGTGATCGCGGCGGTGTGGGTGTTCGATGTGCCGCTCAAGGGCAGCCTACTGGCTTTGCTAACCGGTGGCCTGCTGTATATCAGCTGCGCCACGGCCATGGGCTTGCTGATGTCGACCTTTACCCGCAGCCAGATTGCTGCGGTATTCGGCACGGCCATCGTCACCCTGATTCCGGCCATCCAGTTCTCCGGGCTGATCTACCCGGTGGCATCACTCGAAGGCTTTGGCGCGCTGGTTGGGCAGATTTATCCCACCTCGCACTTTCTCATCATCAGCCGTGGGGTGTTCTCCAAAGCGCTGGGTTTCACTGAGCTGTACAGCTATTTCATGGCGTTGCTGATTACCATCCCCGTCCTGCTGGCACTGTGCACCAGCCTACTGAAAAAGCAGGAGGCCTGAGATGGAACAGCTGGCGAATATCTACCACCTGGGGCTCAAGGAACTGCGCAGCCTGCAACGTGACCCTGCGCTGCTCTTGCTGATTATCTGGGCCTTTACCCTGGGCATCATCACGGCGGCCACGAGCATGCCGGAGAGCCTGCACAACGCCTCGATTGCAGTGGTCGACGAAGACCGCTCACCGCTCTCGGCACGCTTGATTGATGCCTTTCAGCCGCCGTTTTTTCGCACGCCGCAACGTATCGAACTGAGCGAAATGGATCACGGCATGGACTCCGGGCAGTACACCTTCACCCTCAATATCCCGCCGGATTTCCAGCGCGATGTACTTGCCGGGCATAGCCCCGCGATCCAGCTCAATGTCGATGCCACACAGGTAAGCATGGCATTTACCGGTGCGGGCTATATCCAAATGATCGGCGCCGAGGAAGTCAGCGCGTTCTTGCGCCATTACCGTGCCGATCTGCCGCAGCAGGCCGCATTGGCCGTGCGCGTCGCGTTTAACCCAAACCTGACGCGCAGCTGGTTCGGCTCGGTGATGGAGGTGATCAACCAGATCACTATGCTGTCGATCATTCTCACGGGCGCGGCACTGATTCGCGAACGCGAACACGGCACCATCGAACACCTGCTGGTGATGCCGGTGACGCCACCCGAGATCATGCTGGCCAAGGTCTGGTCGATGGGCTTGGTGGTGCTGCTGGCCACTGCGTTGTCGTTGCTGCTGGTGGTGCAAGGCTGGCTGCACGTGCCGATTGCCGGCTCGCTGCCGCTGTTCTTGTGCGGCGCGTTGCTGCACCTGTTCGCGACTACCTCAATGGGTATTTTCTTCGGCACCGTCGCGCGCTCGATGCCGCAATTGGGCCTGTTGATCATTCTGGTGCTGATCCCGCTGCAGATCCTTTCCGGCGGCACCACACCGCGCGAGAGCATGCCCGAGCTGGTGCAGCAGATCATGCTGGTGGCGCCCACCACCCACTTCGTCGATCTGGCCCAGGCGATTCTCTATCGCGGCGCCGGGTTTTCGACTGTTTGGCCGCAGTTCCTGGCAATCATTGCCATCGGCGCGCTGTTCTTTGCCGGCGCGCTGCTGCGCTTTCGCAAGACGCTGGCACAGATGTCCTGAGGGTGGCGCAGCGAGTGCTTACGCCACCACGGGGTTTGCGAGTAGTTGGCGACAGATAGAAATTGGCCCGCCGCGCTTAAACGAATACCTGCCGAGCCATCCCGCGCGGGATGCGGTTTCTACCCGGCAGTTGCTCCAGGCGCTGCTGCCATTCGGCGCGGGGTTTCAGGGTTGCGGTTGGCTTTACCATTTCAGCCGCTGCAGCAGCCTTCGCCGCTTTTGCGGCGGCTCTAAGCTCAGCAAGACTGGGGGTTTTACGGACAGGTTCGGCAGTGCCTTTTTCAACGCTGCGCAGGCACAGCTTGCATGAAACCTGAGTGACATCCTGGGTGCTGCTCAGGTTCGAGCCCGTGCGTCCACATGCGACATTTTCCGCGGACGCGGTGTAGTGAATAGCCAACGTGTTGTCTCCTGCATTTTTGGGGCGCGGGATTCTACACGCTTCGGTTCGCACGCCAACTGCTTATTGCGGGGCGAGGCGGAGCTAGGGGGGATGAGGGCCGAATAGTGGCGGCAGGTCGAAGCATGCGCAGTGGTTGGTGGCAACCCTTTTGCCCTGGGTTTTCACTTCACTGCGACAGTTGTTGGGCGGAAGGCGCCGGTTGTCGTTGCTCGGCACATGCACGGATTTACTTCGAGTAATGAGAGGATATTAGGAATACTTTTGTTATTGGGCCGAGTTTCCCGGCAATCGTCCGAATCGCTGCTGGGATTAAGGGCGCTACTCCGTGGCGCAGATCCTCAAACTGCGTTGATGGGGGAAAGTTCAAGTTGGAAGGAGTGATTGGCAGGGGCCGCCTGAAGTATTTCTGCATGTGGATAAAAGTGTCTGAGAATCGACGATAAAGCCATTTTTTGTTCAATTGGCATGCGGCAGCCAAACACGGCACCTGTAAGTTCTCTAGTGCCAAATTTTCTATCTTCATGAGGGGCGTGCTTGTTGCGCCCGTCCCCTGCAAAAATTCGCCACTCATTTTCATGCTTCCATGCATCCGACTTTGTATAAATCAATGTGTTGATTCGTTTGGTAGTGTCGAAAGTAATTAATCCAGCCAAAAAGTCGGAAAGTTCGTTTTCCTCAAATAGCATCGGGATATCAGGCGTGTAAGACATTTTATGTGCCATTTGATATGGGCTATCTGCCCCCGGCTCATTCTGGAATCGCAATACTACGCCTTTGTTGCTGTCGGCATAATAGGCCCACATAAGTTGATTGGTAGGTGAGTCTGTCAGGCATAATATTTTGCTCGTGGAAAGATGCTCTCTTGTAGCTTGGTGTGTTTGGTGTATGTTTTTGTCGAGTGCCGCGAATGATTTTTTTATGCCCTCATCCATTTTTTTTATAAAATGCTGCTTTGATATTCCTTGGATATGTGGTCTCAGAATATTAATTGCGACTGACATTTGGTTTTTTGGATGGCCGATGAGTTCGCCCGTAAATACCTTCCATAGTTTTTCTAGAGCATTTTGGAGCACTGCGTTACGGTCAAAGTTAATACTAAGGTCGAACTGGATGTCGTACGGGTCATTTAATGTGGCTGGAGTGCTCCAGCGGAGGGTCTGGTTTTCAAGCACAATTTTTGCAGTGCTATAAGTCATGTATTTATAAAAAGCTTCAGGCATTGTCTCGGGCTCTGACGGACTGATGGACATGGTGCCATCATGGCTCGTCCTACGAGTTAATGTGAACCACCCTGGTTTAAATACAAGCTCGAATTGTTGCCCTTGGCCGATTCTGTTGAAAAAGTTCCAGCGCGATTTTTGTCCATGAAAGAGCATTAGCGACGTTGAAGTCTAGTTCGATCAGACGACGGAGCTGTCTTGGTTTTTACGTAGCAACGCCGAAATTGAGCGATTTATGAGCTGCCAAAAAAGTTCTTTCAGCGGCCGACTGTTTTCAAAAGAATCGGCCGCTAACAACCCATCCCTAATTTTCGTTATTGGTTTCCCCCTAATCATAGGTTCGGGCATGCACATATCGCTGGTCACCGCAATTTGCCATACACGGTATTGCTCGACAGAATCGCGCCCCGATTCGGCTTAATGGCCGGACGTCGAGGCTGAGAAGGGGCTGGGGTTGAACGAGCAGACATTGTCTATGCGCCTGGAACGTGTGGCGGCGTATGTGCCGGCAGGGGCGCGGTTGGCGGATATTGGCTCGGATCACGCCTATCTGCCGGTGGCGTTGATGCGCCGTGGGGCTATCGAGGCTGCAGTGGCGGGGGAGGTGGCGTTGACGCCGTTCCACGCGGCCGAACGCAGCGTGCGTGAAAGCGAGCTGAGCCAGCGCATCAGTGTGCGTCTGGCAGATGGGTTGGCGGCGATTGAGGCGGGCGATGCAATCACGGCAATCAGCATCTGTGGAATGGGCGGCGAGCGGATTCGCGACATCCTCGATAGCGGTAAAGCTCGCCTGAGTGGCCAGGAGCGTTTGATCCTGCAGCCCAACGGCGGCGAGCAGCCGCTGCGCCAATGGCTGATGGAAAATGGCTACCGCATCCTCTGTGAGGAGGTGCTGCGGGAGAATCGCTTTGCCTACGAAATCATCGTGGCCGAGCGTTCTGGCCCGGTGAGCTACAGCGCCGAGGAGCTGTACTTTGGCCCGCTGCAGATGCAGACGCGCAGCCCAGCGTTCCTGGCCAAGTGGCAACGCATGTTGCGTCTAAAGCAGCAGACCCTGGCCGACTTCGCTCAAGCGCGGCAGGCGGTGCCACAGGAGAAAGTGCAGAAGGTCGCTCAACAGACGCAGTGGATTACTGAACTGCTGGCGTAAGCCGGCCTCAGGCGGCGAGTGTGCAGCGCTAGACCGTCGGCACTGTTCCTCCATCGATTACAAATTCACTGCCAGTGATGGCGGCTGCGCGGGGCGAGGCCAGAAAGGCAATCAGGTCAGCCACCTCTGAGGGCTTGGCAGGGCGGCCGAGCGGAATACCGCCGAGGGCATCCATGATGATCCGTTTCCCTCCCTCGTAATCGGTCCCGGCTTCCTGCGCCAGCCGCTCGGCCAAGGCCACCGAGGCTTCGGTTTCAATCCAGCCCGGCGACACCCGCACCACACGCACACCTTGTGGTGAGACTTCTTTCGACAGGCTTTTGCTGTAGGTCGACAGCGCCGCCTTGGCCGCTGCATAGGCCGTGGTGGCTTCGGGCAAGGGCAGGCGGTTCTGAATCGAGGTCACATGGATGATCACCCCGCTCTGGCGCTGCAGCATCTGCGGGAGCAGGGCGCGATCCAGACGCACGGCCGGCAGCAGGTTCAGATCGAGTTCGCTTTGCCACTGTGCGTCGTCCAGTACCGCAAAGCCGCCGCTGGGGGCCGACGAACCGCCCAGGACGTGGACGATGATGTCCACAGCGCCCAGCCGTTGCCTGGCTGCGGCGACCAGGGTTGCGCAGCCTGCCGGGGTCGCGAGGTCGGCCTGTACGAACAGCTCAGCCGGCAGATCGCTGCTGGCCTGTCGGGCGCAAGTCAGCACCTGTGCCCCTTCGTCAAGAAACAGCTCGACTACCGCGCGGCCGACGCCTTTGGTGCCGCCGGTGACCAGCACGCGTTTGCCGCTCAGGTCGAGGTTCATGGCGCAATCTCCAGCGTGCGGATCTGGCCGTCCTGCAGCAGAAACACATGATTCAGTTGCAGCGGGCTGCCGGGGAAGTTCCCGACCAGACGCGCCGTCACAGTCAGCGAATCGTCATTCTGCGTCGCCGCCAGTGGCTCGACGCGGTAGGTGAATGTCTGGCGGGTTTCCTGTTGCCAGGCTTCGATGGCGGCAATGCCCTGGTGTGTGCGGTTTTCGTCGGTCACGCTGGCGTCCGTGTAGAAGCAGGCGGCAAGGCGCGAGATGTCACCGCCATTGCTGACATCAAAGTAGGTCTGTACGGCGTCAGGCAGGTTCAGGTTCATGGCCTGATCTCCTCTCACAGTGGGTTGGGATTCACGACTGTGATCTTGCCGCTCGATGGATAGTTTGCTCAACTGGGACAGCTGTTAATGACATATCCCGAAAATCAGGACAATCACATGGCAGATTCGCGCCTTGGTCTCAATGAGTTGGAAGCGGTGCTGGCTGTAGCGCGCCGTGCCTCGTTTCGCCAGGCGGCCATCGACCTCGATGTGTCGACCACGGCCTTGAGCAACACCATTGCCAAGCTGGAGGCGAGCCTCGAAACGCGGCTGTTCAATCGCACCACCCGCAGCGTGTCGCTGACCGAAGCGGGCGCGATGTACCTGGAGCAGGTCGGCCCGGCGTTGCAGGACGTGCGGGCAGCGCTGGAGGCGGTGCGCTCGCACAATGCCGGGCCGTCGGGAGTGTTACGCATCAATGCGTTCGCCAGTGCTGCTCGCTCAGCGTTGCTGCCGCTGGTGCTGGCGTTTCTGCAGCGTTACCCGAAGGTGCATATCGACCTGGTGACCGAAGGCCGCTTGGTGGACATAGTCGCCGATGGTTTCGATCTGGGCGTACGGGCTGAGAGTCTTGTGCCCAGCGATATGATCGTGATCCCGCTTGGCCAGCCGCAGCGCTACGCCGTGGTCGGCTCGCCCGCGTACTTTGCCCAGCACGGCCGGCCGCGTAGCCCAGCGGACCTGCTCAAGCATCCGTGCATCCGCATCCGCTTACCCAATGGGGCGATTTATCCCTGGCATTTTGAGCGCGCGGGTGAGGTGATCCGGCTTGATGTGAGCGGCCAGCTCACTCTGGACGAGCCGAGTGTCGCCAAGGCGGTGGTGCAGGAGGGCGTGGGGCTGGGCTTTTTTATGCAGCAGGACGTTCAGGCTGAACTCGACGCCGGACAGTTCGAACGGGTGCTGGAGGAGTGGACGCCGCCCCGTGACAACCTGTGCCTGTACTATCCGAACCGACGTAACCCGTCCGCTGCGCTCAAGGCATTCACCGCCCTGGCACGCGGCAATCTGCCGAGCAAAGATCCGCGGGGGTAATTCACCGACTGCCCACCGCAGCCTGCTATCAGGCGATCAAACCCAGGGTCAGTCCCTTCAAGGTGGCGGCTGCGCGGGTGGAGCAACCCAGTTTGCGGAAAATGCTTTCCATGTGGGTGCGCACGGTGCTCGGGCTGATCTCCAGTCGGCGCGCCACTTCCTTGTTGCTAGCGCCGCGGCTGATTTCCAGGAGGATGGAGCATTCGCGGGTGGTAAGCAGCGCGCTCTTCGGCTGCGGCAGCCGGCGTTCGCCGCGTGCGGCTGCGATCACCGCTTCGCAGATGTCGCCGTCAAACAGGCCGCGGCTGGCGTCCTGTTTGAGCAGCCGCGCTGCCTCCGATTCGCTGTGGGCGGGTCGCCAGGGCCTGGCGCTTCTTAACGCTACCCAGGCGACAGCGCTGGCGAGTAGGCGATACTCAGCGCGCTGGGCATCGGCCGACGCGCCGCGAAAGTAGCCGCTGCCGTCGAGTCGTTCGTAGGCATGGGCGGCAATTTCACCAGGGATGGTCAGCTCACTGATCTGTCGTGATGCCTTATGCGTCCAGTAGGGGACGAGGTGGATGCGCTCTGTGGCGCCGTAGGGTAGCGGCCCGGCAGTGTTCCACAGCTGATTGGAGACGGCTGCGCGGCCCAGGCCATGGATCAGCGCCGCCTTGCCAATCTCGGTCTGGGCTGGCTCCGACAGCCCCCACAAGCGCGCGGCCTCGACGGCAATCAGCGCCACCTGCCGGGAATAACCTGCCAGCCAGGGCAACTTCAAATCGATCACGTCACCCACCAGGGTCAGTGATACGGGGCGTTCGAGCCTGGTGCCGTCCAGCCCGTCGGGCGGTGTTTCCAGTTCCGCCAACCATGCCTTGGCATTGCTCACCAGCAGCGCGGCGAGGGCGGCGGGGTAGCGGCGGTCGGCCTGTTGGCTGATCCAGTTCAGCGCGGCGTCCAGGCCATGGGCGCGACAGAGGATGTCCAGATCCCCGGCCAGCACCACCTGGTAGGTCACGTCCGGGATGTGCTCATGGCTTACGCCAAACGGCCGACCGGTGCCGTCATAGGTTTCGAATATCCGACACAAGCCTGAGTCGACGGCCTCGCCGAGCTCGAGGGTTTTCGCGATCTGCGCAGATACCTCGCAGTGCACCACAGCGAGTGGAGCCGCCTGGTGCACGGCGTTCATCTGTTCGGCGCCTAGGGTCTGGTCGAGCATCGCGCGGCGGCCATCGACATCATTGCCCAGCAGATGGGCGAAGCCATCGGCGTTGGCGGTGCAGCCGGACCAACGCAGCAAGGCGACCTGCTGCGCCGTCGTCAGATGGTCGCCGTCGCCGTGCATGGCGCGGGCCAGCATCTGCGCCAAGCGGGCAACGCGTTGGGAGTGGCCGAGTGGCTGGCCCATGCTGAGGTCGCCGACCTGGGAGATAGCCGCCAGTGCCCCGCTCAAGGAGATGTCGAATCGCAACGCGCTAGCCATAAGAAAAGCCCCAGGGTCGGATAAATGACCGATACCCGCCAAGCATGTGGGTCCGCAGAATTTGAGCTCCCAACACAGGAGTTCACCCCATGAAAACATTCAAGTCGCAACTCGTCACCGCCGCCTTCGCCCTGGCCAGCACCTTCGTGGCGAGTGTCAGCCAGGCAGGCGAGGCAACGCCTTCGGTGGTCATCGTACACGGCGCCTTCGCCGACGGCTCTGACTGGGCCAAGGTGGTGCCGTATCTGCAGGCCGAAGGGGTTGCCGTGACGGTCGTGCAAAACCCGCTGACCTCGCTGGCCGATGATGTTGCCGCCACGCAACGCGTGCTGAACAACCAGTCGGGCAACGTGGTGCTGGTCGGGCATTCATGGGGCGGCACAGTGATCAGTGAAGCCGGCGCCCATGAGAAAGTCAGCGCCCTGGTGTACATCGCTGCCTTCGCCCCCGACGCTGGGCAATTCACTGGCGAACAGGGCAAGGGCGCGCCCACACCTCCCGGCATCAGCCAGATCAAGGCAGACAGCAACGGCTTCCTCTACCTGACGCCAGAAGGCATGGCCAAGGACTTCGCCCAGGACCTGCCGGCGGCACAAACCGCTGTGATGACCGCGACCCAAGGCCCGATCAAGGCATCGGCTTTCGATGACCGCACCACAGTCGCTGCCTGGAAGACCAAACCGTCCTGGTACCTGCTCGCCACTGACGACCGCATGATTCACCCCGACGTGCAGCGCTCCAGTGCCAAGCGTATCGGCGCCACCTTGATCGAAGTAAGCGCCAGCCATGTGCCGCAGCAGTCGCAGCCGGCCGCAGTAGCCAAGGTGATTCTCGAAGCGGTACGCAGTGTCGATGCGCAGTGATTGTTGCTCACCGATAAGGTGCATAAAGCGCGGTAATACGTAGGGTGGGTTAGGCGCGAACCGGGTTCAGATAAACACCACCGACGCTCAACGCGCCGTAACCCACCCTACAAAGTCGGCCTGCACAGATAATGGGTACATAGCCAAAAATGAAGCGCTTAACCTCTCCCGGATGTGCTCGCAGCCACTGCATCGTTTCAGCAGTAGGCTGTGAGCAGGCGCTACGCTAGTAGCGCTTTATGCAATTCTTAAAGCCAATCTCGACGTTGGGCGGTGAGTGTGGATAGGTTTCAGGAGATGAAGGTGCTGCTGGCCGTTGCCGAGGCGGAAAGCTTTGCCGGTGGCGCCAAGCTGGTGGGCATGTCGCCGCCCAGTGTGACCCGGGTGATTGCCGGTTTGGAGAAGCGCTTGGGTACGCTGCTGCTGGCGCGCAGCACCCGTAGTTTACGCCTGACCGAGGCGGGGCGGCGTTATGTGGAGGATTGCAAACGCATCCTGCTGGAGCTGGAAGAGGCCGAAGAGTTGGCCACCGGCAGCAGTATTCGTGCACGGGGTAATCTCACCGTGACGGCGCCGGTGATGTTCGGCGAGCTGTACCTGATTCCGCTGATTACCGAGTACCTGTCGGCGCATCCGCAGGTGACGATCAATGCGCTGTTGGTGGATCGCCTGGTGAATATGGTGGAGGAGGGCGTGGATGTCGCCATCCGTATTGGCCAGTTGCCGGAAACCGGTCTGCAGGCCATCAAGGTCGGGCACATCCGCCCGGTTATCTGCGCCGCGCCGGCCTTTCTCGAACGCTTTGGTCGACCGCAGGAGCCCAAGGAGGTTATGGCTGCGCCCATCGTGATGTCGTCCGCCAGCAGCCTGCTTACTGATTGGCAGTTCAACCTGGGCAGCAGCTCTCTGACCCTGCATCCCAAACCGCGTCTGCTGGTGAGCTCCAATCAGGCGGCGATCAATGCCGCATGCCTGGGCTGGGGGCTGACGCGGGTGTTGTCGTATCAGGTGGCTGAGCGGGTGGCCAAAGGTGAGCTGGAGATCATTCTCGATAGCTTTGAGGCCGCGGCGCTGCCGGTGCATGTGCTCTATCAAGGCGGCGGACGGGTGCCGGCCAAGGTGCGCACCTTTGTCGACTTTTGTGCCAGTCGTTTCCTGCAGGACCCGGCGCTGCAAAAGGTCGGGAGCGCCTAGCGCATGAGCCGCTATCAGCAGATGCAGGTGTTCGCAGCCGTGGTGCAAGCCGGTAGCCTGGCAGCGGCGGCGCGGCAGCTGGCGCTTTCCCCTGCGACCATCATGCGCAGCATTGCCGCACTGGAAGCACGGCTGAACAACCGCCTGCTTATTCGCGGGCCGCGCGGCGTCGAGTTGAGCCCGACGGGCGAGCAGTTTGCCGTCAGCTGTCGACAGATTTTCGAACAAGCCGCGGTTGCCGAACGCTCCGCCGCCGGCCTGCATGCATGCCCTGCCGGTCGCTTGACCCTGTCGTTACCGATGCTGATGGATCAGCAGGTATTGATGCCTATCGCCCTCGATTATCTGGCGGCGTTCCCCGACGTGCAGCTGGTTACCCGGGCCAGCGAAGGCGTGCCCAAACTGCTTGAGGAAGGCATTGATATCGCCCTGGTGGTGGGCCATTTGCCGAACTCTTCCGGGTTCGCCATGCCGGTGGGTAGGGTGCGGCCGATTGTCTGCGGCGCTCCCGGCTATTTGGCAAAGTGGGGGCGCCCGCAGACGCCGGATGACCTCAAAGCACACCGCGCGGTATTGACCACAGCCAGCGGCCAGCACAACGAATGGCGCTTTCGCTGCGAGCGCGCCACGCGACTGGTGAGGCCCGCGCCAGTGCTGACCTGCACCACCCAGCGCGCGGCCATCCATGCCGCAACCCTGGGATTGGGGCTGATTCGCTGCATGAGCTACGAGGTGCACCATGAAGTGCGCAGCGGCTTGCTTGAGCCGGTATTGAGCGGCTTTGTTAGCCAGGACCTGCCTGCACAGTTGATCTACCGCGACGGCCGCCGGGCCGAGGCACGGGTGCGCACTTTTATCGACTTCGCCACGCCCAGGCTGCGCGCTCATCCGGCATTTCTTGGCTAACAGCCGCATTCTTTTGCAAAACGAAATTATGCATTGCTCTGCATGGTGATTCTGCTTAGCCGCGAGTGAGCGCAGCATGAACCTACCAGCGCAAAAGCCGCCAACCCGGTTTGACGCCGCTGACTACCCTGACCCCATACGGAGCCGCACCATGTCTCAGCCAGCTATCAAACTTTATCGTGTCCCGCTTTCAGGCCATGCCCATCGCGTCGAGCTGTTGCTGTCACTGCTGCAGCTGCCCACCGAACTGGTATTTGTCGACATCCCCAATGGGGCACATAAAAAGCCTGAATTCCTCGCGATCAACGCTTTCGGCCAAGTGCCGGTTATCGACGACAACGGCACCATCCTCAGCGACTCGAATGCCATCCTGGTTTATCTGGCGAAGAAATATGGCAAGGGCGCCTGGCTGCCTGAAGAGCCTCTCGCGGCGGCGCGTATTCAGCGCTGGCTTTCAGTTGCGGCCGGCCAACTGGCTTACGGCCCGGCATCTGCGCGGCTGATCACGGTGTTCGGCGCACGATTGAATACCGAGGAAGTGATCGCTCGCTCCCACGTCCTGCTCAAAGTGATGGATGGAGAACTGGCCAGCACGCCTTTCCTGGCGGGCGACAGCGCCACCCTCGCTGATATCGCCAACTACAGCTATATCGCCCATGCCCCGGAAGGCAATGTCTCGCTGCAGGCCTACCCGAATGTGCGCGCCTGGCTGGAGCGGGTCGAAGCCCTGCCAGGTTTTGTGCCGATGCAGCGAACTGCAGCAGGTCTGCAGGCAGCTTGAGTCCGCCACAGGCTGCCGGGCCTCCCGGCAGCCGTCTTGAGGAGCGCATTGCATGGATCATCTGCCCAAACACCGTCGCTCGCCCTGGCATGCCGGGGAAAAAACGCTTCAGGAAACCTACGGCGTCTCCGAACGGCTGGAGGTAATCGGGCAGAAGGTTATTCGCGATTACATGCCCGACCAGCACCGCGAGTTTTACCAGCAACTGCCGTTTATGCTGGTCGGCGCGGTCGATGCACAGCAGCGACCCTGGGCGACTCTGCTTGAGGGGCCGGAAGGTTTCGTCACCTCGCCCGATCCGCAGCAGTTGCTACTGACTGTACAGCCTGATGCGCAGGACCCGGCCGCTGCCGGCCTGCAACCCGGCCAGGCCATTGGCCTGCTCGGCATCGAACTGCATACGCGTCGGCGCAACCGCATCAACGGGGTGATCCAGCAGGTGTCTGCCGCTGGCCTGGCTGTGGCGGTCGAGCATTCCTACGGCAACTGCCCCAAGTACATCCAGGCCCGCAGCTATAGCCGCACTACGGCGCCGCTGAAGCAGCGCGCCGCGCGCGAGGATTTCACCGCGCTGAATGCCCGCACCACCGAGATGATCCGCGCGGCTGACACCTTCTTTATCGCCAGCTACTTCGACCATGACGCGCACAGTCGCTCGGTGGATGTTTCACATCGCGGCGGCCGCGCCGGCTTTGTCAAAGTCGAAGGCAATCGGCTGACCATCCCCGATTACGCCGGCAACCTGTTCTTCAACACCTTGGGCAACCTGCAGGCCAACCCTGTCGCCGGCTTGCTGTTTGTCGATTTCACTACGGGCGACCTGCTGCAACTCACCGGGCGCACTGAGCTGATTCTCGATAGCCCGATGATCCACGCCTTTGAAAGTGCCGAGCGTCTGTGGACCTTCGAGGTTGAACAGGCGGTATTGCGCCCGGCTGCCGTATCGCTGCGCTGGGAATTTCACGACTACGCGCCGACCAGCCTGGCCACCGGTAATTGGGCTGACGCGGACGAGAAACTGCGGCAGAACGAGCAACGCCGACAGTGGCAACAATGGCGCGTGACCCAGGTGCAGCAGGAGAGCCAGGACATCCGCTCGTTTTATCTCCAGCCGCTGGATAAGTCGGCGGTGGCGTTCACCCCTGGGCAGCATATGCCGCTACGCCTGCAAACAGCTGGTGCTGAGGCACCGCTGATCCGTACCTACAGCGTTTCCAGCGCGCCGTCTGACGGGCATATCCGCATCAGCGTCAAGGCCCAGGGGCCGGCCTCGTATCACCTGCACCAACAGGTGCAGGTGGGCGATGTGCTGGAGGTTCGCCCGCCGATGGGCAGCTTCACCCTAAGCGAGGAAACCGAGCGTCCGGTGGTGTTGATCGCTGCCGGGGTTGGCATTACACCTTTGCTCTCGATGATCCGCGAGCTGGCCGCGCAGAATGTTCAGCAGCAGCGGCAACGCCATGTGCATCTATTCCAGAGCGCCAGAACCCTGGAGGACTTGCCGTTTCAGGCCGAACTCAAGGCGCTGCAGCAACGTGATGCCGAGCACCTGCATATCCACCGCGCACTCAGCAGCCCAGGCACTGAGGCGGTTGTTGGCCGTGACTTTGAAATCGCCGGCCGCCTCGACTTTGCCCAGGTCAAGGCGCGGCTGCCGCTGGATGACTACGACTTCTACCTGTGCGGCCCCGGCGGTTTTCTGCAGGCCATGTACGACGGGCTGCGGGCGCTGAATATCCCTGATGAGCGTCTCCATGCCGAGGCATTCGGCCCATCGACGCTAAAGCGCTTAGCCGTTGAACAGTCTGCTGTGCCGATTCAGCTGCCCGCCGCCAGCGCCCCTGTGCCGGTTTATTTCTCCACATCAGCAAAGGAAGCACGCTGGACACCGGGCAGTGGCAGCCTGCTGGAACTGGCGGAAAGCCGGGGTCTTAATCCCGACTTCAGCTGCCGTGGCGGCTCTTGCGGGACCTGCAAAACGCGCCTGGTCAGCGGCAACGTGCATTACCCCAACCCACCGGCGCAACTACCGGAGAGTGACAGCGTGTTGATCTGCTGCGCAGTACCGGCGGAACTGGACGGCGCTATCCAACCCCTGGTGCTTGATCTCTAGTGAGGTGCTGCGACATGAACAGCGAAATACTTGGCGGCTACGACTCGCCCGCAGCGTTGCGGGAAACGCCAGGTGAGTGGGAGGTGAACTATCTGCTGCCACAAATGCTGCCCGGTGCGGAGTACCCGACGTACGCCACGACGGCCTGGCTATCGCACGGATTGAAGCAGCTGTTCGCCGCGTTGCGGACGCCAAGAATGGCTCCCCGGTGGTTCAGTCGACGCGCTGTGAGTGCGCAGCCATAACCCGTTATCGCCTCTCTCCATTTACAAAAAACAGGAGCAACCGCCATGTCTAACGCTGAAATTCGTCAACCGATTCCGCCCTTTACCCGCGAGTCCGCCATCTTAAAAGTCCGCCTCGCCGAAGATGGCTGGAACAGCCGCGATGCGGCAAAAGTGGCCCTGGCCTATACCCCGGATACCCAATGGCGCAACCGCGCGGAGTTCGTCACCAGCCGTGCCGAGGCGCAGGCGTTTTTAGCGCGCAAATGGCGCAAGGAGCTGGAGTATCGGCTGATCAAGGAACTGTGGGCGTTTACCGATAACCGCATCGCCGTGCGGTATGCCTATGAATGGCACGACGACTCGGGCAACTGGTATCGCTCCTACGGTAACGAGAACTGGGAGTTCGCCGAAAACGGCCTGATGGCCCACCGCTTTGCCTGTATCAATGACCTGCCCATTCAGGAGTCCGAACGCAAATTCCGCTGGCCATTGGGGCGTCGTCCTGATGACCATCCGGGGCTGTCGCAATTGGGGCTATAGGTCCAGTCGACTTAGGCTGGTTAGCGTTGCGCGGTAGTGGGCGGTAGTCAGCTTTCGGTCAGGAACGGGCTGTCTGGCTTATAAATAAATCAGTCCCCTTTTTCACTTAGTCCCCTTTTTCACTTTTTCACAACTTGGTGGTTCACCTCGACCAATTCTTACTGGTTTTGCCCTAAAAGTTCTTCAGAAGTTAGCCACGGTGCCATCGCCATATAGCTGCTTTCCTTCTGCGACCGATCTCCAAGCAGCTCGTACCGGGTTCTTAACAGATTCATCACTGAGGCGAGCCTTTGCGTGAGACTGGAGCTCCTTGGAGTCAACGAGGTTACCAACAGCAGAGTTATCGGGGAGAGCATAACTTTGCCCATGGTTGGAGCTGAATGCATGCTTCAAGAAGTGCAGGGCAAATTGATCTAGCGTTGGATCTTGCTGTTTGAGCGCTTTGAACACCTTCTTGGCTAGTGGACTTGGGGCTGACTGCATGATCGTCCAAAGAATACGTGAGGGATCGCATTTGGACCAAAGCGAGCCATTTTCCACTGCCTTAATGGCATTTTTCGTAAATGCTTCAACTGCAGTTTTTTGCTCATCGGGAATGCATTCGAGCGGATTGTCATCCTGATGGCGGTAATAACTCCTGCTCATGAAGTAAGCGGTTGCAGATAGCGACCCAGGATCAGTCGCAATCGAGAGGGCAACTTCACCTGCACTGAAGCCGGAGTGAGGGATCAGATTTTTGATAGCAGAGATAGCCAAGGCATCCGCTGTCATGGACAAGAATTTCCGCGGCTCGCCAGAGCGGGCTGAAGGCTCTTTATCGACCATACGGGCAATTGCCAAGCACAGTTCAAGAGGATCTTCGACCTCCTCTTGTGAGGTTGACTTTGTGATGCTCCCCACCAAGTCGAGGAAACCTAAGCAGTTTTCTGGGGTGAGCTTTGCTTCGATTTCTGTGCGTCTACGGGGGCTAACAACATATTGCCTGGCCTCTACCAGACTTACATCGGTGGTCCCAATTGCCATGCTTAAGGCGATGTTCAGGCGGCTAGGGGCAGCTAGATGTCCTTCGATGTCGATTGAGCGGTCGAATACGGATCTACCACTAGCTTCGGATGATGCTGGGAAAAGGTGATGCACGAGCTTGCGGACTGCATCTGGATTCGGGCTTTTTGCAAACAGCTTGTTCATCTTTTTCCGGTGTACTTTTTCGAGATTGATCTGCTTGCCGCCCACATAGACGGGCGTCTGCTGAGTCGTGAACAAGTCCGGATTCTTTCGCAGTGCGTGATAAACGAGGGGGGCTCGAACCATCAGGCAGGCCAGTCCTAGAATGTCTGCAAGTACGATCTCCCCGCGCAATCCTGGCTCAATAACACTCAAGGTGTTCATTACCCGGGTCACATCTCGTGGATGCTCCAGCAGCTCGCGAAGGCCATAGAAATATAGGGACTGGAGCCGCTCATCCTGGTTCTTGAAGTAGTTCGCGCTCGCTGCATCGGGTAGCGCGTCCAGAGCATTGTTCAGGAGCCGCAAGCGTGCGTGGGCGGAAATCGCTGGTAGAGGAAGGCGGACCTGAACAATCTTATCGAGGTAGCTGGCGGCCTGGGGCACTGTCACTGCCTTCAGGGCGCGGCAGACATAGTCAGGGTCCCAGGCCACCACGTAACCCACATTGGGCAAATGACCTACAGCCTTGATAATCCGAACCATCTCGAAGACTTCGGTTGGGAACAGACGATCTACGTCATCAATGAATACGTAGATCTTTTTATCTAGCTTTCGCAGAGCTCTTTCGAGCCGCTCTTTCTGGCCTTCGATATCGCGCATTTTCTCGTCAGCAAACCCGCCGGCAGCATTACCCCCTGACTCGACAACGGCTTTGACAAGCGATGCCAATGGCTCTGCCCCTGGAACCCATTTCACGAGATCAAAGACCTTGGCGTAGTTGAGCAGAGCCGCCGATGCTTTTTGGGCTTTTGCTGCGTGATCTTGAACGTCGATTGCAGCCGCGATGGCGGCTAGGAATTGGCGAAGGAGCGCATCTCGATCACCGATCAGCCAAGGATTGAAGTGAGCGATTACTGGTGGCTTGCGTGAGTCTCGCTTGAGCAGCTGCTCCATCATGGAGAACACCGATGACTTGCCGCTGCCCCACGGACCCTCAATCGAAAGCACAAACCCTGCCGTCGAAGACACCCGTTGGAGAGCCTTAACCGCGGCGGCAGCAAACCCTCCCCGGTCCAGCATGTCTTGGTCTAGTGCATCTGTTTTCGATAGGGGCTGGTCAGAGTCGATGAACGGAAGCTCTTTCTTCATGGTTGTGATGCATCCGATGCGTAGGGTGGGGCTCATGCTCGGTGACGTGCGCCGGGCTGTCGGAACGGAGGAGCAGTAACAGCAGAATCAGTACAAGGAAAAGTAAGGCTTTCGACATGTGGTACTCAAGGTCTGGGTGATCAACCTTGTTTGTATCCGGCGAGGTAATTTACTTCCACTCAAAGCGCTGCAGATGGTCTCAAGTCCCCTGCGGCTGTAGGTTGGCGTCCCCTCAAGAGTCATGCTGATTGGTAAGGGTAAGGGTCTGCAGGTTGCGCTGCTCTCGCTGGTACTCCTGCTGGTTTCCGTGCCGTGCATGACTCTGTGGGCGTTGCTCGGTGTGGGCAGTGCGCGGGCGTTGGGCTCGCCACAGGCGCTTAGGCGTCTGAACCAGATACTGGCAGGCAGGCTGCTACTTTCTGACTGGTTGGCTGTGCTGCTTTGATAGCCGCGCAATGGCTGCACATTAACAGCAATACAGCGACGGGATTGCCGCCTTGCGCGGCAATCCCGTTTTGCTTCTAACCGCGCGACAGCGGTGGCGTGCGCGGTGGCACCAGGCGCTTCGATCCGGTGGACTCGAACGCAGCGGCAAAGCGCAGCAGGGCCGAGTCGTCATAGGCGCGGCCGGCGAAGGTTAGGCCTGCGGGCATGCCGATATCGGCCATTACGCCCATCGGCACGGTGACGGTGGGCACGCCGAGGTGACGGATGGCCAGGTTGCCGTTGGCCACCCAGACGCCGTTGCTCCAGGCGATATCCGCAGACTCTGGATTGACGTCCGCATCCGCCGGGCCGACGTCGGCGACGGTGGGGAACAGCACGGCGTCGAGGCCGAGGTTATCCATCCAGTCTTCCAGATCAATCTTGCGGGTGTGTTCCAGGCCGCGTAGGCCATCGGCCAGGGTTTCGATCTGCTCCCAGTTCTTCAGGCCGCGCTTGGCCATGTTGACGTATTCATCCATGCCTGCGGCCAGGTCGCCCTCGCGGTTGGGCAGGGTGCCGGGGTCGTGGGGAAAAATCTGCGGGCCGTCGACGTCGGCCAGCTTGTTCAGCTTGGGATCACCGTTGGCGCGCAGGAAGTCGTCAAAGGCCCAGCCGCTCAGCTCCCACAGTTCATCATGCAAAAATTCCGGGGTGACGATGCCGCGGTTGTATACGGTCGGCGCACCGGGGCGGTCGCCTTCGCAGTTGGACACCAGCGGGAAGTCCACTTCGATGACTTCGGCGCCGGCGGCTTCCAGCGCCTTGCGCGCGGCCTCCCACAGGTCGATCACTGAGGCTCGGGTGTGGATGCGCTGGCCGGTTGGGCCACCGATGCCAGGGTTTTCGCTGGTGCCGGCGGCGTCATCCTGGTTGATAAACATGCGCGGCACGCCAAAGCGTTTGCCGGCCAGGGCATCGGCCTTGGCGGCGAGGTCGGCATAGGCGGCGGGGCGCACGTCGGAGGCTTTCGGGATCGCGACCCAAGGCTGCAGGCGCCAGAGGTCGCCACGGTTGTCCGGGTCGTCGGCGACCACGATATCGAGTACTTCGAGCAAGTCGGCCATGGTTCGCGCGTAGGGCACCACCACGTCCATGGTCGGCGTCAGTGGCCAGTTACCGCGCACCGAGATCACTCCGCGCGACGGCGTGTAGGCGCACAGGCCATTGTTCGAGGCTGGGCCGCGACCGCTGGACCAGGTTTCTTCGGCCAGACCAAAGGCAGCAAAGCTCGCCGCTGTGGCGGTGCCGGCACCGTTGGATGAGCCGGAAGCGAAAGGCGCGGTGAGGTAGCCGGCGTTGTACGGGCTTTCCGCCCGGCCATAGACGCCGCGCTGCATGCCGCCGTTGGCCATGGGCGGCATATTGGTTTTGCCCAGGCAGATGGCCCCGGCGCCGCGCAGACGCTCGACGGTAAAGGCATCGCGATAGGCGACCAGGTTCTTGAAGGCCGGGCTGCCAGAGGCGGCGGTGAGGCCCTTGACCAGGTAGCTGTCCTTGGCGGTGTAGGGAATGCCGTCAAGTGGGCCAAGCGTTGCGCCACGGGCACGGCGCGCATCGGATGCCTGGGCTTCCTTGAGCGCATCGGGGTTGCGCACCACCACTGCATTGAGTCGGGTCGGCGTGCCGGCAGCGTCGTAGGCGTCGATGCGGGCGAGGTAGGCCTGCACCAGTTCGACCGCCGTGGTCTGGCCGGCTTCGAGCGCGGCGCGCAGTGAAGCAATGGAAAGCTCGGTTACCTCGATCATGCTGTCACCGCTGGCTGTTGAAGAGGGTTGTTCATATCGGTTCTCGTGGCGCTGTTGGGTACGCGTTGAATAGGTTGCTGGCGGCTATTTTAGCCGCGTGCCGGCGTGGTCAGGCCCTTGATCACCGCCGGGCGGGCGACAAAGGCTTGTAGCACCCGCTGCACATTGCTAAAGCGCTCGAACTCCACCAGCTCGCCGGCCTCGTAGAAGCCCACCAGGTTGCGCACCCAGGGGAACACAGCGATATCGGCGATGCTGTAGTCCTCGCCCATGATCCAGCTACGGCCTTGCAGGCGTTGCTCGAGTACCCCGAGCAGGCGCTGGGATTCGGCGACGTAGCGGTCGCGCGGGCGTTTGTCCGGGTAATCCTTGCCGGCGAATTTATGGAAGAAGCCCAGCTGGCCAAACATCGGGCCGATGCCGCCCATCTGCCACATCAACCACTGCAGGGTTTCGTAGCGCGTGGCGGGGTCCTGGGCCAAGAGCTGGCCGGTCTTTTCCGCCAGGTAGATCAGAATCGCCCCGGACTCGAACAGTGCCAGCGGTTTGCCGCCTGGGCCGTTGGGGTCGAGGATCGCCGGGATCTTGTTGTTGGGGTTGAGCGAGAGAAATTCTTCACTGAGCTGATCGTTAGTGTCGAAGCTGACCAAGTGCGGTTCATAGGCCAGGCCGATCTCTTCCAGCATGATTGAGGCTTTCACGCCGTTGGGCGTGGGCAGCGAATACAGCTGCAGGCGCTCGGGGTGTTGGGCGGGCCATTTTTGCGTAATAGGGTAAGCGGCAAGGGCTGACATGGGCGCTCCGGATTAAGGTGGCGAAAGGCGCAGGATAACGGTGATTGGCCATTTGGTCAGGTTGCAGGTTTTTCCCCGCGCGCAGAAATCGGTATGGTTGGGGCCATCTCAACCCCAGCCCACTGGAGAACCCCGATGAGCCTGCACGGCGAATACGACAACCAGAATATCTTTGCCCAGATCATCCGCGGCGAAGCCCCTTGCTACAAGCTCTACGAGGATGAGGATGTGCTGGCCTTCCTCGATGTGTTTCCGCAGTCCTTCGGTCATACCCTGGTGATCCCCAAGCGCTCGGCGGCGCGCAATATTCTGGACATCGACAGCGACAGCCTGAGCAAGGTGATGGCTGTGGTGCAGAAACTTACGGGTGTGATCATCGACGAGCTGGAACCAGCTGGGGTGCAGGTGGCGCAGTTCAATGGCGCGCCTGCTGGGCAGACGGTGTTCCATATTCATATGCATATCGTGCCGCGCTATGCCGGCGAGACGCTCAGTGTGCACGCCGGCGGCAAGGCGACTCCAGAAGAGCTGGCGGCGCTGCAGACGCGTCTGCTCAAGCGCATCGCCAGCTGATAAAACCCTGGCTGTGGCGGCGTGAAAGTCTGTACTTGAGGCCGGCCGCGCCAGGGGCAATACTCAAGCCGTTTTGGCTGTTTCTCTTTGCTGTTTTCTGCGCCCATGGAGGGCTTCCATGCGTCATATGCGATTGATTTGTGCCGTTTTACCGCTGTTGCTGTTGGCCGGCTGTTCGTCCTGGAAGCCCGCGCCAGAGGATGTCAAACCTGTGCCAGCGGACCGTTTGTTGGGCTATCAGGAGCCGCTGGGGCGGGGCGGAGAGTTGCAGGTCAATCGTGATGTTGGCGGCATGGGCGGTGGTTGCTATGTAGCCGTTCTGGTCGACCGCAAGGTGGCCGCGCGCATCGGCGTGGGCGAGCAGGTGCGTTTTCAGGTGCCGGTCGGCACGCGGGTGCTGAGCATTGGTATCGATGAGATGGACGACACCCTGTGCGGCATGGGCCGCCTGCGTCGTGAGCTGGCGGTGAAGGTCGAGCCGGGCTCGCAGCAGAACTTCCGTATCGTCAGCGATAACCGCAAAGGTTTCGACATCCTGCCGATTACCCAGTAACGCGCAACGCGCCGGTGCCTGCCCGTCAGGTGCCGGTGTGCTCGCTCAGCAAGGCTTCCAACCACTGCATAAATACCCGCACCCGCTGCGGCTGATGACGGCGCTGGGCATACAGCAGGCTGATCGGCATGGGCGGCGGCAGATAATCCGGCAACAGGCTGTGCAGCTGCCCGCTGGCCAGCAGCTCGCTGACGCCGATCAGCGGCGCCTGAATAATCCCCAGGCCGCCCAGGCATGCGCCTTCATAAGCATCGACGTTATTCACCGTGACATTCCCCGCCATCGGCAGCTGCTGCAGTACGCCGCCGGCCAAGTATTCGAAACCCTCTGAGCGACTGCCGAGCACCGGCACGTAGTGGATCAGCCGATGTTGGGCCAGGTCATCAAGGCTCTGCGGTGTGCCGTAGCGCGCCAGGTAGGCGCCGCTGGCACAGTTGACCATCGGCAATTGGCCGAGCGGCCGTACGATCAGGTTGGGCTCGTTGACCACGCCGATGCGCAGCACGCAGTCGAAGCCTTCGCGCACCAGATCGACGCGCCGATCACTGCTGCTGATCTCCAGTTCGATACCTGGGTGCAGCGCAGTAAATTCCCCCAGACGCGGTGCCACCAGACGTCGCGCCAGGCCAGTGGGCATGTCGATGCGTAGGCGGCCGCTAAGCTGCGCGCCGTCCTGGCGGAACAGGCCTTCCAACTCATCCATATTGGCCAGCATGTCCTTGCTGCGTTCATACAGCACCAGGCCGTCCTGAGTCGGTTGCACCTTGCGTGTGGTGCGGTGCAGCAGACGTGTGCCGAGCAGGGTTTCCAGGCTCTGCACTTGCTGCGACACGCTCGACCTGGGCAACCCAAGGCTGTCGGCGGCCTGGGTAAAACTGGCCAGCTCGTTGACGCGGACAAAGGTGCGCAGCAGTTCCAGGGTATTCATGGGCAGCAGCTCCGCTGAATTGTTCGTGATTTATGATCAGTGTTTTCAATTTTGCATAGTTTATCCAGCTTAAGGCGAGCAATAACCTGTGCTCACTGATTTCAACCACGGCACTGCTAGTCAACTGAAGGAGCACGCATATGACCCGTAAAATCGCACTGATCACTGGCGCAAGCCGCGGCCTGGGGCGCAACACCGCCCTGCATCTGGCGGCGCAGGGTATCGACATCATCGGCACCTATCACAGCCAGGCGGCTGATGCGCAGAGACTGGCAGTTGAGATCGAACAACTCGGCGCGCGTGCGCTGATGCTGCAACTGGATGTCAGCCAGAGCAGCAGCTTTGCCGCGTTTGCCGCAGCAGTGACGGCGGGGCTGCAGAGCACCTTCGGCCGCAGCGATTTCGATTTTCTGATTAACAACGCCGGTATCGGCATCCACGCCAGCTTTGCCGAAACCACTGAGGCGCAGTTTGATCAGCTGGTGAATATTCAGCTCAAGGGGCCGTTCTTCCTGACTCAGCAACTGCTGCCGCTGATCGCCGAGCAGGGCCGCATCGTCAATATCTCCACCGGCCTGGCACGTTTCAGCCTGCCGGGTTATGCCGCCTATGCGGCGATGAAGGGTGGTATCGAGGTGTGGACGCGCTACCTGGCCAAGGAGCTGGGGCCGCGCGGTATCAGCGTCAACGTGCTGGCCCCCGGCGCTATCGAGACCGATTTCGGTGGCGGCTTGGTGCGCGACAACAGCCAGGTCAACGCCTTTATCGCCGCCAATACCGCCCTGGGCCGGGTCGGCCTGCCGGACGATATCGGCGGCGCGATTGCCATGCTGCTAAGCGACGGCGGCCGCTGGATTACCGGGCAGCGGATTGAGGCATCGGGTGGCATGTTCCTTTGACGCTGTTCATCCTGTGATGGGGCTGGCTGCGTTTAGCTGGCAGAGGCGTAGAATCCGCTCGGTTTAATAACGGAGGCGGGTTGTGAAGGGATTGCCGATTGCCATTGTCGGGGCCGGTACGGCGGGGTTGGCCACGGCGTTGTTCCTCGTTCGTCAGGGTTTCAGCGTGCGCCTGCTGGAGCGCGTGCCGGAGCTGCAGCCAGTGGGGGCCGGGGTGTTATTGCAGCCTTCGGGGCTGGCGGTGTTGCAGCAACTGGGGTTGTTTGCCGAGTGCAGCGGCTTGGGCGCGGCGGTCAGCCGCTTGTACGGTACCTCGGGCAATGGTCGGGTGATTCTCGATACCCGTTATGCACATTGGCAACCCGGCAGTTTCGGCATGGGCATTCACCGCAGCGTATTGCTCACCGCCTTGCTCAATGCGGCGCGGCAGGCTGGGGTGCAGATTGAAACCGGCGTGCATATCAGTCGTTTCAGCCAGCACGGCAGCCATGTGCAGCTGTATCGCCAGGACGAACAGGGCGTCGAGCAGCCATTCGGCGAGTTTGCCGCGTTGGTGCTGGCCGATGGCGTGCGCTCGGCCCTACGCGGGCTGATGCAGGTCAAACAGTGGTTGCAGCCGTACCCCTGGGGTGCGCTGTGGAGCATTGTGCCGACCCCGACTTCGTCGGCAAACGCGCCGGATGCCACGGACCTGCGCCAGTGGTACCGAGACTGCGCGCAGATGTTCGGCATCATGCCCACCGGGCGTACCCACCTGAACCGCGAGCAGGCCCTGAGCAGCCTGTTCTGGAGCCTGCCGGTGGCGCAGTTTGCTGCCTGGCGTGAGGCCGGTTTGGCGGCCTGGAAAGCCCAGGTGCTGCAACTGGCCGGCAGCGCTGCCGAACCCTTTGTTGAGCTGATTGAGCATCCTGAACAACTGAGCCAGGCGGTGTATGCCGATGTGCGCATGCAGCGCTGGCATGATGGCCGGGTAATCGCCATCGGCGACTGCGCCCACGCCATGAGCCCACAACTGGGCCAAGGCGCCAATATGGCCCTGGTGGATGCGGCTGCTTTATCCGCCGCAGTCACCACGCAAAGCACACCGAGCGACTGCGACTGGTCAGCAGTATTCGCCGCCTATGCCAGCAGCCGGCGTGATCACCTGCGCTACTACCGTCAAGCTAGCCGCCTGCTCACCCCACTGTTCCAATCCCACAGCCGCAGCCTGGCCTGGTTGCGTGACAGTGTGTTGCTGCTGGCGCGGCACAACCCTCTGGGCCGCGCGCATGCGGTCAGCACCCTGGTGGGTGGGCGCAGTGGTTGGCTGTGGTCAAACGCTGAACAGTGCGCACTGCATACGTGGAACGGGGAGCAGGCGCAGGGCGAGTGACTGTGGAGTGGGCACGAAGCGCGTGGCCACCTTGTACAAGGCTTAGCGGTTTGTGAGTACCTAACGCGCCAAGCCGGATCATCAGCTAGAACGCCCCAGCCGTTACAGCTGCTCTGCCAGCGCGCTCTGGTTATCCGCGACGAATCTGGCCACTTCGGCATCGCCTTGATGCAGTTTTTCGAAGCAGTGCTGGTGCAGTACGGCATACAGGTATTGCGGGTCGACTACTGGGTCTTGCGCGTCGTGCAGGCCGGCGGTGCGGGCGGCCTGGTCAAGCGTCGTGCTGCAGGCCAGAAGCGCCTTGTCGATCTCTGCCAAGAGCTGCTGTTGTGCGTCTTCCAGCAGTACGCAGAGTTGTTCTTCTTGGGCCTCGGTCATAGCGGTTGTTCCTGGGTTGGATTGAGGGGTGTACTGTCGAGTGTTTTTAGCTGTTGCAACTGGCGCCGGAGCATCCAGATCACCACCAGGCTCAGGCAGACGTTGGACAGCGGCAGTGCCAGCCATACGCCGTTAAGGCCCAGCAGCAGTGGCATCAGCGCGAGGAAGGGCAGTTGGATCAACATATTGCCCACCGTCACCAGGGTGGCGTAGCGGGCCTGGCCCATGGCCTGAAAGAAGCTGGCGGCCAGAATGATAAAACCATCAAGAAACATGGCGAACAGGTGCAGGCGCAGGCCCAATACGCTGGCGTCCAGCAGGGCTTGGTCGCTGCCGCTGAAAATCCCGGCAAACAGCCTGGGCAGGATTAACAGCGCCGCAGTCATCAGTACGCCACTGCCCACCGCCGTGAGCAGACCCAGGCGCAGCACACGGCGGACCTTGTCCGGCTCGCGGGCGCCGTAGAAGTAGCTGACCAGCGGCTGCATGCCGCCGCACACGCCTTCGGCAAACATGTAGTAGAAGGCCATCAGGTAGCCGGCGATGGCGTAGGCGGCCACCTGCAAGGGGCTGCCGTAGTGCATAAACAGCAGGTTGTGCAGCACCACGACCAGGCTCATGTAGAGGTACATCAGCATGCTGGAGAAGCCGGTGGTGAGGATGTCCAGGCTCTTGCGCAGGTTTAGCGTACAGGCGGCCAGGGCCATCTGCAGCGGGTTGTGACGGCTGCAGATAAAACCCAGGCAGATCAGCACCGACAGGCTTTCGCCGATCACCGTGGCCAGGGCTGCGCCGTGCAGGCCCCACTCCAACTTGATGATAAACAGGTAATCGAGCGCCACGTTGGTGAGGGCGCCCACCAGCATGGCCAGGGTCGCCAGGCGCGGTGCGCCGAGGTTGCGCACCAGTAGGGGCAGGGCGATGGAGCCGAATACCAAGGGCGTGGCCCAGCCGAGCACCAGCAGGTAGTCGTTACCCAGTTGCGCCAGGTCGTTCTCGGCGCCTTGCATGGCCATAAACGCCGGTCCACTCAGCACCACCAGCACGCCTGTAGGTATGCCCAGGAGAACCAGCAGCCAGAGGGCCTGGGCCAGGTAGCTACGTGCCTCCGGCCACTGCGCGGCGCCTTGGGCCAGGGAGCATTGAGCGCCGCCGCCCATGCCGATCATCATGCCGATGGCCAGCATCACCCCGGACAGTGGCCAGGCCATGTTGATCGCCGACAAACCGGTGGCACCCATGGCGTGGCCGATAAAGATGCCGTCGACGACCATGTACAGGCCGCTGATCATCAAGGCGGCGATGGCCGGGATGCTGTAGCGCCAGAAGGTGCGGGTGATGCTTTGACTGTTCATAAGGTTTTCACGGGTAAACGATTGCGCGGCTGGGTCAGCCGATTTCGAGGGTCTGGCAGGCTTTGGCCAGTAACTGGCTGAGCTGCTGCATTTCTTCAGGGCTGAGGTTCTGTTCCAGGCTGGCGGCGGTTTGCACGTAGACATCGCGCTCTTCCTGTTCCAGCGCATTGGATTTGGCCGTGGCCAGCAGGCGCATGGCGCGGCCGTCGTCACTGCAGGGCAGGCGCTGCAGGTAGCCGCGTGCTTCCAGTTTGCTGGCCATGGCACTGGCGCTGGCTTTGCTGACGCTCATGCGCTCGGCCAGTTCGGTCAGGCGCAGGCCGTTTTCGGCGGACATCAGGGCATACAGGTAATCCAGCTCGCTGTTGCTCAGCTCCATGCTGCCGCTGTGCTGGGCGTACTGCCGCCAGTGGTGCCACATGTGCCATTGCAGGCGTTTAAGGCTGTCGGTGATGGGCATGCGTGCTCTCCGTTATATTTCGTTAGGCTAACTAACTATATGAAGTGTAGCAAGCCTGCAGTTGATCGACGGAGGCCTGTGTAGGGCTTGAGGTCAACGATAGCGGGCGAGTATTTCGTCGAATTCGCCAGCCTGTTTCATCTGCACCATGGCGCGCAGCAGAGCCATGGTCGGGACATCCGGGGCATCGCGGACGATGCAGGCGATGGGATCGCTAGCCACTTCGCTCAGGTAGTGCAGTTTCTCCCCGGGCGCCTGGTGGCGGTTGAACCAGTGCAGCGAGAGTTCGTTGCTGATGGCGTAGCGGTAGCGCCGGGCGCTGAGTTTGAGCAGCACCTGATCCTGGGTGCGAGCGTCTTCGCGCTGGATCTGCTTGCTGGCGAACAGCGGTTCCAGGCGCGGATAGGTGAAGCCGAGGACGGTGCCCAGGCGCTCATTGAGCAGCTGCTCGGGTTGCAGTTTTTCGGCAGTTACGCCTGCCAGCACATCGCGCTGGGTCATAAAAGGCAAGCTCCAGATATAGCGATAGTGGCCGCTGTTGACCCAGTTCGGGCTGACGTAGCAGCGCACATCGATCTCGCCGCTATCCAATGCATGCTGTACGCGCATACGCGGCATCACCACCAGCTCGGCCTTGCGTCCAACCTTGGCGGCCATGCGCTGTTGCAGGTCGACCAGAATGCCTTCCACCGCCTTGCCGTCTTCGATACGCACCATGGGCATGGCCCAGCTGTCGTTGATCGAGAAGCGCAGCGCCCGCTCGGCGGCGAGTGATGCGCCGCTCAATGTGAGCAACAGCAGGGCAGGCAACAGCTTGGGCACCAGGGCAGATCCTTTGCGCTGTGGGCGCTTCAGCGGGTCATCGGCAGGGCTGCGCCCATCAGTGCAAACATTCCGCCGCAGCAACGGTTGAAGCCTTTGCCAGTGCGTTGCAACCAGGGGCGAACGCGATGGGCCATGCGTGCCAGCAGGTATTCGACACTGCCTTCGACCACGGCAAAGGTCAGCGCCATGATGGCGAACTGCAGCCAGAGGTCGCCGCGCGGGTCGAGAAACTGCGGCAGAAACGCGCCGAAAAACAGGATCACCTTGGGATTTGACAGCGCCGACAGCAGGCCCTGGCGAAACAGCTTGAAAGCGCTGGTCTCTGTGGCCTTCTCAGCCATCGCAAGGTGCAAGGGTGGCGCGCGCCAGAGCTGAATGCCGAGCCAGATCAGGTAGGCGCCACCGAGCCATTTGAGAATGGTCAGGGCCTGCGCCGAGGCTTGCAGCAAGGTGCCGATACCGAGCATCGACAAGGCCATCAGCAGGGTAAAACCCAGCACTCCGCCGCTGACGGTAAACAGGGTTTTGCGATGGCCATATAAAGCGCCATGGCTGAGCGCGAGCAGGCCGTTGGGGCCTGGGGTCAGCGCCAGGCCAAATACCGCCGTGACAAAAAGCAGCCAGGTATGCAGAGCCATAAGACAGGTATCCAGAAGCGGGAGAGTGCAGGGCAGAGCCTGCGTGCTTCTGTTTTTTCATGCTGTGACTGGATAGTCAAGCCGCCTTAGGTCGCAGCGGCGGATATGCCGAGGCAACGACCCTGCCGGTGAAGGCAGGGCCGTCGTTATCAGCGGTTGGCTTCCTTGAAGTTATCGTCGGACGGTTCCTTGCTGTAGGCGCCCTGATCCTGCACCAGTTTCTTGCTGCCATTCATCAGCGTGGTGATGCGGCTGTCGCTGGTTTTCGCCGAGGCGGCCTGGTTGCTGGTGCCGCTGATCAGCGGTGGGTTGCTGCTGAACGACCACAGGTAGTGCCACACGGCGGCATTGTGTTTCTCGGTCAGCTGTGTGGTGTTGAAGTACCAGGGTTTTAGCTCGCTGAAGGCGGTCATGTTCATCAGCCCGGTGTTGCTGTCGCCGATAAAACCGGTGCTGCTGGCCCCGGAGGTGCGGTAGACCTCGAAGATCACGCCCTTGGTTTTCAGCTCGCTGACATAGGTGCGGCACACTTCGCCGACCCACTTGTTGCCTAGGAAGCTTTTCGCGTTGTTGGAGTAGAAGGGGTCGAGCAGGGCGACGCGCTTGGGCAGCAGCTTGCTGTTAACTGTTCCGGCCGTGACGGCATCGCTGATCTTCTTGGTCAGGACGATGGCCATCTGGTTGCCCAGGGAGTGCCCGGCAATGCGGATATTGCTGCCGCTGTAGCCGGCGAGGTTGGCCTTATAGCTGTTGAACAGCAGGTCGCTGGCCGATTGAGTTGGACCGCTGGCGTAAACCCCGCTGCTGTTGCGCCAGCGCATGGCGCGCGGGCCGCTGGCGGTCCAGATCTTGGCTTCGGCGTCTTTGACTTCGCCTTCATCGGCGAACTGGTTCCAATACAGCACGCCGACGTTGTAACCGGCGGCGAGCCAGGCGTGGGCCAGATCCAGGTCTGGGCCGCCGGCATCTTTACGGTTGAAGGTTTCGCGATTCTTCTTTTGCGTCGAGCCGTTCTGCCAGCCGTGGATATAGATCAGGGTCGGCTTGCTGGCCACGTAATAGGCGTTGCTCTGGCCGGGCACGGCTTTTTGCCAGCTGTCGCCGTAACCGAACCAGTACAGGCCGTGGTCGAGATTCTGGAAGGTGCTGTCGGGGAACACACCCACGGCGGCCTGGCTCAATGGGGCAAAACTCAGCACCAGCAGTAAAAGCAGCTTGCGCATGGCGGAAACCTTTCTTGTTATTAGGGAAAGGCGAGCATATAGATTGTCCGACAATCATCTATCACCCGGACGGGTGAGGCTGCTCAAGCGCCAGTGCGCGGGCGCTGGCGGGATGTGTCTTGCGCCACGTTGTGAGCATCTTTGCCTCAATAGCCGGCAGCTTGTTGCAGTTGGCCTGACGTGCTGAGCGGACGAAGCCCCCCTGGCTGTGGCAAACTCCGTGGCTCGTAACAGGACGTTTCATGGATCGAGTTTGCTGAGCCTGTCAGCCGTTTTTTTGCCCATGGCCTAGCCTGCCCTGGGCGTATTGCATAACTGGCCGCTGCCTGCGGCGAAGAACAGAGGAATGACTGTGCATAACGTCGTGATCAGTGGTACCGGCCTCTATACCCCGGCAAACAGTATTTCCAACGATGAGTTGGTCGAGTCGTTCAACGCCTTTGTCCAGCAATTCAATGCCGACAACGCCGCGGCCATCGCCAGCGGTGAAGTTGAAGCGCTGAGCGAATCGAGCAGCGGCTTTATCGAAAAAGCCTCGGGCATCAAGAGCCGCTTTGTCATGGACAAGGCCGGCATCCTCGACCCCAAGCGCATGGCGCCGCGCCTACCGGAGCGCAGCAATGAAGACTGGGGCATCCTCTGCGAAATGGCCGTAGGCGCCGCCAAGGACGCCATGGCCCGCGCCGGCAAGACTGCCGCCGATATCGACGGGGTGATCGTTGCCTGCTCCAACCTGCAGCGCGCCTACCCGGCGGTGGCGATTGAAGTGCAGGCCGCACTGGGCATCCAGGGTTTTGGCTATGACATGAACGTCGCCTGTTCCTCGGCCACCTTCGGCATCCAGGCTGCGGCCAACAGCGTGCAACTGGGTCAGGCCCGCGCAGTGCTGATGGTCAACCCGGAAATCTGCACCGGCCACCTGAACTTCCGCGACCGCGACAGCCACTTTATCTTCGGTGATGCCGCCACCGCGGTGATCATCGAACGTGCCGACCAGGCCACCTCGAACTACCAGTTCGATATCGTCGGCACCAAGCTGATCACCCAGTTCAGCAACAATATCCGCAACAACTTCGGCTTCCTCAACCGCTGTGCGGAAGAGGGCGTTGGCGCCCGTGACAAGCTGTTCGTCCAGGAAGGCCGCAAGGTGTTCAAGGATGTCTGCCCGATGGTTGCCGAGCTGATTGCCGCACACCTGGCGGAGAACAAGCTGAACGTCGGCGACGTGAAGCGTTTCTGGCTGCACCAGGCCAACCTCAACATGAACCTGCTGATCGCGCGCAAGCTGCTCGGCCGCGATGCCGAGCCAGGCGAAGCGCCGGTGATTCTCGATACCTACGCCAACACCAGCTCGGCCGGTTCGGTAATCGCCCTGCACAAATACCAGGAAGACCTGCCGAGCGGCGCCCTGGGCGTGCTCAGCTCGTTCGGTGCGGGCTATTCGATTGGTAGCGTGATTCTGCGTAAGCATTGATGGAGTACCCGGCTGATCAGGCGCTGCTGACTCGTCTACGGGCGGGCGAGCAGAAGGCCTACCGCGAGCTGGTCGCCACCTATCAGGGGGCGATGCGCGCGGTGGCTTTTGCCATTGTCGGCAGTCGCAATGCCGATGAAGTGGTGCAGGATGCCTGGCTGGCCGTGGTGCGCAGCCTTGATGGTTTTCAGGCGCGCTCCAGCCTGAAGACCTGGCTGCTGACCATCACCGCTAACACCGCGAAAACCCGCCTCAAGGGCAATCGCCGCGAAGTGCTACTCGACGATATTCCCTCGCCCCACGGCAGCATTGGTGATGAGCGTTTCAGCGCCGATGGCCATTGGCTGCTGGCGCCGCATGCCTGGCATCACGACTCCCCGGAAGCACTGCTGACCGAGGACGAATTGCGCGAATGCCTGGAGAAAACCCTGGCCAGCCTGTCCGAGTTGCAGGGCAGCGTATTGCACCTGCGTGAGCGCGAAGGGCTGGAGTTGGAGGAGATCTGTAATCTTTTGCAGGTCTCGCTCTCCAATGTGCGGGTGCTGCTGCACCGCGCGCGTCTCAAGGTATTCGCCACCTTGGAGCATTTTGAGGAGACCGGCCAATGTTGAGCTGTAAGGAGTTGGTGGCCCACTCCAGTGAGTTTATTGATGGTCAGTTGGGCCTGGGTAAACGCATGTCAGTGCGTTTGCATCTGGCCATGTGTCAGCACTGCCGGCGGTTTATCAAACAGATGCGCCTGAGTCAGGCGGTACTGCGGCAACTGCCGCCCGGGCAGAGCGCCGAGCTGGATAAGTTAGCGGCCAAGCTGGCCGAAGTTCGGCGCAATAACGGCTGATTGCCAGGCGATTGGCCTGGCTCAGTTCTCGGTTATTCGGCTTCCTGCGCGGCCTTAAGCGCCTCATAGGCCGGCGCGGCGTAGATGCCGACTTCCACCGCCAGCTCCATCACCCGCGCCAAGTCTGTGCTGTACACCAGTACGGCTTGCAGCTCGTCATCCAGCGGCTCGCTGAAATCCAGCAAGATATAACCTTTGGTTTCCGGGCTGAGGCTGGCGAGTTGCACCTGGATGCGATTGAGCGCTTTCAGTGGCTCGACCTTGGCCAGTTGCTTGGCTTTGAGCACAAAGCTCACCTCTGGTCCGAACGATTCGACGATCTGCTGAAACAGCGCATCATAACTATCGGCCTGAAACAGCACGGTTTCCGGCAGGCTGCCGATCACCACCCATTCGCCCAGCGGGATCGGGAAGCTGTCGTCGAAATTGATATCCGGGTTGGCGGCGAGAAACGCCTGCGGGTCGGCATAGGCCTGGGCGGCCTCGGTGGCGATGCGCGTGACTTCTTCCGGCAGCATGCAGCCCGAGCTTATTTTGCTGATCAGTTCTTCAAGCTGGGCTTTCATTGGGGTCATCCTGCGGCAGAAAAGAGGTCGGCAAGGATAGCCGCAAATGGCTGTAAACGCTGCATTTGTGCGCTTTTGCGGGCGCATTGGCGGCCATTCTTACGTGTTTTTAACTGCCCGGCATAGAGCCTGTCTGTGCGATTGCGTACAGACAAAAAAACAGATTGGCTTATGCTGTCGTGTGCAGTTCAGGCTCTGTAGCGAGCGCATATCAATCGCCAACAGGCCTAAGAAGACCGGAGACAGTGATGTCCGCAGCCCCCTATCCGCAACAAAACCATCTGCTTGCCACCTTGCCTGACGAAGTGCTGGAGCGCCTGTTGCCGCACCTTGAGCTGGTGGAAATGCCGCTCGGCATGGTGCTCTACGAATCGGGCGATACGCTGCGGCATGTGTACTTTCCCACCGATTCGATTGTGTCCCTGCTGTATGTGATGGAAAGCGGCGCGTCGGCGGAGATTTCCGTGGTGGGCAATGACGGGGTGATTGGCGTGGCGCTGTTTATGGGTGGCGAAAGCACCACCAGCCGCGCCCTGGTGCAAAGTGCCGGCAGCGCTTATCGGGTGCTCGGCAAACGCTTTAAAGAAGAGTTCAACCGCCATGGCGACATGCTGCAGCTGATGCTGCGTTACAGCCAGGCGCTGATTACCCAGATGGCGCAGACGGCGGTGTGCAACCGCCATCACTCGATTGACCAGCAGCTGTGCCGCTGGCTGTTGCTGTCGCTGGATCGCCTCTCCGGCAGTCAGCTGGCCATGACCCAGGAACTGATCGCCAATATGCTCGGCGTGCGCCGCGAGGGCGTTACCGAGGCGGCCGGCAAACTGCATCGCCTGGGTGTGATCGATTACAGCCGTGGGCTGATCACCGTGCTGGATCGCGACAAGCTCGAACGCCTGAGCTGCGAGTGTTATGCCGTGGTCAAGCGCGAAACAGACCGCCTGCTGCCTTATAAAGTGGCGCATCCGGCGCACTAACCTGTTACGCGCGCGGTTAGCAATTTAATGGCTTGGCTTGAGTGCCGTAGCGCACAGAGCTTTGCCAGATGCTCAGGCAGACTGCAGCGGCGAGAGCGTCAGGCACCGCTGTCGTGCCATTTTTTGGCAAGCGTCGTGCTCGGGACAAGTGAATGTCTGTTAAAGCACCGCTGCATATCCTCAGCCTTCTGATCGAAGGGCTGCCGGCCAAACAACGCAAACAACTCCTTGATAACTGCGAGCCGGTGGACCTGGTTTTTGGCAATGTGCTGCATGAAGCCAACCGGCCGATTCGCCATGTCTACTTCCCCCTCAGCGGCTTTATCTCACTGGTCACCACCCTGGATGGGCATCAGCCGCTGGAAATGGGCCTGATCGGCAATGAAGGCATGCTCGGTGCCACTCTCGCTCTGGGCATCGGCCTGGCGCCTATGCGTGCGGTGGTGCAGGGTTCCGGCAGTGCCTTGCGCATCAGCAGCCAGTTGTTCAAGCAGGAGTTGCTCAGCAGCCCGGCGCTGTTGCGTTCGCTCAAACGCTACCTGTATGTGGTGCTGGCGCAGTTGTCACAGAGCGCGGCCTGCACGCATTTTCATGCAATCGAGCCGCGCCTGGCGCGCTGGCTGCTGATGACCCACGACCGCGCCCACGCCGATCATTTCCACCTGACCCACGAGTTTCTTGCCGACATGCTCGGGGTGCGCCGCAGTGGTGTATCGATTGCCGCCGCGGCATTGCAGGCGCGCGGCTTGATCAGTTACAGCCGGGGCGAGATCAATATCCTTGATCGCGTCGGGCTGGAACGCGCGGCCTGTGAGTGTTATGCCGCATTGCAGGCCGATTACCGCGCGCAGTTCTAACCCAGAGTGCCGGTTACCTGGTGCAGCGTATTGATCGGCGAACTGATGCCGCTGCGCAGCAGGTTGGCGAAGTTTTGCGCGCTGACCGGGTGGCTGAACAGAAAGCCCTGGCCTTCGCTGCAGTGATGGCTGCGTAGAAACTCCAGCTGCGCGGTTTCTTCGATGCCTTCGGCGATCACTCGTTTCTTGAGGCTGTTACCCATGGCAATCACGGCGCTGACGATAATGCCGTTGCTGTTGTGGATATCCTGAACAAAAGAGCGATCAATTTTCAGCACATCGATGGGGAACTGGCTGAGGTAGCTGAGGCTTGAGTAACCGGTGCCGAAATCGTCCACCGCCAGTTGTACGCCGAGCGTCTTGAGCTGCTGCAGGATCGTGGCGCTGGCCTGGGCGTCGCGCATCAGCACGCTTTCGGTGATCTCCAGTTGCAGGTTGTTGGGGTCAAGGCCGGTGACCCTCAGGGCGCTTTCCACGCTGTCGACAAAATCCTTGCGGCGAAACTCCAGGGCCGAGATGTTCACCGCCACCGACTCCAGGGCATAGCCGCAGTTCTCCCAGCGTTTGGCTTGGGCGCAGGCGTGCAGCAGCACCCAGCGGCCCAGCGGCACGATCAGCCCGCAGGCCTCGGCCACTGGAATAAACCGCCCTGGCAGAATCATGCCCCAGGCCGGGTGCTGCCAGCGGATCAGCGCCTCGGCGCTGGTGATTTTGCCGCTGTGCAGGTCGATCTTCGGCTGGTAGTGAAGGACAAATTCGCTGTTTTCCATGGCTGTACGCAGGTGCGCTTCGATCAACTGGCGCTCAACTGCGTGAACATTCATCTCGTGGCGGAAGAACTGGTAGTTGTTGCGGCCTTCTTCCTTGGCCAGGTACATCGCCGTGTCGGCATTCTTGATCAGGCCTTCGGCATCCGTGGCATCGTTGGGGTAGGTGCTGATGCCGATGCTGGAAGTGATGTGCAGCTGCTGCTGGCCAATGCTGTGGCTCACGGCCAGGGCACTGAGGATTTTTTCAGCGGTGCGTGCGGCATCTTCGGCCGAGTGGCTTTCGCTGAGCAGCACAACAAATTCGTCGCCGCCCAAACGGCTGACCGTGTCGGAGCTGCGTACGCAGTCACTCAGGCGCAGCGCCACCGCTTGCAGCAGCTGGTCGCCGACGCCGTGGCCGAGCGAGTCGTTGATGTGCTTGAAGTTATCCAGGTCGAGAAACAGCAGCGCCAGATGGCTGCTGCGCCGCTCGGCCAGGGCAATCGCCTGGTTGATGCGGTCATTGAGCAGGGCACGGTTGGGCAGGTTGGTCAGGGCGTCATGCTGCGCCAGGTGGGCCATCTTTTCGGTCATGGCGTGGGCGGCGGTCATGTCGTGGAAGACCATCACCGCGCCTTTGAGGCGCCCGGCTGAATCATGGATCGGCGCGGCGGAATCTTCGATGGCGGACTCGCTGCCATCGCGGCGGATCAGTATCGTGCCGGCCGCCAGCACTTTGCCTTCATCGTGCTGCAGCACCTTGGCGATGGGGTTGGCCACCGCCTCGCGGGTTTTGTCATTGACCAGGTGCATCACGCTGGCGATTGGCAGGCCATGGGCTTCGTCGAGTTGCCAGCCGGTCATATGTTCGGCGGCGCTGTTGAGGTAGTCGACGTTGCCCTGCAGATCGGTGCTGATCACCGCATCACTGATCGAGTTGAGCGTCAGTTCGGCGCGGGCTTTTTCGATGAACAGCGCTTCTTCTACGGCCTTGCGCAGGATGATATTGCGCAGCGACTGCGGCACCAGAGAGCTGCCCAGATACCCTTTGGACAGGCAGCCCTGGGCGCCACGCCGAATCACCTCATCGGTCTGCGCATCGTCATCAATATCGCTAAGGGTCATGATCGGAATGCTTGGTACCAGGGCGAACAGTTGATCAAAGGTCGCCAGGCCCTGGCTGTCGGGCAATTCCAGGTCCACCAGAATGGCATCTATGGCTTTGTGCTCAGCGGCTTGCAAGCGCGCTAGGGCGAGGTCAAGGCGCGCCACCGATTCGCTGCTAAAGGGTCCGTCCTGGGCTCTTTTCAGGGCTTTTTCCAGTGTGTCGGCATCTTTACAGTCAGCGGTGATGATCAGAATGCGATTAACCATGGTGCCAGTACGTCCTTGCGCAACATTGCGCAGGGCGTGTTAAGCGCTGCGTTGCCGATATGGCAGTAACCTTCGTGGTGAGTGCAGTGTTGCAGCGCACTCAGAAACGTAGCTTTGGCAGGGCTGGTTCATCGTTTTGTGGTGCTTTGACCGGCAGGTTGATCCAGCGGTTGCCTGGACGCTCCGTGCTATTGGCGGGGGTGGCACTCTCTGTTTCGGGCTGCAGTCTGGCGTTGTAGAGGTCGTCGCTCTCGTCCGCTGCGGCGCTTGGTGCGTGCAGCGGCGCGCGGCTGAACACGTCAGGCGCAAAAACCTCGGCATATGCGCTGCCGCTTAGCAGCGCCGCCAGTATCAGGGTACTGCAGCGGGTCATTGCGCGGGTGTATCCAAGCCTGTGCATCTCATCTCTCCACTGCAGCCGAGCTTTATCTGGAGCCTTTCCAACGTACAACGTCCGGCCGTGGCGATTGACCCGCGCGAGCGTCGAAAACTGCGTGTATCTAGGTGGGTTTATTGCTCAAGGAGGCGCCGCGCGGTCTGTGTCTGAGGCTGGCCGTGCGGGCGTAAAGGCAAGGTGGCGCTGGGTTGGTCTATCCATAATCACCTCTGAGCAAATCCCATGCGGGCGCACATAACGGGGGCAGGGATCTTAGATACATGGCTTGTCGGGGCGTTGTCGGTGCGCTAGCGCACCTAGCGTGCATGCGGCTTAAAGCCTGCTCGGTTTAGCCAGCCAGGCTGCTAAACTGGCGCACTTTTCACCGCCCGACCATCCTCTGGAGCCTGTTGTGAGCCCGCGTATTCACCCTTTGGCCGGTCAGCCGGCACCTGCTTCCCTGTTGACCGATATCTCTGCGCTGCTGGCAGCCTATTACGATCTGCAGCCGGACCTGAGCGTGGCCAGCCAGCGCGTGGCATTTGGCACCTCCGGGCATCGCGGCAGCTCCATGGCGCACAGCTTCAACCAGGCGCATGTGCTGGCGATCAGCCAGGCGATCTGTGATTACCGCAGCAGTCAGGGCATCAGCGGCCCGCTGTTTATCGGCGCCGACACCCATGCGCTGTCGCAACCGGCGCTGGACAGCGCGATTGAAGTGCTGGCAGCCAATGGCGTACAGACCATGATCTCCGCTGGCGGTGAGTTCACCCCGACGCCAGCGATCAGCCAGGCCATCCTGGTGCACAACCAGGGCCGCAGCTCTAGCCTTGCCGATGGCATCGTCATCACCCCGTCGCACAACCCGCCGGACAGCGGCGGCTTCAAGTACAACCCAACCAATGGCGGCCCGGCCGACAGTGATATCACCACCTGGGTGCAGAATCGCGCCAATGCGCTGCTGGAAGGCGGCCTGCGTGAGGTCAAGCGCATGCCCCTGGCGCAGGCGCGGCAGGCGGCCAATGTGCAGGAATACGATTACCTCGGCAGTTATGTGAATGACCTGGGTAATGTCATCGACTTCGCCCCGATTCGCGCAGCCGGCCTGCGCCTGGGTGTCGACCCATTGGGCGGCGCCGGGGTGCATTACTGGGCGCGCATCGCCGAGCAGTACGGCCTCAATCTGGATGTGGTGAGCGAGATTATCGATCCGCAGTTCGCCTTTATGAGCCTGGATTGGGATGGGCAGATCCGCATGGACCCATCCTCCAGCCATGCCATGCAGCGCCTGATCGGCCTGAAGAACGGTTACGACATCGCTTTTGCCTGCGACACCGACTACGACCGTCACGGCATCGTCGCGCCAAGCGTCGGCTTGCTGCCGGCCAACCACTTCCTCAGTGTGGCCATCGATTACCTGTTCCAGCACCGCCCGCAGTGGAGCGCCACGGCGGCGGTGGGCAAAACCCTGGTCAGCAGCGCGATGATTGACCGCGTCGCTGCGCGCTTGGGCCGGCCACTGCAGGAAGTACCAGTGGGTTTCAAATGGTTTGCCGGCGGCCTGTTCGACGGCTCGCTGGGGTTTGGCGGCGAGGAGAGCGCCGGGGCGACCTTCCTGCGCCGCGATGGCCGGGTCTGGACCACTGACAAGGACGGCATTGCCCTGGCCCTGCTGGCCGCCGAGATGACCGCCGTCAGCGGCCGTGACCCTGGCGAGCTGTACCAGGGTCTGAGCGATGAGTTCGGCGCAATCTATGCCGACCGCATCGACGCACCGGCGACACCTGCGCAGAAAAAAGCCCTGGGCAAACTCTCGCCGGCGCAGATCAGCAGCCGCGAGTTGGCCGGTGATGCCATCACCCAGGTGCTCGACAAGGCGCCGGGCAATGGCGCGGCGATTGGCGGGATCAAGGTGATCAGCGAAGGCGGCTGGTTTGCCGCGCGGCCATCGGGCACCGAAGACATCTACAAGATCTACGCCGAGAGCTTTCGCGATGCGGCGCACCTGCAGCGTATCTTTAGCGAGGCGCAGCAGATCGTCGATGGTGCCCTGACTGGCGAATAGAGCTGCGTCCGTTGGTGCGATAGCGCACCGACGGCGGCTGCGGTGGCGTACAGGATGAAAGAGCGCTTGGGTGCCATCTCGGCACCTGTTGTTCCGGCGCGCTGCAACTCATCAAGGAGAACGCCATGAGCCTGGGTACCATTTTATTGATCGTGCTGGTGCTGTTGCTGGTCGGCGCCATACCGGCCTGGCCACACAGCCGCAGCTGGGGCTACGGGCCTACGGGCGGCTTGGGCGTAGTGGTGGTGGTGCTGTTGGTGCTGCTATTAATGGGCCGAATTTAAAGGCTATGTAGCCATTGCGTGTGCATGCAATGGGTAGGTTGGTGTTGAGCGCCGCGAAGCCCAACAGGCTGTGACAGGTCTCGTTGGGCTTCGTCGCGTTGCTCCTCAACCCAACCTACCCACTTGGCTGACGTGTCCCTTTCACCTGATCTGATCAGGCGTTAGTCTGCGCAGCGTATCCCTCGCTGTGGTCGCCGCATGTACCGTCTTGATCTGAAAATCCGCCTGCATAACGGCTCTGATATTGCCATCGGCCCCGGTAAGGCCGAGCTGTTGGCGGCTATTGCCCAGCACGGCTCGATCAGCGCCGCCGCGCGCGCCATGGGCATGTCCTATCGGCGTGCCTGGCTGTTGGTGGAAACCATGAACCGCAGCTTCAAACAGCCGCTGGTCAGCACCCTGGCCGGCGGCAAACAGGGCGGTGGCACCCAGCTTACCGCCACTGGTGAGCTTGTTCTGCAGCGCTACCGCGCCCTCTGCGCCGCCGCCTTGGCAACGGTGCAGAGTGGCTGTGATGAGCTGGCCGAGCTGCTGGCCGAAGCGCCCTCTAATACCGACCTATAACTCGATCCGCAGACGATGCGCCGCGCCATCCAGCGCCACTTTCAGCTGTCCTTGTGAGCAATCGATAGGCTGCTCGTCCAGCCAGGCCTGGCGAATGCCCTGGCTGCGTTGTGCCGGGTTGCTCAGCTCAATCTGGTAATGGCTGCCGGCCAGGGCGATACGTGCGCTAAAGCCTGGCCAGTCGGCCGGAATGCAGGGGTTGAGCAGCAGCCAGTCACCCTCGCGGCGAATACCGAGAATTCCCTCCACGCCGGCGCGGTACATCCAGCCGGCCGCCCCGGTGTACCAGGTCCAGCCGCCGCGCCCGTTGTGCGGCGCCACCGCGTAAACATCGGCGGCCAGCACATAGGGCTCGACCTTGTAGCGCTGGCAGGCTTCAGGGCTGTTGCCGTGGTTGATCGGGTTGACCAGGTCAAACAGGTCGAACGCCTGCTTGGCCGAGCCGAGCTGGCAGTACGCCAGAATCGCCCACATCGCTGCGTGGCTGTATTGCCCACCGTTCTCCCGCAGGCCCGGCGGGTAGCCCTTGATATAGCCGGGCTCCAGTGGGGTTTTGTCGAACGGCGGGGTGAACAGCAGGGCGATGCCGTCGTCCTCGCGGATCAGCTGGCGCTGCATGGCGGCCATGGCCATATTCGCCCGCAGCGGATCGGCGCTGGCCGACAGCACCGCCCAGGACTGGGCAATCGAGTCGATCCGGCATTCGCTGCTTTGTACCGAGCCGAGCCAGGTGCCGTCATCGAAGGTCGCGCGGCGGTACCACTGGCCGTCCCAGGCATAGGTCTCCAGTGCCAGGCGCAGCTGCTCGGCATGCGCTCGCCAGCGGGCCACGCGGGCGCTGTCGTGCGCCTCGGCATAGGGGCTGAACAGCGCGATGCTGCGCAGCAGTAACCAGCCGAGCCACACACTTTCGCCCTTGCCGTGCTCGCCGACACGGTTCATGCCGTCGTTCCAGTCGCCGCCACCAATCAGCGGCAGGCCCAGTTCGCCGGTCAGTTGCAGGCACTGGTCGAGGCCACGGGCGCAATGCTCAAACAGCGAGGCCGGCGCATCGGCCTGCATCGGCTGGAAGAACGCATCGTGCTCGCCGGCGGCCAGCAGCGGGCCTTCGAGAAAGTCCAGCGGCTCATCGAGAATTGCCGCATCGCCGCTGCACTGGATGTACTGCGCGGTGGCGTAGGCCAGCCACACCCGGTCATCGGAGATGCGCGTGCGCACGCCCTGGCCGGAATGCGGCAGCCACCAGTGCTGCACATCGCCTTCGATAAACTGGCGGCTGGCCGCGCGCAGGATATGCGCGCGGGTCATGGCCGGGCTGGCGAAGGTGAGGGCCATGCCGTCCTGCAGCTGGTCGCGGAAGCCGTAGGCGCCGCTGGCCTGGTAGAACGCCGAGCGCGCCCAGACGCGGCAGGCCAGGGTCTGATAGAGCAGCCAGCCGTTGAGCATGATGTCCATGGCGCGGCTTGGGGTTTGCACCTGTACCGCGCCGAGCACCCGTTGCCAGTGCGCCTGCACCTGGGCCAGTACGGCGTCCAGATCGGCCTGGCGATACTGCGCAATCAAGGCACTGGCCTGCTGTTCGCTGGCGCATTGGCCGAGCAGCCAGAGCACTTCAACGCTTTCCCCCGGCTGCAGTTCCAGCTGGCATTGCAGCGCGGTGCAGGGATCGAGCCCCGCGCCCAGGCTGCCGCTTAGCGGTATTTGCCGGGCCAGTGCGGCGGGTTGCGTGAGGTTACCGTTACGCCCGATAAACTCGCTGCGATCAGCGGTCCAGCTGCTTTGCCGGCCGCCCAGGTCGCTGAATGCGCTGCGCCCGGTAAAGGCGATGCTCCACGGGTTGCGTGCCAGGATGGCACCGGTGGCGCTGTCCTGGCGGCTGAGGATAAACGGTGCATTGGCCGCCCGTGTGCTGCCCAGCACCCATTCGGCATAGGCGGTAACGCTCAGGCGGCGTGGCCGGCCGGAGAGGTTACGCAGGGTCAGCCGGGAGATCTTGATCGGGTCGTCCAGCGGCACGAACTGCAGCAGCTCCATGGCAATGCCGCTGGCCTGGTGGCTGAAGCGGCTGTAACCAAAGCCATGCCGCGCTTCATAGTGGCCGCTGTCGCGCAGCGGTTGGGCGGTGGGGCTGAACAGCGCCAGGCTGTCTTCGTCGCGCACATACAGGGCTTCGCCTGGCGGGTCGCTGACCGGGTCGTTGGACCAGGGCGTGAGCTGGTTTTCCCGGCTGTTGTCGGCCCAGGTGTAGCCGCTGCCTTCGGCCGAGACCTGAAAGCCGAACTGCGGGTTGGCGATCACGTTGATCCACGGCGCCGGGGTGTTGCTCCAGGCGTTCAGGCGCACCACATACTCGCGACCATCTAGGTCGAAACCGCCCAGGCCATTGGCAAACTCCAGCGGGCTGAGCGGCGCCGTGTGGCATATGGGAATAGGCTGCGCACTGTGGTTGCCGGTGCTGGCAGGTACGGCGCTGGGGCAGGGCGGGATACGCGCCAGCTGCTCGCTGATCGGCCCGCGATGGGCCACCAGCAGCACCCGTGCCACCGCTTGCAGGTGCTCACGGAACTCGCCACTGAGCAGGTCGGCGCGCAGCACGAACACCGAGCCTTGCGCCAGTTCGGCGGCAAAGCGCGGGCGTGACTGGCTGCTGCGCACGGCGGTTTCGATGGCCACCTGCAGGTCCTGCAGGTAGGAGGAGGCATGTTCGTTGACGATCACCAGGTCCACGGCCAGGCGCTTCATCCGCCAGTATTCGTGGGCGCGCAGCAGTTGCCGCACCTGGGCAATGTCTTCGGCGTCACTGATGCGCAGCAGGACGATCGGCAGGTCGCCGGAAATCCCTTGGGACCACAGCCCGGACTGGCTGCCGAGGCCGCGCAGCAGGCTGGCCGGTGGTGCGCGAAAACGCGAGTCGGCATACAGGATCGGCGCCGCCAGGCGCTGAAAATCGGCGGCTTCGGCGGCGAGCATGTCGAGGTGGCGCAATTGCACCTGGGCCTGGGTCCAGGCCAGGGTTTTCGCGCGCTCGAAGGCGCTGCGGTCGTGGTGCTTGTCGATCAAATCAAGCAGCGCCTCACGGGTAGGCGCCACCACCGTCCAGAACGCCACACGGGCAATCTTGCCGGGCTCGATCAGCAGACGCTGGCGCAGCGAGAAGATCGGGTCCAGTACCGTGCCGACGGTATTCGATAGGCGCTGGCCCTGGCGGATTACCGCGGCGGCATGCAGCGCACAACTGCGTCCGAGAAACTTCGCACGGTCGGATTCGTACTGCGGCTCGGCGCTCACGTCACCTTCAACCACGGCAAAATGCGCGGCCCACAACGGCTGCTCGCTGGCGCTGCGCGGACGCCGTGTGGCAATCAGCGCGGCGAAGGCGGGCAGGTATTCGGTGACCACAAACAGTTTGGAGAACGCTGGGTGGGCGTTGTCGCTGGCGGCGCTGGCGAGCACCAGTTCGGCGTAGGAGGTCAGTTCGATTTCCCGCGCCACGCGGCCGCTGTTGGTCAGCGAAACACGGCGTACCTCACCGTCGTCTTCGCCGGAGACCAACACTTCCAGGCTGGTGGTGAGGTTGCCGTCGTGGCGGCTGTAGCTGGCGTAGTCCTCGGCGAACACTACTTCGTCATAGGGGTTGCCGCTGCTCGGCTGCGCGCCTAGGGACCAGTGCGTGCCGTTGCGGGTGTCCCAGAGAAAGATAAAGGAGCCGTGCTGGTCGCGGGTGCTGTCTTCCTGCCAGCGGGTGATGGCGATGTCGCGCCAGCGGCTGTAACCCGCACCGCTGGCAGTGAGCATCACGCTGTAACGGCCGTTACTGAGCAGGTGGGTGACCGGCGGGTTGCCGTTGAAGTGGTTCAAGCGGCGTTCATTGTGCAGCGTGCAATCGGCTTCTGCGGCGCAGGCGCTGACCTCTTCGGCGCGCGGGTGGGCGACGGCGACATTGCGCGGCATGCGTTCCTGCAACAGCAGCTCGCAGGCCTGGATCATGGGTTCACGGTGAAAGCGCGCACGCATCTGGCCGTCATGCAGGGTGTTGGCAATGGCGACGATGCTCATGCCCTGGTGGTGGGCCATAAAGTTGCGCACGATGGCAAACGGCTGCTCATCCGGCAGCCGTGTGCGGGTGAAGTCCAGCGCTTCATAGAAGCCATAACGGCCCAATGCGCCCTTGGCGGCTAGGCGGCGGTAGTTGGCCAGGGCGCCTTGTGGGTCGACCATGGTCGCCAGGCCCGTGGCGTACGGGGCAATTACCCGGTTGGCGGACAAGCCGCGCTTGAGGCCCAGGCCCGGTACGCCGAAGTTCGAGTATTGGTAGGTCTGCTCCATGTCGCGGGCGTTGTAGGCCGATTCGGAAATCCCCCAGGGGATGCCCAAATCATTGCCATAGGCGGCCTGGCGCGCGACCACCAGGCGGTTGGTCTGCTCCAGCAGACTGCCGGCCGGGGCGCGCATCACCAGCGAGGGCATCAGGTATTCGAACATCGAGCCGGACCAGGAAATCAGCGCTGAGCCGCTGCCCAGTGGCGTGGCGGTGCGGCCCAGGCGGAACCAGTGGCGGGTGCTGACATCGCCCTTGGCGATGGCGAACAGGCTGGCCAGGCGCGCCTCCGAGGCGAGCAGGTCATAGCAGCTGCTGTCCAGGCTGTTGTCCGCCAGGCAGAAGCCAATCGACAGCAGTTTGCGCTCCGGCTCCAGCAGGAAGGCGAAATCCATGCCCAGGGCCATGTTGCGCGCCTGCTCGGCAACGCTGCGCAGTTCGTCGTGCAAGGTTATACGCTGGCTATCCGTCAGCTCGGCATCCTGTTGCAAGTCGCCCAAGGCCTGGGCCAATGCCTGCAGCCAGAACTGCAGGTCGCCGGCCTGGTTGTCCGTGTCCAGTGGGGCGAAACCGCTGGCTAGCTGCGCGGCTTTTTCACTCAGGCGCAGCAGGGTTGGCAGCAGGCCGTGCAGCGGCTGTGCGCCATTCAGGCCCGCTTCGATCTGTTGCAGTAATTCGTGCAGCTGTTGGCTGCGTTCATTCCCGGCGGCGGGCAGGGCCGCCAGCGCGGCGCGGGCCAGGTGCAGGTTGTCGTGCAGGCCCAGGCGCGCATCCGCGCTGACCGGCGCCTTGAGCCATTCCTCGCAGGCATTGGCGACCACCAGCAGGTGGCCGGCCAGGTTGCCGCTGTCCACCGACGACACATAGGCCGGCGCCAGCGGGCGTAAATCTTCGGTGTCGTACCAGTTGAAGAAGTGCCCGCGATGGCGCTGCAGCTGCTCCATAACCGCCAGGGTGGCTTGCAAGCGGGCGAGGGTGCGCTGGGTGCCGGCCCAGCCGAAATCGCGGGCGGCGATGGCGGAGAGCAGGTACAGGCCCATATTGGTCGGCGAGGTGCGGTGGGCGATGACCGGCTTGGGGTCTTCCTGAAAGTTATCCGGTGGCAGCTGGTTGTCGGCTGGCGTGACGAAGGTTTCGAAGAAGCGCCAGGTGCGCCGGGCGATCAGCCGCAGCTCAGTGGTTTGCGACGGGTCGACCAGCAGGCGCTTGGACATGCGCGGTGAACGGCTAACCCGCATGGCGATAGCTGGCGCGCTAAGCCAGAGCAAAGCGAACGGCAGCACCAGCGGCCAGATGGCCGGCGACCAGAGCAGGGCAGCGGCGCAGAGCAACAGGCCGAGCAGCGTGCCGCCAGCCATGCCGCTGTAAAAGCCCAGCAGCTTCAGGCGCGGGCTGATCGACGCTTGTGCGGCAGTGGTCCACTCCAGCAGGTTGCGCCGGGTGATCAGCAGGCGGGTCAGGGTGCGGCTGATCGCATCGAGCATGCGCCAGCTCTGGTCGGCGAGAAACGTCAGGTTCAGCACGCTTTGCTGCAGCGCCAGCAGCAGGTCATCGCGCAGCTTGCCGAGGTGGCTGCGCCAGCGGATACCGGCGCGCGCCGGCAGCAGGCCGAAGCATAACGGCAGCAAGGCCGGGATCAGCAGGCTGGCAATCAGTAGCAGGCTGGCGCACAGCGCTGCCGGCAACGGCAGCAGCCAGCTCAGGCCCAGCGCTGCCAGGGTGGCGGGGGCCAGCAGGGAGCGGCGCAGGTTGTCGAGCATCTTCCAGCGGCCGATGTTCGGCAGCGCTTGTTTGCCGCGTAGCGGGCCGAAAATCCACGGCAGCAGCTGCCAGTCGCCACGGGTCCAGCGGTGCTGGCGTTTGCCGGCGACGTCGTAGCGCGAGGGGAATTCCTCGACCACTTCCACATCCGAGGCCAGGCCTGCGCGGGCGAAGACGCCTTCGAACAGGTCATGGCTAAGCATGCTGTTTTCGCCTACTCGGCCGGCCAAGGCGGCCTCGAAGGCATCGATGTCGTAGATGCCCTTGCCGGTAAAGGAGCCTTCGCCGAACAGGTCCTGGTACACATCGGACACGGCTGCGGCGTAGGGGTCCATACCGCCGGGGCTGGAGAAGACCTTCTGGTACAGCGAGCCTTCGCGCTGCAAGGGCAGTGACGGGGTTACCCGGGGCTGCAGAATCGCGTAGCCGCCGACCACCCGTTGTAGCTCGGTGTTGAAGCGCGGCTGGTTCAGTGGGTGGGCCATCTTGCCGATCAGCCGCAGCGCCGCATCACGCGGCAGGCGGGTGTCGGCATCCAGGGTAATGACATAGCGCACATCTGTGGGCACGCGCTGGCTGAGCCCCGGCACCTGGGTAAAGCTGGTGTCAGTGGCGCCACGCAGCAGGCGGTTGAGTTCATGCAGCTTGCCGCGTTTGCGCTCCCAGCCCATCCAGACGTTTTCACTGGGGTTGAACTGCCGGCGGCGGTGCAGCAGGAGAAAACGACTGCCGGCGATGCCGGGGCCGTAACGCTGGTTGAGCTGGTCGATGGCGGCGCTGGCCAGTTGCAGCAGGGCGTCGTCGCTGGCCAGGTGCTCCTGGTCGGCATCCAGGCCATCGGTGAGCAGGGCGAAGGTTAGGTCGCCGCCATGCCCGGCCAGGTGATGCACTTCCAGGCGCTCGATCTGCTCCAGCAGATCGGCCTTGCTGCCGAGCAGGGTCGGCACGGCAATCAGCGTGCGCAGGTTGCTGGGCACCCCTTCGCTAAGCTCCAGGCCCGGCAGGCCCATGGCGCCGAAACTATTACTTACAGCGCGGTTGACCAGCGCGGTGGCCACTTCAGTGGCCGGCAGAAAACCTAGCAAGCCCAGCGCCAGCAGCCAGCCAGCGGTGACGCCCTGGCCGGCCAGGCTGTACAGCGCCAGACCCAGTAGCAGGCTGGCCAGGCCGACGATGGCGCCGACGTAGCCGGGCATGCCGAGGTGGATATGGCCACGGCTGATGCGCAGACGCAGCGGTGGACGGAAGTTGATGCGCTGCTCCAGCGCCAGGCGGCCTTCGGCGATCAGGTGGTAGCCGGGGTCGCTTGTGCGTGGGTCGGCATGCTCGGTTGCGCCGGCCAGTTGGCTGGCCTGCAGGGCCTGTTCGGCAACCTCCAGTTCACTGCAGGTGCTGCCACGGGCCAATTGCTCAATGGCGCTGCGGTACTGGTTGCGGGTGGCGAAATCCATCGCGGCAAAGTCGCTGCGCGCGCCCAGGCGGGCATCTACCAGGCTGACGTTCTCGAACAGCTGCGCCCAGTCGATGGAGGAGATCAGGCGCATGCTGTTGATGATATTGCGCACCGTGAGGTTGGACGCGCCCTGGCGCTGCAGGGCGTGTTGCACCACTTCATCGATGCTGCTGCCCTGCGCGCCGAGGCGCTCTTCCAGCCAGCCCAGCGCTGGCGTGGTGAGCGGATCATGGTCACGCAGGCGCTTGGCCAGTTGTGCGGCAAACGGCTCGCTTAACGCGGTGCGGGCGCGCTCGTGCAGTTCCCTGTCGAGCGCCGCGTGCGGGGCGTCTTTACCCAGCAGGCGGCTGGCCAGGGCATCGGCGTCGGCCCGCGCGCTGCGCCCGGCGGTCATCTGGTCGGCCAGGCGGCGCAGGTTCTCGATCAGCACGATGCGCAAGGTGATGGCCACCGCCCACAGCTCGCCGATGGTCAGCGGCTGCACCTGCTGATAGGCGACGAGAAAGCGCTGCAGGATGTCCGGGTCGAAGTGGCTGTCGGTGTGGGCGATAAACGCCCAGGCCATACCCAGCACCCGTGGGTAACCGGCAAAGGGGCCGCTGGCGAGTTTTGGCAGCTGGCGGTAATAGCCGGGCGGCAGGTCATCGCGGATCTCGCGAATCTGCTCTTCGACCAGGTGGTAGTTGTCCAGCAGCCACTCGGCCGCTGGCACCACGCCGCGGCCATTGGCCAGCTCCGCAGCACTGGCGCGGTAGGCGGCGAGCAGCACCTTGGCGTTGTCATTCAGGCGGCGATGCAGGGACAGCACGGCGGGCGGCTTGTTGCTCACCGGCTGGGCAGCGGCCAGGGTGCAGGCGTGTTGTTCGAGGCGTTCGATGCCGAACAGTTCTTCGCGTACTGGGGCGTGATCAAGCCATGGCGAGGGTGCAGCGGCACGGCTGAATAGAGCAGAGAAGACTGAGGTCATAGGGCGCGGTTCCAGCCATCATTGGCATGCGCGATAGGCGTCGAGGTGCGAGACCCATCTGAGAAACCGCGACAGCGGACCTACGAAGTCACGATTGCCGTGCCCCTGTTGCTTCGCCGTGCTGATTTTGCATATTGGCCGCTGACGCTGGTGTGACCGGTCAACACCCAAGACCCGGGTACCGCGATGGCGGGGTAAACCTGCACCATCGGGAAGAATGCTGTCGCAGCATTGTCGCCACCCTACAGCACGCTGCTGGCTGGCGTCTGTTCGCTAACGGACATAGCTGCAAATGGGCCGGCGTTTAGCGAAGTTGGGTTTCTGCCAGGGTCAGGCTGCGCGGAATAAGCGATGCGTCCCAGTGCTGGCTGGCCCAGTGCAGCAGTTCAGCGGGCTGGCCGTAGCTGGCTCCATCCGGCAACTGCTGGCCAAGCGCACGCAGAGCGCGGATCAGCAGTGGCGTTGCTTGATCGGTAGGCAGCGGTGGCGAGCGGTAGGATTTTCCCAGCTTGTGGCCATCCGGCTGGATAATCAGCGGCACATGCAGGTAGCGCGGCTGCGGCAAGCCCAGCAGCTCCTGCAGGTACAGCTGGCGCGGGGTGGAGTCGAGCAGGTCGGCGCCGCGCACTATATCGGTGATGCCCTGCCAGGCATCGTCGAGCACCACCGCCAGCTGGTAGGCATACAGGCCGTCGCGGCGCTGGATCACGAAGTCGCCGACCTCGCGGCCCAGATGCTGGCGGTACTCGCCCTGCACGCGGTCGACAAAGTGGTAGCTCAGCTCCGGCACGCGCAGGCGGATCGCCGCATCGGCAAAACCGTGGCCGGCATTGCGGCAGGTGCCGGGGTAGATGCCCTGGCTGCCTTCCAGTTGCTTGCGCGAGCAGGTGCAGGCGTAGGCCAGGCCCTGGCTGAGCAGGCGTTCGACCAGCGCTGCGTACTCGCCGTGGCGCGCGCTTTGCCGCACCAGCTCGCCATCCCACTCGAAGCCGTAGCTTTCCAGGGTGCTGAGAATGCCTTCTTGGGCGCCGGCGACTTCGCGTGGCGGGTCGAGGTCTTCCATACGCAGCAGCCAGCGACCATTTACCGCGCGCGCGTCAAGGTACGACGCAAGGGCTGCGACCAGTGAGCCGAAGTGCAGATAACCGCTCGGGGTGGGGGCGAAGCGGCCGATATACGCGGGTGTGTTCATTTGCCGTGGCACACACAGGGAGACAGAAACAACAGAGGGTGCCGAAGCACCCTCTGGGTCAGATCAGGAACCGATCTGTTTTTCTTTGATTTCCGCCAGCGTCTTGCAATCGATGCAAAGGGTGGCGGTGGGGCGTGCTTCCAGTCGGCGGATGCCGATTTCTACGCCGCAGGAATCGCACCAGCCGTAGTCGTTGTCTTCGATCAGTTGCAGGGTTTCGTCGATCTTCTTGATCAGCTTGCGCTCGCGATCACGGGCACGCAGTTCCAGGCTGAATTCTTCTTCCTGGCTGGCGCGGTCCGCTGGATCGGGGAAGTTGGCTGCTTCGTCCTGCATATGGTGCACAGTACGATCAACTTCCTGCATCAATTCCAGCTTCCACTTGTTGAGGATGCCGGTGAAGTGGGCGCGCATCGGCTCACCCATGTATTCCTCACCCTTTGTTTCTTTATAGGGCTCGAAACCACGAGTCAGTTGGCTGCTTTTTGCTTTTGCTTTGGTGGGCATGGATGACCGCCTCTCACTCTCTCTAATCCACTGCGCAGGACGGTGTCCCTTGCCGATCCTACGTCGCGTAGAACTGGCCCTGCGGCTGCAAGCGGGCGAACTTACCAGAACAACTCCCGCCGCGCCACTCCCGGTTGTCGTGGTTGCGCCGGGTATGCTTTAGAATCCGCGCCTTAATCCAGACCAAGGCAGTCCCATGGCCCAGTCCTACAGTGCGCGCAGCCGCGCCATAGAACCTTTTCACGTGATGGCGCTGCTGGCTCGTGCCAATCAGCTGCAGGCCGACGGCCATGATGTGATTCACCTGGAAATCGGCGAGCCGGATTTCACCACCGCCGCGCCGATTGTCGCTGCCGGGCAGGCGGCCTTGGCCGATGGGCACACCCGTTACACCGCCGCACGCGGCCTGCCGGCCTTGCGTGAGGCGATTTCCAGTTTCTATGGCCAGCGTTACGGTCTGGATATCGACCCGCAGCGCATTCTGATCACGCCCGGTGGTTCTGGTGCGCTGCTGCTGGCCACCAGCCTGCTGGTCGACCCCGGCAAGCACTGGCTGCTGGCCGACCCCGGTTACCCCTGCAATCGGCACTTTCTGCGCCTGGTCGAGGGCGCAGCGCAGTTGGTGCCGGTTGGCCCGGATGTGCGTTATCAGCTGACTCCAGACCTGATCGAGCGTTATTGGGACCAGGATAGCGTTGGCGCGCTGGTGGCGTCCCCGGCCAACCCGACCGGCACCTTGCTTAGCCGTGATGAGCTGGGCGGGCTGTCTCAGGCGCTAAAAGCGCGCGGCGGGCATCTGGTGGTGGATGAGATCTACCACGGCCTGACCTACGGCGTGGACGCCGCCAGCGTGCTGGAAGTGGACGATGAGGCCTTTGTACTCAATAGTTTTTCCAAGTATTTCGGCATGACCGGCTGGCGTCTGGGCTGGCTGGTGGCGCCACCGGCTGCGGTGCCGGAACTGGAGAAGCTGGCGCAGAACCTTTATATCAGCGCGCCGAGCATGGCTCAGCATGCCGCGCTGGCCTGTTTTCAGCCGCAGACCCTGGAGATCCTCGAGCAGCGCCGCCACGAGTTTCAGCGCCGTCGTGATTTCCTCCTGCCGGCGTTGCGTGAGCTGGGCTTCAAGATCGCCGTGGAGCCGGAGGGCGCCTTCTATTTATATGCCGATATCAGCGCCTTCGGCGGCGATGCCTTTGCCTTCTGCCAGCACTTTCTGGAAACCGAGCATGTGGCCTTTACCCCCGGCCTGGATTTTGGCCGCTATCAGGCCACGCAGCATGTGCGTTTTGCCTACACCCAGGATCTACCGCGCCTGCAACAGGCGGTGGATCGCATCAAGCGTGGCCTGATCAGTTGGCAGGCCCATGCAGTTTGAGCCGCCGCTGGAAGAAGGGCGCCTGCTGCGCCGCTACAAGCGCTTTCTCGCCGATATCGAGAGCGCCAGCGGCGAGCGGCTGACCATCCACTGCGCCAATACCGGCTCGATGCTCAACTGCATGAGCGAGGGCGCGCGCATCTGGTTCAGCCGCAGCAACGACCCCAAACGCAAGCTGCCGGGCACCTGGGAGATCGGCGAGACACCGCACGGGCGTTTGGCGGTGATCAATACCGGGCGGGCTAATGCCCTGGTGGAAGAGGCGCTAAATGCTGGACTGATCACCGAGCTAAACGGCTTTACCAGCCTCAAGCGCGAAGTGCCTTACGGTCAGGAGCGCAGCCGGATCGACTTTCGTCTGGACTACCCCACAGGCGTGGCGTTCGTCGAAGTTAAGAGCGTCACCCTGGGGTTCGCCGATAGCCGCGTCGCCGCCTTTCCCGATGCGCGCACCGAGCGCGGCAGCAAACACCTGCGCGAACTGGCGGCACTGGCCCGTGAAGGGATTCGCGCGGTGCAGCTGTATTGCGTGAACCTGACGGACATCGACGCGGTGCGCCCAGCCGATGAAATCGACCCAGCCTATGCCGCTGCGTTGCGTGAGGCGGTGAGCGCCGGTGTTGAGGTGTTGGCCTATGGTGCGGTGATCAGCGCGCAGGAAGTGCGGTTGATCAAGCGTCTGGATGTGCGGTTGTAGGAACGGAGCTTTCCGTTTCAACCCGTAGCCCGAACAAGCGCAGCGCAGTCCGGGGTTGGATGTTTGCGCAGTGGCCTGTGAGTAGGATGGTGATTGTTTCCCGGATTGCGCTAAGGCTTATCCGGGCTACGGTGCTGTTGTAGGAGCGGATCTGTCCGTTTCAACCCGTAGCCCGAACAAGCGCAGCGCAGTCCGGGGATGGATGACTGCGAAGTGGTCTGCGAGTTGGGAGATGATTGCTCCCCGGATTGCGCCGGGGCTTATCCGGGCTGCGGTGCCCGCGCCTACAGGGGCGTCAATGCTGCGTTCTGCCGGCCGGCAGCTCCGCTACTGGTTGCATGGCAGTACGTAGATGCTGCTCGAACAGCTCGACAATCGCCGGCCAGCCCTGGCGCGAGGCATGTAGCCGGGCATTCAGGCGCACCCGGCGCAGGCCCTCGTGGTCGGTCAGCAACCAGCTGGCGGCGTCGATAAAGCCTTGTTCGTCCTCGGCCACTGCCAACGCGCCGTTATGCCCGTGGCGGATATGTTGCGCAGCCGCCGCCTGATCAAACGCCACCACGCCAAGCCCGGAAGCCAGGGCTTCGAGCACCACATTGCCGAAGGTTTCCGACAGGCTGGGAAACACAAACAGATCGCCTGAGGCGTAATGCGCAGCCAGCGCTTCGCCGCGCTGCAGGCCGCAGAACACTGCATCCGGTAGTTGCTGCTGCAGGCTGGCGCGCTGCGGGCCGTCGCCGACCAGAATCAGTTTCAGCCGCCGCTGCGGGTGCGCCTGTTGCAGCGCCTGAAAGCTCTTGCTGAGCAGGACCAGGTTCTTTTCTGCGGCCAGACGGCCGACATGCAGGATGGCGATGTCCTGTTCCGCCAGGCCCCAGCGCTCGCGCAAAGCTGTGCAGCGTTTGGCCGGGTGGAACAGCTGGCTGTCGACGCCCCTTGAGAGCAGTTCCAGATTGTCGAAGCCACGCCGCTGCAACTCGATCTGCTGGCTGACGCTGGGCACCAGGGTCATCTGCGAGCGGTTATGGAACCAGCGCAGGTAATTGGTCAGCAGGCGGGTTAACAGGCCAAAGCCGTAATGCCCGGTGTATTGCTGAAAGTTGGTGTGAAAACCGCTGACCACCGGAATCTGCAAACGCCGCGCGGCGCGCAGGGCGGACAGACCCAACGGGCCTTCAGTGGCGATATACAGCACATCCGGGCGCTGCCGTTGCCAGTTGCGCAGCAGCTTGTGCATCGACGACTGACCCCACTGCAAACCGGGGTAGCCGGGCAGCGGCCAGCCACGGGTCAGCAGCAGGTCCTGATCGACCGCGCCGCGCGGGTCGACGCTTTGTCGCGGACGTACCAGTTGCACGCGATGGCCATGGCCACGCAAGCCCTCGACCAGGCGCCCGAGGGTATTGGCTACGCCGTTGATTTCCGGCGGGAAGGTTTCGCTGATCAGCGCGATATGCAGGGAAGCTGTGCTCATGGCAGCAGTCTCCGCTGCCGCTATGTAATGACTGTGACGCTTTGGTTGCGTTTGTATTTCAGTCGAGCAGTTCGATCAGCTGTTGGCGCAGCCAGGTGTGCGCCGGGTCGAGGTGCTGTTGCTGATGCCAGATCAAGCTGACCTGCACCGGCGGCATATCGAAGGGCAGCGGCGCGATTTCCAGCGCATGCACCGGAGCGAAGGCTTCGGCCAGACGCGCGGGCACGGTGCCGAGCAGGTCGGTTTGAGCGACGATGGCTGGGATCGGCAGGTAGTTGGGTAGATGCAGCGCCGCCTGCCGGCGCACCCTGGCCGAGCCGAGGACGATTTCCAGCGGCGAGCCACGTCCGGCGCGTGGGGTTACCGTGATATGCCGCGCCTGCTGGTAATCCTCAAGGCTCAGCCCGCCGGCAAAGGCTGGGTGGCCGGCGCGGCCGATGGCCACCAGCGGTTCTTCGCGCAGCGGCGCGTAATGCAGGTCGGGCGAATCGAAGTGCAGGTAGTCGATGGCCAGGTCCAGCGCGCCGCTTTCCAAACGCTGCACCAGGCTGTCGGCATCATCGGCTTGCACCAGCAGCTCGACCTGTGCGGCGACTCGCGTCAGATGCGCCTGCAACATGGGCAGCAGCGCGGCTTGCGCGTAGTCGTTAAGCGACAGGCTGAAGGCATGCGGCGTTTGCGGGTCAAACGGCTCGGCCGGGCCCAGTCCTGTCTGCAGCAGGCGCAGCGCCTGGCGCACCGGCACATACAGAGCCTGGGCGCGGGCGGTGGGGGTCAGGCCACGGGCGGTGCGCAGGAACAGCTCTTCACCCAGTTGCTGGCGTAGGCGGGCGAGGGCGTTGCTCACCGTCGACTGGCTCAGGTGCAGGCGTTCGGCAGCGCGGGTCAGGTTGCCTTCCTGCATCAGCGCATCGAAGACCAGCAGCAGGTTGAGGTCGAGCTGACGCAAATTCGTTATCAAGAATAATGCTCTTTCTGAATATCCATTATCGGAATGATCTGGCCGCGCCTAGACTGCTGTCAATCCGCACAGGAGTCATGCCGTGGCCTATAACAACGACAATGCCCAGGCTTTCCGCACACGTTATCGGGATGCCATCCACCCGCTGTACAACCCCTGGCTGCATGCCGGCTTTGTGTTGGCCTACGGCCTGACTTGTATAAGCCTGCTGTGGCGCACGCTGGACGCGGTGGCGCTCTGGCAGTGGCTGCTGGTACCGCTGACTCTGGTGTTCTTCAGCTGGGGCGAGTACCAGGTGCACAAGCGTCTGGGGCACAACAAGACGCGCTTCGGCCAGCTGTTCTACAAGCGCCACACCGGCGATCACCACAGCTTTTTCATCGAAGGCCAGATGCGCTACGAGACGCCGCGTGACTGGCGGGTGATCCTCTTTCCCGCCTGGCTGATCGTGCTCTATAGCCTGCCGCTGCTGGGCATCTGGTGGCTGTTGGCGCACCTCGACGGCAACCTGGCGGCGCTGTTCGTCGGCAGCATGCTGCTGGGGTATATGAGCTACGAGGTGGTGCATGCCTGCGAGCATCTACCGGCCGAGCACCCTGTCGCGCGGTTGCCGTGGATTCGCCAGATGCGCCGCCTGCATGCGTTGCACCATCGCCGTGAGCTGATGCATTCGCGCAACTTCGGCATCGTCCATCCGCTGATGGACTGGCTGTACGGCACCCTGCACTGGGAGCCGGAGCCGACGTATCAGCAGAACCGCCAGCAGCATCGCGTGCATATCGCCCGCCCTGCGGACGCGGTGCTGAGCTATGCCGCCGCCCCGGCGCATTGGCCCGAATGGCACCCGTCGTCGTTACGCATCTATGTAAGTGATGGGGGCCGCGAGGGCGCGTTGCTCGCCGGTGAAGTATTTGAGGAAGATATCCACGCCGGTGGCCGCGCCGGCCATCTGCGCTGGGATGTGCTCGACTACCAGCCGGCACGCCGCTGGCAGGCCAGCGCCCGAGGCGATCACGGCCTGGGGCTGCTGCTGACCTACGAATGCATAGAAGTGGAGGGCGGTTGCGAGTTTGTCCGCACCCTGGAATACGGTTTCGACGGTGCGCTGATGCGCCTGGCCAACCGCCTGCTGCTGAGTCGGCGTATCGAGCGTGAATCCCAGGCTTCGATGCAGGCGCTGCGCGTGGTACTGGAGCGCAACTAGTGTCATGACAGGGTTCAACTGTTGCAAACCTGTAGGAGCACGCCATGCGTGCGAATCGCCGGCATGGCCGGCTCCTACAACCCGTTGGCTAACGCCGCATGGGGCTCCACGATACTTGATCGTTGATACGACACTAGCCTGCAGCGAAAGGACTCAGGGGGCGGGCGTGAGCGCCTGCTCCTGGCGTTCACGCACCCAGAACACCGTGGCGCCAGCCACGGCTGCCGGCATCATCAGGATATTCAGTCCTGGCACCAACAGCGCTGCATAGGTGATGCCGCCAAATCCAAGGCTCTGCCAGCGCTTTTCCCGCAGCCAGGCGAGCATGTCCTGCCAGCTCATCTTGTTGTTGTCTGCCGGGTAGTCGATGTACTGAATCGCCATCATCCATACGCCAAATAGCAGCCACAGCGGCGCCGCGATCAGGTTGACCACCGGGATAAAGCTCAGGATCAGCAGGCCAATGGCGCGCGGCAGAAAGTAGCCCAGCTTGCGCATTTCGCGGCCCAGGGTGCGTGGCACCATTTCAATCAGTTCGCCCCAGCGGAAGGCTGGGAACGGGTCTTCGCCGCGCACCACCACCTCGACCTTCTCCGCAAGAAAGCCGTTAAACGGCGCAGCGATGATATTGGCCAGTAGGGTGAAGCTGAAAAACACCATCAGCAGTACCAGCACCACAAACAGCGGCCACAGCACGTATTCAAGAAAGCTCAGCCAGCTCGGCAGGCTGGGCATAAAGGTATCGACCCAGCCGCCGAACTGCTGCAAGGCCAGGTAAATCAGGCCAATAAACAGGATCAGGTTGATCGTCAGGGGCAGCAGCACAAACAGCCGCAGGCCAGGGCTCAGCACCAGTTTCAGGCCTTCGCTGAGGTATTGCGGGCCGGTCAGTACGGGAGCGGGCATGGGGAGAGTCTCCGCGAGGTTGAAGTCGCGCCGACCTTACCGGCTTTGTGTGGCAGGTGAAAGCCTCTGCAACGGGCGCTAACGATTGCCGGTGTGCGCTTATAGCGCTTGCCTATGCACAGTATTGGCAAAGCATATTTCCGCAGTGCGTCGGGCAGGCATAGGCTGCGCAGCATCCCTTTGTGGGGCTTTCGACCTTATTACCTTCCCCTAGGTCCTCGCGAAAGTCCCTTTTTATTGCTGCCGGCATTGCCGGGAGGAGCTGTTGATGTCTGCTGATCGTCATGCCCGCGTGATCATTCTGGGCTCCGGCCCTGCCGGCTACAGCGCTGCGGTCTACGCCGCACGGGCCAATCTTAAGCCGCTGCTGATCACCGGCCTGCAGGCCGGCGGCCAACTGACCACCACCACCGAGGTGGATAACTGGCCGGGTGATGTGCATGGCTTGACTGGCCCTGCGCTGATGCAGCGCATGCAGGAGCATGCCGAGCGCTTCGAGACGGAAATTGTTTACGACCATATCAATGCCGTGGACCTGGCCGGCAAGCCGTTCACCCTGGTTGGCGACAGTGGCACTTACAGCTGCGATGCGTTGATTATCGCCACCGGTGCCAGCGCCCGTTACCTGGGGCTGCCAAGTGAAGAAAGCTTTATGGGCAAGGGTGTTTCCGCTTGCGCCACTTGCGATGGTTTCTTCTACCGCAACCGCGATGTAGCGGTGGTCGGTGGCGGCAATACTGCGGTGGAAGAGGCGCTGTACCTGGCCAATATCGCCAGCAAGGTGACCCTGGTGCATCGCCGTGAAACCTTCCGCGCCGAGAAAATTCTGCAGGACAAGCTGCAGGCGCGGGTCGCCGAAGGCAAGATCGTCCTCAAGCTGAATGCCGAGGTGGATGAAGTGCTCGGCAACAACATGGGCGTGACCTGCGTGCGGGTGAAGAACAACGATGGCAGCTTTGATGAGCTGAGCGTTGACGGCCTGTTCGTCGCCATCGGCCATACGCCGAACACCTCGTTGTTCGAGGGGCAACTGGCGCTGAAGGACGGCTATCTGGTGGTCAACGGCGGCCGTGAAGGCAATGCTACCGCCACCAGCGTACCGGGCGTTTTTGCTGCCGGCGATGTGGCTGATCACGTCTACCGCCAGGCGATCACCTCGGCCGGGGCCGGCTGCATGGCGGCGCTGGATGTGGAGCGTTATCTCGACGGTCAGTAGGTCTGAGAATGCCAAAAGCCTCGATTGATTCGAGGCTTTTTTCTATCTGCTGTCTGCTTAGACCCAAGTATTCAACTTCAAATCCCGCGAACTCATGCGCAGAAACTGATCGCTGGCTTTGACCAGCAGGGCATGCTCGTCGACGGTCAGTTCGCTGCTCTTTTTGCCCTGCGCTTCGCTGCGGTACAGGGTTCTCCCGCCTTCTTCGCGCAGGCGCTGGTAGCGCTGGCTGCGTGCTTCCACCTTGAGCGTCAGCAGGTCGACGTAGGCGACTTGCATCAGTTCGCTCTGCCCGGTTTCCAGGGCGCAGCGCTGCAGGGCTGGGGTGTGGGTAAAAGGCGATTCGGAGAGCATCACCTGCTGGCATTCGCTGAGGTCCGGGCGTGGTTCGCCGTTGTGGAACCAGTTGCCACGGATATCGCGCTTGAGGTTGAGGCTGCGTTGGCCGTGGTTGTCGACCTTCAGCCACAGGCGCCGAAAGCGCCAGCGTGGGTCGCAGTTGAGCACGTAGGTGGCAGCGATGCTGTGGCCTTGCAGGCTTTGCATCAGATGACTGGTGGCGTTGATGCCGTGTTCATCGATGTTCAGGCGCAGGTTTTCCACGCCGGGGTTGTGCCATGGTTTCCATACCAAGGTCTGCTGCATTTCAGCGACTCCAAGCCAGGTAAGGTTGGAGAAACCGGGGAGGCGCGGCAATGACGCTGCACGGAGCACCTTCCCTGGTGTTCTCGTTCAAGTAATGGCGCGCAGCATAGGGGGATTTAAGTGTGATGTCTGTCAGCTTTTGCCGACAGTTGCGCAAGAACTTGCACGCTTGGTCTGTCGAGTGATTACAAACTGTTGCGCTGCAGTGACGGTTGCTCGAAACGTACACCAGTCAGGCCGGTGTCCATCAGTGCGCGGATATTGCCGTGGTCGCTGCCGCTCGGGGTGGCCAATACGCTGCGGTAATGTTCGCCAAAGCACAGCAGGGTTTCTTCCAGGCTCAGGCCTTCGAGCAGGGCCAGACCGAGGGTTTTGCACGAGCCTTCGTTCTGCCCGGCCGCGTTGGCCACATTGCCATTGCTGAAGGCGCTGGGCTGGTATTGGTAGTGCTCGGCGATAAACGCCAGAGTTTCGGCGAAGGTGAAGTGCTCGCCGCGCAGCTTGGCGCGAAAGTCGGTGAGGTTGCTCATTACTTGTTTCCTTTGCTGAAGGCGGCCTGCTGCTCGGCGCTGGCTTCCTTCTGGTATTTGGCTTTCCACTCGGCATACGGCATGCCGTAGACCTCTTCACGCGCCTCATCCGGGGTGATGGCCACACCGATATCGTCGGCGGCGGCCTTGAACCACTTGGACAGGCAGTTACGGCAGAAACCGGCGAGATTCATCATGTCGATGTTCTGCACATCCGGGCGTGAGCGCAGGTGCTGCACCAGGCTGCGAAAGGCGGCGGCTTCAAGTTCGAGGCGTTCTTGCTCGGTCATGGCGATGCTCTCTAAAGGCAGGCGGGAGTGCGTGGCGGCGATGATAAGAGCATGCCCGCCTGGCGGCAACGACCCGGCGCAGGACGCACCGGGAATCATCTGAGCAATTTTTCAGCCTGTTGCTTAACGGTGCCCGGCGAGGGTGATCGACACCGATTCGGCAAAGCGCAGGGCGTGCAGCTTGTCCACTTCCACTTCGGCATAACATACCGCCTGATTTCCCATCACCAGGTCGAGGATTTCCTGGGTCAGGCGCTCTAGCAAGGCGAAGCGGTTGCCTTCGACGTGGCTAATCACTGCCTTGGTGATGGTGCGGTAGTTGAGGGCGTGGTCGATATCGTTATCACGCACCGCTTCCACGGCGGGATAGAGGATAGTCAGGTTGATCAACACGTCCTGCTTGTTGTTGATCTCCTCTTCCTTGATGCCAATGTAGGTGCGCAGGCGCAGGTCCTTGACGCGGATGCGCGCCATCCCAGGTTCCAGTCGCGGCATTACTTGCTCCGTCCGATCAGTTGCAGGAATTCATGGCGAGTGTTGCAGGATTCGCGGAAGGCTCCAAGCATCACCGAGGAGGTCATCACCGAATTCTGCTTCTCCACGCCGCGCATCATCATGCACATGTGTTTGGCCTCAACCACCACGGCCACGCCAGCGGCGTTGGTAACCTGCTGGATCGCATCGGCGATCTGTTTGGTGAGGTTTTCCTGGATCTGCAGGCGGCGGGCAAACATATCGACGATGCGCGCCACTTTCGACAGGCCGAGCACCTTGCCGGTGGGGATATAGGCCACGTGAGCCTTGCCGATAAAGGGCAGCAAGTGGTGCTCGCACAGCGAGTACAGCTCGATATCACGGACGATCACCATCTCGTCGTTATCCGACTCGAACAGTGCGCCGTTGACCACTTCGTCAAGGCTCTTGTGGTAGCCGTTGCACAGGTACTGCATGGCCTTGGCGGCGCGTTTGGGCGTGTCCAGCAGGCCTTCACGTTCGGGGTTTTCACCAACGCCGAGGAGAATCTCGCGGTAGTGGTCGGGCAGTTCTGGGGTCATTACAGGGTCCTCGCGGCCAGGCTCATTTGAGATGGCGGCCGCCGTTGACAGTCAGTGTGGTGCCGGTGACGTAGGGGTTGTCGAGCAGGTAGCGCAAGCTTTGGTAGATCACCAGCGGCCCGGGTTCGATGCCCAGTGCCGATTTGTTCAGGGTTTTGCTGCGGTAGTCGGCGTCGTCGTCCGGGTTGAATAGGATCAGCGCCGGGGCGATGCCGTTGACCTTGATCTGTGGGGCGAAGCGCGCGGCAAACGACAGGGTCAGGCTGTCCAGTCCGGCCTTGCTGGCGCAGTAGGCCGGCCGGTTGGCGCTGCCTTTGCGCGCCACGTCATCGCTGATATGCACGATATCGGCCGGCGTTGAGCGCGCCAGCAGCGCTTGGCAATGCAGGTTGATCAGGTAGGGCGCGAGCATGTGCACGCTAAACAGTTGCTGGAAGGCCGCCGCTTCTTCGCCCGGCGCCTCCACCAGCCAGTCGGAGGCGTTGTGCACAATGGCGCGCAGGCTGTCGGTGTGGTTCTTGAGCTGTTCGATAAACGCCAGGATGCCGGCTTCGCTGGCAAAGTCCGCCTGCAGGGCCAGGGCGCCGCGCTGCCTGAGCGCAGCAAGGCCATCGCGCTCGCTGCGGTAGCTGACGATCACGGCGTGACCATCATCAAGCAGGCGTTCGGCGCAGTACAGGCCGATACGCTGGCTGGCTCCGGTTATCAGGATAGGGGCGGCGCTGGCGCTCATGCTCGACTCGACAGAAGAAAAGGGTGGGTTCAGCGACGCTGTGCCGGGTTACCTGACCAGTAGGGCGCGGCCTCGACTGAACCAGAAGTAAAGTTATACCAGCAATAGGCTTTGTACAACCATGCGGCCTGTGCGGGTACTGGTCTATTCCACATCATTTAGCCTATTTCATTGAGCTGTATCGGTATTTTTTGTTCGGGAGGGCTGAATAAAATTGTTTTTATCGTGTACAAGGTTGGTTTTCTTGTACAGGTATGTGCCGTTATGAAGCCTTGGCAGTTGAGCATTGCGGTGCTGTGTGGGCGGGTGCGCCATGTCGAGGTGCTCACCCTGCGCTGTTGTGGCTACAAGGTGCAGGTGGTAGGCAAGGCTGGCGGCGTGCGCACGTTGGAGTATGCGGCGGGGCGAGCGCTGTGGCCTGGATTGGCATTGCTCAAGGCGCGTCTGCGTCGTTGCGGCGTGCGGCAGATGCTGTTGCTGCAGCCGGAAAGCCACGATGAAATTATTGCTCGCCCGGCCTTGCTTGAGCCTGATCCAGGGCTGTGGATCAAGCTGCGCTGATGGCTTATCGCGGGTTTCTGCTGGCAGTGCAGGTGGCGTTTCTGCAGCGCCGGCTGGCGTCCGGGTGGGGCAGCCAGTCGAGGTGTGGGCGTAGCCGGCAGAACAGTCGGTAACCCAGCTCCAGCAGCGGCCGTAATGCCGGCCAAGCCAGCGGCGCGGCCCAACGCTCGAGGCCGGCTGCACGCCAGCTCCACAGCGTGGCATCAAGGCCGGTCACCCATTGGCCATCGGCGAAGCGGGCATGCAGGCGGTTCTGCAGGGTTTCTCGGCTGTGGCCGACGGACTCGGGATGAAAGTCGTTGAGGCCGATATCGACCAGGCACAGGCGCTGCACATCGGCACGCTGACGCAGCAGTTGGATCTCGCGGGCGCACAACGGGCAGTCGCCATCGTAGAAGAGGGTCAGGGGCCAACAGGGTTGCTTGTTCATGGTCTAACTCTTTGTATAAGTCTTGTACAAAGTATGCCGGAAATAGCTGAGTTACAATGCGTGCAACATTTTTTCTGTGATACCTGCGCCCATGTCCGATCACGTTGGTACTGCGTCCCTCGTTTCGAGTGCCCTCAAGCAGGAAGAGTTATTTCCTATCCGTGAGGTGGCGCGCCTGACCGGCGTCAATCCGGTCACGTTGCGGGCCTGGGAGCGGCGCTATGGGCTGATCCAGCCAACCCGCACCGACAGCGGTCATCGCCTGTATTCGCAGGTGGATATCGAGTCGGTGCGCAGCATCCTGGCGTGGATCGAGCGCGGTGTGGCGGTGAGTAAGGTTGGCAAGATTCTGGCCAAAAGCAGCTCGATCAAATCTGCCAGTTCACCGGTCTATGAAGAGGTCAGCGCCAGCGAGTGGGGCGAGTGGCAAGCCCAGTTGCGCCGCGCCATCAGTGCCTTCGATGAGCCGCGCCTGGATCGTCTGTATGGCCAGATTTTCTCCAGCTACCCGCTACCGGTGGTGTTTCAGGACATCCTCATGCCGCTGTGGCAGGAGCTGTTGCTGCGTCAGGACGAGTACGGCCAGACCAGTGAATGGCTGTTTCTCGATACCTTCCTGCGTGCCCGTACCTTGCAGCGCCTGCAGGTGTTGCGCGCCCAGGTTGAGGAGCGTGTGCTGTTGGCAGCCTTGCCGGGCCACTGCCGCGAGCTAGAGCTGCTGGTGGCTGGGCTGCTGCTGAGCAGCGCCGATACCGCCGTCAGTGTGCTCGGGCTGGGTCAGCCGCTGGAAGAACTGACCTTGATCTGTGAAAAAATGCAGCCCCAGGCCCTGGTGCTGTTTTCCAATCAGCCGCCCAGTGATGACTTGCCCAAGGTGCTCTCGCGTCTGGCGCTGGCGCTGGATTGCCCGCTGGTGATGGCCGGCGATGGTGCCGATCTGGCCGAGGAAAGCCTCAGCGGTTCGCCGATTGCCTGCCTGGGCAACGAAGGGCGCCTGATGCAGCGCCGCCTGCAGCAGTTTCTGGCTGGCCACCTGGATACCTGATTTCTTCTATTAAGCACGCCTGAATAAGCGCAGTCGCCGTTGTGGCAACTGCGCTTTCGCCTGCCTGCAATTTGTTGCTGATTCCGATTAGTTGTACAGCTTGTACAGAAAACTGCTTGCTATCTGGAGTTTTAGGCTATACAAAAGCTATACATTGTTTGTTTGTGTATAGCTTGTATCCACTTGTACAGCTTGAGGACTCAGCAACATGACCCAATATCGTGCACCCCTTCGTGATATGCGTTTCGTTTTTGACGAGGTGCTCGACGCTTATGCCACCCTGCAGTCGCTGCCTAGTCAGCGCGAGTTCGGAAACGACCTCGGTGGCGCCATTCTGGAAGAAGCCGCCAAGCTGGCGGAAAACGTGCTGGCCCCATTGAATGGGTCAGGCGACAAGCAAGGCTGCGCGTATGACCCGCAGAGCAAGTCGGTAAAAACCCCGGATGGTTTCCGCGCCGCCTATCAGCAGTTCGCCGAAGGCGGCTGGACCGCGCTGGCCTGCTCGCCTGAGTTCGGCGGCCAGGGGCTGCCCCATGTGCTGAATATGATGGTCGAGGAGATGGTCTGCTCGGCCAACCTGTCGCTGGGCATGTACCCGGGTCTGACCCATGGCGCGATCAATGCGCTGACCGCTCATGGTGCGCGTGAATTGCAGGAGCGCTACCTGCCGAAGCTGATCAGCGGTGAATGGACTGGCACCATGTGCCTGACCGAGCCGCAGTGCGGCACCGACCTGGGCTTGATCCGCACCCGCGCCGTACCGCAGGCGGACGGCAGCTATGCCATCAGCGGCACCAAGATCTGGATCACCGGCGGCGAGCACGATCTGGTCGACAATATCCTGCACCTGGTACTGGCTAAACTGCCCGATGCACCGGACAGCGTGAAAGGCATTTCGCTGTTCCTAGTGCCCAAGTTTCTTGAAGATGGCAGCCGTAATCCGGCCTTCTGCGGCGGCCTGGAACACAAGATGGGTATCAAGGGCTCGGCCACCTGCGTGATGAATTTCGAAGGCGCCCAGGGCTGGTTGATCGGCGAGCCGAACAAGGGCCTCAAATGCATGTTCACCATGATGAACTCGGCGCGCCTGATGGTCGGCATGCAGGGTCTCGGCATTGCCGAAAGCGCTTATCAGGTCAGCCTCGGTTTTGCTAAAGAACGCCTGCAAAGCCGTTCGCTGTCCGGCCCGAAAGCAGCGGACAAACCGGCCGATCCGATCATCGTGCACCCGGATGTGCGGCGTATGCTGCTGCGCCAGAAGGTGATGATCGAAGGTTGCCGCGCGCTGGCGTACTTCACGGGCCTGCATGAAGACGTCGCCCATGATCACGAAGATCCTGCGGTACGCGAGCAGGCCGATGATCTGGTGCAGCTGCTGACCCCGGTTGTGAAGTCCTTCCTCACTGATGAAGGTTTTAACTGCGCCAACGAAGGCCTGCAGGTGCTAGGTGGTTCCGGCTTCACCGAAGACTGGGGCATTGAGCAACTGGTACGTGATTCGCGAATTACCCGCATCTATGAAGGCACCAACGGCATTCAGGCGCTGGATCTGGTCGGGCGCAAGCTTGGTCTGGGTGGCGGCCGTGCGGTGCGTAATTACTTCGCCCTGGTCGAAGGTTGGCTCAAGGCCAATGCCGAGGCTGAGCACGTCACTGCGGTAGGTGCTGCCCTCAATCAGTTGCAGCAAGCCACGCTGTGGATTGCCAGCGAGGGGATGAAAGACCCCGAGCAGGCCGGCGCCGCAGCAACCCCTTACTTGCGTTTGTTTGCCCTGACCAGCCTGGCCTGGATGTGGGCACGCATGGCTGCGGTGGCCAAGGCCAAGCTGGCGGCCGGCAGCACGGAAACCCTGTTCTACGGCGCCAAGCTGAAGTCTGCGGATTTCTTTATGGCGCGCATCCTGACTGAAACCGCCAGCCTGCTGGCTGAGGTCAAGGCCGGCAAAGCCACGCTGATGGCCTTCAACGAAGAGGAATTTGCTGCCTGACACGACTGCGCAATCCGATAGCCATCAGTTCCGCCCATTTTCGGCTATCGGATTTTTTTATCCCTGCTGCAGGCGTTTCGCCTGCACTTTAGGCCCGCCTGATTGCGGGTCTTTTTTTGTCTGGGATTTGCGCGGAATGTGTTGGGGGCTCAACGGCGCCCAGCATGCAGCCGTTGTTCCTGCTGCAGGTGTTGCTGGTAGATAAACTGGCGCAGCTGCTCATCGCTTTGCGGGTCCAGGGTGTGCAGCTGGTAGGCCAGCAGGCCGTCTTCGGTTGCACGGACGAAAACCCCAGTCACGGCAATCGGCGTGTGCTCGTCTACCGGCAACACCAGATGAAAGCGCTTGGGCGCCTTACGCCGGGCCCGATGCTCGATCAACGCCCCATTCATCGACAGCTGATGAATCCACAGGTCGCTCGGTTGCGCATTGGGCGTATGCAGCGGTAACGGTTCGGGCAGGGGCGAGCGCCAGGCACGGTTGATCTCACCTTCATCGAAAATCTGCGGAGCGCTGAGCTGCAGGCAGGGCGTGCTCTGCTCATCCTGGCTGAGGTGCAGGTCGAAGGTCAGGTGCTGGTTGGCGATATGCGCATGCAGGCTCAGCGGCTCATTGACGGCGCAATGTGAGAGCAGCTCGCTGAGCTGTTTGCCAATATCCACCGACAAGCGCGGTTGGCTGCGCTGTTCGGTGGTTGCGGGCTGGTGCAGCTGGCGGATAAAGGCCAGTTCTGCCTGGGTCAGGAGTGCCTGTTCTTGCATGGAAGCGGTCTGCATCAATCCCTAGAAGCTGTTGTGACCGCTGCACTGGGGATTAGTTACTGCCGGTCGTCGCCTGCAGGCGCGCCAGTTCTGCCTTGAGTGTCGCCAGTTCGGCTTCCAGCTGGGTGACCCGCTCCTGCGCCTCGACCTGCTCGGTAACGTTCTTCTGGATACCGATGTAATAGGTCAGCTGGTCGGCATCATTGACCACCGGGGTGATCGACAGCTCGTTCCAGAACGGCGTGCCGTCTTTGCGGTAGTTACGGATGATCTGCCGGCATGGGCGGTGCGTCTTCACCGCTTCGCGGATGGCAGCCAGGCCCGGCTGGTCGCGGTCACCGGCCTGGAGGAAGCGGCAATCCTGATAGAGGATGTCTTCGCTGGCGTAGCCAGTGAGCTTTTCAAAGGCGGGGTTGGCATAGATCAGGATGTTGTCGTCACCTTCCTGTTCGGCCACCACGATGCCGTCGTTGGAGGCGTTGATCACCAGTTGCAGCAGTTTGGCGTTGATCATGAGGCGATTTCCCAGGCTATGTCGGCTGCATTCTAAAACATCCGGGCGGGCTGTCTACTTGCGGCATAATGCCGGGCTTATCGATTTGGTTCTGACTGTTTCGGAGTTCTGCATGAAGATCGCCATCCTTTCCGGTTCGGTGTACGGCACCGCCGAGGAAGTTGCCCGCCACGCCGAGCGCCTGCTCAACGCCGCCGGCCATGAGGCCTGGCACAACCCGCGCGCCAGCCTGGCGGATATTCAGGCCTTTGCCCCCGAGGCGTTTCTGGCGGTGACCTCCACCACCGGCATGGGCGAGTTGCCGGATAACCTGCAGCCACTGTACTTCGCCATTCGTGACCATCTGCCGGCCTGGAGCGGGCTGCCGGGTGGGGTGATTGCATTGGGCGATTCCAGCTATGGCGATACCTTCTGTGGCGGCGGCGAGCTGGTGCGTGAGTTGTATGCCGAACTGGGCATCCGTGAAGTGCAGCCGATGCTGCGCTTGGACAGCAGCGAAAGCGTGACTCCGGAAAGCGACGCCGAGCCCTGGCTGGCCGACTTTATTGCGGCGCTGCAAGGCTGATGCACCCACGCGCGCAGGAACTGATAAGCACGCTGCAGCTGCAGGCGCATCCGGAAGGCGGTTATTACCGCCGTTTGTATGAGTCCTCTGCGCAGCTGGATGGCGGTCGCCTGTGTGGCACGGCGATCATTTTCCTGTTGCCGGCCGGCGCGGTCAGCCGCTGGCATCGAGTGGATGCCGATGAGCTTTGGCACTTCTATGAAGGTGCGCCGTTGGAGCTGCTGCTGGCCGAGCAGCCCGATGCGGTGCGCTGCGCACGTCTGGGGCCGGTGGCTATTGGCCAACTGCCGCAGCGCCTGGTGCCAGCACATGCCTGGCAGGCGGCGCGCAGCACCGGAGCGTTTACCCTGGTCGGTTGCACGGTAACCCCGGGTTTCGACTTTGCCGGCTTCCAGCTGCTCAGTGATGACCTTGAGGCTCAGCGCGACTGGCCCATGCTCACCCAGTTGCATCCCGAACTGGTTTGACCTGCAAGGCCACCATGCTGGCCGCCAGAGCGACTCACCTTTGCGGCATCCCTCGCTAGACTCCTGGGCACTTTAATAACAAAAGCCGAGGAATCCACCATGACCGTTGCCCACGCACTGCCTGTTGTCAGCCTCAAGGATCATGTATCCGCCGCCGAATGGCAGACCCGGGTGGATCTCGCCGCCTGCTACCGGCTGATCGCCCTGTATGGTTGGGATGACCTGATCTTCACCCATATTTCGGCGAAGATTCCCGGCAGCGAAGATTTCCTGATCAACCCCTACGGTCTGATGTTCCACGAGATCACCGCCTCCAGCCTGGTGAAGATCGACCTGGCCGGCAACAAGCTGATGGATAGCCCGTTCGACATCAACCCCGCCGGCTACACCATCCACAGCGCCGTGCACGAGGTGCGCCACGATGTTGGTTGCGTGCTGCATATCCACACCCCGCAGGGTATTGCGGTTTCCGCGCAGAAGCAGGGTTTGCTACCACTGTCGCAGCAGTCGCTGTTCGTTCTCGCCAGCCTCGCTTACCACGGCTATGAAGGCGTGGCGCTGAACCATGATGAGAAGTCGCGGCTGCAGGCGGACCTGGGCGATAAGAACTTTATGATCCTGCCCAACCACGGCCTGCTCACCGCCTTTGGCAGCATTGCCGATGCCTTCCTCGGCATGTTCACCCTGCAGCGTGCCTGCGAGATTCAGGTGATGGCGCAGAACGGTGGCATCGAGCTGATCCATATCCCGCAACAGGTGCTCGATGGTGCTCGCGCAATGATCGCCGGGGTGATGAAAAGCCCGCAGGGCATGGGCGGCGCCTTGCCGTGGCCGGCGCTGCTGCGCAAGCTGGATCAACAGATGCCGGGTTACGCAGCATGACGGCGCTGCCAGGCATTGCCCTGGCGGATTGGCGCAGCGCGGGCCAGGACTTCAGCTTTAACGGCCATGGCATCCGCTATTGGACGGCCGGGCAGGGCGAGCCGCTGTTGCTGATTCACGGCTTCCCCACTGCCAGCTGGGATTGGCATTACCTGTGGGCTGCGTTGGCTGAGCGCTATCAGGTAATTGCCTGCGATATGCTCGGCTTTGGCGACTCGGCCAAACCGCGCGGGCATGTCTACAGCCTGCTGGAACAGGCTGATCTGCAACAGGCGCTGTTGGCGCATCTGGGTATTGGTCAGCCGGTGCATCTGCTGGCCCATGACTATGGCGACAGCGTGGCGCAGGAACTGCTCGCCCGGCACCAGGATGGGCGTATCGCGCTGGCCAGTTGCGTGTTTCTCAATGGCGGGCTGTTTCCGGAAACCCATCGCCCGGTGCTGGTGCAGAAGCTGCTGCTCAGCCCCATCGGCCCGCTGATCGGCCGGCTATTTAGCCGCCAGAAGCTGGCCGCCAGCTTTGCCAAGGTGTTCGGCCCGCACACTCAACCGAGCGCCGGTGAACTGGATGACTTCTGGAGCCTGATCGTTGCCAATAACGGCCCCGCGGTGATGCATCGACTGATCCGCTATATGCCCGAGCGCCGCGTCAATCGCGAGCGTTGGGTGGCGGCGATGCAGGCCACTGCCGTGCCGATGCGGGTGATCGATGGCGCTGTCGACCCGATCTCCGGGGCACATATGGTGGCGCGCTATCGTGAGCTGATCCCCCAGCCGGACACCGTGCTGCTGGAGGGTATTGGTCATTATCCGCAGACCGAGGCGCCAGATCAGGTGCTTGCTCATTATTTGCAGTTCCGTCAACGGCTGGAGGCCGCAATATGCAGCGACGCACTGTCCTGAAAGGAGCCGCCTTGGGCGGTGTGGCAGTTCTGGGCGCCGGGTTCTGGGCATTGCCCAGTGGCGAGGCGCCCGCTGCCCTGAGCCTGGAGGGCGCGCAGCAGGTGTTGGCCGGGCTGGTCGATAAACCGCTGTCGAGCCTTAAAGGCTGGAGCCCGGCAGAGGTATTCAACCACTGCGCGCAAAGCATCGAGTACTCCATCAGCGGTTACCCCGAGCTTAAGCCCAGCTGGTTTCGCAGCAGTGTCGGCCCGCTGGCCTTTAGCGTATTTGCCGCGCGCGGGGCCATGCGCCATTCGCTGGATGAGGCCATTCCCGGCGCTGCTCCGCTGAGTACGCCAGCCACTCAGGCCCAGGCGTTGCAGCGTTTGCAGCAGGCGTTTGCCGATTTCGCTGCGTATCAAGGCGAGTTACAGCCGCATTTTGCCTATGGCGTGCTTAACCATGCCGATTACGCGCAGGCCCATGTGCTGCATCTGTATAACCACCTCAGCCTGATCCGCAGGGCTAACGCATAAAACAGCAGCCCCTGAAAACTCGCCGCTAAAGCGCCTCCTACAACTCGATCAACCGTGGGAGGGGCTTTAGCCGCGACAAGCGGGCTACCTTTATGTGGTTGCCTTAGCCTGACTATCCCGCTGCTTTATTGCGCACCATTCAGCGTCGTGCGTACCTATTGTGACCGGAGCGCGACTGCTGGACACTCGGCGCATTGTTAATCTGCCGAGGAATGCTGCATGAGCGACGCCATCCGTTTTCAAGATCAGGTTGTAATCGTCACCGGGGCCGGCGGTGGTCTGGGCCGCGCCCATGCGCTGTTGTTCGCTAAACACGGTGCCAAGGTGGTGGTCAACGATCTCGGCGGCAGCACCCACGGTGAAGGCGCCAATGCCTCGGCGGCCGATAAGGTGGTTGAGGAAATCCGCGCCGCTGGCGGTACCGCAGTGGCCAATCATGACTCGGTGACCGACGGCGAGAAGATCGTGCAGTGCGCGCTGGATACCTTCGGCCGCATCGATGTGGTGGTGAACAACGCCGGCATCCTGCGCGACAAGACCTTCCACAAGATGGAGGACGCCGACTGGGACCTGGTTTACAAGGTTCACGTCGAGGGTGCCTACAAGGTCACCCGCGCCGCCTGGCCGCATATGCGTGAGCAGGGTTATGGGCGGGTGATCTTCACCGCGTCCACCTCGGGCATCTACGGCAACTTCGGGCAGTCCAACTACGGCATGGCCAAGCTCGGCTTGTACGGCCTGACCCGCACCCTGGCCCTCGAAGGGCGCAAGAGCAACATCCTGGTCAACGCCATCGCCCCAACCGGCGGTACGCGCATGACCGAAGGCCTGATTCCGCCGCAGGTGTTTGAACAGCTCAAGCCCGAGCTGGTCAGCCCGCTGGTGGTGTACCTGGCGAGCAGCGCCTGCGAAGAAACCTCCGGCCTCTTTGAAGTCGGCGGTGGCTGGATGGGCAAAGTGCGTTGGGAGCGCAGTCTGGGTGCTGGCTTCGATCCGCGTGAAGGCTACAGCCCGGAAGACGTGGCGGCCAACTTCGCGCAGATTTGCGACTTCGAGGGCGCCGCCCATCCGAAGGACAATATCGAAGCGATGAAAGAGATGATGGCCAACCTGCAGAAGTTCGCCCTCTGATTGCGCCACTCTGGCGGGGGGATCGGTCAGCAGGCTGATTTCTCCGTCATAAAGGTTTTAAGGTGAAGGCCGGCTAAATGCTGGCCTTCGGCTTTTTGACTGTAGGAGCTGGCCATGCCCGCGAAATCACCATCGCGGCAATGGGCCTGGGTATCAAGATGACTCCGTAGCCCGAATAAGCGCCAGCGCAATCCGGGTTTGGTTTCCCGGATTGCGCCGTGTGCCACGGCTTAGCCGGGCTACGATCGGTGGCTTGGCTGTTTTATCTGTAGGAGTTTCCATGAGCGTGATCATCGAAAAGAACGGTCCCGTCACCACCCTGATCATCAACCGCGCCGAGGTGCGCAACGCGGTTGATCGGCCAACTGCCGAGGCGCTGGCCGCTGCCTTGCGTGCCTTTGAAGCTGACGAGCAGGCGCGGGTGGCGGTATTAGCCGGGGCGGGCGGGACCTTCTGCGCCGGCGCTGATCTGGGGGCGGTGGCCGCAGGCGCTGAGCGTGCCAATCGCCTGGAAACCGAGGGCGACGGGCCGATGGGGCCGAGCCGTATGCAGCTGAGTAAACCGCTGATTGCCGCCATCGAAGGCCATGCGGTGGCAGGCGGCCTGGAGCTGGCGCTGCTCGCTGATCTGCGGGTGATGGCCGATAACGCCGTGCTCGGGGTGTTTTGCCGACGTTTTGGTGTGCCGCTGATCGACGGTGGCACCGTGCGTTTGCCACGGATTATCGGCCAAGGTCGTGCGCTGGATCTGATCCTAACCGGTCGCCCGGTATTGGCCGAGGAGGCGCTGAGCATGGGCCTGGTCAACCGGGTGGTCGCCGCCGGCACTGCCTTGTCCGCCGCGCAGCAGCTGGCGCTGGAGATCGCCGGTTTCCCGCAACGCTGCATGCTCGCCGACCGCGCCAGCGCTTATACGCAGTGGGATCTGCCGTTTGTCCAGGCCATGGCCAATGAGTTTGCTGGTGGTATGGCGGTGATCGCCAGTGGCGAAACCCAGGCCGGCGCGCAGCGCTTCAAGGATGGCACGGGGCGCCACGGTAGATTCTGAGCCGCGTGTTTACGGCTTTCCCGGAATCCCGTATTTGCGCAGGCGCATGGCAATCGCACTGTGCGAGGTGTGCAGACGGGTCGCCAGTTGCCGGGTCGAGGGATGGCTGGGGTAGAGTTTTTCCAGCAGGGCTTTTTCGAACTGGTCCACTGCCGCTTCCAGGCTGCTGACTTCGCCCTCGGCCTGCTGCGCGGCCACTGCGGTGCCAGCGATATCCAGATCATCGATCTGTACCAGATTGCTTTCGCAGATCGCTGCAGCGCGGAAGATCACGTTCTGCAATTGACGCACATTGCCCGGCCAGCGGTTGCCCAGCAGAGCCGGATAGGTGTCTGGCGTCAGGCGGCAGGGCAGGCGTTGGATCTGCGCGCAGGCCTGCTGCATAAAGTGCCGCGCCAGCAGCAGGATGTCCTGGCCGCGCTCGCGTAGCGGTGGCACTTCCAGGTTGAGCACGTTGAGGCGATAAAACAGGTCTTCGCGGAACGCGCCCTCGTTGACCATCTTTTCCAGGTCGCGGTGGGTGGCGCTGAGGATGCGCACATTGACCTTGACCTCACGCTCGCCACCGACCCGGCGGAAGGTGCCGTCGCTTAAAAAGCGCAGCAGCTTGGCCTGCAGGTAGGGCGACATTTCGCCGATTTCATCGAGAAACACCGTGCCCTGGTTGGCCAGCTCCAGCAGCCCTGGCTTGCCGCCGCGCTGGGCCCCGGTAAAGGCCCCAGGGGCGTAACCGAATAGCTCGCTTTCGGCGAGGTTCTCCGGCAATGCCGCGCAGTTCAGCGCAAGAAATGGCGCGGTACGTCGCGTGCTGATGGCGTGACAGGCGCGCGCCACCAATTCCTTGCCGGTGCCGGTTTCACCCTGGATCAGCAGGGGGGCGTCGAGGGTGGCGACGCGCTGGGCGCGGGTTTTCAGGTTGCGAATCGGTGCGGAATCGCCGAGCAGCGAGTCGAAGCCCTCGGCGTGATCATGGTGCAGCGCCGCCAGGCGTTCGCCGATGCGGCTCGGTGCGTACAAGCTAAGCAGGCCGCCGGCCAGTTGCCGTGCGCCGCCGTCGACGCCTTCGGTGATTGGTTGTGCATCCAGCAGCAGGGCCTGGCCCTTGAGGGTAACTTCGCGCATCGGCAGGCGAAAGCCCTGGTCGAGCAGCGCTTGGTGCAGGTCTTTGTCGGCGAATAGCTCACCAATACCCAGACCATCAGGCTGTTGGCCGCAGAGTTCGATCAGCGCCGGGTTGGCCAGTAGCACACGGCCCTGGCTGTCGACCGCCAATACCGGGTCGGTCATGGCGGCGAGCAGGGCATCGAGCTGCAGATGGCGGCGTTGGCCGGGGAGGATGTCGACAATGGTTACCGCCTGCACGCCACGCACCTTGAACAGCGCCTCGCGCAGCTCATCGAGCACCTCGGGGCTCAGGGTCGGCGCGTCGATGTAGACGTTCGGCGGCACCATCTCCACCGCATCCAGGTTGAGATTGCGCCCGCCGAGCAGGGCCAGCACTTCCTGGGTGATGCCAACGCGGTCGATAAAGGTGACGTGAATACGCATGGGAACGGGCGGCCGACTTGCTTACAGGTGCGCCAGTATGCCCGGTCTGCCTGGCTTAGTTAAATCTGTCGGCTCGCTGCCGGCGTGCTGCTGGTAGGCCTTGGGCGACAGACCGTACCAACCCTTGAAGGCCTTGTAGAAGGCACTTGGCTCGCTGAAGCCCAGCTCGCGGCTGAGCGCCTCGATCCGGCAATCCGGTTGCTGCAGACGTTGCAGCGCATGCTGGCGGCGTACTTGAGTCAGTAGCTCGGAGAAGCAGCAGTCTTCCTCGCGCAGGTGGCGATGCAGGGTTTGCCGGCTGATACCCAGATGCCGCGCCACGCCCTCTGCCGACAGCTCGCCACTGAGCAGGCTCTGTTCGATCAGCTGCAGCACCTGCAGGCGGGTGCTGTGCTGCGCCGGCAGCTGGGCCTGCATGGCACTCACGCGTTGCTGCATCAGCCCTTTGAGATAGGCATTGGCCCCCGGCACCGGCAGCAGCAGATCACTCTCCAGCAGATCCAGGTAATCGAATCCCTCGGCGAAGCGTGGCGGCACCCCGAATACCTGTCGATAGATCGCCGGTGCCGCCAGCGGCGCATGGCGGAAACCCACGGCCTGCGGCATCAGTCGCACCCCCGTGAGCTGGCGCGCCCAGCACAGCGCTGAGCTGATGCTGTGTTCGCAGACGACGGCGTGGCCGAGCAGCGGTGCGTTGAACAGGAAGTGGATGCGCACCCGCCCGCCAGATGACTCGACGCGCAGGTTCTCGCCCTCGCTCATGACCGGGATATAGCGGCGAAACAGTTCAATGGCCTCGCCCAGCGTAGCGCTCTGCGCGGCCAAGTGGGCAACCGGCCCGCGGGTGTGCAGGCCGCGCTGCTGGCCGACCAGCAGGCCGATCTCCGCACACGCGCCACGGCTGGCTGCGCGCTGCCAGAGTTGCAATGCCCAGCGTACCGGTACGCGCATTTCCAGGTTCTTCAGCTGCTCCAGCTCGACGCCCAGCGCCTGCAGATCGTCCGGGCCGACCAGGGCGAACCCCTGCAGCGACAGGTAGAGATCGAGCAACTGTGAGGCGGTCGCGCTAGGCGTGTGTACCGGCAGCATGGGCAATCCTTGTTCCAGCCAGAGGGAGTTCGATTGTGCGCCGCCGGTGAGACAAATTGCCATGGTGATGCAACCCCAGGCTATTAACAGCATGGCGCTGACTGACTAGATTGATCGGCAAACAACAACGAGTGCCTCGCACCGCCTGGAGTCCTGCACCATGAATCATGCTGACCTGATCACCTTGCCGCGCCTGCTGTCTCGCTTGCCGCGCCTGCTTGTCGACTTGCCCGCTATCGTCAAGGGGCTGCATATTGGCAACCGCAGCCGTGGCGATTACCCCGTCAGCCTGGCCAGTTGCATTGAGGAGGCGGCGCGCGACAACCCGCATGGCGTGGCGCTGATCCAGGGCGACGAACAACTTACCTACGCCGAGTTTGACCGCTGGGCTAACCAGCTGGCGCACTATCTGCGTGCTCATGGTCTGCGCCAGGGCGACAGCGTGGCGCTGATGTTCGAGAACCGCTTCGAGCTGCTCGCCGGGGTCGTCGCCTGTGCCAAGCTCGGCGCGGTCAGCGCGCTGATCAACAGCAGTCAGCGCGGCCGCGTGCTGGCCCACAGCATCAGCCTGGCATCGCCGCGCATGGTGCTGGTGGGCGAGGAACTGCTGGACGCTTTCACGGAAATCGCAGCGGAGGTGGCGCTGCCCGCCGATGCCTGCCACTACTTTGCCGACCGCCCAACCTGGCGCGACCCCGGCGAGGCGCCCGCAGGCTGGCAGCACCCGGCCGCCGTGCTGCAGGACTATCCCGTCGATGCGCCGTTGCTGGAACGCGCAGTACGCGCCGACGACCCCTGTTTTTATATCTACACCTCCGGCACCACCGGCCTGCCGAAAGCCGTGGTGTTCAACCACGGGCGCTTTATGAAGGGCTACGGTGCTTTCGGTTTCGCTGCCGTGCGCTTGGGCCGCGAGGACCGCATGTACGTCAGCCTGCCGTTCTATCACGGCACCGCCATGGTGGTGTGTTGGGGCTCGGTACTGGCTGGCCAGGCGGCGCTGATCATGGTGCGCAAGTTCAGCGCCAGCCGTTTCTGGGATGAAGTGGAGCGGCATCGGGCGACCGCCTTCGGCTATGTCGGCGAGCTGTGCCGCTACCTACTCGACCAGCCGGCACGCCCCAGCGACGCTACCAACCCGATCCGCGTGATGGTCGGCAACGGCCTGCGCCCGAGCATCTGGCAGGCGTTCAAGCAGCGCTTCGCGGTCGAGCGGGTGGTCGAGCTGTATGCCTCCAGTGAGGGCAATATCGGCTTTACCAACCTGCTCAATCTCGACAACACCGTGGGCTTCTCGCCCTATCCCTACGCCATCGTCCGCTATGACCAGGAGCGCGAGGCGCCGCTGCGCGAGAACGGCCACCTGCAGCGTGTGGCCAAGGGCGAGGCTGGCCTGCTATTGGGCAAGATCACCGACAAGTCGCCGTTCCATGGTTATACCAATGAGCGCGACACCGAGCGCTGCATCCTGCGCGATGTGTTCGAACAGGGCGACGCCTGGTTCAACACCGGCGACCTGATGCGCGACATGGGCTTTCGCCATGCGCAGTTTGTCGACCGCCTGGGTGATACCTTCCGCTGGAAGGGCGAGAACGTTTCCACCACCCAGGTCGAAGCGGTGCTGGATGGCGTTGCCGAGGTCAGCGAGACCGTGGTCTATGGCGTCGAGGTGCCCAACACCAATGGCCGCGCCGGTATGGCCTGCATCCGTCTGGCCTGTGCGCCGGGGGATTTTGATTTCCAGGCCCTGCTCACGCACTTGCGCCAGGAACTGCCGGCCTACGCCGTGCCGCTGTTCTTAAGGCTGAGCGCGGAAATGGAAACCACCGGTACCTTCAAGCACAAGAAAGCGCCGTTGAAGGAGCAAGCCTACGACCTCGACCGCTGCAGCGACCCGCTGTATGCCTGGCTGCCCGGCTCTGACTGCTATGTGCCGCTGAACCGTAAGCTGCACGCGGCCATCAGCGCCGGGAACTACCGCTACTAAGGCCTGACACCTGACTCGCCCTTCGCGTATCGAAGGGCATTCAACCGCAGGTCAGGCGGATGATCACTTCGCTTTCATCGATATCGATATTCAGGCGCTGCGGGTTGTAATCCATGGTCGCGGCGTCGCCGGGGGCGAGCACGCGCAGGGTTTTGGCGTTGGCCTGTTGCTGCACCTGCTGGATCAGCTCGGCGCTGGCATTCTGGCCGAGCACGCCTTGCAGGTTTTCGACGCTGCAATCGCCGGTGATTTCGGCGGTTTGCTGCGCCGGCGGCTGCGAGCTGCAACCGGCCAGCAGGGCGAGCAGGCTGAGGCTGGCGAGGTGGTGACGAAGAGCCATGGTCTATTTCCTTGTCTGGGTAAAACCAGGTCCAGCCTAGCAGCCGCATCCGCTGTAGCTCAACGTTGGCCTGGAAAATCAGCCAGGTTACTGCATCAGCATTTCCGCAAGCCCGGCCAACTTCCCTACAATTGCGCTTTTCCCCAGAGCAGGAGGTTCTGTGCAAGCGGTGATCTCGATTCAACAGCTGAGCAAGACCTACGCCAGCGGCCATCCGGCCCTGCAGGACATCAATCTGGATATTCGCCAGGGCGAGATCTTTGCGCTGCTCGGCCCCAATGGCGCGGGCAAGACCACCCTGATCAGCATCATCTGCGGCATCGTCAATCCAGGCGGTGGGCGGGTGCTGGTGGGCGGCCAGGACATCATCAAGGACTACCGCGCCTCGCGTTCGCAGATCGGGTTGGTGCCTCAGGAGCTGGTCAGCGATGTGTTCGAAACTGTCTGGGCCACGGTGAAATTCAGCCGTGGCCTGTTCGGCAAAAAGCCCAATCCGGCCTATCTGGAGCAACTGCTCAAGGACCTGTCGCTGTGGGACAAGCGCGACGCGAAGATTTTCGAGCTGTCCGGCGGCATGAAACGCCGGGTGATGATCGCCAAGGCGCTAAGCCACGAGCCGCAGATTCTGTTCCTCGACGAGCCGACTGCTGGCGTCGACGTCGAGCTGCGCCGCGATATGTGGAATATGGTGCGCCGTCTGCGTGAGCGCGGGGTGACCATTATCCTCACCACCCACTACATCGAAGAAGCCGAGGAAATGGCCGACCGCATCGGGGTGATCAGCAAGGGCCGGATCATTCTGGTGGAAGACAAGCAGGCACTGATGCATAAGCTCGGCAAGAAGCAGCTGACCCTGCAACTACAGCACCCGCTGGCGAGCATCCCCGCCGAGCTGGCGCGTTACCCGCTGGAGCTGAGCGACGAGGGCCATGCCCTGGTGTTTACCTTCGATACCCAGAGCGAGCACACCGGCATCGCCGAACTGCTCAAGGACCTCGCCCAGCACGGCATCGACTTCAAGGATCTGCAGTCCAGCCAGAGTTCGCTGGAAGAAATCTTTGTGTCTTTGGTCAAGGAGTCGCGCGCATGAATTTCTACGCAATCCGTGCCATATACCTGTTCGAGCTGGCGCGCACCTGGCGCACCTTGTTGCAGAGCATCGCCACCCCGGTGATCAGCACGTCGCTGTATTTCGTGGTGTTCGGTTCGGCCATCGGTTCGAGCATGACCCAGGTGCAGGGGGTCAGTTACGGCGCGTTTATCGTGCCGGGGCTGATCATGCTGGCGCTGCTCACCGAGAGCATTTCCAACGCCTCGTTCGGCATCTACATGCCCAAGTATTCGGGGAGCATCTACGAGCTGCTGTCGGCGCCGGTGTCCTACCTGGAAATCCTCATCGGCTATGTTGGCGCGGCGGCCACCAAGTCGATCATTCTCGGCTTGGTGATCCTGATTACCGCGCGGCTGTTTGTTGATTTCGAGATTCTCCACCCGCTGTGGATGCTGGCGTTTCTGGTGCTTACCGCGCTGACCTTTAGCCTGTTCGGCTTCATCATCGGCGTCTGGGCCGATGGCTGGGAGAAGTTGCAGGTGGTGCCGGCGCTGATCGTCACACCGCTGACCTTTCTCGGTGGCGCGTTCTACTCGATCAGCATGTTGCCGCCGGCCTGGCAGACGGTGACGCTGTTCAACCCGGTGGTGTACCTGATCAGCGCGTTCCGCTGGAGTTTCTATGGCGTCTCCGACGTCAACGTCGGCCTGAGTTTGGCGATGATTCTCGGCTTTCTGTTGCTGTGCATCCTGGCCGTGGGCTTTATCTTCAAAACCGGTTATCGGCTGAAAAGCTGAAGCGCGCCTAATGCGGTAGGGTGAAACGGTTCTGGTTGCGCGGCAGGGGAGTATCGCGCAACCACTGCCGTTATGGAGTGCAATGCAATGGACCATTCTGCCGCCTTGCCGGCTCTGCTGGCGCAGCTCTACCGCGATGAATCGCGCCGCGTACTGGCCACCTTGATCCGTCTGCTGGGCGATTTTGACCTGGCCGAGGAGGCGCTGCACGAAGCCTTTCGTGCAGCGATGGAGCAATGGCCGCAGACCGGTGTGCCGGCCAATCCTCGGGCCTGGTTGGTGTCGGCGGGGCGCTTCAAGGCCATCGACAACCTGCGCCGGCAGCGGCGTTTCCAGCCGCTGGATGACCACGTTGAGTTGGCCTATGACGCACCGCTGGACGAGGGCGAGTTGCTTGAAGACGACCGCCTGCGGCTGATCTTTACCTGCTGCCACCCAGCGCTGGCCAGCGATGCCCAGGTGGCCCTGACCCTGCGTGAAGTCTGCGATCTGGGCACCGAGGAAATCGCCCGCGCCTTCCTCACCACGCCCGCCACCCTGGCCCAGCGTATCGTCCGCGCCAAGGCGAAGATTCGCGACGCACGCATCCCCTATGAAGTGCCTGGACGCAGCGAACTACCCGAGCGCTTGGACGCCGTATTGCGGGTGATCTACCTGGTGTTCAACGAAGGCTATTTCGCCAGCTCAGGCGATTCGCTGACCCGCGCGCACCTGTCCGATGAGGCCATTCGCCTGGCGCGTCTGCTGCTGGAACTGCTGCCCGAGCCGGAAGTGCAGGGCCTGCTGGCGTTGATGCTGTTGCACGAATCGCGGCGCAGTGCGCGCAGCTCGGCCAGCGGCGAAGTGGTGCTGCTGGAGGCGCAAGATCGCAGCCAGTGGGACCCCGCGCTAATTGTCGAAGGTGACTCCCTGGTGTTGCAGGCCCTGCATTCGCGGCGCTTCGGCGCCTACACCCTGCAAGCGGCGATTGCCGCCGTGCATGCCGAGGCCACTTGCGCCGCTGAGACCGACTGGGCGCAGATCGTCGGGCTCTACGACGCTTTGCTGCGTCTGAATCCGTCGCCGGTGATTGAGCTCAATCGCGCCGTGGCGGTGGCCATGCAGCAAGGCCCCGAGGCCGGCCTGACGCTGATCGACGCGCTGCTGGCCAGCGGCGAACTGGCCGATTACCACCTGGCCCACGCCGCCAGCGCCGACCTCAATCGCCGCTTGGGCCGCGTGGCCCCTGCGCGTGATGCCTATCAGCGGGCATTGCAACTGGCGCAGCAGGGCGCTGATCGGCAGTTTCTGCAGATGCGTCTGGACGAGTTGCCGACCGGCTAAGCCGCCATCCGCCTGGCGGATAAGCGCAGCTTGGCTACCGTTGGTCGGGCCTGAAATATTTTGGGAGGCGTTGTCGATTCAGCGCCGCGTCATTCGATTAGTCAGTAACCGCGCCACAACACCGGAGAACGCCATGAAATACCTGTGCCTGGTCTACAGCAACGAGCATGAGCTGCATAACTCGCCCGACAGCCCGCGTGACGAGGAGTGTTTTGCCTACGCCGAGTCGGTAGCAGAAAGCGGCCGCATGCTCGCCGCCGAGGCGCTGGAGTCGGTGCAGACCGCCACCACCGTGCGTATGCGCGGCGGCAAGCTGTCGATCATCGACGGGCCGTTTGCCGAGACCAAGGAACAGTTGGCGGGTTTCTATCTGGTGGAAGCCCGCGACCTTAACGAAGCTATTCAACTGGCCGGGCATATTCCGGCGGCGCGCGTCGGTTGTGTGGAAGTCCGCCCGGTGCGCGAGCTACAGGTCTAGAGCGCACGCTGCCCGCGTTGCTCAATCAACGGAAAAGGAGCACTGCATATGAGTCGTCCTGAATACCCCAAGATTGCCAGCCGTGAGCAGTGGCTGCTTGCCCGCAAGGCCTTGCTGGCCAATGAAAAGGCGCTGACCCAGCAACGCGATGCGCTGAACGCCGAGCGCCGCCAACTGCCAATGGTCAAGGTCGAAGCCGATTACCGTTTTCAGGGGCCAGAGGGTGAACTGAGCCTGGCCGATCTGTTCGCCGGGCGCAGCCAGCTGATCATCTACCACTTCATGTATCACATGGACCGCGGCGAGGGCTGCGACGGTTGTTCCTGTGTGGTCGACAATATCGGCCATCAGGCCCACCTGCATGCCCGCGACACGACCCTGGTGCTGGTTTCCCGCGCGCCACTGGCCGATCTGCAGGCGTTTCAGCGGCGCATGGGCTGGACCGTACCCTGGTATTCCTCGCTGGGCAGCGCGTTCAACTACGACTACCACGCCACCACCGACGAGCAGGTCGCTCCGGTCGAGTACAACTACCGTGACAAGGCCGAACTAGAGCGTCTGGGCCTGAATTACCACGTGCAGGGCGAGCAGCCCGGCGTCAGCGTATTTCTGCGCGACGGTGCGCAGGTCTATCACTGCTATTCCAGTTACGGCCGTGGTCTGGAGATGCTGATGAGCAGCTTTCACTACCTCGACCTCACGCCCTTCGGCCGTGGTGAGGGTTGGGATGGCATGCCCGATCTGGAGGGCAAGGGCATGCACTGGACCCGCCTGCACGACGAATACCAGCAACCGGCAGCGGCGCATGCCTGCTGCGCCTCGACCCAGAAATAAGCACAAGGAGCACGACCATGAGCAACGCCCAAGCGCAGATTCAACAGCAACTGGACTCCTGGTCCGCCGCCTGCCGCAGCAAGGATGTCAGCAGCATCATGAGCCACTACGCCGAGGATGTAGTGGCTTACGACGCCATCGGCCCTCTCCGGTTTCAGGGCCGCGCGGCCTATCAGGCGCATTGGCAGGCCTGCATGGAAATGTGTCCCGGCCCGGGCTTGTTCGAGATCCATCAGCCGAGCTTTCTGCTCAGTGGCGACCTGGCCGTGGCGCATTACCTATTCCACTGCGGTGGCACCGATGACAAGGGCGAAATGCACAGCAGCTGGATGCGCGTAAGCCAGTGTTTCCGCCTGCAGGGCGGGCAATGGTTGATCGCCCATGAGCATTTCTCCATGCCGTGCGACATGGAAAGCGGAAAAGTTTTGTTTGATTTGCAGCCATAGTCTTGTAACTCACGGGGCATAAGGCTTGTAGCGAATTGCCGGAGGGTGCATTGCAGATTTGTGGCTACGACCAACGTCTTAGGGCTTGCCTAAAGGGGGGCTTAGTGGCGTAGGCTGGAGTTGTCGCCTTGCTTGGCGACGCTTTCGCGAACAGTTGAAGAAGGAAAGCTTTATGCAAATCCAAGTTCACAGCGATAACCACATCGAAGGCAGTGCTCGTCTGGTTGAGTGGGTGAGTGCCAGTGTTGCCAGCAAGCTGGAGCGCTTCGATGACGAGTTGACCCGCATCGTTGTCCATCTGCATGACGACAACGGCGCCAAAGCCGGCGCGCACGACAAACGCTGCCAGATCGAAGCACGGCCAAAGGGCCTGCAACCTATTTCCGTCACCCACAAGGCCGAGTCACTGGAACAGGCCATCGACGGCTCCATCGAAAAACTGCACCACGCCCTTGAGCATCAATTCGGCAAACTGCGCAGCAAGCGCGTCACGCCACTGCACGCCGATGAGGCGAGCGATATTCCCGGTCAGGACGCACTGTTGGAAGAGGACTTCCTCGCCGAGGAGCAGCTGCGCGCCGTCAACTAAACGCCACGGGCAGCCGGCCAGGCTGGCTGACCATCTACCCACTACACGCGCCCCCGCAGCTTTCTGCGGGGGCGCTGTCGTTTTCAGGCCTAGGTTGCGCGCGGCTTGTCAGCGGCAACGGCCTGCCTAAAGCGGCAAAGTGATTCCCCTTGGGCGAAAGATGAATGGGCAGAAAAGCCCGTTTTACTGGCTTGCAGAGGGTTGGCCCATATTCTGCAGAAATGCCTGCCAGCTGACCTAAGCAGGGATTCGCCATGACCAGTATCTCCAACAACTCGCCGCTGGCGAGCTACTTCGCCAACACCGCCAAACCCAGCACGGCCGGGGCTGCTGGCAGTGGCAGCAGTACGGATAAACCGAACACCAGCGCGCCAGACCCGCTTGCGGAAATCCGCCGCTTTGCCAGCGGCATGGTGGCCAACAGCCGCGGCGGCCTGCTGCGCGCGATGAACGCCGAGAGCAGCGGTGCCAGCAACGCGATTGCCAGTGATCGCTTTCGCCCGGCGGCTGAGCCGGAGAGCGATACCTCGAAAATTGCCCTGCCGGATGTTGCCGAACTGGACCGTGAAGACGCTGCCAAGCTGCTGGCGCAGATCAACAAACTGGTCGACGCCGGCCTGGACAAGACCGACAGCTTTGTCGGCTACAACGGCGACCAGCAGACCGACTCGCTGACCACCTACCGCGACTGGTTGCAGGCCAGGGGCGGCGTCAGCATCTACGTTTAAGAAGCCGTCTCGGATCTGCTGCGCGTCGGCCCTGCTGCGTTAAGAACAGACTCGGCAAGCCGCTTGCGGCTAACGCGCTTCAGCGCGGCCCGAAGGGCGAGTGAAACGAGTACTGCTCATTTACACCAGTAAACTCCGCTTCCTTGCCTGTTCTTGCCTTGCATGGCTCTAGCTCGCGAGACCCGAAACAGCTTCTGAGTCTTTTTCATCGCTGATCCGGCCTACGCATTGGGCTGGTTTCAGCGCGCGAGGTGCGCCAAGATCACCCGACCACAGTTATGAGCACGCCGCATGGGTATGCTCAGGTCGAGGGGTTTTATGGCTAGCAAGGAATTTATTCGGGCGTTCGCCGCTTTGGGGTTGGCGCTGGTGTGCGCTGCAGGTGCGCAGGCCGCCGAGGATGCGCAACTGGTCGGCTTGATCAACAGCTACCGCAGCGAAGTGCAGCGCTGTGGCGATCAGGCTTCCGCCGAGCTGCCGCCGCTGACGGCCGATCCGCGTCTGGTGCAGCCGGTGGGTCGCTCGGGGGATTTGCAGCAAGCGATGAGTGCGGCGGGCTATCCGATGGTCAACGTGCAGGCAATCAGCCTGTCCGGCCCGCGTGATGCAGCGGCGGCGCTGAAAGTGCTGCAGGAGAGCTTCTGCAAGATTGTGCTCGATCCGCAGTTTGTCGATATCGGCGTCAAGCAGCAGGACCGTGAGTGGCGCATTCTGCTGGCCCGACCGCTACTGGCGGCGCGCCTGGGCGACTGGCAGGCGGAAGGGCAGAAACTGCTTGAACAACTCAATACTGCGCGCAGCACGGCTCGCCAGTGCGGCAGCCAAGCCTTTGCCGTCGCAGCGCCGCTGACTTGGAATGCCACACTGGGCAGCACCGCCGAAGCCCACAGCCGGGCCATGGCCAACGGCAACTTCTTCGATCACCAGGACCCTGACGGCCGCACCCCCGGCGACCGGGCGGAACTGGCCGGCTACAGCGGCCAGCGTGTCGGTGAAAATATCGCCGCCGGCTTGGATAGCGCCAGCAAAGTGCTCGCCGGCTGGCTGGCCAGCCCCGGCCACTGCGCCAACCTGATGAACCCGCAATTCAGCGAACTGGGCGCCGCCTACGCCAACGATCCCAAGAGCGACGCGGGGATTTACTGGACGGCTTTGTTTGGCGCGCCGTAACCCGTGGTGGTAGCGCTGCTCAGCGCACATTGATGCGCAGCGCCACCCCGCCGACTATCTTGCCGTTCTCTCGCTGCACCAAATCCAGGGTAAAGCTGCTGCCGCGCTTGGCGTCTGCCGGCACCATGACGCGCAGTCCCAACCGTTGCGACTCCAGTGGGCGTAGCACGACTGGCAGCTGCGCCTGTTTACCCTTGGCAAACTTCAGCTCCAGTGCGGCGGGAAAGGTCTCGGCGAGTCGCTCCGGGGTCTTACTGGTCAATAGCTGATCGGTGCTTGGCATTGCCGCGCAGGCGTGGCTGGCGCAATCCAGTGGCTCATCTGCCATAGGTTTTGCTCTGGCTGTCGAAGTGTCTGCCAGCTCCGGCAAGCGCAGGGCACTGGCCTTGAGCGTGGGCGCCAGCGCGCGTTTATCCAGCAGCAGGCTGGCTTGCAGTGTTTCCAGCCCCTCGGGGCGCAGCAGTTCGAATAGCACGCTGCGCGTCTGCCGGGCGCGCAGACTGGTGGCCATAAAGGGCAACACTATCCACAGATTGGGGGCCAGATCGATCACGCTGAGGTTCTTCTGCGCCAGGTTGTTCTGCTGCCACACATGGCGTCCGGCCTGCGGATGATCGAAACGGCTGAACAGCGCAGCCAGCAGGCAAGGGTGGCTGCCCACTGGCGGTATTGCATTGCGCGGCAGGCGCGCCTTGACGATGCGCGTCTCGCCGGGGCCTAGGTCGAAATCCGCTGCTGCGGTAACCGCCGGGAGGAAGTCGGCTGGGTAGACAAACTGGCTACCGGCGTACTGCTTGATATTGAAACTGACCACCAGATACCGTGCGCTGGCCGTGGCGCTCCGGTTGCGCACGCGGGCGTGAATCCAGTTGTCCTGGCCGAACTCAAGGTTCTGATGTTCCAGGCCATCGTCGTCGCGGTTACGAATCCACAGATCCGGTGAATCCCAGAAACGTCCGCCCCAGTTGTTGGCGCCGGGATCGGCGGCATCGTCGCGCAGCCAGACATCCGGCAGCGGCGCCGGATCGGGTAGGCCGTAGACGAAGCGGTGGAAGGCATCCACGCAGGTTGGGTTGCCACCACGGGCCAGTAGAAAGCACTCCAGCTCTTCGGTTTTTACCGGTTGCGGGTAACGCGCCAGATAGAAACTGCGCATCAGATCGCCCAGCGGCGCGGCACCGAGCAAGCCAGCCATGCCTTTCCAGAAACGTTCGCCAGCTCCGTAGGAGGAACCGTGGGTAACCCGCACCCACGGGTTGCGCGGGCACAACGCTAATGCCGCTTCGGCGAAGTTGAAGGGCTGCACACCCGCCGCGCCGTTGTCGTGGTAGGTCGTCCAGGCTTCGTCGAACCAGGCGTCGGCCTGGCTTGCCGGCTTCAGCCCGCGCGCCCACCAGCTGTGAAAGGTTTCGTGGCGCAGTGGGCCGGTGCTGGTAGTGGTGCCGCCGTCGTATTCCATGCCGCCCTGGTGGATAAAGGCGGTAAAGCGGTTGCCGTGGATATAGCGTCCGGAGCTGTTTTCGTTGTCAGCGAGGAAGCCGGCGATGGCGTTGGCCTGGTTAAGCAGATTGGCGGCGTTGCTGGTGAGTTTCCAGGTGGTGATCGCGACATTGCTGCCGGATACCGGCAGCACGGTATTCACCGTGGTGCTTTGTAGGCTGTCGCTGGCGCGTAGCTCCAGCAGTGGCGACAGGGCGCTGAAACGCGCGGGAAAGTCGATGCGCCAGTGATTGGCGCCCAGCACGTTGAGGGTGCCATTGCTGATCGGTGTATGCGCCACGGCGGTGCCTGTCAGGCGCAGTTGTAGGCTTAGCTCGAACTGATCGTGAATCAGGTTGGCCGGCACAAAGGCTTCCAGATAACGCCCTGCGCCCAGGTCAGTAAAACCGAAGTTGAATGCCAGTCGCGGGCCCGCGCTCCAGACGATCTGCGGTAGGTAGGAGCCGGCCATGGAGGCCTGCGGCACGCCGACCGCATAGGTCAGGCGCAGGCTGTGGCTGCTGCCTGCATCCAGCACCCGGTTGAGCACGCGCAGATTGGCATTGGCGCCACCGCCGAAGTCATGGCTGGCAACATCGGCTGGCGCAACCACCACGCTATCCAGCCACACACCGGTGACGCTTTGGCGCAGGTCGAAGATCGGGCAGCCAGCATGTTTGCCGAGGCGAAACTCCAGGGTGGCGTCGCCGCTGATCTGCTGCGTGGCGGCATCGAACAGCAAGCTGGCGTCGATTCGCACGATATCCATGGGCACCGCCCACAGACCATCGACCAGTTTGGGTGGCGGTGCCAGGGCCAGGCTGCTGTTTGGCGCAGCCAGTGGCGGTAGCTTGGCCAGCAAACCGGCCAGACCGCTGACGCATTCGCCTTCGCTGGCCACGCAGTTGCCGCTGTTGCGCTTGAGAATGGCGCGCCAGCCATAGCTGCGGGCCGCCTGCACATGGGCCAGGTTCTCGGTAATAAAGATCGCCCGTTCACTGGCCGCGCTGTGCTGGGCCTTGCTCAGCGCCAGATCGAAGATCGCTTGTGCGGGTTTGCCGAGGTTGCCCGGCAGTTCGCTGGACAGGGTGATCAGCGCCGGCTCGATATAGCGGGCCAGATGCAGCGCTGTAAGTGTCGCCAGCACGTTGGCCACGCTGGTGCTGGCTGCCTGATCGGACAGCAGGCCGAGGCGATAGCCGCGTGCCTTGAGCACTTGCAGGCAATCCAGGCAGTCGGCATAACGCATCCGTACGCCGCCGGGGCCGGTAAATGTCAGGGTATCGCCCAGGTCGAAGAAGACTATGGTGGGAACAATTGAGCCAGACATGGTGCCTCCTTGGCGATGCGTAAAAGGCTCTTGCTAGGGGCCGTGCCTCTGCACGGCATGCTCCGTTCAGGGCGCGCGGCGATAGCTGAAGCGACAGCCCGCAGGGTCGGTAAAGGTCAGGGTGCCGTCACTGAGGCTGTAGGTGTAAGTGACGACTTCGTCATTGGCGGTAGAAATGGCCAGCTTGCCGGGCCCCTGCAGCGCCCAAGTACCCTGGTCCCACCAGGTGAAGGTGCCGGCGGGTTCGCTGCTGCCGACATACAGGCCATTGCTCTGCAGGTGCAGGTGCGCGGCATAACCGGCGGCGCATTGTTCCTGGCTGTTCTTGTGCCAGTTGCCTGACAGTTGTGCCTCATGCAATTCCATTCTGACTCTCCTTGGTCGCTTGGTTTGGAGTGCGCGGGGCATGGGCCCCGCGCATTCCGTTTTACTGCGTTTGCACTACTTGGCGCTGGTCAGGCGAGTTGGCTTGGCCTTGGCCTTGCCGGCCTTCGGCAAACTGCCGCCCGCGTCGCCGAGCAAGCGTTCGAGCTTGTCATGCTCGCTGCCGCTCATCACCGTGTCGTAATCGAGCAGCGCCGTCGCCGCTTTGGCGTCTGGTTTGCGCTTCATAAAACGACTGGCCAGGCGCTTGGTCTCGATGGCGGCAAAGTGCGGTTTGAGCACCGGAGAGTCCAACGCCGCCTGGATCGCCGCGATGCCGTCAGTCAGGTGATCACCGCCGATGGCCAGCACCAGATGGGCATCCGGGGTGGTGAGCACCTTGTGCGCAGCTTCCGCGTGATTGGCGTCGACGGCAGCGGTGACCATCACACTGGCGCTGTCCGCCAGATGGGCAAGCATGCCATCCACTTCCCAATGCACTTCGACCTGCACCTGGTGGATGCCCGATACACCGAACAACGCACCTTCGGCGCCGCGCATCAGGGTCATCGACTCCTCGATCTGCTCACCAGGGTTAAGCACCTTGAATGGCGAGTCTTCGATGCAGTGGATGATGGTGCGGAAGGTCCGCACGTTGCCCGATGGGTCGGTCACGCTGCCGCTGACGCTCTCGCTTTTCAGGCTCAGGCTTGCCGGCACCAGCAGCGGCTGATCACCATGGTTGCGCAGGGTGACGCCGATCCGCACTGGTGCCCCCAACGGCAGTTCGCCGAGCAGCGGGGTGATCTTCAGATCCAGGCCAAGCACGTCCGCTTCCAGATCCGTCGGCGAGATGCTTGGGGTGGCTGTGGAGGCGCTGCCGAAGGCTACCGAACCTGGACGCACGAAGGGGTCAGGGTAGTGACGCAGTTGCTTGAGGTTATCCGGGTGGAAGGACCACTGGATATTGCTCGGGAACGGCGTGGCAGGCGTACCGGCAGCCGCGATCACATCGCTCGTGCACATAAAGCCGAAGTCCGCCGAGTTGTGGTACAGGCCCATGGCATGCCCCAGCTCATGCACCGCAGTGCGGAAGTAGGGCGCTGCCGCCGTGCCAAAGCGCTGACCGCTGACCGTGCCCCAGCCGGCGGAAATGGTCCAGTGCGAGGCAATCCCCACACCCTCGCGTGGCACGTTGTTGGAGTCGGTGCCGCCGTTGTCGTACATGATTCCGCGTGGAGTGGAGTCGATGTTCTTCACCGCCAGCACGTGATAGCGCCACTCGCTGTCGAGGTTGACCACCGCGCGCCGCGCCAGCATGGCCGCGTGCATTTCTGCATTGGACCAGGAGTTGCCGCTGGGCTCGGCGACATTGGTATCGCTGAGGTGCACTGTGGTTTGCCAACCCACCGCATCCATCAGGCTGGTCCAGGTATGGCCGATGCCGCTGTTGGTTGGTCGTTCGGAACCGCTGACGGTGTCGATCTCCACCGTGCAGCGGCGCAGGTAGGTGGATAGCCAGCCCATGGTCAAGCGTCCGACCACCACATTGGCAGCGTTTTTCACATCGCCTTCGGCATAGTCCGAGGGTGACGGAAAGCCTGCTGGCCCAGTCATCCGTACCATCTGCGCAGTCAGCGTGCTCTCCAGCGCCCAGCTATTGGGCTCTGTGAAGCGATACAGCTGGAAGCCCAGACTGAAGCTGTTGCCCAGGTAGAAGTACTCCGGCAGCGTCGTCACCCGCACGTAGTAGCGGTAGCGCGAGCGCGGCAGAATCGGGATGCCCGACGCCGGGTTGGGGCCCGCCAGCAGGATGGGTCTGGGCGTCAGGCTGACACTGGGTTTGAGAGTGTTTTGCAGCGGTATAGGCGAGGTGATGGGCAGCGGCAGGAAGATCACCGGCCGCTGATAAAGGTCGCCACTGGCCGTGCGGCCTTCGCTGTGCGACTCGACCCGCAGCGTGCCGTCATACGACACCAGCGGTGCACCACTGGGCTTGTAGTTGAGCAGCCAGCAGCCGGCCCGCAAGCTGCGCAACTGCGGGAGGATGATTGGTCCGGGTTGCAGCTGCAGGTTGGGATTGATCGCCAGGTTGGCGTTGCTGATGTTGGCGTTACTAAGGCCGGGGCCATCTTCTGCGCTGGGCGGAAGCAGGTCGGGCATGGGCGGGATTTTCGAACTTTCAGGCAGATGCGACATTGCTGAACACTCCTATTCAACAAGGGGCGCACCCTGCCCGTAAAACTTCTCACTGCTCGAGCTACTGCACTGCTGTGGCACGTCACCCTTGGATTGATATCCATGTGGTTGATCTCATGCACACAGCGCGAAGCACATGAGGAAAATCAGTATGGGACGGCGTTTTTCAATGTGATGTGCCGTCCATCCGGCAAGCTATGCAGTAAGACGAACGGATGCTGGCGTTTGGCTATGGCGCGTGCCTGACGCTCCGCTTATTTGAGCGGCGGGTGAACCCTGGTTCTGGCCGTGGTGCGGGCGGCCAGGCTCATCAGCTGCTGGAATTTTGGACACTCTAGGTGATTTTCCGCCGGGCAGGAGGCCGCGTGGCGCAGGCCGTCGCGGATGGCGCTGAGGCGTTTGATGCTGCGGTCCAGCTCGACGGCCTTGGCTTGCAGCTGCGCGCGGTCAATCGCCGGCTGGTTGCCTGCGGCGAGCATGGTGGCGATTTCATCCAGGGAAAACCCCGCCTCGCGGCCGAGGGCGATCAGCGCCAGGCGTTGGATCACCGATTCGCTGAACACCCGCTTGAGGCCATTACGGCCGATAGAGCGGATCAGGCCTTTCTCTTCGTAATAGCGCAGGGTCGACGCCGGCAAACCGGACCAGCGTGAGACTTTACCGATATCCATCTCTTTCATCCTTGACCTCAAGTTGACTTGAACTGGCAGGCTTATGAAAACAGCCTTTCAGACAAAGCAAAAGAGGTGAATATGAACAGTCAATTGATCCTGCACATGCTGTTGGTGGGCATGGGCGCAACGCTGCTGATGGATGCCTGGGCGCTGGCGCGGCGGCGCTGGTTCGGCATTGCCTCGCTGGACTACGCCCTGGTCGGCCGCTGGCTGGGGCATATGCGCCATGGCCGTTTCCAGCATGCGGCCATCGGCAAGGCGCAACCGGTGCGTGGCGAGCGGCTGCTGGGTTGGTGCAGCCATTACCTGATCGGAGTGGCCTTCGTCGGCCTGTTTGTGGCGCTAGTCGGGCCGCACTGGCTATGCCGGCCAACGCTGTTGCCGGCGTTGCTGCTCGGCATTGTCAGCGTGGCGGCGCCGTTGCTGCTGATGCAGCCGGGGTTCGGCATGGGCCTGGCGGCTTCACGGATGGCCAATCCCTGGCAGGTCAGGTTGCGTGCGTTGGTCACCCATCTGGTGTTCGGCCTGGGTGTGTACCTGGCCGGCTGGCTGGGGGCGCAGCTGTTGGCCTTGCCCCTTTGCCGCTAAAGCCAGTTGCTTAGCCCAGCACCTGCGCCAGATGTTGCTCATAGCGGAGGATGTCGGCCTCGATGGCGGGGCGCTTCATCACGTCGACGCAGAGGAAGGTTGGTAGGGCGCTCATGCCGAGAAACTGGTTGGCCTTGTGGAAGGGCAGGTAGACGGCGTCCACGCCATTACCTTCGAAGAAGTCAGTCGGGTCGTCGAAGGCTTGCTGCGGGGCGTTCCAGGTCAGTGACAGCATGTATTGCTTGCCCTGAATCAGGCCGCCGCTGCCGTATTTTTGCGAGGCGTCCGAGCGGGTGCGGCCGTCACTGGCGTAGAGGCTGCCGTGGCCTTCGGTAAACACCTCGTCGATGTACTTCTTCACCGTCCAGGGCGCGCCCATCCACCAGCCGGGCATCTGATAGATGATCACGTCGGCCCAGAGGAATTTCGCCACCTCTTCGGCGACGTCGTAGCCGCTGTCGATATGGCTGTGTTTGAGGTCAAAACCGGCGCGGTCGAGAAAGGCCAGTGCGGTGTCGTGCAGGGTGGTGTTGTAGCGGCCATCGGAATGGGCGAACTGTTTACCGCCGTTGAGCAGCAGGATCTTCTTCATGGCATGGGCCTCGGTAAATTGATGGCGGCATGCTAGGGCGCGCAGGCGGGTAGCAACAGCCGCTGGCACGCAAATGACATGTGACTAAAAGGCATGAATTGATCAGTTTTAGCTGTTGTAGGGTAAATAAACCCACCCTGCCAGGAGCCTCAGATGGCTGATCACTACGGATTTATCCTGCACGCCCACACCCGGCCGGAAAAGGCCGCCGAGTTTGCGGCGCTGTTCCGCGCCTATGTCGAGCCCAGCCGCGCCGAGGCGGGCTGCATCGCCTACCACATGCTGCGCGATAGCCACGATCCGACGCTGTTTATCTTCTATGAGGTCTGGCAGTCGCAGGAGCATCTGGCCATCCACAGTGCCTTGCCGCATATGCGCGAGTTTTATGCGCGGCGTATGGACTACCTGCGCAGTGATTTCGAGATTCGCCAGATCGAGATGCTTAGCCCGGCGAGCTGAGGGTGGCGAACAGGCCGGCGTTATACGGCCTGTTGATCCCGCAGGCGGCTTATTGCTGCGGCGCGGGGCTGGTGTCGGGCGCAGCGGACCAGATGCGGTAACGCACCTGCACATCGGCCGGGGCGTAGATCACCAGCGGCAGCTTGCTGTTGTAACGCACCAGCAGCGGCTCGCCACCCACCGGGACAAACGCCTGCTTGCGGCTGTTGTCGGGGCAGGCCATCAGGGTGCTCATCGCCGGGCCGACCTGGCCCAGCTCGTAGTAGTTGTAGCTCCAGCCTTCGACGGTTTTCTCCTGCCACTGGCCGCCGAGGCGCTGGGTGTTGCAGTCCACTTCCAGGGTTTTGCCGGCGATCAGCTCGACCTTGTGTTCGGCCTCATCGGCTTGTGCCGGTAGCTCGATCACATGGCGGTTATAGCCGCTGCTGGCCGCCGGGTAAGGCTTGAGCGCCTCGGGCGTGGCGGCGCAAGCTGCCAGGGGCAGGGCGCAGGCGAGAACGAGCAGGGGCAGTTTTGGCGAGGTCATAAAAAGTCCTTGGTGCATGGGCCTTGTGGGCCGTCCGTTGATAGATGTTGCCGATTACTTGATGGGCTTCTCGACCACCACATAACGCTTGCCGCCACTGCGTTTGGCCACGTACATGGCTTCATCCGCGTGGCGCACCAGTTGCAGTTCACTCTGGCCGTGCTCGGGGTGCACTGCGATGCCCAGGCTTGGCGCACTGATCAGGCTGTGGCCTTCCAGCAGGTAGGGCGCGCTGAGGGCGGCAATAATCTTTTCGGCCACCAGGGTGGCATCTTCCTGGCGGCCGATATTGTCGACGATCACCGCGAACTCGTCGCCGCCCAAACGGCCCACCGTATCGGACTCACGCACGCATTGGCGCAGGCGCCGCGCGACTTCCTGCAGCAGCAGGTCGCCGGCGCTGTGGCCGAAGGTGTCGTTGATCTGTTTGAAGTTATCCATATCGAGATACAGCACCGCCAGGCGCAGGCTGTCGCGTTTGGCCCGCTGCAATGCACTGCGTAAGCGATCGAGAAACAGCGTGCGGTTCGACAGCTCGGTTAGTTGGTCGTATTGGGCGAGAAACTCCAGGCGCGACTGCGTGCGCTTGCGCTCTATCGCCGCCGCCACCTGGCTCGACACGAACTGCAGCAGCTCCTGGTCCTGCTCGTTGTAACGCACGCTGGCGCTGTGGTTCTGCAGCGTCAGGGCGCCGATGGTCTGGCTGCCGGAAATCAGCGGTACGCCCAGCCAGTCGAGGGCATGCGTTGCTGTTGCACCATGCTGGGCAAGCCACTGCGGGGCTGTATCAGGGGTTAACAGCAGGGCAGTGCCTGAGCGAATCACTTCGGCGCAGAACGCGTTGGTGACGGCCGGTGCGCCACATGGGTCGACCTGATAGGCAAGGCTGAGCTGGTCACTCGCTGCGTCGTGTAGCGCTACGTAGAAATGCTTGGCCGGCAGTAACTGCGCGATCACCTCATGCACGCGGCCGTAGAGCATGTGCAAGTCGCTAACCGCGTGGGCCGCTTCCGATACCGCATACAGCGCCGCCTGTACCGCCTCGGCCCGTTTGCGCCGGGTGATATCGCGCGCCACACCGACCCGCACCTGCTCGGCCTCAAGCCAATGGGCCGACCACATGATATGCACGATATGGCCGTCTTTATGGATGTAGCGGTTCTCGTGGTCATGCGAGGGCTGGCCCGAGTTGATGCGCTTGACCAGCGCCCGGCTGGCGGCGCGGTCGTCCGGATGCATCAGTTCAAAGGCGGTGCGGCCAATCATTTCGTCGGGCCGATAACCGAAGACCCGTTCGCTGGCCGCGCTGACGGAGAGAAAGCGGCCGTCTTTATCCACTACGCAGACAACGTCCAGTAGCAGATCCAGTAGTTTGTCGTGGGGCAGGTGCGGGTTTGACGTCATGGCCGTGAATATACTGCCCAGTCTGCGCGGTTCGCTAGCGCTATGCTTGCCCCGGATGCGTGAGTCGGTCTAAGGCCGCAATCAGTCATGGCGGTTAATCGGCATTGAGCGGGCGAGTGGGTTGAACCGCCGGCCAGAGCAGCGGCAGCACATGCTCGCGCAGTAGCGGCGCCAGGGTTGCTGGCGGTACGTCACCGGGGGCGAGCCAGCGCAGTTCTTCCAACTCGGCGGCGGCGCTGACATTGTGCGGCAGGCGCGCCTGGAACACGCTGGCGTCGATCCAGGTATCGGCCTCGTTGGCTGCTGCTGCGCGGAACTGGCCGAGTGGCTGCAGGGCGCTGGCTGGCAGGCTGAGGTTAAGCTCTTCGGCCAGCTCGCGGGTCAGCGCGCTGATGGCGTCTTCACCCGGCTCGGCCTTGCCGCCGGGCAGCATAAAGGCCTGGGTGTTGCGTTTGCGCACCAGCAGCAGGCGACCGGTATCGTCGAGCAGGCAGGCGGCGGAAATAGTCAGAATGGTCATTGGCGTTTCGCTTGTATGTGGCGCGCTCAGCGCGGTTTCTCTGTGGCGGCTGTCATGCTGCGCTCAATGCACGATCAACCGTTCGCGTACCAGCGCCTGCGCTTGCTGGGCCATCTGGTCGAGGAGGCGGTCGCGCTGTTTCTCTGCATCACTCATGGCTCGCTTGCCGTGCTGCTTCACCAGGTAGGCGTGAATCTGCCGGACCTCCGTGGATTGGAAGATCGGCGCCAAGTCCTGCACCGCCAGCATGCCGTCCGCGCTGTAGTTGCGGGTGCTCATCAGCACCTGCGGCCCGCGCGCCGCCAGCACCTGAAAACCCATGGTCTCGAAGATGGCGACCTTGCCCGCCACGCAGGCCAGTTCGGCATGCGGGTGGCGGCTGGTCATCTGCTGCAGCATGGCGCCGGCAATCCCATGGCGACGCTGGCTGGCCTGCACGGCCATATAAGCCAGGGTGCAGGACTCGGGGGCATCCTTGGCCGGCAGGTACAGGGCAAAGCCCAGCACCTGGGACGGGTCCTGATCGCTCAGGGCGAGGATCAACCGCGCGCTGCTGTCGATGGCAGTGTCCATGGCCTGCAGATACAGGTGCATCTCGTAGCCAATCACGTACTGGTACAGCTGATACAGCGGGTTGCTCGGCGTCAGCGACAGCGGGCTGATGTCGCTGAGGTAGTCCACCACCATCTGCAGAATCTGGCTTTGCAGCGATTCGGGTGGCGGGCTATCCAGGTGTACAAGGGTGAACATCGTCAGTCTGGCTCCGAGGCGTGCGCGTTGGTGCGGTCGCGAGGGCGGCATTGTAGCGCCCTCGGCTTGGTGTGCTGGCATCGGCGTGCGGGTTGTTGCGTGCGGCGGGCAGACGCTGAACGGCGCAGACCTGGCTTGGGCTATGATGCGCGCCCGCGCAAGCCGCCCGCCCATCATCAGGTCACCATGTCCGTTAATGCCCTCTACACCGACCTGTCTGATTATTACGACCTGATGTGCGCGGATATTGACTACCAGGCGCAAAGCCACTGTATCCACCGGCTGCAGCAGCTGTTCGGCAACGCCGGCAGCCGCCACCTCGACCTGGCCTGCGGGACGGGGCCGCATGTGCGCCATTTTATCGATGCCGGCTACACCAGCAGCGGCCTCGACATTAACCAGCCGATGCTGGACAAGGCCGCCATACGCTGCCCGCAAGCGCACTTTGCCTTGCAGGACATGTGCGGCTTTACCGTGAGTGAGCCGCTGGACCTGATCACCTGCTTTCTCTATTCCATCCATTACAGCGGCGCCATCGAGCGGCTGAAAGCCTGTATCGCTAGCGTGCATGCGGCGCTTGAGGTTGAAGGGCTGTTCTGCTTCAACGTGGTCGACAAGGGCAAAATCGATAACAGCCTGTTTGCCGCGCACAGCGCCCAACACGCTGACGACCACTTCACCTTCAGCTCCGGCTGGCATTACGCCGGCGAGGGCGAGACGCAGGTGCTGCGCCTGCAGATTGAAAAGACCACGGCCGAGCACACTCTTGTGTGGCACGACGAGCACCCGATGGTGGCCGTGGGCTTTGTTGAGCTACAGGCGCTGTTGCAGCCGTACTTTGCGGTGCATGTGTTTGAGCATGACTACCAGAAACTTATCCCGTGGGATGGGCTGTCGGGGAATGCGATTTTTGCCTGCGTAAAGCGTGCTTGAGCGCTCTCGTTGCGCGGCCCTGACTTGCTGAGCAGGGTGTAGCCGTGAGGCGGGCTAAGTTTGCTGGCGCACAGACGCCAGGCAGCAGCGCGCATGACAATGCAGTGTCGTTCACTATGGGGTCGGGCACATCGCCAGAGAATTTCATAAAGCGGCGTATTGGAGTCAATCGCATGAGTATTTCCAAACTGCTGTTTACCGGCATGCTGCTTGCCACCCTGGGCCTGAGTGGTTGTTCGAATATGTCCCATCAGGACAAGACCACCGCTGGCGGCGCAGTGATTGGTGGCGCGGCTGGTCACCTGTTATGCGGCGGCGTGCTGTGCACCGGCGTCGGGGCCGCCGTGGGCGGGGTGATTGGTCACGAAGTTGGCAAGGACGATAAGAAAAAGAAATAACGCGAGCAGCCCGTAGGGTGGATGACGCTTTTTCATCCACCATGGCGGCGGTTGTCCGGGCTACTTGCTGACCATCAAGGTGGACAAGCTTCGCGTTGTCCACCCTACAAAGAAGCTACCGGGGAGTAGGCCGCTGGTGTTCAGGCCGGTTCTGGCATCCGGTTTACCTGCAGCGCCTGCTGCAGCTGCGTCACCAAGGCATCGACCTGGTTCATAGCTTGAGCCACGGACTCGGCCAGCAGTTCACCGCCTACTTCCTGCCCCTCGATGGCAATCTGATGCACCTGGGTGATGCCGATAAAGCCGAGGGCGGTGATCAGGCTGGGTTCCAGATGGTTCATATGCGCCATCGCGCCGCCGGCGCCAAAGCCGACTCCACCTCGCGCCGAGAGGATGACGGCATGCCGGGGGCGGTCGGCGAGCAGCGGCACGTAAGGATCGAGTGGCTTGCTTTCGTCGACCTCCACCGTTCTGCCAGCACGTACGATCTGGTCGATCCACGCCTTGAGCGCGGCCGGCATGCTGAAGTTGTAGAGCGGCGCGCCAATCACCAGCACGTCCGCGGCAATTAATTCATCGACCAGTTGCTCGCTCTCCGTCAGGGTGTCCTGCATCCACGGCTCGCGTTTTTCCTCTGGGGTAAAGGCGGCGGCGATCCAGTCGTGGTCGATGATCGAGGGCGGATTCTGGCCGATGTCGCGGTAGGTGAGGCTGTCTTGCGCGCGGCGGGCCAGCCATTGGCTGACAAAGCGCTGAGTGAGGTTGCGGCTGTGCGAGCCGTGCAGATCCTTGCCGGCGAGGCCGGGGCGGGCGCTGGCGTCCAGGTGCAGGATATGTGGCATGTCGAGTCTCCTTTCGAAGTTGAATTCATCTGTTATTCGCAGCAGACTCAGGCTAAGTTCAGCCGGAACGGGCGACAAACGACGATTATTTTCATGTATGGGTGAGGAGATTTCATCTATGGCGCAGCGCTGGTTACCTTCACTTTCTGCCCTGCGAGCTTTTGAAGCGGCCGCGCGTCACGAAAGCGCCAAGCAGGCCGCCGAAGAACTTTCGGTGACCGCCACGGCGATCAGCCACCAGATTCGCGCCCTGGAAGAGTCGCTCGGGGTCGCGTTGTTTCTGCGCAAGCCGCGCCAACTGGAATTGACCGCCCAAGGCCGCGAGCTGCAACAGGTGCTGGAAAGCGCCTTCGACAACATCAGCGCAACGGCCACACGCCTGAGCGCGCTGCCTTGCCGGCAGGCCATTACCCTCAGCACCACGCCGGCCGTGGCGGTGCGCTGGCTGCTGCCCTGGGTGTGCATGCTGCGCGAAGCCCATCCGAATATTGACCTGCGCATCCACGCCTCGCATGAGCCGGTCACGCTGGATGGCGTCACTGCGGATATCGCCATTCGTTATGGCGACGGCCGCTGGCCGGGGCTGGTGGCGGAGAAGCTGTTAGACAACAGCTTTATCCCGGCCTGCAGCCCACACCTCGGTTTGCATGATGCAGCCGAGCTGCCCAAGCATTCGCTGATTCACTTTCGCAATCAGGCTGCGGTTTCTTCACCCCTTGATTGGGCCCTGTGGCAGAAGAAGGCCCAGGTGCCGGGGCTGGATGTCGGCGCCGGGCTGGTGTTCTCCGACGAGACCCATGCCGTCTCGGCCGCCATCGGCGCGCAGGGCGTGGCGCTGATGAGCCGTCAGCTGATCGAGGATGAACTGCGCGAAGGGCGCCTGGTACAGCCCTTCGGCCCGGAGCTGGAAGGCAAGCCGTTCTTTCTCGTGTACCCGGAAAACCGCAAGCACGACCCGACCATTCAGGCAGTACGCGATTGGGTGATGGCGGTGCCGGGCGGGCTTTGCACGCTGTAGGTTGGGCGGCATAGCCGGCACTCACGGGGCTGGCGTATTGCTGCTTTTTAGGCTTCAATTGCTGCCTTTAAAGCAGCAATTTGGTGTTCTTATGTCGCTAGCCACACTGCTCTTCAGCGAATATCGGCGCAAGGTGCTGACGCTTATGCTCTTGCATGCGGACCGGCAATACCATCAGCGAGAGATCGCCCGGCTTACCGGTACGCTCTCCGGTACGCTGAGTCGCGAGCTGACCAAGATGGTAGAGGCAGGCCTGCTGCTGAAAGTGCCGGTCGGCAACCAAATGCATTACCGCGCCAATCGTGATTGCCCCATTTTTGAAGAGCTTGCCAGCATCCTGCGCAAGACCAGTGGTTTGGCAGATGTATTGGCGGGCGGGTTAGAACCACTCGCAGGACGGATCGAAGTCGCTTTCGTATTCGGTTCTATGGCCAGTGGCAAGGCGAACGCCGCGAGCGATATCGATTTGCTGGTCATCGGCGATGTGGGCTTTAGCGAGCTGGTGACCGAACTCTACCCGCTGCAGGAAATTCTGGGCCGTGAGATCAACCCCAAGGTGTATCCCAAAGCCGAGTGGTTGCAGCTGGTGGCTGAGCAGGGGGCGTTTGTAAGGCAGCTTTTGCAAAGGCCAAAACTGTTTGTGATTGGCACGGAGCATGACTTGATCGAGTCCAAGGAGCGGGAATGACACTGGAAAATTTGCTGGGTCGTTTGCTGGAGCGCATCGAGCCGGATGAGGCAAATGTCGGGCGTCTGCTTGAGGCCGCCAAACGCAGCTTGGCGGACGCCCAGCTGGCCGACATGAGTAGCGAAGGCCGTTTCGAAATGGCCTATAAGTGCATCATGCAATCGGAGAATGCGGCGCTCCAGGCCAATGGCTTCCGGACGCTGACCAGTACGCCGGGCCACCACCAGACCATGATTCAGAGCTTGCCACGTACCATCGGTTTGGATAGCAAGACCATGGTGGTACTCGATGGCCTGCGTAAGCAGCGCAATGTCGCGGACTATTCCGTAGAACCGGTCAGCGCCGCCATGGCTCAAGAGGCTGTGGCTCGGGCGAGCGAATTGCTCGAACAGGTAGAGCAATGGCTGCGAGCACATAAGAACTAATTGGAGTGCCGGGTTGGTTGTTATCCGCCGCTTCCCTGTTGCCTGATCGAATGGCTTCGCTCGCCCTGCGGCTTTTACTCCGCTGCGCTGATTTGTGGCTTAAACCAAGGTAATGGTGATTAAAGGCGCGTCATTTTCAATTCGATGAAGAAAGTGTTAGCGCGTTTTGTCGGTGTTTCTCCGTGGTGGGATCGACCAGGATGATCCCAGTCCACAGCGAGTGACAACGATGAAGCAGCCGATCAAACACTTAGGCTATTGGCTGTGTGCGCTGATGTTCACTGCCGCCGCCGGATGTGCAAGCCAACCACCTGAAAGAGCCAACACCATGAAAAAGCCATTGGTATCCCTTGCCGTACTCAAAGCCAAGCCCGGTAAACAAGAGGCACTTAAAGCGGGCTTGTTGACCCTGATAGAACCGACGCGGGCCGAGCCGGGCAACCTTGATTACGTGTTGTTTGAACGAAGGGATGAGCCCGGCACGTTCTATATGCGTGAAGCGTTCAAGGATCAGGCGGCGCTGGATGCGCATTTTGCGACGCCGTATTTTCAGCGGTTTGCCGCCACGGCTGATGATTTGCTCAGTGAGCCATTGCAGCTGATTTTCTTGGAGCAGGTTTCGGAATGAGCGCGTAGGGTGGATGACGTTTTTCCATCCACCATTGCGGTGGTTGTCCGGGCTACTTGCTGTTTGAATGCGTGGGAGGGGCTTTAGCCGCGAGCTTTGCCGCTTCTTTGGGGCTTTGTATGCGCCGCTTATATGTTGTCTGGTCGAACGGTTCCGCCCTTACGGCGGCTCACTTTTGGCAGACGCCCCAAAAGTAAGCAAAAAGTCTTGCCCCTTGCATCCGGGTCTCGCTGCGCTCGACTTCCCTCTTTCCATCATTGCTCCAGGGCCCGCCGCGAAGGGCCATCCCTGGCCCATCGCGGCTCTCGCGGCATCCATGCCGCTCAACCCCTTACGCAACGATTCCACTCGGCCTTCTGATGGGGCGTTTGGCGTCGTCTGTGAGATTGCTGATGAGTGACAGAAGGCATACCAGCGTTCCGTAGGATGGGTTGAGCTAGGCGATACCCATGCGGTCGATTACACGCTTGATGGGTATCGCTGCGCTCCACCCATCCTACGAATTGGCCGCTACTCCGTAGGGCTTGCCCGCGATGCTTCTGCTGTTGCTCTGCTTTTGCCTTTCGCTCTGCCGTCCACAAATCGCCCAAACAACGCGGTCCCCGAATCCCGTCAGGAGGCCGAGTGGAGGTGCTGTGGAGAGGGGCGTTTGGCATGGATGCCAAACGAGGAACGATGGGCCAGGGATGGCCCACCGTGACGACCCTCGGAGCAGCGCCGGAGCGAGGGAAGTTGAGCGCAGCGAAACCCGGATGCCGGGCGC
>NZ_JAUYGD010000074.1 GCF_030690725.1 Pseudomonas sp. | reverse complement strand
TGTGAGAGTAGGTCATCGTCAAGCACCTACACCAAAACCCCCGATCAGGAAACTGGTCGGGGGTTTTACTTTGTGCTGCGAAAAACAAACCACGCTCAGGTGAGCCTTTGATAGGCAACTAAACAGTGCATCGTTATCATGCGTGCCTTATTGCTTGGCGGGACTCATATGCTTGCATTGTTAAGGCTTCTTCAAGACGGGCGTTTCCACTCTGGTGAGGCGCTTGGCGCGGCTTTGGGCGTGAGCCGTTCTGCTGTGTGGAAGCAGCTGCAGGCTTTGCAGGTCGAGTTGTCGTTACCGTTGCACAAGGTGCGCGGGCGCGGCTATCAGCTGGCGACGCCGCTGCAGTTGCTGGATGAGGGTTGGCTAAATGCTCAAGTGGGTGTCCCGCAGTGGCGTGCGTGCGTTATGCCCAGCGTGGACTCGACCAATGCTGAGGCGCTGCGGCTGTTGCCAGAAGCGCAGGCGCTGCCGTTCTATGTGATCGCTGAGCGGCAAACCAGTGGGCGAGGGCGGCGGGGGCGTAGTTGGGTCAGTCCCTTCGGCGAGAATCTGTATTACAGCCTGGTTGTTCGTGTTGAAGGTGGCATGCGCCAGCTTGAAGGCATGAGCCTTGCTGTCGGCTTGGCGCTGCTACAGGTTATTCGCGGCTTTGGCGTGGCTGAGGCCGGATTGAAGTGGCCCAACGATGTACTGGTGGGTGAGCGCAAGCTGGCGGGTATCCTATTAGAGCTGTCTGGCGATCCGGCGGATGTGTGTCATGTGGTCATCGGGATTGGCTTGAATGTGAATATGCTCGCGGCCGATCAGGGGGCTATTGGTCAGCCCTGGACTTCGATGCGTGCTGAGTTGGGGCGTCTGTTAAATCGCAATGAGCTAGTTAGTGAGTTGAATCGGCAGCTGTCGCGCTATCTGGATATTCAGTTGCGTGATGGTTTCGCAGCTTTGCAGGATGAGTGGCAGGCTTGTCACCTTTGGCAGGGGCGATCGGTTGCGTTAACGGCTGGCGGTGAGCCTATAGAAGGTGAGGTTTTAGGGGTGGATCGTTCTGGGGCCATTCGTCTTCGTGTTGATGGGGCTGAGCGAAGCTTTAGCGGCGGTGAGCTTAGCCTGAGGTTGCGTGATGATTCTTGAGCTCGACTGCGGTAATACCTTTATTAAGTGGCGCTTGCTGGGTGGTGGTAAGGCTACGGCAGACGTAGGCGGTGTCGTTGACTCGGATCAGGCGCTTATAGAGGTTGTCCGCGAGCAAGCTGTGCAGCTACGTGCCTGTCGTCTGGTGAGTGTGCGCAGCGACGAAGAGACTGCGCAGTTGATTTCGCTGCTTGAGCAGGCTTTTGCTGTTGAGTGTCGTGCGGCTCGCTCTGCTGTTTCCTTGTCCGGTGTGCGCAATGGCTATGAGCAGTACGAGCGCCTTGGGCTTGATCGCTGGCTTGCGGTGGTAGGGGCTTATCAGTTATCGGGCAAGGCTGCGCTGGTTATTGATCTAGGTACTGCGGTTACTTCGGATTTTGTGGGTGCAGATGGTGGGCACCTGGGCGGCTTTATTTGCCCGGGTGTGCCGCTGATGCGCACCCAGTTGCGAACCCACACCCGCAGAACGCGCTATGACAGCGATGAGGCGGCCAAAGCGCTTGAAGAGTTGGTGCCGGGGCGGGCGACTGCTGAGGCTGTTGAGCGTGGATGCTTGTTGATGCTGCGCGGTTTTGTCAGTGGCCAGGTGGCGATGGCGGCAGAGCTGCTGGGCAGTGACTTTGATGTTTTCCTCACTGGCGGGGATGCCCCACTGGTGATGGATGTTATTCCGGGGGCGCGGGTTGTGCCGGATTTGGTGTTTATCGGCTTGGCGATCGCTTGCCCCATAGATTGAGGTCATGCATGCGCTGGATGTTCTTGTGGTTGGTTGTACTGAATCTGTTCTATTACGTGTGGCATCAGCAGCAGGCCCCTCTGCGGGTTACTGAGATTGCGCCGCTAAATATGTCGCAAGACAGTAAACGCGATATTCGCCTGCTCAGTGAGTCGAGCGCGCCGCCGCGGCGAGAGGTTGCTGTGGCGCAACCTGCTGAGGCAGTGTGCTTGTTTCTCGGTAGTTTTGAGGTGATGGCGGATGCGTCTGCCGTCGAGCAGCGGTTATTGAGCCTGGATATTCAGTCGCGCGTGCAAAGCATGGATGCGGCGGCGGGCGTCGATTACTGGGTGTATCTACCGCCGTTGGCTTCGCGACAGGCTTCATTGCGCCAATTGCGTGAGCTGCAAGCACGCAAGATTGATAGCTACATCATTACCCAGGGCGATTTGGCCAATGGAATTTCCCTGGGGATCTTTCCGCGGAGTGATTCAGCGCAGAGTGTGATGCAGCGCTTGCGCGATGCTGGGTACGAGCCGTCTTTGCGCGAACTAACGCGCGCGCATCGCAGTTTCTGGGTGCGTATTTCGCCGCAAAGTCGGCGTCTGGCGGATGATTCCTTGCTGCAGCGTTTGGCTTTTGACTTCAAAGGCTTAGAGCAGCAATTAATGCCATGCGAAGGGGTTGCAAGCCCTCAATAGAATGCATAGAATGGCGCCCGCTTCGCAGGGTGGCGCTTACAAGTGTTCTGCGAAGCTGCTGTCAATGTAGCTAACCTCAGGTTTTTTAATGAGAAATTGCTTGACAGTAGGTCGGCATCGAATGAGAATGCCGCCCCGTTTGGAGGGATTCCCGAGTGGCCAAAGGGATCAGACTGTAAATCTGACGTCATCGACTTCGAAGGTTCGAATCCTTCTCCCTCCACCAGATTTAGCGAGAGCTGCAGGCTCCGCGGGTATAGTTCAGTGGTAGAACCTCAGCCTTCCAAGCTGATGATGCGGGTTCGATTCCCGCTACCCGCTCCAGCATTGTTGTTTTCGCAATGTGTTTTGCTCATGTAGCTCAGTTGGTAGAGCACACCCTTGGTAAGGGTGAGGTCAGCGGTTCGAGTCCGCTCATGAGCTCCATCTAATAAAGGCAGATATGCAAGTATCTGCCTTTGTTTTATGGCGGTGATGCTGAGTCAATTCTTCTCTGGGAGGCAGTCAAAATGGCTAAAGAAAAGTTTGAGCGTAACAAGCCGCACGTCAACGTTGGCACTATCGGTCACGTTGACCACGGTAAAACCACTCTGACCGCTGCTCTGACCCGCGTCTGCTCCGAAGTATTCGGTTCGGCCAAGGTTGACTTCGACAAGATCGACAGCGCCCCAGAAGAAAAA
>NZ_JAUYGD010000054.1 GCF_030690725.1 Pseudomonas sp. | reverse complement strand
TTGGCGGCGAACAGGCGCTCGTCGAAGTGCTCCGGATTGCCCTCCAGCGCCACCACGTTAAGCGCGGTGATGCGCGTCGCCAGCTTGAGCAGGTAATCGGCGCGGGAGAACGCCTGGCAGGCCAGGGCGGTCATCACTGCGGTGCCGTTCATCAGCGCCAGGGCTTCCTTGGGGCGCAGGGTCAGTGGCGTCCAGCCGAGTTCCTTGTGCACATCGGCGGCGCTGCGCCGCTCGCCTTTGAACATCACTTCGCGTTCACCGGATAGGGTGGCGGCGACATAGGACAGCGGCGTCAGGTCGCCGCTGGCACCCACCGAGCCTTCTTCCGGAATCAGCGGCAGCACATCAAATTCGAGAAACGCCTGCAGGCGTTCCAGCAGTTCCACGCGCACCCCGGAAACGCCCTGACACAGCGACTGCAGCCGCGCGGCCAGCACGGCGCGGGTGCTGGCTTCATCCAGCAGCTTGCCCAGGCCACAGCCATGGAAGGTGTAGAGGTGGCGTGGCAGAGCCTCGACCTGATGCAGCGGCACGGCCACCACGCAGGAGTCGCCGTAGCCGGTGGTAACACCGTAGATCACGCCTTCCTTGTCCAGCAGGCTGTCGAGGAAACGCGCGCCCTTGGCGATTTTTTCGCGGTAGGCGGCATCGCTTTGCAGCTGCGCCGGGGCGCTGCGGCTGGCCAGGGCGACGACCTGCTCGATGCTCAAGGGGCGCTCGCCAAACACGATGGGATCAGGCTGATTTGTCGTCATCTTCATTCCAGAACGGGTAGAAATTGAACCATTGCAGGGGCGCATCCAGACAGCGTTGCGCGAGCTGGTCGGCGTAGCGCTGGGTCCAGTGGCGGATCACCTCGTCCCGTTCGCTGCGCTTCCAGTGCAGGCGCTCGGCGAAGGATTCGATGATCACCTGATAGCGTTTGTCGATTTTCAGGCAGTGAATCAGGTTGACCGGGCATTGCAGCAGCCCGGCCAGCAACCACGGGCCTTGCGGGAAGGCGGCGGGCTTGCCGAGGAAGTTCACGTTGACCTTGCGGCTGCCCTTGAGCGGTACGCGGTCGCCGGCAATCGCCAGCCATTCACCGCGCTCCAGGCGCTCAGACAATTGCAGCATGATTGCCGCGTCCAGTTCACTGACCTGAATCAGGCGCAGGTGGGTGGCACCGGCCTCGCCGAGCAGGCGGTTGAACTGTTCGGCGTGTTTGGTGTGCACCAGCACGTTCATCGTCACCTGCTCGCCGAGTTCGGCCAGTGCGCGGCAGACTTCCAGATTACCCAGGTGTGCGGCCACCAGCATCTGCCCACGGCCTTGCTGGTGCAGCTGGGCACAGGCGTTGCCCGGGTCGACCAGGGTCACCTGCTCCAGGCCGAGCTTGCCATTCCACACATCGAGCTTGTCCAGCAGGGTGTCGGCGAAACTCATAAAGTGGCGCAGCACCGACAGGCGGCTGGGCTGCAACTCGGTACGGCCGCTCCAGTTGGCCAGGTTGCGCTGGTACTGGCGGATGCTGCGCCGCGCCTTGGCACCGAACAGGTAGAAATACAGCACGATCAGGTACAGCAGTGGGCTGATCAGCCGACGGCCGAGCAGACGTGCCAGCACTGCAGTGAATTTCATCAGGATAAAGCTGCCGCGCTCACGCTGCCCGGCCCAGTGCTGCTGGCCACTCATGCCTGCCACCTGCGCCAGAGAATCTGCGGCGCACGCAGCAACATGCCGAAGAACAGCTTGGTGTGCATCTTCGAGATCAGCGCGTTGTCGTGCCACAGGCGAAAGTGTGAGAGACCGTCCAGCGGGTAATGCACCTTGGTCGGCAGCCAGTGCATCGGCTGATTGCGCCAGGCCAGGCGCACCAGAATCTCGGTGTCGAAATCCATGCGCTTGCCGATGTTTACCGCGTCGATCAACGCCAGGGTGGCCGGCAGCGGGTACACGCGAAAGCCGCACATGGAGTCGCGGATGCTCAGCGACAGGGTGTTGATCCACACCCATACGTGGGTCAGGTAGCGCGCGTAGAGACGGCCCTTCGGCACGCTCTCGTCGTACTGCGGATAGCCGCAGATCAGCGCCTCAGGGGCGGCTTGCGAGGCGTTGATAAAATGCGGCAAATCACTGAGATCGTGCTGGCCGTCGGCGTCCACCTGCAGCGCATGGCTAAAGCCCAGGCACGCCGCTTCACGCAGACCGGCCATGACTGCGCCGCCTTTGCCTTGATTGACCGCCAGGCGCAGCAGATAGGTATCGGGCTGGGTGGCCAGCTGATCCATCACAGCCGCGCAGGCCGGGCTGGAGGCATCGTCCACCAGCACGCAGGGCAGGCCGGCCGCATGCAGCGCGGCGACCACCACGGGCAGCGCGTGTTCGTGGTTGTAGACCGGAATAACGGCGCAGGGCTTATGCACTGGCGGCTCCCAGCAGAATCCGCCCGGATGAGCAGGCCGCTTCGCCATTGCGGAACGCGAAGTACAGCTTGCCGCGTGCGGCGTCGAAACGCAGGGTCAGTTGCAGCTGATCGCCGGGGCGCACCAGTTGCTGGAATTTCAGCACTTCCATGCCACTGAAGCGCGGCGGCAGGTCTTTTATCAGGCTGCGCGCCAGTTGCTGCGCCCAGTCGACCTGCACCACGCCGGGCAGTACCGGGGTCTGTGGGAAGTGCCCGGTGAAGTGCGCGAGATCCAGCGGCACCACCAGCTCCAGCTGCCATTCGCCGTCCTGTTCGACAGCCGACAGCGGCGCCACTTGGGTCGGGCGTGGCTCGGCCAGTAGTGCTTCGACTGTGGCTTGCGCCAGCTTGCCTTGGTTGTTGTAAGGCAGCTGCGCGAGCAGGCGCCAGCGCCGGGGTAAGGCGATGGCTTCGCAATGACCGGCCAGATGGCGGCGCAGGGTTTCGGTGACGGTCTTGCGCCCCTGGTTGCGCAGTGCGTGCAAACCGGCTGGGCTTAGGGCGACCAGCGCGCCGAGGTAGGCGCGGCCTTCCTGCACCACGCCGAGGCGTGCATCGCAGAGCCATTCGTGGCTGCTTAGCGCCTGTTCGAGCATGGGCAGGGAGATGCGTTTTTCTTCCAGCTTGATAATCCGGTCCATGCGGCCGCGCAGGGCGAAGCGACCGTCGGCCTGCAGTTCCACCGCATCGGCGGTCTGCTCGCGGTGGCCGGCCGGCAGGTAGGGAGAGGTCAGGTGCAGCGCACCTTCGTCGTTCTGCCCCAGGTCGATTCCGGCGAAGGGCGTCCACAGTTCGCCGCCCTGGCGCCAGGCAATGCCGCCGGTTTCCGAGCTGCCGTAGATTTCCGTTGGCGATTGACCAAGTAGCGTGTGCAACTCGGTGGCGGTTTCAGCTGGCAGTGCGCCGCCGGAGGAGAACACCTGACGCACCGCACGTAGCGCTGGCCAGTTGAGGTTATCGCCCATTCTCTTCAACAGAGCCGGGCTGGCGACCCAGGCAAAGTCGCTGCCGCTGGCCAGGCTTTCGCGCTGTAAGTCTTCGGGGAATGGCTGGGCGCGGCGCAGAAAGGCGCGGCCGGCGCAGAGTGGCCAGAGCACGCGAAACAGCAGGCCGTAGATATGCTGGGTGGCGACGCTGCCAAGGATGGTCGCGCTGCCCAGTTGCTCGCCCCACAGTTGCTCCAGGGCGGTGACTTCATTGGCCAGCTGGCGCAGGGATTTGTCGATCAGCTTGGCTTCGCCGCTGGAACCGGAGGTGCACAGGGTCAGTCGGCGCTGGTCGAGATCAAGCGGGGCCGCTGGCAGCGCAGCGCTTTCGGGACTAAGCAGGTCATCTAGATTGTCCAGCCAAAGGTCGCACTGCGTAGTCATGCGTTGGCGGGTTTGCGGCTGGGCATCGGCCGGCAGCAGTACGGCAATCCCGGCGCGCCAGGCGGCCAGCAGGGCGATGGCCAGTTCAGTGGCATCGTCGAGGTACAGCGCCAGGCGTTTTACGCCACGGCCTTGCAGCTCAGCCGCCAGTTGCAGGGCGTGCTGGCGCAGCTGGGGCTGGTCCAGGTCCGCGGTTACTGCGCGACCTGGGTGGGCTTCGAGCAGCAGGTGCTCGAGGGGCAGCCAGTTCATTCATGTCTCCTTACACGCTGGCGCACCAGCCACTCACCGGCAAACAGCAGGCCCATCAGGCCGTAGGCAATCAGCCCGGTATACAGCGTCCACCAGCTCAGCGGCGCCCAGAAATTCAGTGCCACTACCACCAGGCCGTTGGCCAGGAAGAACCAGGCCCAGACGGCGGTGACCAGGCGCGTGTAGCGTATCGCCACTTCCGGCAGCTGCGGCTCGGTCAGGCGCGCCAGGCGCTCGATCAGCGGTGGGCCGAACTTCAGGCTCAGGCCGAACAGCGCCAGCAGCAGGCCGTTGAGCAGCACCGGATACCAGCGCAGCAATTCAGGTTCACCGGCCAGGCCCAGCAGCAGGCAGAAGCCCAGGGCCACGGCGGTCATCCAGCGATTGCCCGGCTTGCCCCATTGGCTCAGCGCACGCACCAGCCACAGGGCGCCGAGCACGGCGGCGAACAGGCGTGGCGACAGATGCTCCATGCCGTAGTACACGGCAAAGGGATAGAGCAGCCCGGCCAGCAGCAGGAGCAGGCCAAATAGGCGACTCATTATTCGCTGGCTGGGGCGTTGACCAGCTGCAGCACCGCCTCGACCACGTCACCGACGGTGCGCACAGCCTTGAACTCTTCGGCCGCAAGCTTCTTGCCGGTCTGGCGCTTGATATGGTCGATCAGGTCCACAGCGTCAATGCTATCGATCTCAAGGTCCTGATAGAGGTTGGCTTCCGGCGTAATACGTTCGGCGTCCAACTCGAACAGCTCGACCAGCGCGTCGCGCAGGGTGTCGAAAATCTCTTCACGGGTTTGCATCGGCGGCTTCCTCAGGCGGTCTGTTGCGATGACACGAATGCCGCCAGGCTGGCTACGTTGGCAAAGTGCTTGCGGGTGTCTTTGGCTTCGGCGTCGATCTTGATGCCGAAACGTTTCTGGATCGCCAGGCCGAGTTCCAGGGCGTCGACCGAGTCCAGGCCCAGGCCTTCACCGAACAGGGTCAGGTCGGCGGCGATGTCTTCGGCAGCCATGTCTTCCAGGCCCAGGGCGTCGATGATCAGGTTTTTAATTTCCAGCTGTAAATCGCTCATCTTTGGCGAGCTCCTTCATAAAGTGTTGGTGCAGAAAATCGTTGAGTTTGCGTGAGGCTATCGGCGGCGGCCCCATGGCATTGAACTGTTGTGGGTCAATATCCTCGCCTACGCGCAGGCGAATGTGAAAACGGCGCGACGGAATGCTGTACCAGGGCTCGGCTTTGGTCAGCGTAGTGGGGCTGACGCTGATCACCACCGGGGTAACGATGCGCGCACCGCGAATGGCGATAGCCGCCGCGCCACGGTGAAATTCCGGGGCCTGCCCCGGCGTGGTGCGCGTGCCTTCGGGGAAGATCACCAGGGTCTGGCCGCTTTGCAGGGCGCCGGCCGCTTCGTCGAGCATGTCCATACTGCCGCTGTTGCTGATGTAGTGGGCCGCGCGCAGGGGGCCGCGCATGCTCGGGTTATCCCACAGGCTCTGTTTGACCACGCAGTTGGCATCGCGAATAAAGGCGATCAGCACCACCACATCGATCAAGGAGGGGTGATTGGCGATGACCATCTGCCCCGGCTGGCCGAGGCGTTCGATGCCTTCGACCTCGTAGGTCAGCACGCCGTTGCGGTACATAAAGCGCACGAACAGGTAGAAGGTCTTGCTCACCACCGCGCGGGCGCGGGTGCGCCGGCTTAGGGCATCACCCGGTAGCAGGGCCAGCAGCGGGAAGATCAGTACGCGCAGCAGCACGCCGCCGATACCGAACAAGCTGAAACTCAGGGCCGTGGCAAGCAGCCGCCAGACATAGGGCGCGCTGTAACGGCTCAGGCCTTGTTGCGTGACCAGGTCCATTGTCGGCTCTTCCAGTGGTGCTGCAGGGTCGGCTGATCGCTGCACAGGGCGCGGACCAGGTTAAGAGCGTGGGGCCATTCGCTGCTGGCGCCGTTGGCTCGGCTCAGTTGTAGCTGCCAGTCATCCCCCGGCGTCAGCAGCAGGCCGACGGTATAGGGAAACGGCACATCATTGATAAAAGGCGCGTAAAGCTCGGGAGGGGTTTCCTCGGCAATCACCAGCAACACTGCGGGCGCGCCGTCATGGAGCATGCCGCAGGCTTCCAGTATGGCGTTTTCCAGGCCATCGCCAGCGCCGGCCAGGGCGGTCATCTCGCTGTGATCGCCGCGCTGGATCGACCACAGGCCGATGATCGCGTTATGCACCGAGAGGCTGAACTGGGTCGGCGACAGCGGCTCGCCATGCGCCAGGTCGCTCAGAATCGTCAGGGTGCGTGGGGTTTCGCCATGCCGACTGGCGAACACCATGGGTAATTGAGGGTGCGCTTCGGCCAAGGGCCAGGCGACGTGAAAGGCCATCCGCGCCAGGCGGCTTAAGCGTCTGCGCTGCATGGCTGGCAGCGCGCTGACATCCGGTTGCTGGCCGGCATCGACCAGGCGCGAGGGTGCCTGATGCCAGGCGCACCAGTCAGCCGTGCTGTCCAGGCCAGGGGCCCAGGCACGCCATTGTTCGATCCTGAAATGTGTCACGCGGTGCGCGTCCGTGTCAGCTACAGCCAGCCGCAACCAGCGGAGGGCTTGGCAGCAGGTGTGGCGAAGTGCTGGCATTATCCAGACCGTGCGGGCCATGCGCAAATCTGTGGCCTGCTGTTCTGACCGGAGGCGGCGCGGTTTTGCCGAAAATCTCGCCCTTGTCACGTAGTTTGCATAGAATCCGGGACCACTTCGGGGTTTATGCGGGATTCAGGGGGTATTTCATGCGGCGCGTGATCTTCAATCAGAAGGGCGGTGTGGGTAAGTCCAGTATTGCCTGCAACCTGGCCGCGGTGAGCGCTTCCCAGGGCTATCGCACGCTGCTGATCGACCTGGATGCCCAGGCCAACTCGACCCATTACCTCACCGGCCTGACCGGCGAGGACATTCCCATGGGCATTGCCGAGTTCTTCAAGGGCACGCTGTCATCGGCGCCGTTCGGCAAGAAAGGCAGCGTGGATATCTACGAAACGCCGTTCGACAACCTGCATGTGGTCACTGCCACCGCCGAGCTGGCCGATTTGCAGCCCAAGCTGGAGCAGAAGCACAAGATCAACAAGCTGCGCAAATTGCTCGAAGACCTCAGCGAGGATTACGAGCGGATTTACCTGGACACCCCGCCGGCGCTGAACTTCTACACCGTCTCCGCGTTGATCGCCGCCGACCGCGTGCTGATCCCGTTTGATTGCGACAGCTTCTCGCGCCAAGCGCTGTATGGCCTGCTGCGCGAAATCGAAGAACTCAAGGAGGACCATAACGAGGGCTTGGAGGTGGAAGGCATTGTGGTCAACCAGTTCCAGCCGCGTGCCAGCCTGCCACAGCAGCTGCTCGATGAACTGATCGCCGAGGGCTTGCCGGTGCTGCCGGTCAACCTGATGAGTTCGGTGAAGATGCGCGAATCGCACCAGGCTTGCACCCCGCTGATCTACCTGGACCGCAGCCACAAGCTGACCCAGCAGTTTGTTGAGCTGCATGACCTGCTTAACGCCAACTGATCGTTACGCGGACAACAAAAAAGCTGCCTAGGCAGCTTTTTTGTTGTCCGCAGGATATCTACCGAACGACGTAGATATCGCAAGGCGCCTTGTGCAGAAAATGCTGCGCCAGGCTGCCGAGCAGGGCTTGCGACAGCGCGCTGCGGCCGTGGCTGCCGAGTACCAGCAGTTCGGTGTTGGTGCTTTTCAGGCGCGCTTGCAGGCAGCGCAGGATGCCGCCTTGCTCTACCGAGTGGGTCAGGGTCGGGCCTTGCTCCGGCAGGTTCTGCGCTTCGTCTTCCAACAACTGATTGATCAGGGCTTTCTGCGTGGCCAGTTGCGCTTCGACCTGCTTGGGCGTGCCCTTGTCCGGCTCGAACACATGCAGGGCGTGCAGTTCGGCGGTTTCCGGCAGCAGGCGGTAAGCCTGGCCGAGGGCGCTGCAGGCGCAGAGCGAGAAGTCGATGGCGGCCAAGGCGCGCTCATAGGGGCGCGAGTCGTTACGCGCGACCAGCAGCAGCGGCACCGGGCAATTGCGGGCAATGCGGTCGAGGCTGGTGCCGGAGAAGAAGTCGTGGCGCTGGTGATGGCCGCCGAGCACCAGCAGGTCGCAACCCAGCTCATTAAGCTGCTGCAACACCACTTCCGAAGGCTTGATGCCGGTGCGGATCAGCAGCTGGCTGCCGGCCGGAGCGTACTGGGTCAGGCTGCGGTCCAGTGCCTGCTTGGCCTGCTCATGTTCCTGGCTGCTTTTGCTCGGGTCGAGCACATGCAGGATGGTCAGTTTTGCGTTGAACTGCTTGGCCAGCTGGGTGGCGCGGCACAGCGCCATATCCGCAGTGTCGCGCAGGTCGTGGGCAATAAGGATGTGACTGGGCATGGTCGGCGCTCTCCTGCCGATGCATGTCGGCACATTTATTGTGACCTCGAGTCATAGCTGGACTTTTGACCCAGGGCAAGGTCAGGTGTCAGCGTGCGCGTAATTGATACAGACCGCGACTCTCGACCACTACTTCACCACTCTCATCGGTTAGCTGCAACTGTAAAACATACTCGGCTTTGCCGAGTTCTGTTGCCTGCTTTTGCAGGTGCTGGATTTCTTCCGCCGTAAGGCGTGCTTCGACCCAGATATCGCCGCTGGCCGGGCGGCGAAAGCGCAGGTTCATTTCCTTGACGATGGGGTAAAAACGCTGGGCATCGAAGCTGGTGAGAAACAGCGCACCGCCGGGAATTTCCGCCAGGGTGAACAACGCGCCGGCGTACATGCTGCCGATATGGTTCTGGTTACCCGTCAGCGGCATGCGTAGGTGCACGTGACCCACTTCCAGCACTTCGGCCTTGAGGCCGCTGCGTTGGACAAAGGCGATCTGTTCCTCGGTGAGCTGGCGTACCAGTTCGATTGGCATCGTCATGCTTGGCTCCACACCTGTTGTTGTGCAGCCAGCCTAAAGGTTGGTCGATGGCAGGGTAATGACCGCGGTGGCGGCGTGTGATTGACCAATCCGCTCAGCGCGGTCTGTCAGATACCCTGCTGACGCAACCAGCCGAACAGTTGCGGCAAGGGCATGGCGCCGCTCTGGCGGGCAACTTCCACACCGCCCTTGAGCAGGATCAGCGTGGGGATTGAGCGGATGCCCATCTCCGCCGACAGTTGCGGGTTGGCTTCGCTGTCCAGCTTGCTCAGGCGGCAGTGGCCCTGCAGCTGCGCGGCGGCTTGCTCATAGATGGGCGCAAAGCTGCGGCAGGGGCCGCACCAGCTGGCCCACACATCAATCAACAGCGGCAGGTCGCCTTTGTTCTGCGCGTCGAAATTGGCCTGGGTCAGCTCGAAGGGTGTGCTTGGTAGCACCTCCGATTTGCAGCGGCCACAGCGCGGCGCATCGCCCAGGCGCTCGGCAGGAATACGGTTAAGGCCGTTGCAGTGTGGGCAGGGGATCAGCAGAGGGTTGGACATGGGCGACTCCAGGGGCGGTTACCCCTTATCTGGAGTCGCTTGCGCGGATATCAAGGGCGATCAGCCCGCCGCCGCATCCAGTGCTTGCGCCAGGTCGGCGAGGATATCGTCGCTGTGCTCGATGCCAATCGACAGGCGCACCATGTCGCGTGGTACACCGGCGCGCTCCAGCTCTTCGTCATTGAGCTGGCGATGGGTGGTCGAGGCCGGGTGGCAGGCCAGCGATTTGGCATCGCCGATGTTCACCAGGCGCACCACCAGCTTGAGTGCATCGATAAAGCGCGCGCCGGCAGCCTGACCGCCGACGATGCCGAAGGAGAGGATCGACGCCGGCTTGCCGCCGGTGTAGCGCACGGCCAGCTCGTGCTCGGGATGATCGGGCAGGCCGGCGTATTTGACCCAGGCCACTTGCGGGTGGTTTTGCAGGTAGTGCGCGACCTTCAGCGCGTTCTCGCAGTGGCGCTCCATGCGCAAGGCCAGGGTTTCCAACCCCTGCAGGATAAGGAAGGCATTGAACGGCGACAGCGCCGCACCGGTGTTGCGCAGCGGCACCACGCGGCAACGGCCGATAAAGGCGGCCGGACCGAAGGCCTCGGTGTAGGTCACGCCGTGGTAGGACGGGTCGGGCGTGTTGAGCAGCGGGAAGCGCGCCTTGTTGTCGGCCCAGGGGAACTTGCCGGAGTCGACGACTATGCCGCCGATGCTGGTGCCGTGGCCGCCGATGTATTTGGTCAGCGAGTGCACGACGATGTCTGCGCCATGCTCGAACGGCCGGCAGAGGATCGGCGTGGCCACGGTGTTGTCGACGATCAGCGGCACGCCATGGCGGTGCGCAGCTGCGGAGAGGGCGGCGAGGTCGACGATATTGCCGGCCGGGTTGCCGATGGACTCGCAGAACACCGCTTTGGTGCGCTCGTCGATCAGCGCTTCGAGGGCGGCGATGTCGTCATGGGCGGCGAAGCGGGTCTGGATGCCGAAGCGCGGCAGGGTGTGGGCCAGCAGGTTGTAGGTGCCGCCATAGAGCTTGGCTACCGAGACGATATTGTCGCCGACCTCGGCCACTGTCTGGATCGCGTAGGTGATGGCGGCCATGCCCGAGGCTACGGCCAGAGCGCCGACGCCGCCTTCCAGCGCCGCCACGCGCTCTTCGAGCACGGCGTTGGTCGGGTTCATGATCCGCGAATAGATATTGCCGGCGACCTTCAGGTCGAACAGGTCGGCACCGTGCTGGGTGTCATCGAAGGCAAAGGAGCTGGTCTGGTAGATCGGCACCGCCACCGCCTTGGTGGTCGGGTCGGGGCTGTAACCGGCGTGGATGGCCAGGGTTTCCAATTTCATGCGCGCGTTCCTTCAGGGCAGATTGAAGGTTGGCAGCATGGGCAAAGCAGCAAGGCCCGGTCAATGCGCTGGAGCAATGAAACGGGCCTTGGGTTAGATCGATATATTCGCCGCTTATGCCGCTAACAGGCCGCTGAAAACTACCTGCGTTGCCATCGCGGCGTTAAAAACAGGCTCAAAATGCTCATTTACAGCTCGTAAACTGCGCTTTTTCGCCTGTTTTTGCCTTGCGCTGGCTGCCTCGCCTACGTTTTCAACGGCCTGTTAAACCGGCGTTAGCGGGAAGAACCAAGGGATGACGAAACTGGCCACTACCCACCGCAGCAGGTTGAGCGGGATGCCGACTTTCATAAAGTCGGTAAAGCGATAGCCGCCGGCGTTGTAGACGAAGGTGTTGGTCTGATAGCCGATGGGTGTGGCGAAGCTGGCGCTGGCAGCGAACATCACCGCGACCACAAAGGCGCGCGGGTCGACGCCCAGGTGCTGGGCCATGCCGATGGCAATCGGCGTGACCAGCACGGCCACGGCGTTGTTCGACAGCACTTCGGTGAGGATCGAGGTGAACAGGTAGATAAAGCTCAGCATTAGCAGTGGGCCAGCCCAGGGCATCAACCCCATGACATTGCTGACCATCAGGCCGACCAGGCCAACTTTGTCCATGGCGATGCTGATGGCCAGCATGCCGAAGATCAGGCTGAGGATCTTCCAGTCCACTGCCTTGTAGGCGTCTTCCACATCCAGGCAGCGGGTCGCCAGCACGGTCACCGCGCCGATGATCGCCAGGCCTTCGATGGGCATCACGCCGAACGCGGCGAGGATCATCACCGCCAGGGTGGCGATGATCGCAATTGGCGCCTTGTCGCGGCGGAAGGCGCGTTCCTGCACGGCGTTGAGGCTGATCAGTTCGCCGTTGTCGGCGAAACGCTTGATCTGCGTTGGCGTGCCTTCCACCAGCATCACGTCGCCAAACTGCAGCTCGAAATCGTCGAGGTTGCCCTGAATATTCTCGTCCTGGCGGTGCACCGCTAGGACGGCTATGCCATAGCGCGCGGTCAGGTCGAGGTCACGCATCGGTCGGTGGCTGTAGCGCGAGTTACGCCCGACGATGGCCTCGGCAAGAATCACGTCATGGCTGCTGATGGTTTCGAAGGCGTCGCTGCGGTTGAAGATCAGATGGCCGCTTTCGCGCAGCTCCACCACATCCTTGACCTGGCCGTGCAGCACCAGGCGGTCGCCGCTGGCCAGTAAGGTGTCGGCAGCGGGTTCGGTCAGCTCCAGTTCCTCGCGAAACAGTTTCAGCACCAACAGGCCGCTGCCGCCGTTGAGGTTGGCTTCGTGCAGAGTTTTGCCGATTACCGGCGAATCGTGCGGCACCAGCAACTCGGTCATAAAGGTGCGGTCCAGATCCGGGCGCAGCTGCTTGGACAGGGTTTCGCGGTTAGGCAGCAGGTGGCGGCCGATGGTCAGCAGGTAGAGCATGCCGACACTGGCCAGGATCAAGCCCGCGCCGGTGATCTCGAAAATGCCGAAGGGCGCCAGGCCGGCCTTGCGCGCCACGCCGTCGACCAGAATATTGGTCGAGGTGCCGATCATGGTCAGGGTGCCGCCGAGGATGGTGGCGTAGGACAGCGGGATCAGCAGTTTTGACGGCAGGGTGCCGGCGCGGCGGGCCAGGGCGATCGCCACCGGGGTGAGGATGGCCACCACTGGGGTGTTGTTCAGGCAGGCGGAAATTACCAGGGCGGTAACGGTCAGCCCGGTAAGCACACGAATCGGGCTGGTGCCCACCAGATTGCCCAGCCAGTTGCCGAGGGCGTCGATGCAACCGGTGCGCTCCAGCGCGGCAGACAGTACAAACATGCAGGCGATGGTCACCGGTGCCGAGTTGCTCAGCACGCTGAGCACTTCCGCAGGCGTCAGCAACTGGGTAATCAGCAGCGCCGCCACAGCGATAGCCGCAACAATGTCCGGGCTCCACTTCTCGCGCACAAAGGCGTACAGCACCCAGACCAGCAGGGCGCCGACAAACAGCAGGGGCAGAGGAAGAGAGTCCCAGAACATGAACATCCTTAGCGTGCGAATCTCGTGTGAGGTATCGGGCGCGCCAATCCAGACGGGCGGCCACGCAAGGCGGAGAAGATAAGGGTTGCTGCTTAGAGAGTCTAAGAATGTTTGGAAAGGTTTATATGCCTTTTCGATTTAATAGATAAGGCTGTACCGGCCGCTCTAGCGCGCACTGTGTCTGTGCGCTTAACCGCTGGCGGATTAGGCTCAAGGCTTTAGTGAGTGGGAGGTGATATGCGTCAGCTAGGCATTCTGGGTGGCATGAGCTGGGAGTCCACGGCCAGTTATTACCGCTTGCTCAACCAGGGCGTGCGCGAGCAGTTGGGCGGCCTGCATTCGGCGCCGCTGCTGCTGCATTCCGTGGATTTTGCCGAGATCGCCGAACTGCAGCGGCGTGGCGACTGGCAGGCGGCTGGGCAAGTGCTGGCACAGGCGGCTGAGGGCCTTGAGCGGGCGGGAGCTACGGCCCTGCTGCTGGCCACCAACACCATGCACAAGGTGGCGCCGGCCATTGAGGCGGCGCTGCAGATACCTCTGCTGCATATTGGTGATGCGGTTGGCCAGGCCCTGCAACGCCAGGGTGTGCGCCGCGCAGCCTTGCTCGGCACGCGCTTTACCATGCAGGAGGACTTCTACCGTCAGCGCCTGGCCGAGCGCTTTGCCATTGAAGTAATCACCCCGAACGCGGCGCAGATGGCGGAAGTCGACCGCGTGATCTTTGCCGAACTCTGCCAGGGCCAGTTTCTGCCGCCGGCGCGGGCGTTTTATCTGGACTGTTTACGCGCGCTGCAGGAGCAGGGCGCCGAGGTATCCATCCTCGGTTGCACCGAGATCGGCTTGCTGCTTGATGGCCTGGACGCACCGTTGCCGTTGCTCGACAGCACCGAGCTGCATGTGGCCATGGGGCTGGAATGGATGTTGGGTTCGTAGGTTTTTTATCATGTGGGAGGCGCTTTAGCGGCGATTGTCGCGGCTAAAGCCCCCTCGTCGGGCTACAAGGAGTCGTCTGTAGGGTGGATGGCGCTCTATCCATCCACCGCGGCAGTTGGTGGATGAAAAAGCGTCATCCACCCTACGGCTCTGTTCAGGATGAACAGCTGATTTCCAGGTGTTTGCCCCATTCCGGTGGTCGCTGGGCGTAGCGTTCGAAGCCGGGCTGCTCGTCGAAGGGCCGCGACAGCACGGCGTGCAGTTCGCGCACCGGGGCGTAATCGCCCTGCTCGGCGGCTTCGATCACCTGCTGCGCCAGGTAATTACGCAAAATGTACTTGGGGTTGGCGGCGTGCATGCGCATACGGCGTTGTACCTGCTCGTCGCCATCGCGCGCGCTGCGCGCCAGGTAGTCAGCGGCCCAGGCGTCGAAGCCGGCCAGGTCGGTAAAGTCATCACGCAGGCGCGCCACGGCTTGCGCGGCTGGGCTGTCGCCGAGTTCACGGAAGAACAGGGTGTAATCCACCGCGCTGTTTTGCATCAGTTGCAGCAGGCGTTGCACCAGGGCTTCGTCGCCCTCATCGGCGCTGAGCAGGCCCAGGCGTTTGCGCATCAGGTCGAGGTAGTGCGCCTGGTACAGCGGTAGAAACAGGCCGAGGGTTTCCCGTAGCGCCTCGACATCGACCAGCGGAACCAGGGCTTGGCCGAGGGCGGCGAGGTTCCATTGGGCAATCGGCACCTGATTGCTGAACGAGTAACGGCCGCTGTCATCGGAGTGGTTGCAGATGTGCTGGGCGTCGAAATCATCGAGAAAGGCGTAAGGGCCGTAATCGAAGGTGATGCCGAGGATCGACATATTGTCGGTGTTCATCACCCCGTGGCAGAAGCCATAGGCCTGCCAGTAGGCAATCATCGCGGCGTTACGCTCGATGATTTCGCGGAACATCGCCAGGTACGGCTGCTCCTGCTGCAGGCAGTCGGCGTAGTGGCAGTGCAGCACGTGGTCGGCCAGCTGTTTGAGCTGCTCGTGCTGGCGGGTGTAGTAGAAGTATTCGAAGTGACCGAAGCGGATATGGCTGGGCGCCAGGCGTAGCACCATTGCTGCGGTTTCCTGCTTTTCGCGCCACACCGGGGTGCTGGAGCCGGTTACGCACAGCGCCCGCGAGCTGGGAATGCCGAGGGCGTGCAGGTGTTCACTGGCGAGAAATTCGCGGATCGATGAGCGCAGCACGGCGCGGCCGTCGCCCATGCGCGAGTAGGGCGTTTGCCCGGCGCCTTTCAGGTGCAGGTCCCAGGACTCGCCGGCATCGTTGACCACTTCGCCGAGCAACAGGCCACGGCCATCGCCCAGGCGTGGGTTGTAGCCGCCGAACTGATGCCCGGAATAGACCATGGCGCGCGGCTCTGCGTTGCTCCACAGCTTGTGCCCGGCAAAAATCTGCGCGAACACCTCGCTGTCGGCCTCGCTCGGGTCGAGATCAAGCAGGGCCATGGCGGCCGGACTGGCGACCACCAGGCGCGGCTCGGTAATCGGCTCGGGCAGCACGTGGGTGGAGAACGCGTCGCCGAGGCGGGCAAAACGGTTGTCGAACTGCAGCTCGATAAGCGGCTTCACGGTCAGGCTCCAGCCGGGCCAATGCGGCCCGGCAGTGGTGAGGTGGCGGCCCGCACCAGCGGGCCTGGCGGCACGTTACTGTGGGTCGATTGCCGGCGCTGGTGCGGTCGGGGGCAGTTGCCCTTGTTGCGCATCGGCCGCCGCAGTGGCTGCAACCATTTGTCCGCTGCTCAGGTTGAGCTCCTGGCCGTGCAGGTTCTTGATCATCACCTCGACCTGGTTGAAGGCCATTTCCACGTTGTTTTCCCGGAAGGTCAGGGCGATACGCGTGAGGATTTCGTCGGTGGCCGCGTTACGGTCGCCCAGTTCACGCACATGGAAGCGCAGCTCGTAGTCGAAGGTGCTGGCGCTGATGGTCAGGAAGAACAGCAGCGGCGCCGGGTCGCGCAGTACCCGTGGGTTTTCTTCGGCGGCCTGCATCATCAGCTTGCGCGCCAGCGGCAGGTCGGTTTCGTAGGCTACGCCGACCTTGATGATCACCCGGGTAACCGTATCGTTGAGCGACCAGTTGATCAGCTGATCGGTGACGAAGGTCTTGTTCGGTACGATGATTTCTTTGCGGTCGAAATCGGTGATGGTGGTGGCGCGGATGCGGATCTTGCTCACGGTGCCGGACAGGTTGCCGATGGTCACCACGTCGCCGATGCGCACCGGGCGCTCGAACAGGATGATCAGGCCGGAGATAAAGTTGGCGAAAATCTCCTGCAAACCGAAGCCCAGGCCTACCGACAGCGCGGCGACCAGCCATTGCAACTTGTCCCAGCTGACGCCGAGGGTCGACAGGGTGACGACAAAACCAGTGGCCACGATCAGGTAGGACAGCAGGGTGGTGGTGGCGTAAGCGCTGCCCTGGGCCAGGCTCAGTCGCGACAACACCAGCACTTCAAGCAGGCCAGGCAGGTTGCGCGCCAGGGCGATGGTGATGCCGACGATGATCAGCGCGCCGAGCACGTCGCTGAGGCTGATTGGCACCAAGGTGGCGGCATCGCCGGTGCCGCTGTTGTATTCGTAGAGGGAGATATTGTCGAGGTAGGTGAATACCGAGATCAGGTCCGCCCAGACCCAGTACAGGCCGGCGATAAAGGTGCCGAGCAGGGCCAGGCGAATCAGGCGCAGCGACTGCTGGTTGACCTGTTCGATATCCAGGGTCGGCTCTTCGACCACGGTTTCCGTGCCTTCGCCGCTGTCCTTGCTCTGCGCCTGGCGTTTGGCCGTGGCGCGCTGGTAGGCCAGGCGGCGTGCGGCAACGCCCAGGCCGCGCACGAAGGTGGCTTCGATGACCAGCCAGATCACCAGCAGGTAGAGGGTGTTGATCAGGCGGTCGCTGAGTTTCAGCGCGGTGTAGTAGTAGCCGAGGCCGACCGCAATGATCAGCGCCAACGGCAGCAGGCTCAGGGCCATGCCGATCAGCATGCGGAAGGGCGAGGCATGTTCGCGGGCCGGGCCGGTGAGCAGCAGCTTGTGCAGCAGCCAGACCATCAGCGCGTAGCAGGTCAGCACCACGGTCAGGCCGATCACGTCATCGCCCAGGCCGGCGGGTTGGTGCTTGGCCACCGTGACCACGGCGACCATGGCCATCACCACCAGGCCCAGACGGCGTACCTGCCGATGCAGGAAGGCGACTTGCGAGCGTCCCCAGCGGAAGTGCAGTTCGGCCACGCCGCCATCGGCGAGGATGCGGTACAGGGTGTAGAACACCAGCCAGGCCTGGGCCATCTGGAACAGCGCCTCACCCAGGTTGGCATTCTGCCCGCGGGCATCCATTTGCAGGGCGAAGCCGCACAGCGCCAGGAACAGCGTGCCGGGCAGTGCCAGCAAGACGTTGAGCATGATCGCCATCGGCGTGTGCAGCTGGCTGTCGCGCTTGAAGTGGCCGATGTCCTGGTGCAGCTCGGCGAGCTTGCGGTACAGGTAACCACGGCGCCACAGCAGCACGCCAATCAGCAACAGCAAGGGCAGGAACAGCAGCGGCCGCTCGGTCAGGCCGGCGCCTAGCTGGCGCAGGTTGGCGCCCCAGGGCAGTTCGGCAATCTGTCGTTCGAGCAGGCGCGGCACGGACTTGATCCACTCCAGATCCAGCGGCTTGTTGCTGGGAATCCAGAACATCTGCTCGTCGAGGGTGGCGCGCAGGGTGTCGGCAGTGGTTTTCAGCTGCTTCTGACTCAGCTGCAGGGTGATCGACTCGTTGAGCAGGGCATTCAGCTCACGGTTAAGGCGGTCGATCAGCTCGCGGCGGGTATTGATGATTTCCAGCAGGTCGGTGCGCAGGGCCTGAGTGTCAGCGTTGCTGTCAGCGGTGGTGAGCAGTTTCTCGACATACACGCTGGGGTTGCTGATGGCCTCGCGTTGCTGGTTAAGCTCGAACTGGTACAGGCGCAGGTCGGCAATCTGGTCAGGCAGGTTGCTGTCGATCTTCAGCGTCGGCAGCGCCTGTTGCTGCTTATAAAGAATGCGCGAGAGCAGCAGGCTGCCCTGCAGCACGCTGATCTGTTCGGCCAGGGCCTGGTCGCTTTGGCTCAGACTGTCGAGTTGCTGCTTGGTCTGCAGGTTCAGGCGGGTCAGTTCATTGAGCCGGTCGGTGGCGCGCAGCAGGTAGTCGGAGAGTTTCAGGTTGAGTGCGCTTTCGCGGGCCAGCACGGTGTCGCTACCGGCTTTTTCGGCCTCACGTGATTGCTCGGCGACGGTCTGCTCGGAGAGGTTGCGGCGCTTTTCATTGATCAGGTTCTGCAGCTCGAGCAGTTCCTGTTCGAGGCGTCTGATGCGCTCTTCCAAGAGGCTACGGCGGCTGTTGCCAAGGTCCTGCAGCAGGCTGTTGCCGGCCAGTTCCTGGCGGCGCAGCTGGGTTTGCGCATCCAGCTTGGCCAGTTCGGCATGCAGCTGGTCACGGCGTTCGTTGCTCAGCGGTTTGTTGGCCTCGCGGCCACTTTTCAGGATGCCGTTGATCGTCTGGCTGCGGGTCTGGTTGCTGCTGATTTCTGCCTGGGCGCGCTCCGGGCGGGTTTGCGAGGTGATCACCAGGCTATTGGCTTCGATGATCTGTTTCTGCCACTCGTTGAGTTGCGCGTTGCGCTCGGCCAGCAGTTGTTCGAGCAGCGGCAGCGCGCTTTTGCCATAGCGCAGATTGACCTCGGTGGGCAGGCTGTTTTTCAGTCGATCAAAGTCGCGCTGCGCCTCGCCAATCAAGCGTGGGGCTTGCTGCAGTTGCTTTTCAAGGTCGGCCAGACGCTTTTCGCTGTCGGCTTTCTCATCCAGCAGCGTCAGGGTTTTCTCCAGGGTCTGCTTGACGGCCAGCTGCTCGGCTTCCGGCAGCTTTCGCTCGGCCAGGTTGTCCAGGCTGTTTTGTACGGCAGCGCGGCTCGGTGGCTCAGCGGCATGCAGCAACGGGGCGCTCAGGCACAGCCCGAGCAGGGCGACGGCAAGATAAGTGCGAAGAGAGGGCATAGTGACGATCGTTGGCTCGAAAAGAAGCTGAGTTTAACAGGCGCCAGAGTCGGCGCCTGTGCCGCGAATAACGGCTTTTTAGTGGCGGGTTACGATCTCGCGCTGCGCTTGTTTACGCAACAGGGCTGGCGCGCAGCTGAGCGTGAACCGGCGGTTAGAGGAAGAGCCCAGGGCCTGGGCGACTGCCTTCGGGGAATCTGACGCCGACCTTGCGGATCTTGTTCCCTTCCATGGCGGCCACAGTCCAGGTCAGGCCTTGCCATTCCACCTGGTCGCCGATGACCGGCGAGCCGCCAATCTTGTGGGCAATAAAGCGGCCCAGGTGCAGCTGGCCTTCGGCGCCTTCCAGTTTCAGGCCGTAGAGGGCGGCGATGGCGGCCAGTTCGGCATCGCCTTCCAGCACGAAATCACCGAAGAAACGCAGGTCCTGGCCGCGTGTGGGCGCCTGGCTAAACAGCTTGCCAAGGGCGGGCAGGTCGTGTTCATGGCCGACCACGCAGAGCAGGTCACCAGCATCCAGGGTGGTGCTGCCGGAGGGGTGTAGCAGCTCCTTGCCGCGGAACAGTGCGGCGATGCGCGTGCCTTCGGGCATCTTCAGCTCGCGCAACGGCGCGCCGATGCACCATTTTTCCGCCCCGAGACGGTAGATAAACAGCTCCCACTGGCTAGTCGGGTGCACGTCCAGCCCCGCGCGCGATATGGGCGCCGGCTCCGGCGGTACGGTGACGCGCAGCAATTTGGCGGCAAACGGCAGGCTGGTGCCCTGCAGCAGCAGCGAGACCAGCACGATAAAGAACGCCACGTTGAAGAACAGCTGGGCATTCGGTAGGCCGGCCATCAGCGGGAACACCGCGAGAATAATCGGCACCGCGCCGCGCAGGCCGACCCAGGCGATAAAGGCGCGCTCGCGGTCATGGAACGCCTTGAAGGGCAGCAGGCCGAGAAATACCGACAGCGGCCGGGCAAACAGGATCATCCACAGCGCCAGACCCAGGGCCGGCAGGGCAATGGGCAGCAGCTCGTGTGGGGTGACCAGCAGGCCAAGGACCAGGAACATGCCGATCTGTGCCAGCCAGGTCAGGCCGTCGAGCATATGCAGGATGCCGTGGCGCGAGCGGATCGGCCGGTTGCCCAGCAGCAAGCCGCACAGGTAGATCGACAGGATGCCGCTGCCGCCGACAGCGGTGGTGATGGCAAAGATGATCAGGCCGCCGCTGACCACCAGCAGCGGATACAGACCGTTGGCCAGTTCCATGCGGTTGATCAGGTTGAGCAGCAGCCAGCCGCCACCGAGGCCGAACAGCGCGCCGATGCCGAACTGCTGCAGCAGCTGCACCAGCAGGCTCCAGCTCAGGCCGTCCTGGCCGCTGGCGAGCATGGCGATCAGGGTAACGGTAAGAAATACCGCCATCGGGTCGTTGCTGCCGGATTCGATTTCCAGGGTGGCGCTGACCCGTTCGTTAAGGCCGCGCCCGCCGAGCAGGCTGAATACCGCAGCCGCATCGGTGGAGCCGACGATGGCGCCGATCAGCAGGCCTTCCATCCAGGTCAGGTCGAACAGCCAGGCCGCCGCGACACCGGTTAACCCAGCAGTCAGCAGCACGCCCAACGTGGCCAGGGACAACGAGGGCCACAAGGCCACACGAAAACTGGAGACCCGCGTACGCATACCGCCATCGAGGAGGATGATGGCCAGCGCCAGGTTGCCAACCAGGTAGGCCAGCGGGTAATTGTTGAAGATGATGCCGCCAGGGCCGTCGGTGCCGGCGAGCATGCCGACAGCGAGAAAGATCACCAGAATCGGGATGCCGAAACGCGAACCGAAGGCGCTGACCAGAATGCTCATGGCCACCAGCATTGCACCGATCAAAAACAGATTATTGATGGTGCTGGCATCCAAGGCGCGTACTCCGTGCGGGTTGGTGAGCGTGCCACTATGCATGGCGCGTGCCAGCGATTCTAACCGCTGACCGGCTTTGCCGCTGAAAAAAAACGCCCCGCGTTCAGCGGGGCGTCAGGTTTACGGATACGCGTGCGGGATCAGAACCAGGCGTCCTGCATACCCAGGCAAGTGTCGTCGCGGGCTTCGAGGATGGCCAGGTCGTGGTGGCAGCTCGGGACTTCCCAGGTCAGGAAGTAGCGCGCGGCCTGTAGCTTGCCCTGGTAGAAGTCGGCATCGGCGGCGTTGCCGCGCGCCAGGCCTTCTTCGGCGCGAATCGCCTGCTCCAGCCAGCGCCAGCCAATCACGGTGTGGCCAAAGACTTTCAGGTACAGCGCCGAGTTGGCCAGGCCCTGGTTGACTTTGCCGCTCATCAAATCGCCCAGCAGTGCCAGGGTCACCGTTTGCAGGCGTGCCAGCAGTTGCTCCAGCGGCTGGCGCAGGGCGGTCAGCGAGGCCTGGGCTTCGGCGCGCTGGCAGGTGCCGTGAATCAGCTTGAGCAGCTGCTTGAGCGCCGCGCCGCCATTCATCGAGACCTTGCGCCCGAGCAGGTCGAGGGACTGGATGCCGTGGGTGCCTTCGTGGATCGGGTTCAGGCGGTTGTCGCGGTAGTACTGCTCCACCGGGTAATCGCGGGTGTAGCCATGGCCGCCGAGAATCTGGATGGCCAGCTCGTTGGCCTTGAGGCAGAACTCCGACGGCCAGGATTTGACGATTGGGGTGAGCAGATCGAGCAGCTCCAGGGCAATGCGGCGCTCTTCTTCGGTCGCCAGGGTCTGGGTGTCGTCGAACAGCCGTGCGGCGTACAGGCCGAGGTCGAAGGAACCTTCGACATAGGCTTTCTGGGTCAGCAGCATGCGCCGTACATCGGCGTGCTCGATGATCGCTACTTGGCCGGAGGTCGGGTCCTTGCCATCGGGCAGACGACCTTGCGGGCGCTGGCGGGCGTAGTCGAGCGAGTAGAGGTAACCGGCGTAGCCGAGCATCACCGCGCCCATGCCGACGCCGATGCGCGCTTCGTTCATCATCTGGAACATATAGCTCAGGCCGTGGTGCGGCTTGCCCACCAGATAGCCGACGCAGTCGCTGTTATCGCCGAAGTTAAGTGCCGTGGAGGTGGTGCCGCGCCAGCCCATCTTGTGGAACAGCCCGGCCAGCACCACGTCGTTGCGCTTGCCCAGGCTGCCGTCATCGTTAACCAGAAACTTCGGCACGATAAATAGCGAAATGCCTTTTACCCCGGCGGGGGCGTCCGGCAGCTTGGCCAGGACCATATGCACGATGTTTTCCGACAGAGGATGGTCGCCGCCAGAGATAAAGATCTTGTTGCCCTTGAGCCGGTAGGTGCCGTCTTCGGCTGGTTCGGCGCGGGTGCGGATATCCGACAGGGAGGAGCCCGCATGGGGCTCGGTCAGGGCCATGGTGCCGAAGAAGCGCCCGTCGATCATCGGCTGCAGAAAGCGCTGTTTCTGCTCATCGCTGCCGAACGTCTCGATCAGATTGGCCGCGCCCATGGTCAGAAACGGGTAGGACGTGGTCGCCGCATTCGCCGACTGGAAGTGCGCGAAGCAGGCCTGCGACAGCAGGTTAGGCAGCTGCATGCCGCCGACCTCGAACTCGCGAGTGGCATTAAGAAAGCCTGCCTCAAGGAAGGCGTCCACCGCCGGTTTGACCTCGGGGATCAGCACCGCTGCGCCGTCGACATACTCCGGCTCGTGTTCGTCATTCTTGCGGTTGTGCGGGGCGAACAGGTTTTCCGCGATGCTGCGGGCGGTGTCGATGGCCGCGTCAAAGGTTTCGCGGCTGTGCTCGGCGAAACGCTCGCGCTGGGTCAGGCCTTCGGCGTCCAGCACTTCGTACAGCTCGAAGGCCAGGTTGCGGGAACTGAGCAGGGACTCGGACATGGGTGTGCCTCCGGTGGCGATGCGCCGAGTCTAGAACCTGTCTCGGCTCTGCTGCGCGTCGGCGATACTGCGTTAAAAACAGGCTCGGAATGCTCATTTACAGCTCGTAAACTCCGCTTCCTCGCCTGTTTTTGCCTTGTCTCGCTCTAGCTCGCGAGATCCGAAACAGATTCTAAGCAGCAGCGCGTGCGGCTCCCAGCACTATCAATAAGCGTGATAACGGGGCGTTGGGCAGTGCTTGGGTAGCCCGGATAAGCCTTGGCGCAATCCGGGGGAGATTTCCCGGATTGCGCCGCGTGCCGTGTCTTATCCGGGCTACGGAGCAAAACCCTGAGCCAGCTCGCGGGTTAGTTCGGTGGCGCCGATGCTCTTGCAACCACTGACATTCTGCCCGGCCCAGAGTGGCGAGAAGTCACCACTGCCCTGGCTTTCCGCCTGGCTGCGCAGCGGTGCAATGGCCGCGGTTGCCAGGGGGAAGGCCGGTGCCAGTGGGCTAAGTGGGCCCAACTCACGTATCAGCCGGTTGACGATGCCGCGTGCCGGGCGGCCGCTAAACAGATTGGTCAGGGCTGTGTGCTGCGCCGCCGGGCTGTGCAGGGCGGCGCGGTGGATGGCGCTGGTGCTGGCCTCATCGCAGCACAGGTAGGCGGTGCCGATCTGCACCCCTGCCGCGCCCAGGGCCATGGCGGCGCGCACGCCTTGCGCATCGGCAATACCGCCAGCGGCGATTACCGGCAGCTGCACGGCCTGGACGATCTGCGGCAACAGGGCAAAGGTGCCGAGTTGGCTGCTCAACTCATCGGTGAGGAACATGCCGCGATGGCCGCCGGCTTCCAGACCCTGGGCGATGATTGCATCGGCGCCATGAGTTTCCAGCCACAGCGCTTCCTCCACCGTGGTCGCCGAGCTCAGCACCTTGGCCCCGCAGGCTTTAACCCGCGCCAGCAACTCGGCGGAGGGCAGGCCGAAGTGAAAGCTCACCACCGCCGGGCGAAACTCATCGAGCAGATCGGCCATCTCGGCACTGAATGGCAGGCGACCGGGGCCGCTGGCGATAGTCGTCGGGTCGATGCCTAGCTCGTTGTAGAAAGGGCTTAGCGCCTCGCGCCAGGTTGCTTCGCGAGCAGCATCGGCGGCTGGCGGGGTGTGGCAGAAGAAATTCAGGTTATAGGGCTTGCGGGTTTTCTCGCTCAGCGCCTGCAGCTCCTTGCGCAACCCGGCCGCGTCGAGCATGGCGCAGGGCAACGAACCGAGCGCACCGGCATTCGACACGGCTGCGGCCAAGCCATGCAGCTGCACGCCAGCCATCGGTGCCTGAATCAGCGGAAGGTCGATATTCAGCAGGCGTTGCAGGTTCATCTGACAATCTCCATGGCAGTTGGCCGGCTGGGCGATAGCAGGCTGCGGAATTCTAATGCAAGCGGGTAAACTGTGCGGCCATAGGAGCCCGCCCCGATGAACTACCGTCACGCCTTCCATGCCGGCAACCATGCCGATGTGCTGAAACACTATGTCTTGAGCCGTCTGATTGCCCTGCTGTCACGCAAGGAGGCGCCGTTTGCCTACCTCGACAGCCATGCCGGCATCGGTCTGTATGACCTGCGCGGCGACCAGGCCAGCCGTACCGGCGAGTGGCTAGAAGGCATCGCGCGGCTATGGCAGGCCACGGACGTGCCAGACCCGCTGCTGGATTATCTGGAAGTGATCCGCGCGATGAACCCGGATGGCGAGTTGCGCCATTACCCCGGTTCGCCGGAGCTGGCGCGCCTGCTGACGCGCGAACAGGATCGCCTGCATCTGAACGAGAAGCACCCGGAAGATGGTCGCCTGCTCAAGGAAAACATGCACGGCGACCGCCGCGCCGCTGTGCATCTGGGTGAAGGCTGGCATGTGCCGCGCGCCCTGCTGCCAACCCGCGAGAAGCGCGCCCTGCTGTTGATCGATCCGCCATTCGAGCAGGTCGATGAGATGGAACGCTGCGCCCAGTCGCTGAGCGAAGCCATCGGCCGCATGCGCCAGGCGGTGGTAGCGATCTGGTACCCGATCAAGGATCTGCGTCAGCTGCGGCGCTTCTACAGCGACCTGCAAAAGAGCAAGGCGCCCAAGCTGCTGCGCGTGGAACTCTATGTGCATTCCACCGATGAAGCCGCGCGCCTGAACGGCTCCGGCCTGGTGATCAGCAACCCGCCATGGGGCCTGGAGGATGAACTCAAGCAGATCCTGCCATGGCTGGCCCAACTGCTCGGGCAGAGCCAGGGCGGCTGGCGTATGGATTGGCTGATCGAGGAAAGCAGCGGCAGCTAACGGCCCTGCGTAGGCTCAACGAAGTAAGTGAGCTGCTGGCGAGGATTAAGGTATTCCAGCGCCTCGCGCGGCAGCTGGGCCGGGCGTAGGCTGGCGGCGATGCTTAGGCGCGGTTCCTGTTCCAGATCGATGATCAATGCCTCGTTCTTGGGCACTGCGGCGTCGTAGACAATTAGCGTCGGTTTCAGCGGCTGGCTCGGGTTCATACCGAGAATCAGGCCGTAGCGCTGATCCTCCAGCTGCACCAGGCTGCCCGGCGGGTAGATGCCCATCACCCGGATAAAGGCCTTCAGCGCCACCGCATCGAAGCGCGCACTGTATTGCTTGAACATCAGCGCCAGGGCCTCGTGCGGGCTGAGGCCATCGCGCGGGTTGAGCGGGTTACAGAGGTTGTCGAACTGGTTGGCGATGCACACCAGGCGGCTTAACCGGCCAATGGCAGCCTCGCGCAGCTGGCGCGGGTAGCCGCTGCCGTCGCAGTACTCGTGGTGCTCGTTGATGATGCGCAGCACCTCGTCGTCGAGCATCAATTTGTGGCCCATGCGCAGGCCGAATTCGCAGTGCAGTTGCAGCAGCTGCTGTTCCGGGCGGGTCAGTGGCTCGCTTTTCAGCAGCACCTTGCTTGGCACTTCCAGCTTGCCGACATCGTGCAGCAACGCGCCGAGGCCGAGGATATGGCAGTCCTCGCTGTCCAGGCCGAGTTGGCGACCGAGCAGCAAGGCCAGCACCGTGACGTTCAATGAGTGAAAGTAACTGTCTTCGGCGGCCTTGCTGTTGATGCTGTGCAGCACCACGCCGCTGCCGCCGAGTAGGGTTTCGACCATCGCACCGACTATCTCTCCGGCCTGCTTGATGGCATCTTCCGGACGGCTGCGCAGCGTCTGGTTAAGTGTCTTGACCTGCTGGCTGGCCTGGACGAACTTGCGGTCGACCTCGGCCAGGCGCTTGCGCAGCGCCTTGAGCTTTTCCGCCCGGGCCAGGCTGGCCTGTTCGGCCGGGCTGGGCATCGGCGCTGCTACGGGCTCGGCCGCAACCGGGGTTGGAGTGGCGGCGAGTGGCGGACAATCGCTGCGCGCCGGGTCATAGCGCAGGCGCTCCAGGCCGAGGGCGCGCAAGGCGCTGATCTGCGCTTCATCCTTGATCTTGAAGTTGCTAAAGGCAAAGTTGTGTTCCCACCAGGCCAGTTCGAGCTGGATATACAGGCCGACGCACAGCTGATCGGGAGATATGTAGGCGGAGGTCGCAGGCATGCGGGTATCGGCACTGGTGGCTATTGGCTTGCAGTCTAGCGGTTTGCCTATGACCTGGCAGTAATCTGCAATGAGTTCTGCGGGGCTTAGTTTTTCCGCAGTTCCTGTTCGACTTCATCCGCCCAGGCCAGCCAGGACTGTTCGCCGAGAATGCCGCGGCGCAGGGTCAAGTAGGGCAGGCGCAGCGCCTTGCGCTGTTCATCCGGCAAGGCCTGGTAGTCGCGTTCGATGCTCAGCAGGCTGTCCAGGGTCTTGCGGTGCACGGCCACATGGCGCTGCATTTCCTCGCGCAGGTTGGCGGTCGAGGTGTGTGCGCCTGCATAGAGTTTGACCAGCAGCGCATCGTTGATCTTGTTCGGCTGCACCGGTTCGCCCAGCCAGCGCAGCAGCGCGGCGTGGCCGGCCGGGGTCAGTCGGTAGTTTTTCTTGTCTGGGCGGGTGTCCTGGGCCTGCGCCTCGAATTCCAGCCAGCCGGCTTCACTGAGCTTTTTCAGCTCCAGGTAAACCTGTTGGTGCTTGGCGTTCCAGAAGTAACCGAGGCCATCCTTGAAGCGCTTGAGCAGGTCGTAGCCGCTGCCGGGTTCGCTTTCCAGGAGGATAAGGATGGCGTGCTTGAGCGACATAAGCGGGTTTCACCGGCTGCTATTGAGGTGCGCCGCAGTATACGGATTATGCAAAAAGTTGCATCAACTCCAATCGCTGTCTAGTATGCAAAAAATTGCATAACAAGAATAACGCAGGAGCTTCCCATGAAACGCACCGGTACCCGCTTCCGTCCTCGCCTGGTTCAGGGTGACTACGACGCCATCATCATTGGCTCCGGCATCGGCGGCCTGACCACCGCCGCGCTGCTGGCCAAGCTTGGCAAGCGCGTGTGCGTGCTGGAGCAGCACTACACCGCCGGCGGTTACACCCACAGCTATGAGCGCGAAGGCTACGAGTGGGACGTGGGCGTGCATTACATCGGCGAGGTGCATAAACCCTGGTCGGCGATCCGTCGGGTGTTCGATGTGATCAGCGACGGCAAGCTCGAATGGGCACCGATGGATGCCCACTACGATCGCATCGTGATTGGCGACAAGACCTATGACTACGTGGCCGGGCGCGAGGAATTCAAGGCGGAGATGGCGCGCCACTTCCCCAATGAGGCTGCGGTGCTGGAGCGCTATGTCGACCTGCTTAGCGAGGTCAGCGCCAAGGTGCCGCGCTTCTTCGCAGGGCAAGCCCTGCCGCGTTCATTGGGCATGCTCTATAGCAAACTGCGCCGCCTGTGGTTGCCGGATTACTTCTTCAAGACCACCCGCGAAGTGCTCGAAGGCCTGACCGACAATCAGGAACTGATCGGCGTGCTCACCGCGCAGTGGGGCGATTACGGCTTGCCGCCGGCCGAAGCTGCCTTTGTTATGCATGCGATGGTCGCCAAGCACTACATCACTGGAGGCAATTACCCGGTGGGCGGCGCGACGAAGATTTCCGAAACCATCATCCCGGTGATCGAAGCGGCCGGCGGCCATGTGTTCACCTATGCCGGGGTCGACAAGATTCTGGTGGAGAACGGCCGTGCAGTTGGCGTGCGGATGCAGAAAGACGGTTTTGAGATTCGCGCACCGCAGATCGTCAGCTGCGCCGGCCTGGTGCCGACCTATACCCGCCTGCTCGACCATCAGGTGGCCAGTGACTATGGCCTGCTGGAGCAACTGCCCAAGGTCAAACTGTCGGCCGCCACCCTGTGCCTGTACGCCGGCTTCAAGGGCAGCGCCGCCGAGCTGAAGCTGCCGAAGACCAATTACTGGGTCTACCCGACCCATGATCACGACCACAACGTCAGCAGCTTTATGGCCGGGCAGAATCCGGCGATGCCGCTGATCTATATCAGCTTCCCCTCGGCCAAGGACCCGGCCTGGGATGCGCATTACCCCAACAAGGCCACGGTGGAAATCGTCGCGCCGACCCAGCCACAGTGGTTTGCGAAGTGGAAGGGTACGACCTGGGGCAAGCGCGGCGCCGACTACGAGGCGTTCAAGGCCGAGCTGACTGCGCAGCTGCTGGAAACCCTTTACCAGCATCAGCCGCAACTGCGCGGTGCGCTGGACTTCTGCGAGCTGGGCACGCCGCTGTCCACCGAGTGGTATCAGTGGAACGAGCAGGGCGAGATCTATGGCATCGACCATACGGTGCAACGCTTCGAGCAGCACTGGATTCACAGCCAGACGCCGATCAAGGGCCTGTATCTGACCGGCGCCGATACGGTGACTGCGGGCGTTGGCGGCGCGCTGATGGCCGGCGTGTTGACCGCTTCACGCATGCTTGGCTGGCGTGGTTACAAGGTCGGCAAGCTATTGAAAAGCTGGAAGGCGGAAACTGCCGCCGATGGCAGTGCGGCGGCGGATGTGGCTGGCTAAATCATCACGTCGACGCTATTGCCCAGATTGGGCGGATTGCTCGACGTGCTGGCTGGCGTGGCGGCCTCAACCAGGCCGCCGATGCTGGCAGCCTGCAGTTCCAGGGTTTTGCGTAGCAACAGCAGTGAGGCCAGGGCAGAGGCCTGAGCCGCTGCCTGGGTCGACACCTGATTGGTCAGGCTGCTGAGTTCCATCGTGCTATCCCCTCTCTATCAGCCCGGCAGGCAGGTTCCCGTGCCGCCCAGGCCGCAATAGCCGCCGGGGTTCTTCGCCAGGTACTGCTGGTGATAGGTCTCAGCGTAGTAGAACGGCGGCGCCTCGCGCACTTCGGTGGTGATGGCGCCGAAACCGGCTTTGCTCAACTCGGCCTGGAACTGCGCCTGCGTGCTCTTTGCTGCCGCCAGCTGTTCAACGCCGTAGCAGTAGATCGCCGAACGGTACTGGCTGCCCGTGTCGTTACCCTGGCGCATGCCCTGGGTCGGGTTGTGCGCTTCCCAGAACACTTTCAGCAGTGCGGCGTAGCTGGTGACCTTGGGATCGAACACCACCAGCACTACTTCGGTGTGGCCGGTCAGGCCCGAGCAGGCTTCTTCATAGGTCGGGTTGGGCGTATGGCCGCCGGCGTAGCCGACCGCCGTACTCCACACGCCCGGCTGCTGCCAGAAGCGCCGCTCGGCGCCCCAGAAACACCCCATGGCGAATACCGCCTGCTCAAGCCCGGCAGGAAATGGCCCTTGCAGCGCGTTGCCATTGACGAAGTGCGCAGCCGGCACCGCTATTGCATCGGCGCGGCCAGGCAGGGCCTGCTCGGCGGTGGGCAGTTCGAGTTTGTGGGCGAGAATTTGCGAACGCAGAACCATGAGCCATTTCCTCAGCAGAAGCATGTGTGTCATAGACCGTCAAAGGGCGAGCTTGTTACAGCTAGCCTCGGTTTGGATAGCGCTTGAGACTTTCCAGTAGGTCGCGGCTGGCGATGGGTTTGTCGAACAGGTAGCCCTGGCCGATATCGCATTGCTGGCGGCGAAGAAAGTTCAGCTGCGCGGCCGTCTCGATACCTTCGGCCACCACCTTGAGTTTCAGGTTGTGCGCCATGGCGATCACCGCGGAGGTGATTTCCATGTCGTCCTGATTCTCCGGGATGTCCTTGATAAAGCTGCGATCAATCTTGATCACGTCGATGGGGAATTTCTTCAGGTAGCTGAGCGAGGAGTAACCGGTGCCGAAGTCGTCCATGGCCAGGGTCAGGCCCAGGCTTTTCAGGCGGCTGAGTTGGTGGCGGGTGTCTTCGGTGGCTTCCAGTAGCAGGCTTTCGGTCAGCTCCAGTTCGAGCAGGGCTGGATCGAGCTGTTCCTCATGCAGGATGGCGGCGATCTCGCCGACCAGGTCCGGATCGGAGAATTGTTTGGGCGACAGGTTGATGGCCATCTGCAGCGGCTTGTGGCCAATCGCGATCAGCTGCGTACTCATGCGGCAGGCTTGGCGGGTTACCCATTTGCCGATGGGGATGATCAGGCCGGTTTCTTCCGCCACGCTGATAAATTTGTCCGGGCTGATCATGCCCTTGTCCGGGTGATGCCAGCGCAGCAGCGCTTCCAGGCCCAGCAGTCGGCCGCTCTTCAGGCACAGCTTGGGCTGGTAGAACACTTCCAGCTCGTTCTGCATCAGTGCGCGGCGCAAGTTGCTCTCGACGAACAGCTTGTAGTGCGCCTCGGCATTCAGCACATCGGTAAACACTTGCAGCTGGTTTTTGCCGTTGGCCTTGGCTTTATGCAGGGCCAGACCGGTGTGCTTCATCAAGGTCTGCGGGTCATCGCCATGCTCGGGGGCGCAGCCCAGGCCGATGGAGCCGGTGACGCTGATCAGCTGATTGTCGACGAACAGCGGCTTGTCCAGGGTGTGCAGCAGCTTCTGCGCCACCAACTGGCTGTCGGCCTGGTTGGCCTCGAGCAGTACCGCGAACTCGTTGCTGGCAAAGCGCGCCAGCACACTGCTTGGGGTCAGGGTGTTGCGCAGACGGCGCGCCAGGCTGACCAGCAGTTTGTCGCCGGTCTGGTGGCCGAGGCTGTCGTTGATCCGCTTGAAGTTGTCGATGTCCACCAGCAGCAGGCTGATCGGTTTGCCCTGGTGTTCGCTGAAGTGCTTCTCCAGCGAGCGGATAAAGGCGTAGCGGTTGCCCAGCCCGGTCAGGTTGTCGCGAAAGGCCAGGCGCTCGATATGCTGCTGCGCCTGCTTGCTCGCGGTAACGTCTTCGTAGATGCCGATGTAGTGGGTCAGGCTGCCATCGTCGGCATGCACCTTGGACAGCGACAACTGGCCCCAATAAGGGTCGAGGTTCTTCCGTCGGCTTTTGAATTCACCCTGCCAGCTGTTGTGTTCGGCCAGGCTGGAACGGGCGTCGAACAGCAGATCGCTGAGGTTCTCCAGGGCAGGAATTTCTGACAGGCGACGGCCCTGCACTTCGCTGGCGCTGTACAGGGTGATAGCGGTAAAGCTTGGGTTGACGTACTCCACCAGGCCATCGCGGTCGAGCAGGATAAAGGCGCTGGAACTCTGCTCGACCGCGCGCTGAAACAGGTACAGTGCATTGGTCGCGGAGCGCCGTTGCTGATTGGTCAGCACCTGGGCGTACTGGTCGGCCAGTTCGCCGGCAAAGGCGATTTCGTCGGCCTGCCAGGTGCGCGGCCCGCCGATATGTTCCAGGCACAGTACGCCGACCACTTCACCGGCGATGCGGATACTGGCATCGAGCATGGCGGTGATGCCCATGGGCTGCAGGTAGCTGCTGCTCAGCTCGCAGGTGCGCGGGTCCTGGTGGGCATCATGCGCGTCCAGCGCGCGGCCGCTGTGCAGCGCCTGCAGGTAGGCGGGGTAGGGGCTGGCGTCGATATCGTCCTGGGCGACATGCCGGCCCTGGTCCTGTTGGTACAGGGCCACCGCTTGCAGCACATGTTGATTGAGGTTCCAGATGCCGACGCGGCTAACGCCATACAGTTCGCAGGCGCTTTTGCTGATCAGCTCGGCGGCTTCACGCAAGGGATCGCTGTCGCCGTAATGGTGGCGCGCGAGGGTCACGATCAACTGTTGCTGAGCTTGGGTGCGACGCTGCTGCGCCTGCAGTTCGGCCTGGCTGCGTTGGTAGAGTTCGAGGGTCTGTGGCGAGGGAGCGCTTTGCTCGTTCATCACCAGCAGGTAGCCGCGCAGCAGGTGCCGGCCGCGTTGCTTGAAGGCTTCGCCGACTTCCATCAGCGTCAGGCTGCCGCGCGGGGTGTGCAGGCAGTACTGCACGCTGTAGTGGCGACGCTCGGCCAGCTGCTGCGCAATGTTGTCGTGCAGCTGATGACGCACTGCGGGTTCCATCAGGCTGGCGTAGGGGGCATCGAGCAGGGAGCAGAGTTCGTGAGCGGGCAGACCAAACTGTTGTTCACAGCCCGAATCGAGGTACAGCAGAGCCCAGCTGGCTTCATTCAAGCGCTCGAAACGCAGCAAGCCAAGGCGCGAAGGCACTGGCAACTGCGTCACAACCTCGGCCGCTAAACGACTCGCGGCATCGGGATGGCTTTTCATTCGGAGGCTGGCTTCCAGTATGCTGATCGAAGCGGCAATCGACTCACTTCATTTATAGCGTCGGGTAAGGGTGCATCATGCAATTGCGACTGACAAGAAAACTAATATCCGCAGTGCTGCTGAGCAGCTGTATGGCCACCTCAACGGTATTCGCCGCTGAGCCTGACACGGGTTTGAGCAGTGCCGAACAGGGCAATTATCTGCTCGAACTGAAACGCCTTTATCTAACCCAGAGTGACCGCCAGGCGTTGTTGGCGCACTGCAATGATCTGCTAAAAACCTACGCCCTGCGCGCCGCCTATCAGGTCGGCCAGGCGCAGCGTCAGGACCTGCTTTATCAGCTGCGCCAGGGCGAGTCCGGCGAGCTGCTGCTGCGTGAAGAAACCCGTGGCCAGCAGGGCACCGATATTGCCGTGCGCAACCAGCGCGTACCGCTATTTGGCGTCGACCCTTTCGTGCGTTACGAATGCCCGACCAACGGCATCAGTTGCGTGCTGCACAACCCCAACGACGGCAGCCCAATGCTGACCATCGTGCGTGATCACAAGGGCGCCGCCGAACTGGCTAAGGCCCTGAGCTTTCTGATTCGTAATCTGCAGAAAGGTTGATCGCCTCCCACATTTCTGCCGCTGTCTTAAACCTAAAAAAAACCCCGCCGAAAGGGGCGGGGTCGAGGATACGAGCGTGGCTGCTCGAAAGTTGATGCGTTACAGCAGCATGGTGCGGATGTCCGCCAGTACGTCACCCAGGCGCTTGGTGAAGCGCGCCGCAGCGGCGCCGTTGATCACCCGGTGGTCGTAGGACAGCGACAGCGGCAGCATCAGCTTGGGCTGGAACGCCTTGCCATCCCAGACCGGCTGGATGGTCGCCTTGCTCACACCGAGAATTGCCACTTCCGGTGCGTTGACGATCGGCGTAAAGCCGGTGCCGCCAATGTGACCGAGGCTGGAGATGGTGAAGCAGGCGCCCTGCATATCGTCGGCCGACAGCTTTTTGCTGCGTGCTTTCTCCGCCAGAACGGCGGCTTCGGCAGCCAGCTGCAGCAGGCTCTTCTGATCGACGTTCTTGATCACCGGTACCAGCAGGCCATCCGGGGTGTCCACGGCAAAGCCGATGTGCACGTATTTCTTGCGGATGATCGCTTTGCCGCTTGGTGCCAGTGAGCTGTTGAAGTCCGGCAGTTCCTTGAGCAGGAAGGCGCAGGCCTTGAGCAGCAGCGGCAGCACGGTGAGCTTGACCCCAGCCTTTTCCGCCACGGCTTTCTGCGCGACGCGGAAGGCTTCCAGCTCGGTGATATCGGCCGAATCGAACTGGGTCACGTGTGGCACGTTGAGCCAGCTGCGATGCAGGTTGTTGGCGCCGACCTGCATCAGGCGGGTCATCGCCACTTCTTCGATTTCACCAAACTTGCTGAAGTCCACCACTGGGATCGGCGGGATACCGGCGCCGCCGGTTGCGCCGGCAGCAGGGGCTTCCTTGGCCTTCTGCATCATCGCTTTGACGTAAGTCTGCACGTCCTCTTTGAGCACGCGGCCTTTCGGCCCGGTGCCCGGTACGGCGGACAGTTCGACGCCGAACTCACGAGCAAGCAGGCGTACAGCCGGGCCCGCATGCACCTTGGCGCCGTCACGCTTAGGGGCGGCGGCAACGTTGGCAGCAGCGGCTGCCAGCGAGGCAATTGCACCAACTTCGGCAGCGACCGCCGGATGCGCGCCGGCCGGAACCTTGTGCACATCACTGGCTGGTGCAGCGGCCGGTGCTGGCGCTGCGGCGGCTGCTGGAGCTGCAGCGGCGCCGGCTACTTTCAGTTTGAGGATAAAATCACCGGTGCCGACTTCGTCTTCCAGTTTGACGCTGATGCTTTCCACCACGCCGGCAGCCGGCGAAGGGATTTCCATACTGGCCTTGTCCGACTCCAGGGTGATCAGCGACTGATCGGCTTCGACGCTATCGCCGACCTTGATCAGAATCTCGATGACCTTGGCTTTGCCGTCCGAGCCGATATCCGGCACATGCACGTCCTGCACGCTGCTGCTGGCCTGCGCGGCTGGCGCAGGTGCGGCGGCCGGAGCGGGAGCCGCTGCTGCTTTAGGTGCTTCTGCCGGTGCTGCGGCCGGCGCCGCTGGTGCTTGGGCAGCGCCTTCGGCTTCCAGCTCAAACAGTTCGTCGCCTTCTTTCAAGCGGTCGCCCAGCTTCACTTTCAGACTTTTCACCACGCCACCTTTCGGCGCGGGGATTTCCATGCTGGCCTTGTCCGACTCCAGGGTCAGCACGCTCTGATCGGCCTCGATGCGATCACCGACCTTGACCATCAGTTCGATTACTTCACCCTCACCACCACCGATGTCGGGTACGCGAATCAATTCACTCATCGTTTCGCTCCTTAGCAGTCCAGTGGGTTGAGTTTTTCCGGGTTGATGCCGAACTTGACGATGGCCTCGGCCACCACCTTCGGTTCGATATCACCACGGTCGGCGAGTGCTTCCAGTGCCGCCAGGACAACCCAGTTGCGGTCCACTTCGAAGAAGTGGCGCAGCTTCTTGCGGCTGTCGCTGCGGCCGAAGCCGTCGGTGCCCAGCACCTTGAATTCCTTGCTCGGCACCCACTGACGAATCTGTTCGGCGAACAGCTTCATATAGTCGGTGGAGGCAATCACTGGGCCTTTACGGCCGCTCAGGCACTCTTCCACGTAGGTCTGCTTTGGCTTCTGGCCCGGGTGCAAGCGGTTGCTGCGTTCCACGGCCAGGCCGTCGCGGCGCAGTTCGTTGAAGCTGGTGACGCTCCACACGTCAGCGGCGACGTTGAACTCGTCACGCAGGATCTTCGCCGCTTCGCGCACTTCACGCAGGATGGTGCCGGAACCGAGGAGCTGAACGTGGTGCGCGGCTTCCTTCTTGTCCTCTTCGAGCAGGTACATGCCCTTGATGATGCCGTCCTCGACACCGGCCGGCATGGCCGGCTGCTGGTAGGACTCGTTCATCACGGTGATGTAGTAGAAGACGTCCTGCTGCTGCTCGGTCATCTTCTTCATACCGTCCTGGATGATCACCGCCAGCTCATAGCCGTAGGTCGGATCATAGGTGCGGCAGTTGGGGATGGTTGCCGCCAGCATGTGGCTGTGGCCGTCCTCGTGCTGCAGGCCTTCGCCGTTCAGCGTGGTGCGGCCGGCGGTGCCGCCGATCAAAAAGCCTCGGGTGCGGCTGTCGCCAGCGGCCCAGGCCAGGTCGCCAATGCGCTGGAAGCCGAACATCGAATAGAAGATGTAGAACGGCAGCATCGGTTGGTTATGGCTGGAGTACGACGTACCAGCGGCAATGAAGGAACTCATGGCGCCGGCTTCGTTGATGCCTTCTTCGAGAATCTGGCCCTTCTTGTCTTCGCGGTAGAACATCACCTGGTCTTTATCCACCGGCTCATAGAGCTGGCCGACCGAGGAGTAGATGCCAAGCTGACGGAACATGCCTTCCATGCCGAAGGTACGCGCTTCGTCCGGGATGATCGGGACGATGCGTGAGCCGATGTCCTTGTCCTTGACCAGCTGCGCGAGGATGCGCACGAAAGCCATGGTGGTGGAGATTTCACGATCGCCCGAACCATCGAGGATAGCCTTGAGGGTGTCCAGCGGCGGCGTTGGGATGCTGAAGCTCTTGGCGCGGCGCTGTGGCACGAAACCACCAAGGGCGGCGCGGCGCTCGCTCAGGTAACGGGCTTCGGCACTGCCTGCTTCCGGCTTGAGGAATGGCAGGTTTTCCAGCTCGTCGTCTTTAACCGGGATGTCGAAGCGGTCGCGGAACTGCTTGAGGCTGTCGACATCGACTTTCTTGGTGTTGTGCGCGGTGTTTTTCGCTTCACCGGCGCCGGTGCCATAACCCTTGACGGTCTTGGCCAGGATCACGGTCGGCTGTTCTTTGTGGTTGACCGCCTGGTGATAGGCTGCATAGACCTTGTACGGGTCATGGCCGCCACGGTTGAGCTTCCAGATCTCGTCGTCGGACAGATCGGCAACCATCGCCTTGAGTTCCGGCGAGTTGAAGAAGTGCTCGCGGACGAACGCGCCGTCCTTGGCCTTGTAGTTCTGGTATTCGCCGTCGATTACTTCGTCCATACGACGCTGCAGGATGCCGTCGACGTCCTTGGCCAGCAGTGGGTCCCAGAAACGGCCCCACACGACTTTGTTGACGTTCCAGCCACCGCCACGGAACACGCCTTCGAGTTCCTGGATGATCTTGCCGTTACCGCGCACCGGGCCGTCGAGGCGCTGCAGGTTGCAGTTGATGACGAAGATCAGGTTGTCCAGCTTCTCGCGGCCAGCCAGGGAGATCGCGCCGAGGGACTCCGGCTCGTCGCACTCGCCGTCGCCCATAAAGCACCAGACCTTCTGCTTGCCGGCCGGGATAAAGCCGCGCGCTTCCAGGTACTTCATAAAGCGCGCCTGGTAGATCGCCTGAATCGGGCCCAGGCCCATGGAAACAGTCGGGAACTGCCAGAAGTCCGGCATCAGCCAAGGGTGCGGATAGGACGACAGGCCCTTGCCATCGACTTCCTGACGGAAGTTGTTCATCTGGTCTTCGCTGATGCGGCCTTCCATAAAGGCGCGGGCGTAAACGCCGGGCGAGGCGTGGCCCTGGAAGAAGATCAGGTCGCCGCCGTGCTCCTCGGTGGGGGCCTGGAAGAAGTAGTTGAAACCGATGTCATACAGGGTCGCCGAGGAGGCGAAGCTGGAGATGTGGCCGCCCAGATCCGAGTCTTTCAGGTTGGTGCGCATGACCATGGCCAACGCGTTCCAGCGCACCAGCGAGCGAATGCGGCGTTCCATAAACAGGTCGCCAGGCATGCGTGCTTCGTGGGTCAGCGGGATGGTGTTGCGGTAGGGCGTGGTGATCGCATACGGCAGCTGTGAACCACTGCGGGTGGCCAGCTCGCCCATGCGGGTCATCAGGTAATGTGCGCGGTCTTCACCCTCGTTATCGAGGACGGACTCAAGGGCGTCCAGCCATTCCTGGGTTTCGACGGGATCGAGGTCTTGCATGGCTTGCTCCAGGGCGGAAAGGCTTCCAGAATCGGAGGCCAGGTTTCGTGGCCGACTTCGTGAGTGGCCGCGTGAATTCTTGGATTGACCGGGGGTAGGACCGGCTGCGTGTAGTTTTACTACATTCAGACGCCGATTTCAGCCTTTTGGATACAATCTTTGGTAGTAAAACTACAATTATTTTTCTGCCAGTGATTCGACCCGCTCTAGCGTGGGTGGTGCCATCCATGGTCGCTGCACTGGCAGGCCGCTAAAAAGGATAGACCATGAGCCTGCCCGCGCTGGCCTCTTTGCCTGCTGCCTTGTCCCCCCTCGCACTGCGCGCCGAACAGTCCCTGCAGCACGCATTTGCCGGGCTCTCCAGTGAGGTGGCCGCGGCTTTCGCAGGTTGGCCGAACGAGCGACTGGAGGCGTTGCAGCGGGTGGGCGCCGCCAGTGATTTCGTGGTGCAGCAGGGCCTGCGCGACCCGCAGATGCTGCTCGATCTGGCCGCCAGTGGTGAGCTGGAACGCAGCCTGGCGGCGGGCGAGTTGCGCGGCCAATTGGCCCAGGCGCTGGACGAATGCGCTGACGACGACGAGCTGGGGCGGCGCTTGCGGCGTTACCGCAACCGCCAGCAATTGCGCATTATCTGGCGCGATATCAGTCGTCAGGCGGATTTGATCGAAACCTGTCGCGACCTTTCCGACCTGGCCGATGCCTGTATCGATCTGGCTTATCAGTGGCTCTATCCACGCCATTGCACGCAGTTCGGCACGCCCATCGGCCGACGCAGCGGCCAGGCACAGCACATGGTCATCCTCGGCATGGGCAAACTGGGCGCCCATGAGCTGAATCTGTCCTCGGACATCGACCTGATCTTTGGCTACCCCGAAGGCGGCGAAACTGAAGGGGTGAAACGCCCGCTGGATAATCAGGAATTCTTTATCCGTCTCGGCCAGAAACTGATCAAGGCGCTGGACGTGATCACCGTCGACGGCTTCGTCTTCCGCACCGATATGCGCCTGCGCCCATACGGCTCTTCCGGATCGCTGGTGTTCAGCTTCAACGCGCTGGAGCAGTACTACCAGGACCAGGGCCGCGACTGGGAACGCTACGCGATGATCAAGGCACGGGTGGTCGGTGGCGATCAGGCTGCTGGCGCGCAGCTGTTGGAGATGCTGCGGCCCTTCGTATATCGGCGTTATCTGGATTTCTCGGCGATTGAAGCGTTGCGCGCGATGAAGCAGCTGATTCAGCAGGAAGTGCGGCGCAAGGGCATGGCCGAGAACATCAAGCTGGGTTCTGGCGGCATTCGCGAGGTGGAGTTTATTGCTCAGGCCTTCCAGCTGATTCACGGCGGTCGCGACCTCAGCCTGCAGCAGCGCTCGCTGTTCGCCGTACTGAATACCCTGCGCGATCAGGGTTACCTGCCGCCGGCGGTGACCGATGAGTTGCGCGATGGTTATGCCTTCCTGCGGTATGCCGAGCATGCGCTGCAGGCTATCGATGACCGGCAGACGCAGATGCTTCCGGACACCGATCAGGACCGTGCGCGTGTGGCCTTTATCATGGGCTTCGACAGTTGGCAGGCGTTCCACGAGCAGCTGATGCACTGGCGTGGCCGAGTGGACTGGCACTTCCGCCAGGTGATCGCCGATCCCGATGAAGAGGAAGGTGGCGAGCCGGTCGAAGAGGCCGTGGGCTGCGAGTGGTTGCCGCTCTGGGAGGATGTGCAGGACGAAGAGGCCGCGTGCCGACAGCTGGCCGAGGCCGGTTTTGCCGAGCCGCAATCGGCCTGGCAGCGTCTGGCGGGGCTGCGCAACGGCAATCAGGTGCGTGCCATGCAGCGTCTCGGCCGCGAGCGTCTGGATGCCTTTATTCCGCGCCTGCTTGCGCAAGCGGTGGAGCATGAAAATCCCGACCTAGTGCTGGAGCGCGTGCTGCCGCTGATCGAAGCCGTGGCGCGGCGTTCGGCCTATCTGGTGCTGCTCACCGAGAACCCCAGCGCCCTGCAGCGTCTGTTGACCCTGTGCGCTGCCAGCCCGTGGATTGCCGAGCAGATCACCCGCTTCCCACTGTTGCTCGATGAGCTACTTAATGAAGGGCGGCTGTTCAAGCCGCCGCTGGCCCCCGAGTTGGCCGCCGAGCTGCGCGAGCGCTTGATGCGTATTCCCGAGGAAGATTTGGAGCAGCAAATGGAGGCGCTGCGCCACTTCAAGCTGGCGCATCGCCTGCGCGTCGCCGCCTCGGAAATTGCTGGCACTCTGCCGTTGATGAAGGTCAGCGACTACCTGACCTGGCTGGCCGAGGCGATTCTCGACCAGGTGCTGGCCCTGGCCTGGCGCCATACGGTGAGCAAATACGGCGCGCCGCGGCGCCCTGACGGCAGCATCTGTGACCCGGATTTCGTTATCGTCGGCTATGGCAAGGTTGGCGGCATCGAGCTGGGGCATGGCTCTGACCTTGATCTGGTGTTTATCCACGACGGCGACCCGCATGCGGAAACCGATGGTGAAAAATCCATCGATGGCGCGCAGTTCTTCAATCGCCTGGGCCAGCGCATCATTCATTTGCTGACCACCCAGACCAACTCCGGCCAGCTCTACGAAGTCGATATGCGTCTGCGGCCTTCCGGCGCGGCGGGCCTGCTGGTCAGCTCGCTGGGCGCCTTCGAGCGCTACCAACAGGGCGAGGCTTGGACCTGGGAGCACCAGGCGCTGGTGCGGGCGCGGGTGCTGGTCGGTTGTGCACGGGTTGGCAAGGCGTTCGAGGCGGTGCGTGCCGGGGTGTTGGGGCGTGAGCGCGACCTAGGCACCTTGCGTAGCGAGGTCAGCGAGATGCGCGCGAAGATGCGCGACAACCTCGGTAGCAAGGCCACGGCGGCCGGCACCGCGGCGAATGCCTTCGAGGCCACGGCGCCGTTCGACCTCAAGCAGGACGCCGGAGGTATCGTCGATATTGAATTTATGGTGCAATACGCGGCCCTGGCCTGGTCGTGCCAGTACCCGGAATTGCTTGAGTTCACTGACAATATTCGCATTCTGGAAGGGCTGGAGCGGGTCGGCTTGCTACCGGGCGAAGATGCCCGTTTGCTGCAGGATATTTACAAGGCCTACCGCTCGGCGGCCCACCGCCAGGCCCTGCAAAAGCAGCCTGGGGTGGTCAGCGGTGAGCAGTTTGCCGATGAGCGGCGCACGGTGATGCGCATCTGGCAGGAACTGGGCTTGAGCTGAAGTAGGCTGAGCTGAATTTGAGGATGTCGGGCACCCAGGGTGGCCGGCCAATGTTGTACCAATCGAGTTTGAGGAGCAGGCAACTATGTCGATGGCCGATCGTGATGGCGTGATCTGGTATGACGGCGAGCTGGTGCCGTGGCGCAACGCGACCACCCACGTGCTGACCCATACCCTGCACTACGGCATGGGCGTGTTTGAAGGCGTGCGCGCCTACAATACCCCGCAAGGCACGGCGATTTTCCGCCTGCAAGCGCACACCGACCGCCTGTTCGACTCGGCCCACATCATGGGCATGAAGATTCCGTTCAGCAAAGACGAAATCAACGAAGCCACCCGCGCCGCCGTGCGTGAGAACAACCTGGAAAGCGCTTACATCCGCCCGATGGTGTTCTACGGATCTGAAGCCATGGGCCTGCGCGCCAGTGGCCTGAAAACCCAGGTGATCGTCGCGGCCTGGAGCTGGGGCGCCTATATGGGCGACGAAGCCCTGCAGGTTGGCATCAAGGTGCGTACCAGCTCCTTTACCCGCCACCACGTCAACATCTCGATGACCCGCGCCAAGGCCAACGGCAACTACATCAACTCGATGCTGGCCCTGCAGGAAGCCATCTCCGGTGGCGCCGACGAGGCCATGTTGCTGGACCCGGAAGGCTACGTGGCCGAAGGCTCGGGCGAGAATATCTTCCTGGTCAAGAACGGCGTGATCTACACCCCAGAAGTGACCTCCTGCCTGAACGGCATCACCCGCAATACCATTCTGACCCTGGCCGCCGAGCATGGCCTGGAAGTGGTCGAGAAGCGCATCACCCGCGATGAGGTGTATATCGCCGATGAAGCCTTCTTTACCGGCACCGCCGCCGAAGTCACGCCGATTCGCGAAGTCGATGGCCGGCAGATCGGCGCAGGCCGCCGCGGGCCTATCACCGAGAAGCTGCAAACCGCCTATTTCGACCTGGTGACCGGTAAAACCGATGCCCACGCAGAATGGCGTACATTGGTTAAATAAGGCCTGAATTAGGTAAAGCGAGGGAGGCGATCAGGCTGTTTGGAAGCGTCGCGAGCGACGGCGAGGCAAGGCAAAAACTGGCGAGTGGCGGAGTTGACTCTAGTCAATGAGCAAGCGAGTCAGTTTTTAACGCAGCACCGCCGAGCTCAGTAGCTTCCAAGCAGTCTGATAAGCCTCCCCGGTCGTTTCTGGAATAGGCATGAAAATACTGATCGTAGGCCCCAGCTGGGTGGGTGACATGGTGATGGCGCAGACGCTGTTCCAGTGTCTGCAACAGCGTCATCCCGGTTGCGTAATCGATGTGCTGGCCCCCGAGTGGAGTCGGCCGATTCTCGAACGTATGCCCGAAGTGCGTCAGGCTTTGAGCTTTCCGCTCGGTCACGGCGTGCTGGAATTGGCCACGCGGCGCAAGATCGGCAAGTCCCTGGCCGGCCAATACGACCAGGCGATTCTCCTGCCCAACTCGCTGAAGTCCGCGTTGGTACCGTATTTTGCCGGTATCCCCAAGCGCACCGGCTGGAAGGGTGAGCTGCGCTACGGCCTGCTCAACGATATCCGCACGCTTGATAAAGAACGCTACCCGCTGATGATCGAGCGCTTTATGGCGCTGGCCTTCGAGCCAGGTGCCGCGCTGCCGCAGCCTTATCCACGCCCCGCCTTGCAGATCGACGCACAGAGCCGCGACACCGCCCTGGCCAAGTTTGGTCTGACCCTGGATCGCCCGGTGCTGGCGCTGTGCCCAGGGGCTGAGTTTGGTGAAGCCAAGCGCTGGCCGAGCGAGCATTACGCCAAGGTCGCCGAGCTGAAGATCCGCGCCGGCTGGCAGGTGTGGATTTTCGGCTCGAAGAATGATCACCCTGTTGGCGAGGACATTCGCAGCCGGCTGATTCCCGGCCTGCGCGAAGAGGCGGTGAACCTGGCCGGCGAAACCAGCCTGGCTGAAGCCATCGATTTGCTGTCTTGCGCCAGCGCCGTGGTGTCCAACGACTCTGGCCTGATGCATGTGGCGGCAGCGCTGAATCGTCCGCTGGTAGCGGTCTACGGCTCGACCTCGCCGGGCTTTACCCCGCCGCTGGCCGAGCAGGTGGAAATCGTCCGCCTGGGCCTGGAATGCAGCCCGTGCTTCGACCGCACCTGCCGTTTCGGCCACTACAACTGCCTGGGCCAGCTCAAGCCGCGCCCGGTGATCGAGGCGCTGGATCGCCTGGTCAGCGACCCGGTCGAGGTTGAATAGCTTGCGGGTACTGTTGATCAAGACTTCTTCGCTGGGCGATGTGGTACACACCCTGCCGGCGCTCACTGATGCGGCGCGGGCGATTCCCGGTATTCAGTTCGACTGGGTGGTGGAGGAGGGGTTTGCCGAAATCCCCGCCTGGCACCCGGCCGTGGCGCAGGTGATTCCGGTGGCCATCCGCCGCTGGCGCAAGCACCTTTGGCAAACTTTCAAGAACGGTGAGTGGAAGCGCTTTAAGCAGCGTCTCGGCGAAACCAGATATGACTTGGTGATCGATGCCCAAGGCCTGCTGAAAAGTGCCTGGCTGACCCGTTACGTCAAAGCGCCAATCGCTGGTCTGGATCGCGACTCAGCGCGTGAGCCGCTGGCCAGTCGCTTCTATGATCACGGCTATGCCGTGCCGCGCGAACAGCACGCCCTTGAGCGCACCCGCCAGTTATTCGCCCAGGCGCTGGGCTATGCACTGCCTGCTGGCGTCGGCGACTACGGCCTCAATCGCGCGCAACTGGCGGATCAGTCGCCGCAACCCTATTTGCTGTTTCTGCACGGCACCACCTGGCCAAGCAAGCATTGGCCGGAAGCCGACTGGCGTGCGCTGGCCGAGCAGATGAGCGCGCAAGGCTGGGCGGTGCGCCTGCCCTGGGGCAATGAAGCCGAGAAGGCTCGTGCCGAACGGATTGCCACAGGCATTGAAAACGCTGCAGTGCTGCCCAAATTAAATCTTGCAGGCGTGGCCAAGGTCATCGCCGGAGCCAGCGCCTGCGTGGCGGTGGATACCGGTCTCGGCCATCTGGCCGCTGCGCTGGATGTGCCAAGTATTTCCCTGTACGGCCCGACCCTGCCGGGGCGCGTGGGGGCCTATGGCCGCGGTCAGGTGCACCTGTGCGCCACGGGGCCGAATGCTGGTTCGGGTGATCGACACAAAGCCTGTTTCGACGGTCTGGATGCCGAGCGTGTCGCCACACAATTGCAGGCCCTGTTGCTGGCCGAGGACGTTGTCTGATGCAGCTCGCGTTTATCCTCTACAAATACTTCCCCTTCGGTGGCCTGCAGCGCGACTTTATGCGTATCGCCCTGGAGTGCCAGGCGCGCGGTCATGCCATTCGCGTCTACACGCCGATCTGGGAAGGTGAAGTGCCTGCGGGCTTTGAGGTGGTGGTGGTGCCAGTCAAGGCACTGTTCAACCACAAGCGCAATGAAAAGCTCACCGCCTGGGTCGAGGCCGACCTGGCCAAGCGTCCGGTGGATCGGCTGATCGGCTTCAACAAAATGCCCGGCCTGGACGTCTACTACGCCGCCGATGGCTGCTATGAAGACAAGGCGCAGACCCTGCGCGCGCCGATCTACAAACGCTGGGGGCGTTACAAGCACTTTGCCGATTACGAGCGGGCGGTATTCGCCCCCGAATCGAAGACCGAGATTCTGATGATCTCCGAAGTGCAGCAGCCGCTGTTTATCAAGCATTACCACACCCCGCTGCAGCGCTTTCACCTGCTGCCGCCGGGCATCGCCGCAGACCGCCGCGCGCCGGCCAATGCCGCTGAGATTCGCGCCGAGTTTCGTGCTGAATTCAAGCTGGCGGATAACGACCTGCTGCTGGTGCAGATCGGCTCAGGTTTTAAGACCAAGGGCTTGGATCGCAGCCTGAAAGCCCTGGCCGCCTTGCCGCGCGAATTGAAGCAGCGCACCCGACTGATCGCCATTGGTCAGGACGATCCGCGTTCCTTTCAGCTGCAGGCCAAGGCCTTGGGTGTTTCCGACCAAGTGCAGATTCTCAAGGGCCGCAGCGATATTCCGCGTTTTCTGCTCGGTGCCGATCTGCTGATTCACCCGGCTTACAACGAAAACACCGGCACCGTGCTGCTGGAGGCGCTGGTCTCCGGCTTGCCGGTGTTGGTGACGGACGTTTGCGGCTATGCCCACTACATTGCCGAGGCGGATGCCGGGCGGGTGCTGAGTGGGCCGTTCGAGCAGGAGCGCCTTAACCATCTGCTCGCCGATATGCTCGCCAACGATCAACGCCGTGCGTTCTGGTCACGCAATGGTCTGGCCTATGCCGACAGCGCCGATCTGTATTCCATGCCGCAGCATGCGGCCGACATCATCCTGGCGGCGCGTCCATGAAACTGGTACTGGCTGAACCCTTTAAAACCTTGTGGACTGGGCGTGATGCCTTTGCTGCTGTCGAAGCGTTGCAGGGGCAGGTCTACCGCGAGCTGGAAGGCCGCCGCACACTGCGCACTGAAGTCGACGGGCGCGGTTACTTCGTCAAGATCCACCGCGGCATTGGCTGGGGCGAGATCGTCAAGAACCTGCTTACTGCCAAGCTGCCGGTGCTCGGTGCGCGCCAGGAGTGGCAGGCCATTCAGCGTCTTACTGACGTTGGCGTGGCGACCATGACCGCCGTGGCCTACGGTGAGCGCGGCAGCAATCCGGCGGCGCAACATTCCTTTATCGTTACCGAAGAACTGGCGCCGACCACCGACCTTGAGCAGCTGAGCCTGAACTGGGCGCAGCAACCGCCCGAGCCAAGGCTGAAGTGGGCGCTGATCAAGGAAGTGGCGAACATGGTTGGCAGCATGCACCGCGCCGGGGTCAATCACCGCGACTGCTACATCTGCCACTTCCTGCTGCACACCGACAAGCCGGTCACCGCCGACGATTTCCGCTTGTCAGTGATTGACCTGCACCGCGCCCAGGTGCGCAATCAGCTGCCGTTGCGCTGGCGCAACAAGGACTTGGCCGCGCTGTACTTCTCCGTACTGGATATCGGCCTGACCCGGCGCGACAAACTGCGCTTTCTGCGTGGTTATTTTCAACAACCCTTGCGGCAAATCCTTCAGGAAGAAGGTCGTCTGCTCGCTTGGCTGGAATCCAAGGCGGCTAAATTGTACGGCCGCAAACAGCGTTATGGAGATCGACTGTAGATGTCGGAGAAGAAGGCGTTGATCGGCCCGGGAGTGAGGGTTGCACTGGTTCCATGTCCTGCGTTGGGCGATACCACGCTGTTCTTGCGCCTTGCCTGGCGTCTCCAGGCTACGGGTGCGAAGGTCACCTTGGCTTCAGTATCGTTGTCATCAGTGAGCGAGTACCTACCTGGGCTGGACATTCTAGGGGGCACGCCGGATGTGCCTGCACTGGCGGGCTGTAACGATTTGGTTATCTGTGCGATTGATTGGTACGTCGATGTCCCACTGAGAAATGTGGCTTACCTCGCCGGTAAGAAGCTTCCCGTCAAGCTCAGGTCCGAGCCGCCGCCTGTATGGCTTGATGATTGCCGCATTGAAGGGGCGCACAACGTGATTTGTCGCGACCCGAAAGCCGGCAAGACCATGGTGCAGTGGATCGATCTGTACGCTGAAGAGATCCTCGGGCTTGATCTATCCACGCCTATTGCGGGGTTACAGGTTCCGCCCAGTGAAACCGGCGCGGAGATGCGACGTGTGGCCATTTTTCCGACCACGCCGCATGCCAGTAAGAATTTCTCAACGTCTGGGTTTCGCCGCCTTGCTCGCCATTTGGTTGCCAGGGGCTGGCAGGTCGAGTTCGTCGGTATTCCGGCTGAGCAGCAAGCCTTGAGGGCGCAATACCCAGGCCATCATGTGCATGCATTCAGTGACTTGAAAGGGCTTGTCGACTTTCTGCTGACATGCACCATCGTCATTAGTAATGATTCCGGCGGTGGGCATCTCGGTTCACTGCTGGGGTTGCGGACATTCACCATTACACGCCGGCGTACCGATTTCACCTGGCGCCCTGGCTTCAATGAACTCAATAGCGTGATCAATCCGGTCCTGAGCTTCAAATGGCTGGGTAAAACAGTCTGGCGGCCTTTTATTCCTTGGCGTCGCATCGTCAGTGCGCTTCCTGACTTAAACAGGACGCAGGCATGACAGTGTGGAAACATGACCTGCACGATCCGATTCTGCTCGGTGCTTTCGGAACCCTTGAGGCCGTATTTGCACTTGAAGGTGAGCGTTTGACCTCTGACCCCTTGTCTGAGGTCATTCGTGTGGAGTTCGGCGGGGTGCGTTATTACGTGAAACGCTACTGGGGCGCTGGCAAAGGCCTACGGCGTTACCTTGGTCGTCCTCGGGTTAAAGCGGAGTGGCAGAACCTCAAGTTGTTCGCCAAGTGGGGCATTCCCACAGCGCCGATTATTGCCTATGGGCTTGAGCGCAGAATGGGGGCTTTTGTACGGGGGGCTCTTATCACTCGTGAACTCGAGGGGACGCTTGATCTGGCCGAGATTGCGAATCGGCAGGATGTGCGGTTGACCGACTCTCGTTGGGTCTTGCAGATCAGTCAGCAGTTAGCAGGGGGTACCCGCACGCTGCATGATCACCATTTCACGCACAATGACTTGAAGTGGCGCAATCTGCTGGTCAATCAGCGTGGCGAGCTTTTCTTCATTGACTGCCCAACTGGGACCTTTTGGTGGGGGCCTTTGCTGCGCTACCGCATCATCAAAGATTTGGCGTGTCTGGATAAAGTCGCTAACAAGGTGCTTTCACGCACTCAGCGGTTGCGATTTTATCTTCAATACCGTGGGCGCCAGCGCTTGAATGCTTCCGATAAGAAACGCATCCGCCAAGTCGTTGCGTTTTTTGAGGGCAGGGAATGAGCGACTTTATTGCGGCGCAGGATCGCGCCTTACTTGAGCGGCATGGGCTGACCAGCTTCGAGGCGCTATGGACGCTGCAGTTGGAGGCGGTGGATGAGCCCAATACCGAGCGCGGTGGCTGGAGCAGCGTGTACCGGCTGGATTTGGGTGAGGCGGCGTTTTACCTCAAGCGGCAAAGCAATCACTTGACCCGCAGCATTCTGCATCCGTTCGGCGAGCCCACCTTTGCCCGCGAGTTTCGCAATATTCAACGTTATGCGGCGCTGGGTATTCCTGCGTTGCAGGCAGCATTTTTTGCCGAGCGCAAGTTGCCGGGCGAGCGGCGTGCGGTGCTGCTGACTCGCGCCCTGGATGGTTGGCAGGATCTGGATGCCTGGCTGCCTGGCTGGGCGGCGCTCGAAGAAGCGCGCCGTGCGGCAATTCTTAAGGCCTGTGGTGAGCTGGCGCGGCGCCTGCATCAAGCTGGGCAGATGCATGGCTGCTTTTATCCCAAGCATATTTTCTTGCGCGAGACGGTTGCTGGCTTCGACGCGCAGTTGATTGATCTGGAAAAGACCCGCCCATTGCTGTTCGGTGAGCGCGATCGGGTAAAGGATCTGGAACCGTTGTTGCGCCGCGCCAGTGTGTGGAGTGAGGCGGAGCTCGGCGTGCTGCTGACGGCCTATCTTGGCGAGACGGCGGATCTTGGTCGCTGGAGTGAGCGTCTCGGTGCGCGCCGGCGGAACAAGGAAGCGCGGAGATGAACTTGGCGGAGCTCCGTCAGGTTGGGCGTGCGCCAGCATTGCCGCTGGCCATCGAGTTGGCCGATGCAGCCGGCTCGGCTGAACTGACTCTGCAAAGACTGCTGCGCGTATTGCCCGGGCAGCGCTATGTCGCCCAGGCCGCATGGCGCGGCCGGCCTGTGCTGGCCAAACTGTTGGTTGGTGATAAGGCTGCGCGACACTTTCAGCGCGAGCGTGACGGTGCGCGGCAGCTGGCCGAGCAGGGGCTGAACACACCGGCACTGTTGGCGGATGGGCTGCGTGAGGGTGAGGGCGGCTGGCTGCTGTTCGAGTACTTGGATGACGCAGAGAGCCTGTGGGATGCCTGGCGCGCTGTGGAAGACCAGCCGCTGTTGAGTGCCGATCAGCAGGCGGTGCTGGCCGATGCGCTGGTCAGCATCGCACAGATGCACACCAAGGGGCTGTGGCAGGCCGATCTGCATCTGGACAACCTGCTGCGACATAACGGCCAGCTCTTCGTTATCGACGGAGGTGGTGTGCAGGTCGAAACGGCCGGCCAGCCGCTGTCACGCGACAAGGTGCTGGAAAACCTCGGAGTGTTCTTTGCCCAGCTGCCAGCCGAGTTGGCGCCCTTTATCGAAGAGCTGCTGGTGCATTACCTGCTGGCCAACGCTGAACATGCGTTGCCGCTGGAAGCGTTGCTCAAAGAAGTGGAAAAGGTACGCAAATGGCGTTTGCGCGATTATCTGCGCAAGATCGCCCGTGATTGCAGCCTATTCGCTGCGAAAATCGGTGCGTTTGGCCTGCAGGTGGTGCGTCGCGACAACCAGGCTGAACTGCAACCGCTGCTGAATAACCTGGACCTGCTTACCGAGCAGGGCCATATCTACAAGACTGGTGGTGCGGCCACTGTGGCGCAAGTGCAGCTGCAAGGCCGGCCGTTGGTGGTCAAACGCTATAACGTGAAGAGCGTTGCCCACTGGTTGAAACGCTTCTGGCGGCCCAGCCGCGCCTGGCACAGCTGGGTCGAGGGCAATCGCCTGCAGCTGCTGGGCATTGCCACCCCGCAGCCGTTGGCCGTGCTAGAGCGGCGCTGGTGCTGGTTACGCGGGCGCGCCTACCTGATTACCGAATACTGCGGCGGGCAGGATATAATCGCGCGTTTTCAGGCGTTCCATGATGGATCGCCCCCGGAAGCCGACCTATTGGCACTGGATCGCTTGTTCGCTGCCTTGCTGCGTGAGCGCATCAGCCACGGTGATTTCAAGGGGCACAATCTGTTCTGGGATGAACGCCTGGGTCGTTGGTCGTTGATCGACCTCGACGCCATGCAGCAGCACCGCAGTGCGCGCAGTTTCGCCAGGGCTTATGCCCGCGACCGCGCCCGTTTCCTGCGCAACTGGCCCGACGATTCGGCGCTGCACCAGTTGCTCAACCAACGTATACCGCTGACGCCCGCCGTCGGCTCAGCAGACTAGAAGAGGCAAAACCAGTGGCACTGACCATTCTCGGCCTGTCCGGCGCCCTCAGCCATGACCCCTCCGCCGCCCTGTATATCGACGGCAAGCTGATCGCGGCCGTCGAAGAAGAGCGCTTTGTGCGCGACAAGCACGCGAAGAACCGCATGCCCTACGAATCGGCCAAGTTCTGCCTGGAGCAGGCAGGGATCAAACCGTCTGACGTTGACGTGGTGGCTATTCCGTTTGCCCCGATCAGCATCTTCGAGAAGGCCCGCTGGCAGTACGCCAAGCGCTATTGGTACGCGCCGGACCGCGCCCTCGACGCGATTCTGATGGGTAACCGTCGCTACAAGCGCTATTACAAACATATCCAGTGGTGCCTGCAGCAGCTCGGCTTTGATCTGAAGAAGATCAAGATCGAGCCGGTCGAGCACCACCTGGCCCACGCCGCCAGTGCCTACCACTGCTCGGGTTTTACCGAGAAGACCGCGATCCTCGGCATCGACGGCAAGGGCGAGTACGCCACCACCTTCTTCGGCTACGGCGAGAACGGCAAGATCCACAAGATCAAAGAGTTCTTTGATCCGGATTCCCTCGGTGGCCTGTACGGCGCGATCACCGAATTCCTCGGCTTCGAGATGCTCGACGGCGAGTTCAAGGTGATGGGCATGGCGCCCTATGGCGATGCCAGCAAGTACGATTTCTCGCGCCTGGCCAAGTTCGAAAACGGCGAGCTGATCATCAACACCGAATACGCCAACGTGATCGGCCTGCGCCGCTATAAAGAAAACGGCAAGGGTTTCTACTTCTCCAAGAAGCTGATCGAGTGGCTGGGCCCGAAGCGTCAGGGCGATATCGCCGATGACCCTTACATCCACTATGCCGCCAGCATGCAGGCGCTGTTCGAGAAGCTGGCGCTGCAGATGATGGAGCACTACTTGGGCGACATCATCCGCGAGACCGGCAAGATTGCCTTCGCCGGCGGCTGCGCGCTGAACGTCAAACTGAACCAGAAGATCATCGCCCGCGACGACGTGAAAGAGCTGTTCGTTCAGCCGGCGTCCGGTGACGCCGGTACTGCAGTTGGCGCTGCTGCCTACGTCTCGCACCAGCGCGGCGTGCCGGTGGAGAAGATGGAGCACGTCTACCTCGGTCCGTCCTACTCCAACGAAGATGTGATCGCCGCCTGTGCTCGTCACCCGAGCAAGCCGGTGTTCAAACGGATCGACAACATGCCGCAGCGCATCGCCAAGATCATGGTCGACGCGAATCCAGTGGCCTGGTTCCAGGGCCGTATGGAGTTCGGCCCGCGCGCCCTCGGCGGTCGTTCGATCATAGGCTGCCCGAGCGTGGCGGGCGTGGCCGACCGGATTAACGAACAGATCAAGTTTCGCGAGCGCTGGCGCCCCTTCTGCCCGTCGATGCTCGACACCGTCGGCCCTCAGATGCTCAAGGTCGATCACCCGAGCCCGTTTATGACCTTCACCTTCGAAGTCAACGAAGAGTGGAAGACCCGCGTCGGCGAAGTGGTGCACGAAGATGGCACCTCGCGCGCCCAGGTGCTCAAGCGCGAATACAACCCGCGCTACTACGACATGATGTTGGAACTGGAAAAACTCACCGGCAACGGCGTGTCGCTGAACACCTCGCTCAACCGCCGTGGCGAGCCGATGATCTGCTCGCCGACTGACGCGTTGAACATGTTCTACGGCTCCGACCTGCAGTACCTGATCATGGAAGACATCCTCGTGGTCAAGGATGGCAAGGATTGGTATGACAATGTCTGAGGGCGCTGGGGCAGGTCAGTCGTGGGTTTTGCAGTTCTGCCACGGCTACGACGGCCCCTTCCTCGACTGCGCGCGGCAATACGCCGCGCTCTTTGTCGGTACGCCTTACAAAGTGTGTACGGTCTATCTGACTGGCAAACCGAGTGCAGACGTCGAGCAAGGCTCGGCCTCTGACGAGGTGATTTTTCTCGACTATTCCAGTCGGCAAGTGCGTGGCCTCAAGCTCAAGGCGATCCGCGATCTCAAGCGCATCGCCGCCTCGCGCGACTTCAAATTCTGCATCGCCCATCGTTTCAAACCGATCTACGTCGCCCTGCTGGGCAGCAATTTACCGGTGATCGGCGTGCACCATGCGTTTGGCGACTACAAGCGGCGTACACGTCAGCTGTTCGCCAATCTCTTTCGCAAGCGCCTGGCTTTGCTCGGGGTCTCCAATGCTGTGCGTGATGATATGCGCGCCTGCCTGTCGAACTGGGCGCCCGAACGTATCGAGACGCTGTACAACCGCATCGACGTCGCCGCTGTGCAGGCTGCGCAGGTTTCGCGCGAAGCAGCGCGTGAGCACCTGGGCTTACCTCAGGATGCCTGGGTGGTCGGTAATGTCGGGCGCCTGCACCCGGACAAGGATCAGGCAACCCTGATCCGCGGTTTTGCCGAGGCATTGCCGCAGCTGCCAGAAGGTAGCCTGCTGGCGATTATGGGCAGTGGTCGGCTTGAGGCGCCGTTAAAAGCGCTTGTAAGCGAGTTGGGTGTGGGCGCATCGGTGCGCTTTCTCGGTCAAGTCGCCGATGGTCGCAACTACTTCAAGGCTTTTGATGTATTTGCTCTGGCCTCAGATCACGAGCCATTCGGAATGGTGTTGCTGGAGGCTATGGCGGCCGATGTGCAGGTTCTGGCTACGGATTGTGGCGGGGCGCCTGAAGTGATCGGTGACTCTGGTGCACTGTTCGCATTGGGGGATCACACTGTGCTTGCCGCTCGATTGCGGGCTGCCGCAGTCGGCAGGCTTGGCTCACTAGGCACTGGGCGTGTGCAGGCTGGTTTTACGGATGAGGTCGCCCGCAGCCGTTTCTGGTCATTACCTGGTGTGAGTCGCATCGTGCAGGAGGCAGAGTGATGATCAGTCGTGAACCAAGGCAGCTTGTTTACCTGGTGTATGGGGGTAAACCCGAGTATCACCGGGAGGCCAAGTACAGCATCCTTTCTGCGTTGTATCACGCGCGCGGTGAGTGCCCACGAATTCTGCTTTACACCGATGAGCCGGAACAGTTCAGCGGCTGGCCTGTCGATCTGATCACGCTTGATGCGGCAACCTTGGCCTGTTGGACGGGGCCAGCGGCTTATCTGCATCGGCGTAAGGCTGCTGCTATTCGCGATGCGTTGGCGTACGCCGATCAAAGCATATTCATTGATACGGATACCTTCTTTCTGGCTTCTCCGGTCAAGCTGTTTGAGCGACTCGCGGACTCACCCTGGCTTGTCGATGAAATTGAAGGTGTCTGGAAAGAGTACAAGGGCGATGTGATGTATGACGTCCTGGCGCCTTACCTGGCAGAGCATCACGGTGTCGATCAGCAGATGTTGTTGATTAATTCGGGCGTACTGGGCTTCCAGGGCGAAGCGTCACACCTGATGGATGAGACCCTGGCCTTGATTGATGTATTGCATCCGATGGTTCCCAAAATCCACGTTATCGAGCAGTTTGCCATGGGCATTGCTGCCAGGCATTTGGGCCGTCCGGCACAAGCGCACGGTGTTGTCATGCATTACTTCTCGGGTAAGAACTACTGGCGCCACATGATCGGTGTGTTTTTTCAGCGCTATGGTGATGCATTTTCTGTGCAGGCCGTGCAAGCGGTGCGCGAGGTCCCGACTTGTAAACCCAGGCCTGCCTGGTGGCAGCGTCTTGACTATCGAGTGAGAAGTTTATTTCTCCCCGCCAAAACCCGTTCGCTCGCCAAGCTGGCCTATTACGCAGCTGTGATGCGCGCCGATCCTTATGCTGAAGCCTGTGGTTGCGGATACGCAGAGGAGTTGCGGCGAAAGGCCGTAGCCAAAGGTGAGGCGCTGAGCAATCAGCCCTGGAGTAAAGTGCTCAGCAGCCGGCATAAACAGCGTTTGGCCGAGTTGTTGCAGATACCTGAGGGAACGCTCTAGCTGATTCAGCGACAGGCTCTGCTTCTACCCAATGAGCAGTATCTCTTCTGTATGGATGCTTTTGGACAGCTATTGCGCTGTTCTCGTAAGCGATTCTTAGTACTGTTTTCGAGGTGTGTCAGTGAACGTGCTTTTTCTGGTCCAGGCCGAGCAGCGTGCAATATTGGACAGGCTGTACGAGGGTATTGCGGCGTCATGCGACAGCTGCGACATTCGCTGGCTGAGTAGCGATGAACAGGCCAATCTGAAGCGCTATTTCCGCGAACACGTTGATCTGTCGCGCTACGACAGGGTTCTTTTTTTCCTGCGTTTCAAGAAAGAGATGCGCCAATGGCGCTTTATTCGCACGCTGCCCAACGTAGTGATTCTCGAACATGACGCTTATCAGAACTATATTCCGTGTAAGTACACAGGGAAGTTCAGCGCCCACTACCGGCGTATGCCCTGGGTGCGAATCATCAGTTCTGGTGCTCAAGTCAGCCAGCGCCTAAGCGCTGAGGGCTTCGATGCGGTTTTCGTGCCTAAAGGTTACGACCAGGGCCTGATGACCTATCAAGAGCTGGCGCGTGATATCGAATTGGCATTTGTTGGTAGCACCAAGAGCGTGGCGTATAGCGGGCGCAAGGCGCTGTTGGATGAGTTGGCGTCTGTCGAAAACCTGTTGGTAACCAAGACGCGATCAGGCCAGGAATATAACGACACACTCAACCGTATCCGCTTCTTCGTAAGCGCTGATGTCGGGATGGGTGAATACATGATCAAGAATTTTGAGGCGATGGCCGTGGGTTGCGTATTGCTCGCCTATGACCAGGGCGCTGAAGAGAATACTGCACTGGGTTTTGTTGATATGCAGAACCTTGTGCTTTACCGCGATATTCCTGAGCTCCGCGAGAAGCTCCGCATGTTGCGTGCCGACCCGGAAAAAGCACAGGCGATTGCAGAGGCAGGTAGAGTGCTGGTGGAGCAGCGTTACAGCTTTGCTGCACTCGGGCATGCAATCGCTGAGGCCATGCGCCCTTCATTGCGCGTTCACAGCCGTTTGCCATGGTTTCTTCGTCCGCTGGCCAGGTGGAAGTTGATCTGAGGGCCTGCCGGTCCAATTAAGGAGTGATCGTGAGCGTTCTGAACGTTATGTGGAGCGGTGGTGCAGCCTTCGTCTCCGTGCATAAGGTGCATCGGCAGATTCTCCAGTTGTGTAAACCTGGTGAAGCTATAGAAACGCTGCTATTGCAGTCAGGCAATGCTGAGCCGCTGTCTGACGTTGGGCGCGTCACCTCACTCGACCTTTCCTCGGCACGAATCAAAGGTGCAGGGCTACTAGGGGCGCTGCAGCGTGTACTGGATCGACGGCGATTGGCCAAGCGCTTGGTGCAGCAACCGCCCCGCTTGGTACTTGTCGACGGTATCGGGGTGGCGGAGTTTATTCTCCCCTTGTTGTTAAAGCTCACCTCTACCCGAGTTGTGGTGCTGTTTCATGGTTCGAAACGGCTAAAGGCGGCACATATTGCGCTTTTGAGAGGTTTTCCTTCGGGACGTCTGGATCTGGTTGCAGTTTCGGCCACATTGGCCGCTGAGCTTGAAGAGCAGACCGGGCTTAAGGTGTTGAGCGGGCGTGTGGCGATTGAACCGGCTGCGTTTCGAGCCTCGTTATTGGAGAGAGAGACTGCACTGCGTGCCCTTGGGATTCCGGCAGGCGGTGGGCGAACTATTGGCGCAGTGGGGCGTTTAGTGCCAGAGAAGGGCTTTAGTCTGCTGGTGACCGCTATAGCGGGTTGGCTCCTGAACAATCCCGAGGATCGTCTTGTGATTGTCGGTGAAGGTGTTGAGCGCCAGCATTTGTCAGCTCTTGCTGAAGAGTTGGGCGTGCACAACCAAGTTCATTTGATTGGTCATCATGTTGAAGCGCCGCGACTTTACTCTGCATTTGATCTGATATGCATACCCTCTGAGCAGGAGGGGCTGGGGTTGGTCTTGCCTGAGGCAGTAATTGCAGGCGTGCCGGTTTTGGCGAGCGATTTAGCGGTCTTTCGTGAGCAGCTCAATGGCGCTACAGGACTTTTACTGTCAGCTACTGAGGTGTGGCGGGATGCGCTCAATACTGTGCTGGTGGAAGACCTTGACTCCCTGGCTGATGTGCAGCGTGCTGGTATGGATGCCGAAGGCGTTTGGGTGCGATTCGAAGCTTTTTACCAGCACTTGCTTGCCCGTTAGTCGGCTAAAACTGCTGCCGACAATTCGGCCATTGGAAAACGCCCGGTAATGTCCATTTGCCGCAGCAGTCGGGCGAAGTGCTTGAGGTTGCGGGCCGCCTTGGCTCTTGAAAGAGCCCGACGGTGAAATGCCAGGTCGGCAACATCAATAAGCCCCAAGGTGTTTTGTGGGGTAAGTACGATGTTGCCCAGGTGGAGTGAGCGGAAGTAAATGCCTTTTCTGTGAAGTTCGCGGATAAAGTCACAGAGAGCGGGAAGGCGTGCGATGAAGCTTTCGGGGTCCAGCAGGTAGAGCTCTTTGAGCGTCTGGCCTGGAAGCGGGGTATAAAGAACGGCGCTGAGCTGCTTTTCAGCGAAGGTGTACAATGTTATAGGCGTCAGCGTTGGAATACCTAGCTCTGCCAAGCGCTCTGCGTTTTGATAAAAACGTACGGAGTAAGGTCTGAGTAAGGCCGAAGAAATCAAACGCTTGCGCCGGAAAAGCTTAAGGAAGTTACCGCTGGTGAGGCGGTAAACCTTTGGCCCCAGGCTGTCCTCTTCGAGTACTTCTGCGCCAGCGGTCAGTGTCGCCAGCGCGCTGTCGGTCAGGTGTTTCGTGCTGAGCATCATGTGTCCTTTGCTTTAAACGGCCTGCTTGGCCTTGAGGCGGCCCAGCAGGTGGGCTTGCATGGTGTTGTAGTGGCTACCCGCTAACAGTTTTAACAATGGGTCTGCAAGCCATAGCGTTATTTGTGCGGTACTCAACGGTTTTCCCAGGCGTTCTTCAATATTGACTAATGCCTTATCCCACCAGGCCTCTGCACAGGCGCGATCAAACTCGTTGGAGTAGGTATGACACCCATAAAGCAGCTCACGCAGAAACTGTCGGCGCTCTTGGGCGATTAAAGCGGTCACAGTTTTTTGCCAGCCGCGATAAGGCTGTGGCGGTCGTGGTAGTCGATCATTCACGAGCAGTACATCTGTCATCGCTGCTTTGCTCAGTGGCTCGCGATGATGCTTTGTGTACCACGCTTGGATTTTGGCTCTGAACTGCGCCTTGCGGCTCCAATAGTGGTGTATGAGGTCGGTGCAGGCGTTGAGTTGAAGCTGGCCATGTGCTGCAAGAGCTAAGCTGAGTTCTTCTAATGTGTAGAGCTCAGGTGCCAGTGGGCGCAGGTTATCCATCAGCTTAATGGAGTGTTCGAGAACCCCTTTGTCAGTCGTGGTTAGACCGATTACACCAGAGTTCGTCTGGCGCAAGTTCGTCTCCCAAAGTCCAGTCTGCTTGAGGTAGGTGACTGACTGGCTGGGAAGCGATGGCGATTCTCCGAGAGCGGCTCCGATAGCATTGCAGAGCAGATGACCACCGGTCACGCGCCCGAACAGTGAGTCAGGAGATGTATGGAAAAACGTGTCGGTATCAATCAGTACAGCTTTTTCATACTCACTGAGCACGTTTAGCAGGACGGCATGCTTGATCCTGAAATGGTAGCGGTGAGGGCCGTCCCAGGTAGGGTCTATGGTGCAAATTGTGACGGGGAGCCTCGTGTAAAACTGAGGGTTGTCGGTAAAGACCCTAATCTCAAACTGCCGATCGCTTGCGCAGAGTGCTGAATGGGCGAGTGCGCTGGCTATGCTGAAAACCGCCTCGCGTTGGTAAATGTCTGCGCCGAAGGCGAGATAGACAAGTTGTGGGGTGGCGTTCATTACGTAAGGCATCGAATGTTAGATACGGCATAGAATACCCCTTTTTTAGGTTGAACCGCCCGCTGAGTGCCCTGGGCGTTGGGAGTTGATGTTGAGGATTCAGGCGACAGGAGTAATGCTGCTGATAACCGGTGGTTATTTGTGGTTTCTAATGGGGATTGCGTGGGCCTCTAGCAATAAAATCTATCAGCAAGCACTGGTTGTTTTGCTCTGGCTGCCGGGTTTGCTAGCAGTGATGCTCTTCCATCAGCATTTACTGGGGGTTTGGCGCAGAAACCGGGTGTTTTGCTCGTTTTTATTGCTCTTTTTGACCTGGGCTGCGCTGAGTACCCTGTGGACTGGCGCGGAGGAGCCAGCAAGAGAATTGAAACGCGTGTTTTATGTAGGGGTTTTTCTTGCCTCTTTGGCGTTGTTGTCCTCTCAGCATCCTGAGCGTATCTGGCAAGGTCTGGCGGTGGCCTGTGCAGGCTTGGCACTTGCGTGTGCTGCGAGCATTTACCTTTTTTATATCCGCGATGCACAGCCTCTCAGTGCTCGGCTTGAGGGCATAGGGCAGGTGGGGCATCCGATTCTTGGTGCCTACGTCATGACGCTTGTGGTGATTTGGGGGGCACGGTTCAAGCCGTCTGGTGTTTGGCAGAATTTTCTGTGGGGTGTTCTGATGCTGTTCGCCCTAGCGTTTGTGCTGCTGGGGCAGAGCCGCGGTGCAATGCTTGCATTAATCGCCGGTATTTCTGCCCTGCTTTTACTTCGCGGCGGGCGCTTTGTGTGGATGGGTGGCATCGTAATCGTGGTTATCTGCTGGGTCGGTTTTGAGCTTTTCGCGCCGTTCATTCTCGCGCGCGGTCTGTCGTACCGGCCAGAAATTTTCCAGGCCAGTCTAGACATGGTTATGCAAAATCCCTTTCTCGGGTTGGGAGTCGGTACGGATTATCGCGTTGTGACGTTCAACTATCCCGAGGGCTTCGACCATACGCACAATGGTTTCACCCATGTTGCAGTTGAGCTTGGCTTGCCAGGTGTGCTTTTGTGGATCGGTCTGTGGTTGAGCGCATTTCATATTGCTTGGCAGAATCGTTTTTCCGCCGAAGGGCGGCTGGTATTCGGAACCTTGGTTGTCTCGCTGGCGGCGCTTCAGTTTGATGCGGCCAGTCTATGGGGCACCCCCAGGGCGGAGTGGTTCATAGTCTGGCTTCCCCTGGCCCTCACGCTTGCCCTCATTGCACAGCCGCACAGTGTTAGACTGCGACCCGCCTGTATTGAAGTGAGTTGATTCATGAGTGATGCGAGAAGTGATGCGGTCCAGCCCAGCAGTCTGAAAATCTACTTTCGGCTGCTGGGGTATGTGAAACCCTACATTGGCATGTTTTTGATCAGTATTTTTGGGTTTCTGATCTTCGCTTCAACTCAACCAATGCTTGGCTACATCTTGAAGTTTTTCGTGGATGGTCTTGGCGATTCGAATGTCGGGCTTTTCGCCGGCATACCCTGGATGCAAGAGCATGCGCCATGGCTTGCAGAGCTCAAACTGCTCCAGGCGGTTCCCCTGCTTATCGTTCTTATTGCTCTTTGGCAGGGTATTGGTTCATTTCTCGGTAACTTCTACCTTGCCAAAGTTTCCATGGGCTTGGTTCAAGATATGCGTATTGCGCTATTCAACAATCTTCTTACGCTGCCCAATCGTTATTTTGATAGCCACAACTCAGGTCACCTGATATCCAGACTTACTTACAACGTGACCATGGTCACTGGTGCTGCCACGGATGCGATCAAGGTAGTGGTGCGTGAGGGGATGACGGTTGTCTTCCTTTTTGCAACCTTGTTATGGATGAACTGGAAGCTCACGCTGGTGATGGTTGCGATACTGCCAATCATCGGATTGATGGTGTCTAGCACTAGTAAGAAATTTCGTAAGCAAAGTAAGAAAATTCAAGTTGCGATGGGGGATGTTACCCATGTGGCTTCGGAAACAATTCAGGGTTATCGAGTCGTGCGCAGCTTTGGTGGTGAGAGTTATGAACAACAGCGTTTCCAAACAGCCAGCGAAGATAATCGCCTAAAGCAACTGAAGATGGTTAAAACAGGCGCTATCTACACTCCAAGCCTGCAGCTGGTGATCTATAGCGCCATGGCCGTGTTGATGTTCTTGGTGTTGTTGCTGCGCGGTGAAGCCAGTGCCGGTGATCTAGTGGCTTACATCACGTTGGCAGGGTTGCTGCCCAAGCCAATTCGTCAGCTTTCCGAGGTCAGTTCGACTATCCAAAAAGGTGTGGCTGGCGCTGAGAGTATTTTCGAGCAACTAGATGAGCCGCCTGAGGTTGACCAGGGTACTCAGGAGCGTGAGCGAGTAACGGGTCGTTTGCAGGTCAGCAATCTCAGCTTCCAATATCCGACCAGTGAAAAGCCCGTGCTCAATAATGTTTCCTTTGTTGCCGAACCCGGGCAGATGGTTGCGTTGGTCGGGCGTTCTGGTAGCGGCAAGTCTACGTTGGCGAGCCTGATTCCGCGTTTCTATCACCATGAGCAAGGCCAGATTTTGCTCGATGACTTGGATGTTGAAGACTATACGCTGCGTAACCTGCGTCGCCATATCGCTTTGGTGACCCAGCATGTCACGCTGTTCAATGACACCGTGCGCAATAATATCGCCTATGGCGATCTGGCCGGCGCGCCTCTGGCCACGGTCAAGCGTGCCGCTGAGGATGCATACGCCGCTGAGTTCATCGAAAAAATGCCGCAGGGCTACGACACCCTGGTGGGCGAAAATGGTGTCTTGCTCTCAGGTGGTCAGCGTCAGCGTCTGGCAATAGCGCGTGCGCTGCTTAAAGACGCGCCATTGCTCATTCTTGATGAAGCCACCTCTGCGTTGGACACTGAGTCTGAGCGGCATATTCAGGCTGCACTGGATAAGGTTGTCGAGGGGCGCACCACCATCGTGATCGCCCATCGTTTGAGTACGATCGAGAAGGCTGATCTGATTCTGGTGATGGAGCAGGGTGAAATTGTTGAACGTGGCACCCATAACGAGTTGTTGGCGCTCAATGGCTACTACGCGCGCCTGCATGCCCGAGATTTTGCTGACGATACCGACCTGAGTTCGGAGCCTGATGCCTGATGCTCAGTCATTTACGTGCCTGGCGTGAGCGTGGCTGGACGCCGATTGATGCTGCTGCTTATGCCGCTGCCTGGCAGCGGTTCGGCGGCAGCGTCGCCACCCATCCGCAGGTGATCGAACGTCTGGCAGGGCTGGCCGGTTTGCCGGTGCGTTACCTGGGCTGGTTTGAGCGGGACGAGTTGTGCGCTGCGGTTCCGACCTGGGGGCGGCATCTGGCGCTATCCAAGGATGTGCTGAAACAGCAGGGCAAGCGTGGCCTGTTCGATTTGGGCAATGCCGAGATCATCCTGCCGCTGGCAAGCGACGCGCGTGTGCCGCTGCGCCACAAGGTGCGCTACCTGTCGGCTCTGAATGCCGAGCAGGTGATCGGTCGACGTGAGCAGCCCGAAGGCCTGGCGTTGGCCCGCGAGCCTGAGGAGTACAGCAAGAAGTTTCGCTACAACCAACGCCGCGAGCAGCGCCTGCTGGAAGAGGCGGGTGGTGTTATTCGGCCGATGCTGGAGTTGTCCGCTGTCGAGCAGGCGGTGATTTATGCCGATCTGTTTCAGCGCCGCTGGGGCTTCGAAGCGACCGGTAAGACGCATTTGGCCGAGGTGTTCAGCCTGATGCGCGACTTTATGACGGGCTCGCTGATCTACCTGAACGACCAGCCAGTGGCGACTCAGGTGCTCTACCGCGTCGAGGCGCCGCAATGGGTTAGTTTGGAATACATCAACGGTGGTGTGGACCCGCAAAACCGCGAGTTCAGTCCTGGCAGCGTGCTGAGTTTTATCAACACCCAAACAGCCTGGGCTGAAGCGCGGGCGCTCGGTAAGCCGCTGCGTTATTCCTTTGGCCGTGCCGACCGCGAATACAAAGACCGCTGGTGCAATCGCATGCCGGTTTATCAGGTCTGATTATGTCTGGACGCAAGCAAATCCTACTTAAGCAGCATCGTCGGCAAAAGCGCATTGCGCTGTTGGTGGCGCTGGTGCTGTTGTGTCTGCTCGGTGTGTTTGCCGCCTGGTGGTGGATGCCATTGCTTCTGCTGGTGGGCTGGGTGGCCCATGAGGCCTGGTTTGCCGATCACCTGTTTTATGCGCCAAACGATGACTACAGCTATGTATTTGCAACGGATGTGCCCGCTCTTGCTGGGCGTATTGAGGCGGGCTGCCTGCGCTTGGATGGCGATATTGGCGCTGCCGATACCCTGGTTTTGCAGGTGCAGCTCAAGGCGAGCTGGCTGGGGCGTTGGTTGGACCCCTATGTGCTGATCGGCACTGACCGTCAGGATTTCGAGCGGGGCGTGAACGGCCGTCGCTACCTCAACCTGTCCGGTCAGCAGGATGCGTTGGCCTGTGGCGCGCTGCAGCTGCGTGGCCGCTTCTGTCGCATTGAACCGGCCGTCACCCTATTTGCCCTAAGCAATCCGGATTATGCCGAGCAGCGCCTAATGGTGATTGCGCCGCATGCCGACGACGCCGAGCTGGCGGCGTTTGGCCTGTATAGCCGTGCGCGCGATGTCAGTATCGTGACCCTGACCCAGGGCGAAATCGAGGCTGATGCCTATCAGGCGCTGACGCTGGACAAAGCCGCCGCCGCCCGACTCAAGGGGCGCCTGCGTGCGTGGGGCAGCCTGGCCGTTCCACTCTGGGGCGGTGTGCCGCAGAGCCAGTGCCTGCAGCTGGGTTATTACTGTCTGCAGTTGCCCGCGATGCAGGCGCAACCCGAGGCAGCTTTTGCTTCGCGCGAGTCGGGTGAGGGCGATATTCGCAGCGTGCGTGCGGCCAATTCAATCGCACTGCCTGGCGACATTGATGGCCTGCCTAGCTGGCGCAATCTGCTGGCCGATTTAGTGGCGGCGCTTGAGCACTTCCAGCCTGAGGTGGTAGTCACGCCGCACCCGCAGCTGGACCCGCACAGCGACCATGTGGCCAGTACCCAGGCGCTGCTAGAGGCGATTGAGTTGAGCCGCTGGAAGCCGAAAACCCTGTTGCTGTATGCCAACCATCTGCACGACAACGACCGCTGGCCAATGGGCCCCGCAGGCTTTGGCATTGCACTGCCGCCAGCTATTGAAGCGCTGCCGGCGGATGGCCTATGGAGCCCGTATCTGGATACTGCACGGCAGCTGGATAAGGCCATGGCCTTGGCCATGCAACACGATCTACAAGGCGCATTGCCGCTTAAACGACGCATCCGCCGGCTGATCCAGCGCCTGCTGGTCGGGCGGCGCTGGCCGGCGACCGGCGAAGATGAATTCTTCCGCAAGGCTGTGCGTCGCCACGAACTGTTCTGGGTGCGTACGCTCGGCGGTTGACCTGCGTATTTACCTGCCAATGTTATGATTTGCGGCGACTCGTTTTAGCCGCTTCTGGAGTGTTTATGAAATTGTCCATGCCGCGTTTCGACCAGGCCGCCGTTCTGGTGGTGGGCGACGTTATGCTCGACCGGTATTGGCATGGCGGCACCTCGCGGATTTCTCCGGAAGCGCCGGTGCCGGTGGTCAAGGTTGAGCAGATCGAGGATCGCCCAGGCGGTGCCGCCAACGTCGCGCTCAACATCGCTGCCCTCGGTGCGCCAGCTACATTACTCGGCGTGACGGGTGAAGACGAAGCTGCCGAAAGCCTGCGTAACAGCCTACAAGCAGTTGGCGTGAAAACTTTCTTTCAAACGATCAAAGACCAGCCAACCATCGTTAAGTTACGGGTGATGAGCCGTCACCAGCAGCTGCTGCGCATGGACTTTGAAGAGCCGTTCCGCACCGACAGCGCGGCACTTGCCGCCAGCGTCGAAGCGCAGCTGGATGGCATCAAGGTGCTGATCCTCTCGGATTACGGCAAAGGCGCGCTGCAGAACCATCAGGCACTGGTGCAGCTGGCGCGCAGCAAGGGTATTGCCGTGCTGGCTGACCCCAAGGGTAAGGATTTTTCCATCTACCGTGGCGCCAGCCTGATTACACCCAACCTGCACGAGTTTGAAACCATTGTCGGTGCATGCCGCGATGAGGCCGAGCTGGTGGCCAAGGGTGCGGCGCTGATGGCCGAGCTGGAGCTGGGCGCGCTACTGGTGACCCGCGGCGAGCACGGCATGACTCTGCTGCGTCCAGAGCATCCGGCGCTGCACCTGCCAGCGCGTGCCCGCGAAGTGTTCGATGTGACCGGTGCCGGCGATACAGTGATTTCCACCCTGGCCGCCAGCCTGGCCGCCGGCGAAGATCTGCCGCATGCCGTCGCTTTGGCCAACCTGGCCGCCGGTATTGTGGTCGGCAAACTGGGTACTGCGGCGATCAGTGCGCCGGAACTACGCCGCGCGATTCAGCGTGAAGCCGGCTCCGAGCGTGGTGTACTAAGCCTTGATCAGCTGCTGCTGGCCATCGAAGACGCCCGCGCCCATGGCGAGAAGATCGTCTTCACCAATGGCTGCTTCGACATCCTGCATGCCGGGCATGTGACCTATCTGGAGCAGGCGCGTGCGCAAGGTGATCGACTGGTGTTGGCGGTGAATGATGATGCCTCGGTCAGTCGTCTGAAAGGCCCGGGTCGGCCGATCAACGCGGTGGATCGGCGTATGGCCGTGCTGGCTGGCTTAGGGGCGGTGGATTGGGTGGTGAGCTTCAGCGAAGACACCCCGGAAAACCTGCTGCGTTCAGTCAAGCCCGATGTGCTGGTCAAGGGCGGCGACTACGGCATTGAGCAGGTGGTCGGCGCCGACATCGTCACCGCTTATGGTGGCGCAGTGCGGGTGCTGGGCCTAGTGGAGAACAGCTCGACCACCGCCATCGTCGAGAAGATCCGCAGCAAGTAAACGACCAGGGCGACTGGCTGCTTTGCCAGTCGCTGGCGTCGGCGCGGTCATAGGCGCTTGCCCCGAGCGCGCGCATGATCATCGGCATCCCCCGCATGGAGCGAGATGCCATGACTTCCGACGTACAGGGCCGTGCCCTGGCAATGCTCAACCGGGTCGCCCAGGCTGACTGGCCGGATCGCTTGAAGCTGCGCAAACCCTTTGAAAAACTCATCTATAACGGCAGTCGTGCGAGCTTTCGTGCGGCCGCGCAGCGCGCGGGCAAAGTTGCCAAATTGCCGCGCCCGGCTGACCCCGATGCCTTGTTTGATCTGTCGCTCTCCGATGAGCAGCAGATGCTGGTGGAGATGCTCGAAGCCTTCGCCAGCGAAGTGCTGCGCCCGCTGGCCCATGATGCAGATGAACAAGCCGCGCTGCCGGCCGCCTTGCTCAACCAGGCGCATGAGCTGGGGCTGACCCACTACGCGGTGAGTGAGGCCCAGGGCGGTATGGCGGGCGAGCGCACCACCTTGAGTAATGCGCTGATTGCCGAAGCACTGGGCAAGGGCGATTTGTCTTTGGCTGCGGCATTGCTGGTGCCGCTATCAGCGGCCAACTGCATCCGCCGCTGGGGCAATGCCGCGCAGCAGGCGCGCTGGCTGCCGGCCTTTGTTAGTGAGGAGCCGGCGCCGGTGATGGCCATTGCGGTCAATGAACCGACGCCGTTGTTTGACCCGCACAAGCTGGCGACTCGGGCGCGCAAGCGTGGCAAGCATTACGTACTCAGCGGTGAGAAGAGCCTGGTGCTGCGCGGCCTGGATGCCAGCCAGCTGATCATCGCCGCGCAGGCTGCGGATGGCCCGGCGTTGTTTATTGTCGAGGCCGGCGCCAAGGGCCTGCAACGCAGCCCGCAACCGGCCATGGGCCTCAAGGCCGGCAGCACGGCGCGCGTTCGGCTCAATAGCGTCAAGGTGCCGGTTGAGGCGCGACTGGCTGCGGAGCATTTCAACTACCAGAGCTTTCTCGATTACGCCGGGCTGGCCTGGTGCGCCCTGGCGGTGGGTACGGCGCAGGCCGCGCTGGAGTATGTGGTGCCGTACTGCAATGAGCGGTTGGCCTTTGGTGAGCCGATCAGTCATCGCCAGGGCGTGGCTTTTATGGTCGCGGACATGGCCGTGGAAATCGATGCCATGCGCCTAATGGTCTGGCGCGCCTGTGCCCGTGCCGAGCAGGGTTTGCCGTTTCAGCGTGAAGCCTATCTGGCGCGCCTGCTGTGCAGCGAGAAGGCCATGAAGATCGGCACCGACGCTGTGCAATTGCTCGGTGGCCACGGCTTTACCAAAGAACATCCAGCCGAGCGCTGGTACCGCGATTTGCGTGCGCTGGCAGTTATGGCCGGCGGTCTCCAGCTTTAAGGGCGCCTCAACATGAATCTGGAAACCCCAAAGAAATTCCGTGGCTTGGTCAATCAGGCCCATCAGGTGGCGGAGAATTACTTTCGCCCGCTTTCACGTAAGTACGACAAGGCCGAGCATGCCTATCCCAAGGAGCTGGACCTGCTCGCGGCGCTGCTCGATGGCATGAACGCCGGCTCGCCGGACGCCATCGGCGCCACCTCGGCGAGCAAGCGCGGCGCGGCCCGTGAGCAGCAGGAGGGCATCAAGAATGGCGGAAATATATCTGCGCTGCTCGGGGTGATGGAGCTGTGCTGGGGCGATGTCGGTTTGCTCCTGGCCATGCCGCGTCAGGGCCTGGGCAATGCGGCGATTGCCGCGGTGGCTAATGATGAACAGCTGGCGCGTTTCGGCGGCACCTGGGCGGCCATGGCGATTACCGAGCCGGGTTGCGGCTCGGACTCGGCGGCGATTCGCACCACGGCGATCAAAGATGGCGATCACTACGTGCTCAACGGCGAGAAGATCTTTGTTACCTCTGGCGAGCGTGCCGATGCGGTGGTGGTCTGGGCCACCCTGGACAAGAGCCTCGGCCGTGCGGCGATCAAGTCCTTTGTGGTTGAGCACGGCACACCGGGCATGACGGTGACTCGCCTAGAGAAGAAGCTTGGCATCAAGGCTTCGGATACGGCCTCGATCAGTTTCAGCGATTGCCGCGTGCCGGCGGCCAACCTGCTCGGCAACCCGGAAATCGATGTGCAGAAAGGCTTTGCCGGGGTGATGGAAACCTTCGACAACACCCGCCCGCTGGTCGCCGGCATGGCGGTGGGCGTGGCCAAGGCGTCGCTGGATCGTACCCGTGAGCTGCTGACGAAGGTCTGCACGCTGGATTACCGCAAGCCACTGCTGAGTGTCACGCATGCCGAGGCGACCCTCTATCGCCTGGAGGCTGAATGGGAAGCCGCGCGCCTGCTGACCCTGAAAGCCGCCTGGATGGCCGACAACAAGCTGCCCAACTCCAAGGAAGCCTCCATCGCAAAGGCCAAGGCCGGGCGGGTGGCCAACGAGGTGACGCTGAAGTGTGTCGAGCTGGCCGGCGCCTTGGGCTATGGCGAGGATGAGCTGCTGGAGAAGTGGGCGCGCGACTCGAAGATTCTCGACATCTTCGAGGGCACCCAGCAGATCCAGTTGCTGATCGTCGCCAGGCGCTTGCTGGGCAAGAGCTCCAGCGAATTGAAGTAGTTGTTCACGCGGGCTGGATGAGTCTAGCCCGTCTGCCTGAAATCCCTTTTTGCCCTGCTTAGGTGGGGCTTTTTTGCGTCTACGCCAGTCAGTTGTAGGGTGGATGGCGCTTCACCCATCCACCGATACGCGGTAAAGGTGGATGAAAAGAGCGTCATCCACCCTACGGTTTTGGCCGTTGCAGATTGCCTCTGCGGCTGCGTTCAAATGCCTTGCAGGCTTAGCCAATCCTTCCAGCGAATGCGCTCCTCGCGCACCAGCCAGCCATCCTGTGGCGCAAAGCTTTCGGCCAGCCATAGACCGCGGGTGCTGGCGGGTGACAGTTGACCTTGCTTAAGGGTCAGCAGCTCGGCGGTCGGTCGGCCTTGGTCCAGCGCAATCAGAAACAGATCGGGGCGGGCGCGGTTGAGGCGGGCGATCAGTTGGCCATCTTCTAGGTGCTCGTCGACATGCAGCAGGCTGAGCTGCCGCGTTTCCTTGGGCAGATCCAGGCGCAGGTCGTAGACCAGCTGCAGCGAGGCGGTTGGCAGGTGCACGTAAGCGCGCGGGCGTTCGAGAAGCTTGAGGTTGCCACACTGCACCGGCCGCGCGGCGCCGGACAGCGAGTTGAGGCTGAAGTGCGCGGTTTCCCGGTAGTGCAGGCTGCTCTGGTAGGGCGTCGGCAGCCAGGTGTCGCCAAAGCGTCCGCTTAGCCAGCCTTCCGGCGTCTCCAGCAGACATTCTTCGGCCACTTCCTGAATTGCGGTCAGCAGCGGCAGGTTGAGTTCATGGGCCGGCACGTAACCGGAGATCAGCTTGAGTACCACATCGCCGCGATCCGCGCGGCGTTGACGTACCAGCACCCAGTATTCGCGGCCCTGCCAGCAGAGGGTCAGGCGCACCGAAACGCCTAGGTTGGCCAGCTCCACGGCAAAGCGCTGGGTGTCGGCCACGCTTACCGGTTTGCGCTTCTCCAGCATCTGCGCAAAGTTCAGCGGCATCCCCAGGCCCTGATAGCTCAGCCCTTCCGGGCTGGCTTCGACAAACAGCTGCAGGGTCTTGAAGTTGCTCGGGTCTTTGCGGATCAGGGTGCGCGGCATGGCAACTCCTCGCGGGCATGGGCATGGCCTGAGAGCTTGGCACAGATGGGCGGGCGTGAACGCTTAGGCAATATCCTGAATTACAGCGGCGGCGGTAGCGACGTTGTGCGCCAGGTGCTGCGGATTGATGGTGCCGATGATCGCGCTGCAGGCGCCTGGGTGGCCGAAGATCAGCTCGAAACTGGCGCGCACCGGGTCGACACCCGGCGCCAGGCAGGCGTGGCCGCTGGCCAGGGCCTTCTTGATCAGGATGCCTTTGCCGTGCAGTTCGGCGTAGTCGAGCACGGCCTGCTCGGCCTGCTCATTGAGGTTGTAGGTGACCATCGCGCAATCACCCTGCTCAAGGGCCAGCAGGCCGCCTTCGACGGTTTTGCCGGAGAGGCCGAAGCCGCGAATCTTGCCCTCGCGCTTAAGCTCAGCCAGGGTTTCGTACACGCCGCTATCACGCAGAATGGCCGCATCGTTGCCGTCGGAATGCACCAGCACCAGGTCGATAAAATCGCTTTCCAGACGCTTGAGGCTGCGCTCCACCGAGAAGCGCGTGTGCGCCGGGCTGAAGTCGAAGTGCGACTGGCCATTGTCGAACTCTTCGCCGACCTTGCTGACAATCACCCACTGCTGGCGCTGGCCGCGCAACAACGGGCCGAGGCGGGTTTCGCTGGTGCCGTAGGCGGGTGCGGTGTCGATCAGATTGATGCCCAGGTCATGGGCCTGGGCCAGCAGTTCGCGGGCGGCGGCGTCATCGGGGATGGTGAAACCGTTGGGGTATTTCACCCCTTGATCACGGCCCAGCTTGACCGTGCCCAGGCCCAGCGGCGAAACCAGCAGCTCGGTGGCGCCCAGTGGGCGATGCAGGTTGTGCAGGCTGTGCAGTGGATGCATCAGAACAGTTCCTCCCAGGCGGGTGGGGCGACGGTCGGGCGCGGCAGTGCGGGCAGTGGCGCGTGCTGCGCCGGTTGAAGGCCATCGCGGGCCAGCGCCGCCAGCACGCGGTCGGCAAAGTCCGGGGCTAAGGCCAGTTTAGTCGGCCAGCCGACCAGCAGCTTGCCTTGTTCGTGGAGGAAAGCGTTGTCCGGGCGCACCAGGCCGGACTGTGCCGGTTCGGCGCGCTCCACCCGCAGCGTCGCCCATTGCGCGGTGGACAGATCGACCCAGGGCAGTAACTCGCTTAGCTCTTTCTGCGCGGCCTGGATTTGCGCCGCCTCATTGCGGGCTACGCCATCGGCTTCGGCCAGATCGCCGCCCAGGTACCAGACCCATTGGCCATCGGCGGCCGGGTGGGTAGTGATGGTCACGCGCGGCTTCGGTCCGCCGCCCAGGCAGTGGGCGTACAGCGGTTTCAACGTTGGACCTTTGACCAAGACCATATGCAGCGGGCGCAGTTGCTGTGCGGGTTGGCTGAGGTCGAGGGCGCTGAGCAGCTCGGCATTGCCACGCCCGGCGCTGAGGATGATGCGTTGTGCGCGAATCTCGCGGCCGTCGATGATCAGGCCGACCAGCTCGCCATTTTCCCGTAGCGGTTCGATGCGCTCGGCAGCCAGCAGGCCATCGCCGGCCAGCTCGCTGAGACGGTTGATCAGGCTCGGTACATCCAGCACCAGTTCGGCCAGGCGGTAGACTTTGCCCTTGAATTTCGGGTGTTGCAGGGCGGGTGGCAGTTGCTCGCCCTTGACCTGATCGACGCGGCCGCGCACCGCCTTGCTGGCAAAAAAACTGGTGATATTGCCGGCCAGACTACCGGGCGACCACAGGTAGTGGGCATCGGAGAGCAGGCGCACGCCGACCAGATCCAGCTCGCCGTTGCCGCTCAGGGCTTCGCGCCAGCGCCGCGGCATATCGGCGATGGCTTCGGAGGCACCGGTCAGCGCGCCGTGCAGGGCGTATTTGGCGCCGCCATGGATGATGCCCTGGGATTTCACGCTTTGCCCGCCGCCGAGGCGGGCGTTTTCCACCAGCACGGTGGCAAAGCCCTGACGGCGCAGGCGCGCATTCAGCCAGAGGCCGGCGATGCCGCCGCCCACGATCAAAACATCAGTGCTTAACGCCTGGGACATGCATGTGTCTCACCGGGAAAACAGGCGCGCAGTATAACCCGCTCGCGCTAGCGCGCCTCCCTCGGCTCAGTGGCCGACACTCTGCGAGAACAACTGGATTACTACGACGCCGGCGACGATCAAACCCATGCCAAGCATGGCCGGTAGGTCCAGGCGCTGCTGGTAGAGAAACACCGCCGCGATGCTCACCAGCACGATGCCCAGGCCTGCCCATACCGCGTAAGCGACGCCGACCGGGATGGTCTTCACCACCAGGCTGAGCATCCAGAACGAGATGGCGTAGCCGACCACAACCAAGAGCAGGGGCAGAGGTTTGTTGAAACCATCCAGGGCCTTCATCGAGGTGGTGGCGATAACTTCGGCAGTGATGGCAATAGCGAGGTAGAGATAGCCGCCCATGATGTGGCCTCCATAGTGATCTGGCGGCCATTCTAGTGATCTGGCGGATGGGATAAAGTGATTGCCTATCTGAATTGGAGATGGGTTATGCAGTGGAGCCTGGAGCAGATTCGCCTGTTTGTCAGCGTCGCCGACGGCCAGTCGTTCTCCGCCGTAGGCCGGCAGATGCAACGCGCACAATCGGCGGTGAGCAATGCGATTGCCCTGCTGGAGGCTGATCTGGGCGTGCGCTTGTTCGAGCGCAGCAGTGGCCGTCAGCCACGCCTGACCGAGGCCGGCGCGGCTCTGCTGGAAGAGGCGCGCGAGGTGCTGCGCCAGTGTCAGCGTCTGGAAGGCCGTGCGCTGGGGCTGGTGCGCGGTGAAGAGGTGCGCCTGCGTCTGGCCCAGGATGAGGCCATGCCCTATCAGCCCGTACTCGACAGCCTGGAAGCGCTGGCTCAGCAATTCCCGCTGCTGGAGGTGCAGCTGGCCAGCGGCGCCCAGGGCGATGTGGCGCGCAAGCTGCTGGAGCACCGCGCCGACCTTGGCCTGCTGTTTCACCATGAGCAAATGCCCGACGCCCTGGAGCGTCAGCGCCTGGGCACCATCGAGATGGTTACTGTGTGCGGAGCCGGGCATGCCTTGGCGGGGGCCGGGCATGTCGACCGGCGTGAACTTGCGCGGCATCGGCAACTGCTGATGGCGCCGCAGGACAGCCATTACCCCGGCGGCGAGCAGCTCAGCCCGTCGGTCTGGCGTACCGACAGCTTCTACGCCATGGCCGAGCTGCTGATGCGCAACCTCGGCTGGGCCTGGCTGCCGCGCCATGTGGTGCAGTACCCGACCTATCAGAGCCAGCTGGTGGAGTTGAGCAGCGACTGGACGCCGCCGCCATTGGTGGTGGAGCTGGTTTGCCGGCGTGATGAGGCGCTGGGGCCTGCGGCGTTATGGTTGGCCGAGTGTTTTGCCCAGCATTTGCAGGCGATTGGCTGATGCGGGCCGGCGCATTACTCGACGGTATTGGCCAAAGTGCATAAGCTGCGCGCCATGAATAGAAGCCTCTACACCCTGCTGTTTCATCTCGGCTTACCGCTGGTGGCCGGGCGTCTGGCCTGGCGTGCCTGGCAGGCGCCGGCCTATGCCAAACGTATCGGCGAGCGCTTTGCGCTTGGTTTGCCGCCGCTCAAGCCCGGTGGCATTTGGCTGCATGCGGTGTCGGTAGGCGAAAGCATCGCCGCCGCGCCGCTGGTGCGTGAACTGCTGGTGCGCTACCCGCAGCTGCCGATCACCATCACCTGCATGACGCCGACCGGCTCGGAGCGTATTCAGGCGATGTTCGGCGGCGCGGAGTACGCAGGCCGCGTGCAGCATTGCTACCTGCCGTATGACCTGCCCTGGGCAGCCGCGCGCTTTCTCGACCGCGTGCAGCCCAAGCTGGCGGTGATTATGGAAACCGAGCTGTGGCCCAACCATATCCACCAGTGCGCCAAGCGAGGTATCCCCGTGGCGCTGGCCAATGCGCGGCTGTCCGAGCGTTCGGCCCGTGGCTATGCGCGGTTTGCCAACCTCACTGCGCCGATGCTGGCCGAACTGGATTTACTGGCCGTGCAAACGACGCTGGAAGCCGAACGCTTTCGCAGTCTGGGTGCGCGGCCGGAGTGCGTTGAGGTCACCGGCTCGATCAAGTTCGATCTGACGATTGATCCGGCGTTGCTTAACCGTGCCGCAGCCTTGCGTGAGCAATGGCAGGCCACGCAGCGCCCGGTGTGGATTGCCGCGAGCACCCATGCCGGTGAAGACGAGATCGTTCTCGCTACCCACCGTGAATTGCTCACGCACAACCCCGATGCATTACTGATTCTGGTGCCGCGCCATCCCGAGCGTTTCAATACGGTGTTCGAGTTGTGCCAGCGGCAAGGCTTCACTACCCAGCGCCGCTCCACCGGCGAAGCGCTGCTGGCGAGCGATCAGGTGCTGCTCGGCGACACCATGGGCGAGCTGTTGTTTCTCTATGCCCTGGCCGATATCGCCTTTGTCGGCGGCAGCCTGGTGGCCAATGGCGGGCATAACCTGCTGGAGCCGGCGGCGCTGGGTAAGCCGGTGCTGAGCGGGCCGCACCTGTTTAACTTTCTGGAGATTGCCGCGCAGTTGCGCGCTGCCGGCGCCTTGAGCGAGGTGGCGGATGCCGATGGTTTGGCCCAGCGAGTCGCGCAATTGTGGCGTGAGCCTGATGCAGCGCAGGCCATGCGTGATGCCGGGTTGGTGGTGATGCAGGCTAATCAGGGTGCGCTGGCGCGTTTGCTGGCTGGCTTGGGACGATTGCTCCGTTAGTCCATGCGCTGGGTTAAAGCATGGATTACTACCACTGGAGGCAGTGACTCTGATTCCAGTGATTTTATGCCGTTCGCGACAGAATCAGGTAAGCCGTTACCTGCACTGCCTTTCACAGGGTATGCCATCCCTGTCGCCATCTATATTCGGGTTTCCACACTGCGACAGTTGGTATTGCGCCTCAGCACAACTCATTTGGCCACACCACTTGAGCTTGCTGCAGTTAAAGCTACCGCCTGAAGATTCGGTTTGAGAAAACGTTGTCTGGCGCGTGGGCTGAGTGTCGGGTGCTGAATCTGTCGGCCCAGAATGACGCCATTCCCATGGGGGGATTTGGTCGGAGGCTGGCAATGCCCATATGCCAATTTGGCGATTCTTGGCCTCTGCTTCTACTACTAGCAGTGACTTGTCCGTTAGGTGCTTCGGATAAACCCAGGCGGCTCCTCTGCGAACGCTGCTCAGCGTTCACATCGAGACCATCCACCCGTTTAACCCGAGCCACTGTGCGGCCATAGCTGTCTGTATCTTGAACATCCAGCCTCACCATTTCACTGGATATCAGGCTGTACAAGGCCTTTCTAGCGCGGTCGCCTTAGGGTTGATTTAATTCGGGAGCATCAATCTCTGCAAACCTCACTTTCACTTGTTCATTCTCATCGGTGAAGCAGGTAAATGTATCGCCATCGTTAACATCAATTACTTTGCAGTTACCGGCAAACGTTATGGCGGGTACAAGGGCCAAAAATAAAAAAGTAAGCGGCTCACGTGGTCTCCGTTCATTGTTTTCAGTTCAGTGTTTTAAAGCCATTTGTACACAGTACATAAAAAAGCCCGCTGAATTCAGCGGGCTTTTTGTTGGGCCTAACTCAGTACTGCGGGTTGCCGCGCAGCTGGGCTTCGGCGGCTTTGGCCAGGTCCGGCGGGAGGAAGTCTTCATCCGGGTTGTAGTCGGATTTCAGGTACTGCTCCAGGGCGGCTAGGTCGTCCGGGCTGAGGGTTCCGGCGGCCTGCTTCAAGCGCAGGTTGTTGAGGATGTAGTCGTAACGCGCGTTGTTGTAGTTGCGCACCGAGCTGTACAGCTGGCGCTGGGCGTCGAGCACGTCAACGATGTTACGCGTACCGACCTGGTAGCCGATTTCGGTGGCTTCCAGGGCGCTCTGGTTGGAGATGATCGACTGCTTGCGCGCCTGCACGGTTTCCACGTCGGTATTCACCGCCCGGTGCAGGTTGCGGGTGTTTTGCACCACCTGACGGCGCAGGCTTTCACGCAGCTGCTCGGTCTGGTTCAGGCGCTGGTAGGACTCGCGCACCTGGGAGCTGGTCAGGCCGCCGCTGTACAGCGGGATATTCAGTTGCAGGCCAATCGAGCGTTGCTCGACATCACCGCTGAAACGCGCCTGACCGGGTGCGCCGGAGTTGCTGAAGCCGAGGCTGTCGTTGTCGCCTTTTTGGTAGCTGGCAACCGCGTCCAGAGTCGGGGCGTGGCCGGACTTACGCTGGCGCAGGGTTTCTTCGGCGGCTTCAACGGCGTAGTTGCTGGCTTGCAGATTGAGGTTCTGTGCGGCGGCGGTGTCGACCCAGGCCTTGGCGTCATTCGGCGTCGGCGCGAGGATCGGCAGGCTGTGCTCGATGCCTTCCAGCGCCGCGAAGTCGCGGTTGGTCAGGGTGATCAGGGCCTCGAAAGCGTCTTCCACCTGTTGCTGGGCGATGATGCGGTTGGCGCGGGCGGTGTCGAAACCGGCCTGGGCTTCCAGTACATCGGTCTTGTCCGACAGGCCGACATCGAAGCGCTCGTTGGCTTGATCCAGCTGGCGCTTGAACGCGGCTTCTTCGGCCTTGGTCGAGGCCAGGTTGTCCTGGGCGCGCAGTACCGCGAAGTAGGTTTCGGCGCTCTGCAGAATCAGGTTCTGCTCGGTGGCCGAGAGTTCCAGTACGGCTTGTTCGTTGGTCGCTTTAGCGGCCTGCAGCTGGAACCAGCGATCAGCGCGGAACAGCGGCTGGCTCAGGTTGGCCTGGTACACCATGCCGCTGCGCGAGCTGGTGTTGGCCGGCGAGTCGACCTGGGTACGGGTGTCGCTCAGGTTGGCGCCGGCAGACAGGTTCGGCAGCAGGCCCGCGCGGGCCTGGGGGACCACTTCGCTGCGCGCTTCATAATCTGCGCGGGCGGCGGCCAGGTCGGCATTGTTGGCGGCGGCTTCCTGGTAAACCGTGACCAGGTCAGTTTTGGTAGACAGCGGGGCTTGTTCAGCAGCCCAGGCCATTCCGTTGGACGCGGCGGCCACAGCGAGAGCCAGAGAGAGTCTGCGCAACATGGGTGTGATCCTGATTTTGGCGGTAATCGGCAAGGCTATAGGGGCGCTGCCTAGAGGGTCAAGATTTGTCTGGGGCTGAATGAGTGTAGATTGCAACAATCCATGGCGTGTTCTGCCTGTCGGGTTATTTGTAGTGGCTACCCTCGTCACTTTCCGACGCGCGGGTCATAAGAAATTGACTCCCGAGTTGGTTTTATTGGCTGGGGTTGATTAGACTGGCCGCGTTCTTGTCGGGGTGCCCCAATTGCGGGGCTGAGATTGGCAGCTGCCGGATCCCGTTGAACCTGATCAGGTTAAGGCCTGCGTAGGGAACAAGATGTGCTCGCCCTCCCTTCGGCGAGCCTCTGGCACCGCCCCTGGTGCGCCTTTCGCCGCTCATTCATCTCCAGGTTCGCTCCGACATATAGCCCTGGAGAGCCGCCGATGAGCACACAAGAAAAAAACCTCAATCCGATCCTGAGTGAATCTGCCCAGGTCGACCAGCAGTCGATCCAACCCTTCCCGCGGTCGCAGAAAGTCTATGTCCAAGGCTCGCGCCCGGACATCCTGGTGCCGATGCGCGAAATCAGCCTGGACGTTACGCCCACCGACTTCGGTGGCGAGATCAACGCGCCTGTAGTGGTCTACGACACCTCCGGCCCGTACACCGACCCCAAGGTCATCATCGACGTGCGCAAGGGCCTGGGCGATGTGCGCTCGCCGTGGATCGAAGCGCGTGGCGACACCGAGCGTCTGCCGGGCCTGAGTTCCAATTTCGGCCAGCAGCGCCTCGCCGATGCCGAGCTGACCAAGCTGCGTTTCGCCCACGTCAACAACCCGCGCCGCGCCAAGGCCGGGGCCAACGTCAGCCAGATGCACTACGCGCGCAAGGGCATCATCACCGCCGAGATGGAATATGTCGCCATCCGCGAAAATATGAAGCTGGAAGTGGCGCGCGAAGCCGGCCTGCTCGATCAGCAGCACGCCGGCCACAGCTTTGGTGCCAGCGTGCCGAAGATCATCACCCCTGAATTTGTTCGTGAAGAGATCGCCCGCGGCCGCGCGATTATCCCGGCCAACATCAACCACACCGAACTGGAACCGATGATCATCGGCCGTAACTTCCTGGTGAAGATCAACGGCAATATCGGCAACTCGGCGTTGGGTTCTTCCATCGAAGAAGAAGTGGCCAAGCTCACTTGGGGCATTCGCTGGGGTTCCGACACGGTCATGGACCTGTCGACCGGCAAGCATATCCACGAAACCCGCGAGTGGATCATCCGTAACTCGCCGGTGCCAATCGGCACCGTGCCGATCTACCAGGCCCTAGAGAAAGTCGGCGGCGCGGCCGAAGAGCTGACCTGGGAGCTGTTCCGCGACACCCTGATCGAGCAGGCCGAGCAGGGCGTGGACTACTTCACCATCCACGCCGGCGTGTTGCTGCGTTATGTGCCGATGACCGCCAAGCGCGTCACCGGTATTGTTTCGCGCGGTGGTTCGATCATGGCCAAGTGGTGCCTGGCGCACCATAAAGAGAACTTCCTCTACACCCATTTCGAAGACATCTGCGAAATCATGAAGGCCTACGACGTCAGCTTCTCGCTGGGCGATGGCCTGCGTCCGGGTTCGATTGCCGACGCCAACGACGAAGCGCAGTTCGGCGAGCTGGAAACCCTTGGCGAGCTGACCAAGATCGCCTGGAAGCACGACGTGCTGACCATCTTCGAAGGCCCTGGCCACGTGCCGATGCAGCTGATCAAGGAGAACATGGACTAGCTGCTGGAGTGCTGTGACGAGGCGC
>NZ_JAUYGD010000053.1 GCF_030690725.1 Pseudomonas sp. | reverse complement strand
CAACCTGCGCCTGGTGATTTCCATCGCCAAAAAATATACCAACCGCGGCCTGCAATTCCTCGACCTGATCCAGGAAGGCAACATCGGCCTGATGAAGGCAGTGGACAAGTTCGAATACCGTCGCGGTTACAAGTTCTCGACCTATGCAACCTGGTGGATTCGCCAGGCGATCACCCGTTCGATTGCCGACCAAGCGCGCACCATCCGTATTCCGGTGCACATGATCGAGACAATCAACAAGCTCAACCGAATTTCCCGACAGATGCTGCAGGAAATGGGTCGTGAACCGACCCCGGAAGAGCTGGGTGAGCGCATGGAAATGCCTGAGGACAAGATCCGCAAGGTATTGAAGATCGCTAAAGAGCCGATCTCCATGGAAACCCCGATCGGTGATGACGAAGACTCCCACCTAGGTGACTTCATCGAAGACTCGACCATGCAGTCGCCAATCGATGTCGCCACTGTTGAGAGCCTTAAAGAAGCCACTCGCGAAGTACTCTCCGGCCTCACCGCGCGTGAAGCCAAGGTATTGCGCATGCGCTTCGGCATCGACATGAATACCGACCACACCCTTGAGGAAGTCGGTAAGCAGTTCGATGTAACCCGCGAGCGGATTCGTCAGATCGAAGCCAAGGCGCTGCGTAAGCTGCGCCACCCGACGAGAAGCGAGCACCTGCGCTCCTTCCTCGACGAGTAACACCAAAACCCCCGGCCCTGCCGGGGGTTTTGCATTCTGGGCAACTACCAAGGCCTGCCAGGCGGTCTACACTTTTGCTAATTACCCAGCGAACGAGCCAACCCATGCCGCGTGTTGCAGCCACCCTCCTGTTGTGTCTGGCCTGCTGGACCGTGCCCGCCCTCAGCCTTGAGCTGACGCCCGCCGAGCAAACCTGGCTGGCGGAAAACCCGCAACTGAGCCTAGGCGTTGACCGCGACTGGCCGCCGTACGAATTTATCGACAACAATGAGCAGTACCAGGGCCTCGCCGCCGACTACGTGCGGCTGATCGAACAGCGCCTGCCGGTCACCCTGCGCCCCGCCCCGGCACAGAACTGGAGCGAAGTGCTGGCCGATGCCAGAACCGGCAAGCTGCACCTGCTGCCCAGCCTGATGGCCACCCCCGAACGCGAGCAGTACCTGACCTTCACTCGACCCTACCTCGACTTCCCGATTGTCATCCTGAGCCAGGAGCAAGGCCCACAACCGCGTAGGCTGCGCGACCTGCAAGGGCTGCGCGTGGCCGTGGTGGACAGCTACGCCACCCACGAACTGCTGCGCGACAAACACCCCGACCTGCGCCTATGGCCGCGCCCCAGCGTAGCAGCCGCCTTGCAGGCACTGGCCTCCGGGCAGGCCGATGCAATGGTCGGCGACCTCGCCTCCAGCGTCTGGCACCTGCGCCAACTCAAGCTCGATGGCATCGTCATCAGCGGGCAAACCCCGTACCGCTACCAACTGGCCATGGCCGTACCCAAGGATCAAGCGATCCTGGCCGGCATTCTCGACAAACTGCTGGGCGAACTCACCCCCAGTGAAATCGCCGACATCCAGCAGCGCTGGGTGAGCGATCCGCTTGACCAGCGCCCGTTCTGGCGCAGCCTGCTGCTGTTTGGCCTGCCCGGCTTGTTGGCAGCTCTGCTGATCATCTTCAGCATCCTGCGCATCAACCACCGCCTGCGCAGTGAAATGCACAACCGCGCCCTACTCGAAGGCGAGCTGCGCAACAGCGAGCAGCACTACCGCGGCCTGGTGGAAAGCCTCAACGCCGTCGCCTGGCAGATGGACCCCAGCGACTTTCGCTACACCTATGTCGCGCCCCAGGCAGAGAAACTGCTTGGCTATCCGGCGCAGGACTGGCTGCAGCCCGGCTTTATCGAACGCATCCTGCACCCCGAGGACGCGCGCCGCACCCTCGACTATTGCCGCAGTGAAACCCTGGCCGGGCGCGACCACAGCATGGATTACCGCATGCTCGCCGCCGACGGCCGCGAAGTCTGGGTCCGCGATATCGTCACGCTCTCGCCGCTGGATGGCAGCCAGATGCTGCGTGGCCTGCTGATCGACATCACCGAAACCAAGCGCACCGAACAGGCACTGGCCCTGTCGGAACAGAAGTTCGCCTCAGTGTTCCACAGCTGCCCAGACATCATCGCCTTGCTCAACCTGCACGACGGCCGCCTGCTGGCGGTCAACAACACCTTCGAGCAGCAATTCGGCATCAGCGCCGCCGAAGCCATCGGCCATACCAGCTCAGAGCTGGACCTGTGGATGGAGCAAGGCATCGGCCCACGCATTCTGGAAATGCTGCGCAAGGGTAGCGCGCACAACATCGAGGGCCGCTTTCGCCGGCGCGATGGCAGCCAGTTCACCGCGCTGATTTCCGCGCAGAAGGTCACCCTGGATGACAGCAGCACCCTGGTCGTGGCAGTACGTGACATCAGCGAATTGAAGGACACCCAACAGCGCCTGAAACTCTCTGAGGACAAATTCGCCAAGGCCTTCCACGCCTCCCCCGACGGCCTGCTGATCACCCGCCTGAGCGACGGCCAACTGCTGGACGTCAACGAAGGCTTCAGCCGCATCACCGGCTACAGCGTTAACGAAGCGACCGACAGCTCGACCCTGCAACTGGGCATCTGGGCCGACCCGGAAGACCGCACGCGGATGTTCGAGCACGTACAACAGCACGGCTCGGTGCGCGACTTCCGCGCCCTGATCCGCACCCGCAACGGCTCACTGCGCACCTGTGAGATGTCGGTGCAGCCGATCCCCATCGAAGGCGACACCTGCATGCTGACCATCGCGCGCGACATCACCGAGCGCGAGCAGATGCAGGAAAACCTCAAGCAGGCCGCCACCGTTTTCGAAAGTACCGCCGAAGGCGTGATGATCACCGACCTGCAGCAGCGCATCACCGCAGTCAACCGCGCCTTCACCACCATCACCGGCTACAGCGAAGCCGAAGCCCTCGGCCAGTCGCCGCGTCTGCTCGCCTCCGGCAACCACGACAGCGCCTTCTACGCCGCCATGTGGCACAACCTCAGCGCCTCCGGGCACTGGCAAGGCGAGATCTGGAACAAGCGCAAGAGCGGCGAGCTCTACCCGGAATGGCTGACCATCAGCGCCGTGCGTGACAGCGATCAGCAGATCACCCACTTTGTCGGCGTGTTTGCCGATATCAGCTCGCTCAAGCACGCCCAGGCCAGCCTCGACCACCAGGCCCATCACGACCCGCTGACCGGCCTGCCCAACCGCATGCTATTTGAAGCGCGCCTGCGCGCCGCCCTCGAAGACGCGCACATCGACAAACGCATGGGCGCCGTACTGTTTATCGACCTGGACCGCTTCAAACACATCAACGACAGCCTCGGCCACCCGGTCGGCGACCAACTGCTGAAGAGCATTGCCGTACGCCTGAAAGCCCACCTGCGTGATATCGACACCGTGGCGCGCCTCGGCGGTGATGAATTCATCATCCTGCTGCCCGGCCTGCAACACGATGGCGATGCAGAACTGGTGGCGCACAAGCTGCTCGACTGCTTCAGCCTGCCCTTCCAGTTCGACGAACAGGAGCTGTTTATCAGCGCCAGCATCGGCATCAGCCGCTACCCGGATGACGGTGACGATGTCGCCACCCTGGTGAAAAATGCCGACGCCGCCATGTACCGCTCCAAGGCGCGCGGGCGTAACCGCGTCGAGCTATACACCCGCGACCTGACCTTCCAGGCCACCGAACGCATGGCCCTGGAGCGCGAACTGCGCCGCGCCATCGAGCTGGAACAACTGCAGCTCTACTATCAACCCAAGCGCAGCCTGAGCAGCAACCGCCTGATTGGCGCCGAAGCACTGGTGCGCTGGCATCACCCGGTATTCGGCGAAATCCCACCGGATCGCTTTATCCCCCTGGCCGAAGAAACCGGCCTGATCATCGCCCTCGGCGACTGGGTACTGCGCCAAGCCTGCTGGCAAATGCAGCAATGGCAACAACAGCACGCCCCCTTCGGCCCGCTGTCGGTCAACCTGACCGGCGTGCAACTGCGCCAGCCGCACCTGCTGGTACGCATCTCCAGCCTGCTGGAAGACCACAACCTGGCCCCCGAACTGCTGCAACTGGAAATCACCGAAAGCTTCATCATGAACCAGGCCGAAGAAGCGCTGAACCTGCTGCACCAGCTAAAAAACCTGGGCATCCAACTGGCCATCGATGATTTCGGCACCGGCTATTCCTCGCTCAGCTACCTCAAGCGCCTGCCGGTCGACACCCTGAAAATCGACCAATCCTTCGTGCGCGGCCTACCCAATGACAGCAACGACGTCGCCATCGTGCGCGCCATCATCGCCCTGGGCCGCAGCATGCAACTGACCGTGATCGCCGAAGGGGTAGAAACCAAAGCCCAGGAACTGTTCCTCGCTGCCGAAGGGTGCGAGCAGATCCAGGGCTTCGTCATCAGCCGCGCGATCCATGCGGACGCCTTCGCACAAAACTTCCTCACCCCGCGCCATTCGGTTGGCGCTGCCGAGAAGGCACCGGTATAATCCGCCCGCTTCTGAGGGCCCATAGCTCAGTTGGTTAGAGCAGAGGACTCATAATCCTTTGGTCCACGGTTCGAGTCCGTGTGGGCCCACCAACTCCAAAGCCGCGCACTGCGCGGCTTTTTCATGCCTGTATGAAAACGACTCGAATCAAACGCCTTAACGGAGCACCTTAACCGCCTGCTCGATGGCGGCGAACGTGGCTTTGCGGACGGCATCAGCGCCGCCCAATATCAGGCCGTGGCCAAGGTTTCCAAAGCCACCGCAACCCGCCATCTCGGCGACCTCCTGGAAGAAGGCTGCATCACCCGCCTACCCGGTGGCGGTCGTAGCACCCGCTACCACGTTTGCTACGCAACCCGAGCGCCAGGCAGCTAGGCTGGTCTGAGGCGCCGCAGCAAACGATGCACTGGAATTGCGCCGCTGAGCCCTCAGGGGCTGACAAGGACAGGCGCGGGAGAGCTAGGGATGGCGAATCTTTATGCCGACAAGCAGTGGGCAGCATTCAGAGAACAGGTAATAGCGCTGGATGCTGGCGTTTGCGTTGAGTGTGGCCGTGGGCGGCCGGATGGCGTCGTCCTGCAAGTTCATCACAAGCACTACATCAGCGGGCGCAAGCCTTGGCAGTACGACCATTCTGATTGTGAAACGCTCTGCCGGGGCTGCCATGCCCGCGAGCATGGGGAAATACGGCCCGACTCTGGATGGGAATACAGTGGCGAGGATGACCTGGGCGACCTCGCCGGGAACTGTGAGCTGTGCGGTACAGCGATCCGCTATGTGCACTACGTACTGCATAAGCACTGGGAGCAGATGGGCGTTGGCACTCACTGCTGCGATGCGCTAACCGGCACGCGGGAGGCGACAGAAGCCCGACGACGCCTAGGTCGACTCAGACGGTTCCTGGCCTCTTCCAAATGGAAACGCAAAAACGGCCGTCACACGATAAAACACCGAGGCTTTAAGTTGGCCGTGGTTATCGAGCCGGCTGGCTGCAAACTGGTTGTAGATAATGTGCAGGGGAAAAAGCGCTACGAAAGCGTTATGCATGCAAAGGCATTCGTATTCGACTTTATTGATAGCGGAAAAGCCGCCGAATATGCCAAGCGGCGTCGCCTAGAAAACTAACCCACCCGCCTGCAAGCCCCGTCATATATCTATCCCTGCCGGCACAATTTGTAGCCCGCGAGCTACAAAATATACCTAGCAAGCGAAATTTGTAGCCCACAAGCCACAAATCACACTTATCTGTTGCTTGTGCATTTGTAGCCCGAGGGCTACAGTTTCGGCATATCCGCTCTTTTTGATGCCCGAGGGCTACAAATGACCTCTCTATATGATGTCTCCGAAATGCTGAAGCAGGCGCGCGGTGACGCGAAGCTAAGCCAGGAAGCATTGGCCAGCCGCGCGGGCGTATCACGCTCCACGGTGGCCCGCATGGAAACAGTGGCCAAGGGTGATATGAGCGTTTCAGTGCTGGTTCGCCTGCTGGAGGCGGCAGGCTATGACCTGAAACTGGTCAAAGCCGGTCACGAACGCACCGTTGAAGACATCCTCAACGAGCAACGTTCCGGGAGAGGCTGAGCATGATTCTCGACGTCCACGTCAGCTCAAGGCTTGTGGCCAAGCTCTACCGGGAGCGCGATGAATACGTGCTGAAATATCTTCCCGGCACCGCCTTGCAAGACTTTGTCAGCCTAACGATGCCGGTTCGCGAAGAAGCATGGCGCTGGCCCCGCGACCTGTTTCCATTTTTCCGGCAGAACCTGCCCGAGGGTTATTTGCTGGGCGTTATCCGCGAGGAGTTCGGCCCACTGCTCGATGGCACCGATCTGTCGCTGCTGGCCGTGGTGGGCGGCACCGGCATCGGCAGAGTCTCGGTCACACCCGAAGGCATTCAGCCTGGCATCGAGATCGCGCCAATTGAGATAAGTCATCTGCTCAAGGCGGAAAACACCACTGACCGCTTCGCCGCACTGGTACGGCAATACGCTCGGGTAGCTGTCTCGGGGGTCGTACCAAAGTTTATTGCCACCGACGCCGCAGAGCCTCGGGAGCCGCTAGGTAAACCGACCCTGCGCACCGGCTTTCATATCATCAAAGGCTCCGATGACAACACGCCCTTTCTGGGTTTCAACGAGTTCTACAGCATGCGCGTGCTAGCGCGATTGAATGCTGTGCCCGTTGCAGCATGTCGCATGTCAGAGGACGGCAAAATCCTGGTAGTGGATCGCTTCGATGTCGACGCACAAGGCGTCCCCCGCTGCGGAGTCGAAGACGCCTGTGGGCTACTGGGTTTGCCGCCACATGAAAAGTACGCCCCCACCACCGAGCGGGTGTGGAATGCCACACGGGCCTATATCACCGCTGACCGTCTCCAAGCGCAACGCGAGCACTTTGGCTGGCAACTGCTGACCAACTACGTAATACGCAACGCAGATTGCCACGCAAAAAACATCGCGTTGTTCTACACCTCCCGAGCGGACGTCGCTTTTACCCCGGTCTATGACCTGGTGACCACTCAGGCCTACCCGCGCTTCGCCGACAACCCACCCGGCCTGTCCATAAGCGGCAGACAAACCTGGACGCCAGGCCGTTCGCTGGAGTTATTTTTCAAAGCCGTCTTAGGCATTCCACCACGCCAGTACGCCGCCATGGTCGAGCAGCTTTGCGAGTCCGCCGTAGAGGTCGGCAAAGAAGTTATCGAAGCAGCGAAAAACGAGCCCGCCTGGCGTGATGTGGCTAAACAGATGGTGCACGCCTGGAACGAAGGTATGGAGACATTGCGCAGCCCCAAAGCCGCCCCGCACTTTCGCGGTTTGGATACCGCCATTGAAGACGCCGGCTTCTCCGGGCCGCGAAAACCAGAGCGCAGCCGCGAAGTGATTGGCCGCTCCGAATTGCTGGCCAAAAAACACTGAACGCCATAACGCAAACCACGCGGATCAAGCTCAGTCGAAACCAGCAGCCTGGCTGAAACTCGGCTCACGCAATGAGCCGAATAGGCTCGCTAAGCGGCTCACGGATACACCATCCCCACAAAAGTCCCTTCCGGATCGGGCCGCAGTTGCACTGGTGTAGCCATGCAAAACAGCCATTCGCCCACCGCCGGCTGTTAGCAATTAGTCGTTGAACCCTTGAGCTGGCGCAGGCAATTGGCCATTATCCGGGGCAGTGTCATGCATTTGGAAATCCGACACGCCTGCTCGCTCGGCTTACGGGCGCCACTCAAGCGGCATTGCTCAAGGAAGAAGGCATGGACTACAGCGTCATCCTGCGGCCCGTTATCGATACGATGACCTGGCTGATTCCCGCCATGCTGCTGCTCGGCCTGCTCAAGTCGCCTTGGGCCAAGGGCCATATTGGTGAGCTGCTGGTGCGCTTATTCGCCCATTGGCAGCTGGACAAACACACCTACCGCCGCCTGCACAACGTCACCCTCAACACGCCCGACGGCACCACGCAGATCGACCACGTATTCCTCTCGCCCTACGGCATCTTCGTGCTGGAAACGAAGAACATGAGCGGCTGGATCTTCGGCAGCGAAAAGCAGGCGCAGTGGACGCAGAAGCTCTACAAACGCACCTTCAAATTCCAGAACCCGCTGCGGCAGAACTACAAACACCTTAAAGCGCTGGAAGCCACCCTTGGCGTAAACCCCGAGCACCTGCACTCGGTGATCACCTTTGTCGGCGGCAGCACATTCAAAACCGAGGTGCCGGCCAACGTCACCCAAGGCATCGGCTTTATCCGCTATATCAAGTCATTTCAGCAGCCGGTATTTAGCGCGACTGAAGTCGACGCCATGCTGCACGCCCTGCAATCCGGCCGCCGCGCGCCAACCCTCGCCACCCACCGCGAGCATGTGCAAAACCTTAAACGCCGTAGTGATCCGACAGCTGAGCGACAGTGTCCGAAATGTGGTAGTGCTCTGGTTATTCGCATTCGTAAAACCGGGGCCAATGTTGGCCAGCAGTTTTGGGGGTGTTCGGGGTTTCCGAGGTGTCGGGCGGTGCAGAATATTTGAGATGCTGGTGAGAACTGGAAATCGTTGCCTGTCCCTATTATCCATTTCGCATACTTCAACGCAAGGATGTAACAATGAAGTTAGTTTCGCAATTCAATGACTTCCTGAAAGACACCGTCAATCTGAACCAATCCAGATTTGATCAACTTGAAAGCAGCATAGATGCTGTGCAGCGCTATCTTTTGAACGCAGATTGGAAGCCTAAAATCATCAGGTATGCTGCACATGGCTCATGGGCTCACAAAACCATTATAAGGCCTATAGACGGAGCTTCGTTTGATGCCGACTTGCTCGTCTATATTGATCACGTCGAAGACTGGGAACCTAAACAGTATATAAACACTCTGCATGAGGCTTTTCGTGCGAGTGCCACCTACGCTGGAAAAGTCATAAAGTCGTCACACTGCGTAACTATAGAATATGCTGGCGAAAGGAAAATAGACATAGCACCATGCATTAAAGATCGCCGGTTTACTGATGAATATGAAGTCTGCAATAGAAATAGCAATGAGTTTGAGCCATCAAGGCCAGGAGACTATACAGACTGGCTGATAGCAAAAAACACCAGTTCATCAAAGAACAACCTGAGGAAAGTGACAAGGCTTTTAAAATATTTACGCGATATAAAAACAACTTTCACGTGCCCATCGTTTTTGCTGACCACAATGCTGGGTGAGCGCATTCTTGCCAACGACGGGTCAAGATTAGAGTTTTCTGATGTACCCTCCGCACTCAAAGAAATAGTGGGCCGTTTAGATGACTGGCTGCAAGCAAATTATTATCTACCCGAGGTACACAACCCTGTACTTTGGAGTGAAATCCAGAGCCGGTGCTGGGATCAAGCGAAATATTCTAATTTCAGGAACGTGATCAATCGGTATCGCGACTGGATTGATGAGGCCTATGACGAAGAAGATAAAGATGAAAGCATAGCGAAATGGAGGAGAGTCTTCGGTGATGAGTTCGCCAAGGCAGAGGCGGTAGAGAAAGCGGCTCGTGTGAGCCCTGTTGCCATAGCAGCACTCGAATCCTTAGCTTCCTCTTGGAGCGATATGGTATCGGCAGTTAAAGCCATAGGACGCAGTGCACTCCCGGAAAACTTTACGAAACTCCCACATATGGAAAGACCTAAATGGCGCAATGCGAATAGCGCGCCCATTAACGTCAGAATAAAAACATATCGAGCCGAAAGTGAACGTAGCATCCGACAAGCCGAAGTGCAAAGCCTGACACCTCTTCGCCCGGGGATCTGGCTAGAATTTAATGCCCTGAGCTTGGCGGGACTCCCATTCCCCAGAGATTATTCAGTTAAATGGCGAATTACCAATACTGACGCAGCAGCCTACGCAGCAAAATGCATGCGAGGTCAGTTTTATAGCTCTGAAACTCATGGTGTAAGGAGAGAATACTTAGAATACCATGGAGTACACATGGTTGAGGCTTATGTAATTAAACGAAGCGATGAGTCAGTTGTTGGGCGCAGCGATATCTTTTATGTCGTTATCGATTAACAAGCCCCAGAGGAAGACATGTCAAAATCCGACCCTGTAAATATTAAATTTTACATTCCACTTGCCCGAGCCAGCTTATTTTCAGATCTGGCATTTTTTTTCGGCGCCATACTTTCCATATTGTCTCTTTATGTAGACAAGGCCAATTACCCCGCATCATATGTCGCCATCAATACTGCTTTTGCGATAGCCGTCACTGCGGTCTTCATTAGCGGGCTAGTGGTAAAACTATATTATTTCCCGCGCGCTGAGGATGAGAGAATAAAAGATTTTTTAAGTCACGCTTATGGATTTGACTTAACATGCAATACATCGGACGCATACTACAACAACAATGCAGGAACTCGAGCTAGAAGGATTGGCGCGCAACTACTTGAAAACAGCTTATTCAGCAAAGAAATCACCTCAAAAATGCTTAAGGGCATGACGATTAGGTATGTAATTTATTTAGCGATTTGGCTTAGCATAGCGTTCAGCAGGGATGTGGACTACAGCATAGTTCTTGTTGCTTCCCAAGTCCTATTTGCAGAGCAAGTTATGGCAAAATTTATCAGGCTAGCATGGCTACACTCAAGATGTGAAAGAACTTACGAGCAGACTTATAAGTTATTTCTTAATAAGGTAGCCGGCACTAAATTTGAGTGCGCAATAATGGAGTACCTAGTGTTTTATGAAACTTCCAAGACTAGCGCTTCAATACAGCTATCCTCTAGGGCCTTCAAGAAGGTGAATCCAGCACTCTCGTCAGACTGGGATTCAATTAGAAAAAGACTGGATATAGACCGTTAGCTGAGTAGGGTGGGTTAGCGTCGCCAACACCGCCCGAAAAGCCACCTGAGACACTGGTGCGGCGCGTAACCCACCAGCTCTTAGAGAGCGTTGCGCCGATGGTGGGTTACGCCGCATGCCGAGTGGGCTGATGCCTGGCAATCGCCATATGCGGCTAACCCACCCTACTAATTGGGGGGATAGGCTTAAAACACCGCCAATTTGGAGATTTTCCCCTCTCCCTAACCCTCTCCCCGGAGGGGCGAGGGGATGATCGCGGCCACCCGCTGCTTAAGTGAAGCGGCTTAGCGCATTACGCAGCTTTTCCATTTCTCGCCCTCACCCATTCTGCCTTTCCACAAACGCAGTAAACGCCTGCAGCGGCAGCGGTTTGCTAAACAGGTAACCCTGAAACTGCACACAACCGTTATCGAGCAAAAACTGCTGTTGCGCATGGGTTTCCACGCCTTCGGCTATCACGGTCATGCCCATGCTTTGCGCCAGGGCGATTACGGTGCGCACGATGGCTTGGCTGTTGGCATCGGTAAGCAGGTCGCTGACAAAGGAGCGGTCGATTTTCAGGGTGTTGAGGGGCAGGCGTTTGAGGTGGCTGAGGGAGGAGAAGCCGGTGCCAAAGTCATCCAGGGAGAAGCGCACGCCGCGCTCGACCAGTACGGCCATTTTGCGCATCAGGTCGTCGATGTCGTGGACGATCAGGGTTTCGGTCAGTTCCAGTTCGAGCCGGCGTGCGTCGATGCCGTAGGTTTCGATCAGCCCAAGCATATCGGTGACGAAGCTGGCCTGGCGAAACTGCTTCTGGCTGATATTCACCGCCAGGCTGATGTCGCGGTACAGCGGGTCGTCCTTCCAGGCGCGCAGTTGGGTAAAAGCCTGCTCCAGCACCCATTGGCCAATCGGGATAATCAGCCCGGTTTTCTCGGCATGGCCGATAAACTCGGCGGGCGGCACCAGCCCGCGTTGCGGGTGTTGCCAGCGGATCAGCACTTCGGCGCCGGTGACTGTGCCGCTGCTGTTCAGTTGCGCCTGGTAGTGCAACACAAACTGTTGCTCACGCAGCGCGGCATGCAGGTCGCGGTCGAGCATCGAGCGTTCGGCGGCGTCGCTTTGCAGAATATGCAGCAGGGCAAACAGCATCAGCATGGCCGCCACGCTCTGCACCCAGGAGCCGGCCATGCGCACGTCATCCGGCAGGTGGTAGGCGCTGGTTGGGCTCCAGGATGAGGAGGCCAGCACGGTAAACAAACCGAGGCAGAACAGTGCAACGCCGTAGCGCAGCCACAGGCGTTCATCGCGAAAGGCCATCAGCGCCGCCACGGCAATCGGCAGCAGATACAGGTGGGTCGCGCGCGGCGCGGCGGCGGTGTGCGGGTCCATCAACAAGGTGGTGCCGACGATCACCAGGATGATCACGCCGAACAGCAGCAGATTGGCCAGGCGCACGCGGTTGCGCAGGGTGAGGATAAATACGCCCAGGCCGCAGAGGATCATCAGCAGGTCCATCATCACGATGCCCCACTCGCCGCGCAGGCTGAAGAAGATGCCCCAGAGGCTGCCGACCAGCAGCAATACCAGGCTGGCGAGCATGCGCATGCGCCGTTCGCGGCGCTGCCCGATCAGCGCCAGATCGGGCGAATGCCAGAGCTTGATGACCTGCTTGAGAAAGGCGGAAAGGACGGTCATGAAAAGTCCCTGAGTGACCAATTGCAGCGCCAAGGAGGTCGCCCGGGGGCATGCCAACGCAGCGGTTTATCGATAAGCCGAGTTGAGTGTAGACGGCGCAACAGGGGCGTTCTGCGCGATTGCGCGCGGCGTTGGCCGGGCTTATTCGCCGCGCTGTTGATCCTGCGAACTGCCGCGCCCCACCAGGCGATTGCGGCCCAGCTCCTTGCCGCGATACAGGCGCTGATCGGCACAGCGGTACAGCTGTTCGGCGGTGCTGCCGTCGACGGGCCATTCGGCCAGGCCGAAGGTGGCCGACAGGGCAATCTCCTCATCACCGTAACGCATCGGCTGGCTGCACAGCTGCGCGCGCAGGCTTTCCACCAGCGGTTCGGCGCCCTGGCCATCGGTGTTGCGCAGCAGCAGGCCGAACTCTTCGCCACCCAGGCGGCCGAGGGTGTCGGTGGCGCGCAGGCGCTGGCTAAGGCTGTTGCAGATATAGCGCAGGGCCTGGTCGCCGGCATCGTGGCCGTACTGGTCATTTACCGCCTTGAAATAGTCGATATCCAGCACCACCAGCACCAGCTTGGCCTGGCTGCGCTGCGCCTCGCGGATGCTCTGTTCCAGGCTCTGCTGGAAGCTGCCACGGCTGGCCACGCCGGTCAGCGCGTCGGTGCGCGCCATGTGCTGCAACTGCTGATGAGCGGTGGCGCGGCGGGTTTCGTAGAGGTGCACGAAGATGATGATCATCACCCCGCAGAACACCGCGTTACCCAGATCGATCAGGCTTTGCGCATCCAGCTGGATCGGGTAGGTGTACAGGTACAGCAGGCAGGCGCCGATCACAAAGGGCAGCGACAGTAGGCTGCCGCGCTTGCGCCCCAGCAGCAGGTAGGACAGCACGGGGATGCTGTAGACCCAGACGAAGGCGGTTTTCGAGGCATTGGGAATAACGATGATGTACAGCAGAAAGCTGAAGGTCGGCAGCAGGTAGAGGTAGATCCACGGCAGCAAGTTGCGCACCTTGACGATGCGCCAGGCGCCCCACAGCAGCACGCCGGTGGCCAGCAGTTCAAAGCTGGCAAACAGGTAGTTGCCGGCCATAAATTGCAGCACGCAGAACACCCCGAGGGTCAGCCCGGTGGTGGCAAAGATCATGCGGATCAACGAGCGCTGGCCGACATCCTGCAGGTCGTCGACGGCAGCACTGTTGTCATTGCCCGGTTTGGTTCGCGGTCGAAAAAACATGGCCCGGCGCTGCATAGATGGCGGTTTGATGGCTCACTGTGCCTCAACTGCCAGGGCCTTGACCAGCCAGGCTGCGCGCAAGCCGCCGACCACGGGCGGTTGACTTGCCCGCCACAGCCCTTAAAGTGCTGCCCCATGCACAAGCACATCTGCCCAATTTCCGCGTTCTATTACGCCCTGCCCCCTCTCACCAGGCGGTAGATGCGTTGTTGCATGTCCGATCCGCCTGAGGCGGCCCGGATAGCACTCCCTCACTCCAGTCTCCTCAGGCCTTTGCCTTAACCAGGAGACACTTATGCCCCGTAACACCCTTGATCTGCTCGACCAGCTTGATGCCCGTGGTTTTATCCACCAGAGCACCGACCTCGATGGCCTGCGCCTGGCGCTCAGCCAGGGCCCGATCACCTTTTACCTCGGTTTCGATGCCACGGCGGACAGCCTGCACGTTGGCCATTTGCAGGCGCTGATGCTGATGCGCCACCTGCAACGCGCGGGGCATAAGCCAATCCTGCTGATCGGCGGCGCCACCACGCGCATTGGCGACCCGAGCTTTCGCGACAGTAGCCGGCCGCTGCTGACGGAAGCGCAGATCCAGCACAACATCGCCGGGATTACCGGCTGCTTTGCCCGCTACATCCAACTGGGTGATGGCCCCAGCGACGGCCTGGTGGTGGATAACGCCGACTGGCTGGACGGCATCGGCTACCTGCAGTTTCTCGATCAGGTCGGCCGGCACTTCTCCATCAACCGCCTGCTGACCTTCGATGCGGTGCGTAACCGCCTGGAGCGTGAGCATTCGCTGAGTTTTCAGGAATTCGGCTACACCCTGCTGCAGGCCCATGACTTCACCGAGCTGGCGCGCCGACACAATTGCACCCTGCAACTGGGCGGCGCCGACCAGTGGGCCAATATCATCAATGGCGTGGAGCTGGGCCGGCGCCAAGGTTGCCAGCCGCTGTTCGGCCTGACCATGCCGCTGCTGACCACCCGCGACGGGCGCAAGATGGGCAAGTCCGCCAGCGGTGCGGTGTGGCTGAATGGCGACAAGCTATCGCCGTACGACTTCTGGCAGTTCTGGCGCAATTGCGACGACGCCGATGTGGGGCGCTTTCTCGCCCTGTTCAGCGAACTGCCGCTGGATGAGGTGGCGCGTTTGAGCGCCCTCGCAGGTGCCGAGCTAAACCAGGCGAAGATCATCCTGGCCAACGCCGCCACCGCCCTGGCCCACGGTGAACAGGCCGCGCACGACGCCGCAGCCACCGCCCTGGCGCTGTTTAGCGCGCAGGAAACGGATGCTGAGTTGCCGCAGCTAAGCGTCAGCACTGATGACCTGGCTGGCGGCCTAAGCCTGACTGATCTGCTGCTGCGCCATAACTTGCAGCCCTCACGCAGCGCAGTACGCCGCCTGGCGAGCGGTGGCGGCTTGCTGCTGGATGGCGAACGGCAGAGCAACCCGGACCAGCCGCTGCAGGCCTGGCAACTGGGCCGACGGCTAAGCCTGGGCAAGAAGCGGCATTACTTGTTGCAGGCGCAGTAACTGGGTTTATCGCGGGCATGGCCCGCTCCTAAAAGGTAGCTACGTTCGTGGGAGGGGCTTTAGCCGCGATAACAGAGGTTACAAGCTCGCCGCTAAAGCGCCTCCCACAGACTGTGCGCGACGGGCTTAGCTGTTGTGGCGGGCCATGCCCGCGATGCTTTTATCAACCGTATGCCGGCTGCGTGCATAGCGCCCGCCGGTTGCCCCCTGCGCGCAGCGCCACCCATAATCGGCCGCACCTGATTCTGGATGTACTGCGCCCATGGCCATTGCCCGCGACGACCTCGACCAACACGGCCTGATCATCGGCGTTTCGCCCGAGCGTTTCCGCGCCGTGGCCATGCCATTGCTGTTCGACCATTTGAACGCGCAATGCGAGGGCACCATCGCGGTCAACCGCCAGGCGCGCATCGTCTGGATCAACGACAAGTACGCCGAGAAGGTCGGCATCAGCGACCCACGCAGTGTGCTCGGCAAGGAGATCGAAGAAGTGCTGCCGGCCAGCCGCCTGCGCGAAGTGGTGGAAAGTGGCCAGCCAAGCATGCTCGACCTGATGGCCTTCGGCAGCGAGCATTTCGTGGTCACCCGTATTCCGTTGCGCGATGAGGACGGCACCCTGGTCGGCGCGCTGGGCTTTGTACTGTTCGACCGCGCCCGCCACCTCAAGCCGCTGATGGCCAAGTTCAACACCCTGCAGAGCCAGCTGGTCGCCACCCAGCACGAATTGGCCAAGGCGCGCCGTGCGCGTTACACCATTGCTGGGTTTATCGGCGCCAGCAGCGCAGCCAGCGAAGTCAAACGCCAGGCCCGCCGCGCCGCGCAACTGGACGCCACGGTGCTGTTGCGCGGCGAAACCGGCACCGGCAAGGAGCTGCTGGCCCAGGGCATCCACAACCTGTCGCCACGGGCCAACGGCCCGTTTGTCGCGGTCAACGTGGCGGCCATTCCGGAAACCCTGGTCGAGGCCGAGCTGTTCGGCACCGCGCCCGGCGCCTTTACCGGTGCGGATCGCAAGGCACGCATCGGCAAGTTCGAGGTGGCTAACGGCGGCACGCTATTCCTCGATGAAATCGGCGACCTGCCGCTGCCGCTACAGGCCAAACTGCTGCGCGTCTTGCAGGAGCAGGAGGTCGAGCCGCTGGGCTCCAATCAGGTCAAACCGCTGAATGTGCGAGTGATCGCCGCCACGCATATCGACCTGGAAGCCAAGGTCGCCGCCGGGCAGTTCCGCGACGACCTCTACTACCGCCTTAACGTGCTGGCCCTGCGCGTGCCGCCACTGCGCGAGCGTCGCGAAGATATTCCAGCGCTGCTGGAGCATCTGCTCGACGATATCGCCAATCGCTCCACCCAGGCCCCGCTGGAAGTCAGCGACGACGCCCTCGCCCTGCTCAGCGCGCAGCCCTGGCGCGGTAATGTGCGCGAGCTGCGCAACCTGCTGGAACGCGCGCAATTGGATGTCGACGGGCGTCTGGATGCGCAGACTGTGCGGGCGTTGTTGGTTGATCCGGTAACGCCCGCAGCACACAGCATTGCGCTGCAGCCAGCTGCCACAGGGGCGCAAACCCTGGCAGAGCAACTGGCGCAGGCCGAACGCCAGGCCCTGGTCGAAGCCCTGCAAGCCACGGCCGGCAACCGCCAACAGGCGGCGGAACGCCTGGGCATTTCCCGCGCCGGGCTGTATGCCAAGCTCGCGCTGCATGGGCTGGGTAAGCACGATTGAGCCTGGCGCAACTCGCAGCCCGAATGTACGCACGCAGTTTCCTGTAGGAGCGGGCCATGCCCGCGATGTTTTTGAGTCAGCAAGAGATCGCGGGCAAGGAACTAGGCGTCCCCCCCGCTCCTACACAAGCAAAGCCAGCCGTGCGTGTGCTGTGGGAGGCGCTGGGCGGCATTCCGCTTTAGCGGCGAGCTTTTAACCGCTGTTGTCGCGGCTAAAGCCCCTCCCACGAACGTAGCTATCTGTAGGAGCGGGCCATGCCCGCGATGCTTTGTTACCCCGATTCGCGGGCATGGCCCGCTCCTACAAAGGCGAAAATCCAGATTTCTGGATTTACACCCCATCTAGCCATCCAAATTTATGGACTTATTCCAAAAAAACAGACACGCCCTCCTCCCCCGGCAACCCCACCAAATCGCCTGAAACCCCACGCAACCCATCAACCACAAGCCTTTCACCCACCTAGACCAAAGTCGTAGCCCTGTCTGGCACAGCTTTCGCTCTAGTCTGCTCAACGCTTTGCCTCGCTGCCTGACTTCACGAGCAAGCTCATCAGCGTCGCCACAGAGCGGTGCTTAAAACAACAACAAAAGGAACCAGCCATGGGTACCCTCGGTATTCTGATTTCCCTCGCATTGTTGATGTACCTCGCCTACCGCGGCATCAACGTGCTGATCCTCGCCCCGCTGCTCGCATTGCTGGCGTTGCTGTTCGCCGGCGATATCGGCCTGCTGCTGCCCACCTACACCCAGGTGTTTATGAAGGCCATGGGCGGCTACGTGATCCAGTTCTTCCCGCTGTTCTTGCTCGGCGCGCTGTTCGGCAAGTTGATGGACGACTCGGGCTCAGCCCGCGCCATCGCCCACGGCATCGTTGCCAAGGTCGGCAGTGAGCGAGCAATTCTGGCCATCGTGCTGGCGTGCGGCATCCTCACCTACGGCGGTGTGTCGCTGTTTGTCGTGGCCTTTGCCGTGTACCCGATTGGCGCGGCGTTGTTCCGTGAAGCGGGCATTCCCAAGCGGCTGATCCCCGGGGCCATCGCCCTCGGCTCGTTCACCTTCACCATGACCGCACTGCCCGGCACGCCGGCAATCCAGAACGCCATTCCCAATCCCTTCTTCGGCACCGACGCCTTTGCAGCGCCAGGTCTGGGTGTGATTGCCGGGCTGATCATGTTCGGCCTCGGTAGCTGGTGGCTTACCGCACAATCGCGCAAGTTGATGGCTGCCGGTGAAGGCTACGGCGAGCACCGCGACGACCCAGTGGCAGAAGACAACCGCAATATTCCTGGTTTCTGGCTGGCACTGCTGCCGATCTTTGTGGTGATAGGCCTGAACTTCCTGATGGCCAAGCAGATTCTGCCGAGCCTCGACACCAGCTACCTGGCCAAACCGGAGTTCGGCGGCCTGCAGGACGCCAAATCGCTGATCGGTATCTGGTCGATCATCGTCGCCCTGAGCGCGGCCATCCTGCTGTTGATCGCCATGCACTGGAAGCGCTGGATGGATCTGAAGAAAAGCGTCAACGACGGCGCCTTCGGCTCCATGCTGCCAATCCTCAACACCGCTGCCGAAGTGGGTTACGGCACGGTGATCGCCTCGTTGGCCGGTTTTGTGATCATTCGCGACCTGGTGCTCGGCGTCTCCGATAACCCGCTGATCTCCGAAGCTGTAGCGGTGAATATCCTCGCCGGCATCACCGGTTCAGCGTCTGGCGGTATGTCGATTGCGCTGAAGACCCTCGGCGAGCAGTACCTGACCCTGGCCAACGCCGCCGGCATCAGCCCTGAGCTGCTGCACCGCGTCGCCGCCATGGCCTCCGGCTGCATGGACACCCTGCCGCACAACGGCGCGGTGATCTCGCTGCTGGCGATCTGCAAGCTGACGCACCGCGAGTCGTACAAATTTATCTTCGTTAACACCGTGGCCTTCCCGATGGTGGCGCTGGTGGTGGTCATCACGCTCGGCACCCTGTTTGGCAGTTTCTAAGTCACGACACCCGTAGGAGCGGGCCATGCCCGCGAACCGCTATCGCGGGCATGGCCCGCTCCTACGGTCGAGATCCCCTTTCGCTTTCGAGTACCCGCTATGAGCAAGATCATCACCGCCGCCGCTGCTGTGGCGCGCATTCCGGATAACGCCAATCTGGCCACCGGCGGCTTTGTCGGCATCGGTTTCGCAGAGGAAATCGCCATTGCCCTGGAGCAGCGCTTTCTTGCTGAACAGGCTCCACGCGACCTGACCCTGGTGTATGCCGCCGGCCAAGGCGATGGCAAGGGTCGTGGCCTTAATCACCTGGCCCATGAAGGCCTGGTGCGCCGGGTGATCGGCGGCCACTGGGGCCTGGTGCCGGGGCTGCAGAAGCTGGCAGTGGACAACCGCATCGAGGCCTACAACCTGCCGCAGGGAGTGATCTCCCAGCTGTTTCGCGATATCGCCGCCGGCAAGCCGGGGCAGCTGTCGCGGGTTGGTTTGGGCACCTACGTTGACCCGCGCCACGGCGGCGGCAAGCTCAATGCGTGTACCACCACCGAGCTGGTGCGGCTGATGCCGATCGACGGCGAGGATTACCTGTTCTACCCGACCTTCCCGATTAACGTGGCGGTGGTGCGTGCCACCAGCAGCGATGCCGACGGCAACCTGAGTTTCGAGCGCGAGGCGCTGACCATCGAGAGCCTGGCCATCGCCATGGCCGCGCGCAACTCGGGCGGGCTGGTGATCGCCCAGGTTGAGCGCATCGTCGAACGCGGTTCGCTAAATGCCCGCGAGGTGAAAATCCCGGGGATTCTGGTGGACTGTGTGGTGCTGGCCGAGCCGGCCAATCACCAGCAAACCTTCGCCACCGCCTACAACCCGGCCTTCGCCGGCGAAACCCGCGTCGCCATGGACAGCCTCAAGGCCATGCCGCTGGATGTACGCAAACTGATCGCCCGCCGTGCGGCGCTGGAGCTGCAAGCCGGTGCGGTGGTCAACCTCGGTATCGGCATGCCCGAAGGTGTGGCCGGGGTTGCGGCCGAGGAAGGCGTGATCGAACGCCTGACCCTGACCGCCGAGCCCGGGGTGATCGGCGGCATACCCGCCTCGGGGCTGGATTTTGGCGCAGCGAGCAACCACAGCGCGCTGCTCGACCAGCCTTATCAGTTCGATTTCTATGACGGCGGCGGCCTGGACATCGCCTTCCTCGGCCTGGCCCAGGCCGATGCGGCGGGCAACCTCAACGTGTCCAAGTTCGGCTCACGCCTGGCCGGGGCCGGCGGCTTTATCAATATCAGCCAGAACGCCAAGCAGGTGGTGTTCCTCGGCACCTTCAGCGCCGGGCCGCAGGATATCCGCATCGAGAACGGCCAGCTGCGCATCATCAAGGACGGCGAGCTGCGCAAGTTTGTCGCCGAGGTGGAACACCGTACCTTCGCCGGCCACCAAGCTGCCGAACGCGGCCAGCCGGTGCTCTACGTCACCGAGCGCTGCGTACTGCGCCTGACGCTGGACGGTCTGGAGCTGATCGAAGTAGCACCGGGGGTGGATATCCAACGCGACATCCTCGACCGCATGGACTTCACCCCCATCGTGCGTGCACCGCAGCTGATGGATGCGCGGCTGTTTCTGCCGGCAGCCATGGGCCTGAGCGAGCAGCTGAATGCCGAGTAAAACTTGAGTGTTAATTTACGGGCCTGCTGGGCCCGTTTTTTATGGCGATCCCTGAATTGGCTTTGGCCGACATGCTCAGTGCTTGTAGGAGCGGGGGGGACGCCTAGTCCTTGCCCGCGAATCGACGTGAATAAGCAAAATCGCGGCCAAGGCCGCTCCTACAGGTTTCGCAGGGCCCGTCAGAATCGTAGGGTGGACCAAGCTTCACCGGTCCACCATGGGTAGCCTAGGTGAACGCCAAGGGTGGAAATAAACCGCGATTTCCACCCTACGTCTTTTCGCCCAACTTATGCCGCGCGGCATACAAACACACCAACTCCATCGCCACCGTAGCGCCAGCCAGGGCGGTGACTTCGGCGTTGTCGTAGGGTGGCGAGACTTCCACCACGTCCATGCCGACCAGGTTGATGCCGCGCAGGCCACGGAGAATTTCCAGCGCCTGATGCGTGCTCAGGCCGCCACAGACCGGCGTGCCGGTGCCGGGGGCGAAGGCTGGGTCGAGGCAGTCGATATCGAAGGTCAGGTACACCGGGTTGTCGCCGACCCGCGCACGGATCTGCGCGGCGATCTGCTCCGGCGTGCTGCGGTGCACTTGGCGCGCATCCAGCACCTGAAAGCCCATCACATCGTCATTGGTGGTGCGCAGGCCGATCTGCACCGAGCGCGATGGATCGACCAGCCCTTCACGGGCCGCGTGATAGAACATGGTGCCGTGGCTGACGCCCTGCTCGCTATCATCGCTGTCCGGCCAGGTGTCGCTGTGCGCATCGAAGTGCACCAGCGACAGCGCGCCGTGTTTGCGCGCATGGGCCTTGAGCAGCGGGTAGCTGATGAAGTGGTCGCCGCCCAGGGTGAGCATGGCGCAACCGGCCTGCACGATATGCTCGGCATGCGCCTCGATGGCCGCCGGAATCTTGTGCGGCAGGGCGTGATCAAAATTGCAGTCGCCGTAATCGATCACTGCCAGGTGATCGAAGGGGTCGAACTCCCAGGGGTAATGCCGCTCCCAGGCGCTGGTGATCGAGGCCGCGCGAATCGCTCGCGGGCCGAAGCGGGTGCCGGGGCGGTTGGTGGTGGCGGTGTCGAAAGGCACGCCGCTAACCACCAGATCCACGCCCTGCAAGTCGCGGCTGTAGCGCCGGCGCATAAAGCTGGTGACGCCGGCGTAGGTCGGCTCGGAGAAGGTGCCGTAGAGGCTGTCGCGGGTAAATGCCAGGTCGTTGCCGTTAAATTCTTCCATTGCCTTGTACTCAATACTGACTGCGGAATGTGGTCCAGATGCGCGTGCGCTCACGCTGTTGGCGCAGCGGCAGCAGTTGCTCGGCAAACAGCCGCGCGCGCACTGCGTCATCGGGGTAGATATCGGCATCGCCGCTGATCGCCGGGTCGACCAGCGCCGTGGCGGCCTGGTTGGCGTTGGCGAAGAACACGCTGTTGGTCAGCTCAGCGATGGCCTCGGGGCGCAGCATGTAATCGATAAAGGCGTGGGCAGCCTCGGGGTGCGGCGCATCGGCAGGGATGGCCATGGTGTCGAACCACAGCAAAGTGCCCTCACGCGGGATGCGGTACTGCACCTCGAACGGCTGCTTGGCCTCAGCGGCGTTGGCTGCGGCCATATAGGCGTCGCCGTTGTAGGTCAGCGCCAGACAGATTTCGCCCTTGGCCAGGTCATTGATATGCCGGCCGGCACCGACGTAACGCAGGTTCGGTTGCAGCTGGGCGAGCAGCTGCGCCACCGCATCGAGATCGGCACGCTCGCTGCTGTAAGGGTCTTTGCCCAGGTAGTTGAGGACGATGCTGATCACTTCCTGCGGCGAGTCGATCACCGCGATGCCGCAGTCCTTGAGCTTGCTGGCGTACTCGGGCTTGAACAACAGATCCAGGCTGTTCAGCGGCACGCCGGGCAGTCGTTGTTCGAGCGCCTGAAGGTTGAAACCCACGCCGACCGTGCCCCAGGTGTACGGCAGGCCGTACTGGTTGCCGGGGTCGGCACTGGCAAGTTTGCCCAGCAGTTCGCCGTCGAGGTTGTGCAGATTGTGCAACTGCGCGCGATCCAGCGGCTGCACGGCCTTGGCCTGAATCGCCCGGGCCAGGCCGCTGGAGGCCGGGAAGACGACGTCATAACCGCTGCCGCCGGTGAGCAGTTTGCTGTCCAGGGCTTCGGCGCTGTCGAAGATGTCGTATTTGACGGTGATCCCGGTTTCATCCTTGAAGCGCTGCAACGCCTGCTCCGGCAGGTAGGCGGACCAGCTGTAAAGGTTCAGGGCCTTCTCTTCGGCCTGCGCAGCAACGGCGCAGCACAGCAGTAACAGGGGCATGAGCGGGCGCATGGCGAACTACCTCATCGACTTCCAGTGGGCTGAGGCCATCCTGCCGCGCGGTTTGCTTCGGGTAAATATGAAGTGGCGCACGCTGACATTGCCATTTATCAATGTGTAAGCGGATCAAGCCTTTCGCAGCGCCAGCAGCCGACTAGGCTTGCTAAACCACCACGGAGAGCGGCGCTATGAGCGAGCTGCAGGTCGATGAACGCTTCTGGCTCGATGCTGATCAGGACAAACGCGGCCTCGATGGCCTGTGCGCCGCCCTGCACCAGCGTGCGCAAAGCGGCGCGCCGATGCGCGCTTTTCAGCTCAAGTACGCCCAGTTGGCCGGCATCGATCTGGTCAACCACCACCAGCGCACCGGCTACGACCTGCGCGACAGCGACCTGTACCGCGCTGACCTGCAGAAAGCCCACCTGTTTGGCCTCGATCTGCGCGGCAGCTCGCTGATGAAAGCTGACCTGCGCGGCGCCAACCTGCATTGCTGCGACCTGCGCGACTGCAACCTGCTCGGCGTGCAACTGGACGGCGCGCGCCTGGACAACGTGATCTGGGACCGCCGTCTGCGCCAGGAGCGCCAGGGCCACGCGCACCAGCGCCTGGGCGACAGCGCTGCAGCCCGGCGTTGCTTTGAAGAGGCCGAGGAAACCTACCGCAACCTGCGCCTGCACCTGGAGAAGGCCGGGCTGTTCGAGCAGGCCGGGCTGTTCTTCCACCGCGAGATGGTTATGCGCCGCCGGCAACTGCCGCGCTATGGCGGCAGACGCCTGCTGTCTTGGCTGGTCGACCTGTTTAGCGGCTACGGCGAAAAGCCGCTAAACGTCGTGCTGTTCTCCATCGCGCTGATCGTTTTCTGCGGCCTGCTGTACTTTCTGGTCGGCGTACAACACGCCGACCAGCCTCTGGGGCTGGCCCTGGAACGTGGCTGGCTGGCCAACCTGGACGACCTCGCCGACTGTCTTTACTTCAGCGTGGTGACCTTCACCACCCTCGGCTACGGCGATATCACCCCCCACGGCCTGGCCCGGCCGATTGCGGCCTTCGAGGCATTCGCCGGCAGCTTTACCATGGCGCTGTTTGTTGTGGTGTTTGTGAAGAAGATGACTCGCTAGGCAAGTTGCATCGAAGAAAACCCAAGTGATCTACTGGCGCATCGACCATCAGCAATGTTTGGAGCCGGCATGCTCAGCCAGTTACGCGACCTTGATCTGCAGTTGCTGCGTCTGTTCGTCACCGTGGTGGAGTGCGGCGGTTTCAGCGCCGCCCAGGGTGAGCTGGGGATTGGTCAGTCGACCATCAGCACGCAGATGGCCAAACTGGAAACCCGCCTGGGTTTTCGTCTGTGCGAGCGCGGCAAGGGCGGCTTTCACCTGACGCCCAAAGGTGAGCAGGTGCTAAGCGCCACGCGCAAACTGTTCAGTGCCATCGACACCTTTAAGGGCGAAGCCCAGGGCATGGCCGACAAACTGCTGGGTGAGCTGCGTATCGGCCTCTCCGAGGGTTTGGCGGCCAGCGTGCTGGGACAGGTGGCCGAGGCCATTGGCCGCTTTCGCGGGCGCAACCAGGCGGTGCAGATTGAGCTGCTGACCGCCATGCCCGCCGAGCTGGAACGCCGTCTGTTACAGGGCCAGCTGCATCTGGCCATCGGCTATTTCTCCGGCAACCAGACTGCGCTGGATTATCAGCCGCTGTTTCGTGAGCGCCAGGTGCTGTTTTGCGCGGAGCGGCATGCGCTGTTCAAGCGCCCGCAGATCAGCCTGGAAGACTTGCAGCAGGCCGACCGGGTGCATCATCCCTACCGTTTCGTGCAAGCCCGCGAGCCTTTCCAGAGCGCGGCCAGTTCGGCGCAGACCGAACAGGTGGACGGCACCCTGGCGTTTATCCTCTCTGGCCGGCATATCGGTTATTTGCCCGAACATATCGCCGCGCCCTGGTTGGCCAGCGGCCGCTTACGCGCCCTGCAGGCCGAAGCATTGAGTTTTGAGGTGCCGTTTCACTTGGCCAGCCATCGCGGCCAGCACCCCAGTGATGCCCAGCAGGCGTTTAGCGAAGATTTGCTGCAGGCCTTTGCGGCGGCTGATAAATAAAGCGCCAGGCGACAGCCATGTTGCCTGGCGCGGGACTGCTTAGCGCAACTGCGGCGGTTCAGGAGGCCGCTGCCAGTGCGCAGTCAGTTGGTCGATAGCGGCGATGGTGTGGATGATTTCCGCGTGGATGCTAGCGCCGCGCCGATCTGCCTCAAGTGCATCAGGCTCGGCCTCAAGCTGTAGCTGCGGATCAAACAACCCAGCGGTGACGGGCTGCAACAGGTTCATGGCTCTCTCCTTGCCGCTTAAAAACGGCGTGACGGGGTCAGGAGGCAGTGCAATGAAGGGGCGAACGCCCTAAAGGTGGTTGTTATTGGCCAGTTCAGCATTGCCCGGTTTGATGACCAAGGCATGACAGTGCGCCGCCGTTTTACAGTCTACCGCCCGCGGCGCAGGGTCAAGCCGCACCGCCGGGCGGTCAACCACGTGCGGCGAGCAAGGGCGGCATCGGGCAATCGAGGATATCTGCCACGGCGCGCATCAGCTCGGCCTCGGCGGGGTTGATCTGGCCGTCATGCTCGATGCAGCGCGCCATGGCCTTGAGCAGCTGCGGTTTCTGCAACGGCCAGAGCAGGCTCAGGCGGCGCAGCGCAGGTTCCAGCGCCGCCAAGCCACTGGCGCTGGCCGGCAGCAGTTGCTCAAGCGGGAACGCCAGCTCGCTGCCAGCATGCTGGAAAGCCAGCTGCGCGGCCGGCTCATCCACCCCGCCGGCGCGGGCCAGCAGCGACAGCACCACGCGAGTCTCAGCGGCCAGCTCCTGCAGCTGGTAGCGGCTGGTCTGCGCACGTGCGCCTTCGACATTGCGCTCGACAATCCGCAGCAGCGTCCATTCCAGCAGCGCGACCCGGCCGTCGGCACGAATCAGCAGAGCCAGATTGGCCTTGAGCGCGGCGAACTGATCGGCCGCCAACTGCTTGAGGGCCGGCATGGCCAGATCCAGCAACGACAAACGCATACCCGGCGCCAGCTGGCGCAGCGGCTCACGCAACTGCTCAAGCTGCGTGGCAACCTCGGCGGCGATACGCGGCTGCAACAGCTGTAATTGCTGCACAGCTTGCGTCTCGACAGGGTCGAGCAGCAGGCCGTAAAGCAATGCCTGGGCGCCGCTGCAGCTGTGCGCCGCCTCACTCAGGGCCAGATCCAGCTGCGCCAGGGTGCTGCGCGCGGCCAGCAGATGCGCGGCTTGTGGGTCGCCAATGGCGCCAATCGCCTCACTCGCCGCTGCGGCGCTCAGGCCGGGGACAAAGGCACTCAGGTCATACAGATTCACGGTCGAATCGCTGGCTGCCGCCACCGGCGTTGCCGCGCTAAGCTCGGCCACATGCGGGTAGCGGCCATCCCAGCCCGGAGTGATGCGGCGGATACGTTGATCTAGCGGTGGATGGGTAGCCAGCATGCCTTCCAGGGCCTGGCTGATGCCGGCGGCAAAATACATATGGCTGAACTCGGCGGCATGCCCGGCCTGCAGTTGTGAGCCATACAGATTGCCGCCGATCTTCTTCAAGGCCCCGGCAATGCTCTCCGGGTTGCGGGTGTACTGCACGGCCGAGGCATCGGCAAGAAACTCGCGCTGGCGGCTTACGGCGGCCTTGATCAGGTTGCCGAAAAAGGTCCCGGCATAACCCAGCACCCACAGCGTGACGCCGATGGCGAGCACGATCGCCACCGAGTTGTTACGGCTGGAGCGGCCACTGCGCCCGCTGCTGCGCAGCAGAAAACCGCCGATCAGGCCCAGCAGCAGAATGCCGTGCAGTACCGACACCAGGCGCGTGTTGAGGCGCATATCGCCGTGGAAGATATGGCTGAACTCATGGGCGATCACGCCCTGCAATTCATCACGACTGAGCTGACAGATCGCCCCACGGGTAATCCCGATCACCGCATCCTGCGGCGTCAGACCGGCGGCAAAGGCATTGATCCCGGCATCATCAAGCACATACACCGGCGGCACCGAGGTGCCCGAGGCCAGGGCCATTTCCTCCACCACATTGAGCAGCCGGCGCTCTTCAAGGTTCTGTGGCGACAGGTTGATCAAGCGTCCGCCCAGGCGCTCGGCAATCGCCTGGCCACCACGGCTCAGCTGCAGCTGCTTGTACAGACTGCCCAGCAACACCACGCCGATCACCACCAGCGCCACACAACCCACCAGTGGCCAACTGGGCAGCAGGCTGCCTGGGCCATCAAGCAGACCCAGCGAGTTCTGATCGTTGCCGAATAGCTGCCAGATCGCCCCCAGCGCCAGACTGGTCAGGCTGATCAGGCTAAGCACCGCCAGCGCCATCAGAATCAGCAGACGCCCGCTGTTACGCCGGGCGCGGTCCTGTTGCTCGAAGAAGTTCATCGTGCCGAGCCCTTAACTTAGAACGACACCTTCGGCGCTTCCTGAATCGCCGCACTGTCGGCGAACTCCAGCAGGCTGGCGTCCTGGGCGTGGCCAAAGCTGGCGGCCAGCAGCACCGGTGGGAATGCCTGCTTGTAGGTGTTGTAGGCCATCACCGCATCGTTGAACGCCTGGCGGGCAAAGGCCACCTTGTTCTCGGTGCTGCTCAACTCTTCGCTGAGCTGCTGCATATTCGCCGAGGCCTTGAGGTCCGGGTAAGCCTCAAGCGTGACGTTCAGCCGGCCCAGGGCGCTGTTGAGCAGCCCTTCCGCGCCACCCAGTTGCGCCATGCTCTGCGCGTTACCCGGCTGCGCCGCTGCCGCCTTGAGCCCGGTCACCGCGTTGTTGCGCGCGGCAATCACCGCTTCCAGGGTTTCCCGCTCATGGGCCATATAGCCCTTGGCGGTTTCCACCAGATTGGGGATCAGGTCATAGCGACGCTTGAGCTGCACTTCGATCTGCGCAAAGGCGTTCTGAAAGCGGTTACGCAAGGTCACCAGCTGGTTGTAAATGCCAATCACGTAAAAGATCAGCGCGGCGACAACCGCCAGAAAAATCAGCGTGGAGATGGACATGAGGGAAATCCTTATCGCATGCGGGAGAGAAGCAGATGGTAGCGGAAAAGCGCTAAAGGAAATGCTCACCGGCGCACTCTGCGCGGCACGCCTGAAGGTGCGTCGACAGCAAAGCCAACTTATGCCGCGCCATATCGGCTGGCTATGACGAAGAAAACCCTTGGCAAAATAGACCGACCGGTCTATATATTTAGCCCATGAAAAAGACCTCGACCCGCGACAAACTGATTCACGCCATGGCCGATGCCCTGCAACGCAAGGGGCTGCACGGCGTTGGTCTGAGTGAACTGCTGGAAATTGCCGGCGCGCCCAAGGGCAGCCTCTATCACCACTTCCCTGGCGGCAAAAGCGAGCTGGCGGTGGCGGCTATCGAGCATATCAGCCGGCATATCGACGGCCTGTTCAGCCAGCTTTTTGCTCAGCAAGCCGACCCGCTCAAGGCGCTGCACAACTGGTTGCAAGGCGCGCTGCAGCAGCTGGAGAGCAGCCAGTTCGAGCGTGGCTGCCCGCTGGCCACCATCGCCCTGGAAAGCGGGCCTGAGGATGTGGAGATTCGCGCCGCCCTGCAGCGCAGTTTTACCGCCGTGCGTCAGGCATTGAGTGCGCAACTGCATGCCTACGGCTACCCCAGCGAACAGGCGGATAACCTCGCCGCACTGTTTGTCGCGCTGTATGAAGGCGGGCTGCTGCAAGCCCGCGTGGCCGGCAGCAGCGAGCCGCTCAAGCGCGCCGCCACTGCCCTGTTCAACCTGACCCGCGAACAGTTTCCGGGAGGAGTCCGCCCATGAATACCCCAGCCATTCTTAGCGAAAGCGTGCAGCTGCCGGCACTCGACGGTTATCCGCTGACCGCCACGCTTTATCACGCCCCGGAGCCGGTGGCGCAGCTGGTGATTGCCGGCGCCACCGGCGTGCCTCAGGGTTTCTACCGACGCTTTGCCGAGTACGCAGCGCAGCGCGGCTACAGCACCCTGAGCCTCGATTATCGTGGTATCGGCCAATCGAAACCGACCAGCCTGCGCGGCTTTGCCATGGACTATCTGGACTGGGCGCACCTCGACCTGGCGGCCGCCATCGACCAGCACCGTCATCCGCAGCGGCCGCTGTATATGGTCGGTCACTCCTTTGGCGGGCATGCCTTCGGTCTGCTGCCGAACCATGATCAGGTCCAGGGTTTCTACACCTTTGGCACTGGTGCTGGTTGGCACGGCTGGATGCCCAAGGCCGAGCAACTGCGCGTGCTGACCATGTGGCGACTGATCGGCCCGCTGCTGACCCGCTACAAGGGCTACCTGGCCTGGAGCAAGCTGGGCATGGGCGAGGATTTGCCGCTGGGCGTGTACAAACAGTGGAAGCGCTGGTGCGGCTACCCGCGCTACTTCTTCGAAGACCCGCAGATGCCCGATCTCGCCGAGCGCTTTGCTCAGGTCAGCACGCCAATCATTGCCGCCAACGCCCTGGACGACCTGTGGGCCCCGCCCGCCTCGCGCGATGCCTTTATGGCCGCTTACAGCGCCGCGCCCTATCAGGCGCGCACCATCGACTCAGCCGCCAGCATCGGTGCCATCGGCCATATGGGCTACTTCCGTCCGGCGGCGCAGTCGCTGTGGGATGAAACGCTGAACTGGTTCGCCGAGTTGCAGGCGCAGCGCCAGGCCGCCTGAATATCCCAGAGCAAAGGAGGTTTCGCTGATGAACATGGTTCCGGCAGGTTTTACCCCGCTGTTTCGCAGCAGCCCCTTTCTCGATTTGCTCGGGCCGATCTACAACCAGCGCAGCGATAAAGGCCTGGTGATTGGCCTGCGCGCCGAGGAGAAACACTGCAATGCGCGCGGCCTGGTGCATGGCGGCGTACTCAGCAGCCTGGCGGATGTGGCCCTGGGCTATAACAGCGCCTTCGCCCAGGAGCCACCGACGCCGATAGTCACCAGCAGCCTAAGCATCGACTACGCCGGCACCGCCAAACTTGGCGACTGGATCAGCATCGAAAGCGATGTGCAGAAGGTCGGCAAAAGCCTGGCGTTTGCCAATTGCTACTTTGTCGTCGAGTCGGTGCGTATTGCTCGGGCGAGCGCGGTATTTAGCGTGATCACGCGATAGCTTCGGTAGGTCGGTAAGGATTATGCGGTTTGGCGAATGCCACAAAAACGTCGGGAGCGTTTTTGCGCGCAAGCCCCAGAGGGGTGAAGCGCATGGATGCGCTGAGCATAAAAAAGAAAACCCCGCATTGCGGGGTCTTTGCAGACTGTTTGCTGACATCCTTGATCTGCTTGCCATCCTGGCAGCTGTCCCACGTATCCCTGTTGCTAAAGTGCGCTTCCTGCGCGACGTCCATGGGCAGCAGATTAGTCGTCGGCCGGTTCCCGGCATAGTGGCGATCTGCAGCACGCTGTGTAAGCCATAGCTTACACAGCGCCTTTCCCAGCAAAACCGAGCAAACGCTTGGCTTTATTTTGTGACGCAGGTCTTGTTAGACTCGATCTTGTCTTACAAAAACAACAGACCCCGTCAACGGCGGTCATTGGGGCCACACATGCGCTCATTGTTTCTTGCCATCGGCTGCCTGGCAGCCAGCATCAGCCTACCCACCCTGGCCAACGGGCAGAACCAGCTTTCCGATCCCAAAGCCGCCGTGCAACTGTTCTGGAGCCAGCTTTATGGCCAGGGCGGCAGCACGCTGTACTGCGGTAAAGAATTCACCGAGGAAAGCGGCCAACTCAAGGCCAGCGCGATCTACAGCAGCAAACAGCTGAAAAGCGCGCTGCGCTGCGTCACCGACCGCCAGTGCGGAATCATGAACCCGCGCTACGTCTATATGGCCTCCGACCTGCACAACCTCTACCCGGCGCTAACCCGTGTCGAGCTGGTGCGGCGCAATGCGCAGTTCGGTGATCTGGATGACAGCGTGCCGAGCAAGTTCGCCGACATCGGCTGCGACATGAAAACCAGTTTCCAGCTGGTCGAGCCACGTGACGAGGCCAAAGGCAATGTGGCGCGTGCGATCTTCTATATGCATGTCGAGTACAACCTGCCCATCGTCGGCCAGGTGCAGATGTATAAGAAGTGGCACCAGATGGACCCGCCGGATGCCGAGGAAAAAGCACGCAACGACAAAGTCGCCAGCCTGCAAGGCACCCGCAACCGTTTTATCGACAATCCCGAACTGGTCGAGCAGCAGATCAATAACTGATCGGTTTTAGCGGCGCGGCTTGTGCGATGAGCGAATCTTATAGCGATCGCCCGGATGGATCAGCCGGGCGTAGCTGATCAGATGCTCATCCGACCAGGTCCGGCGGATCACGCTCAGGCACGGCGCGGCCACTTCGATAGCCAGCCAGTCGGCCACCTGCTGATCGACCAGCACCGCCTCGACCACATGCTCGACATCGGAAATCGGGCAGCTGCTAACCAGCACCTCGTTGGGCGTCTGCCGAGAGAAATCACTGTCCAGGTAATGCGGCACCCAACGCGGGTTGACGAAGCGGTCTTCCAGCTGGATCGGCACACCATCCTCGCGGTGCACCAGGATGCTGTGAAACACCTCCGCGCCCAGACGCAGGCCCAGACGCAGCGCCACTTCATCATCCGCCGCCAGCGCTTCACAGCGAATGATGTCGTTGCTGTAGGCATGCCCACGGCCGCGCACTTCACTGGCGATATTCAGCACTTCATGCAGCGATGATTCGGCCTTGCGGTCGGTGACAAAGGTGCCCAGCCCGGCCTGGCGCTGCAGGTAACCCTTCTGCACCAGATCGCGGATAGCCTTGTTGGCGGTCATCCGACTGACCCCAAAATCCCGCGCTAGCTGCTCTTCCGCCGGGATCTGATGATTGACCGGGTAAGCGCCGCTGTGGATGCGCTCCAGCAGAAACGCTTCAATCGCCTTGTAGCGCGGGGTTGTACTGCTCACAGCGGCTCCTTGGGTTGTTACCCGATGCGCGGATAATAACCGGCTTACCTGCCCTCTCCCACCATGGAGAGGGGTGCAACGGCTTACGCCAGAGACGGCAATACCCCGCTCGGCAACAACGGGGTCAGCACGCGCTCGGCGAGCAGGGCATTGGCAGCCTCGATATCCGGGGCGAAGAAGCGGTCTTCCACGTAGTACGGCACCTGTGCGCGCAACGCCTGGCGCGCCTGCTCGAGCAGCGGCGAGCTCTTCAGCCCTTCGCGGAAATCCAGGCCCTGGCAGGCGCCCAGCCATTCGATGGCCAGCACGCCACGGGTGTTGGCGGCCATTTCCCACAGGCGCTTGCCAGCAGCTGGGGCCATGGACACATGGTCTTCCTGATTCGCCGAGGTCGGCAGGCTGTCGACGCTGTGCGGATGAGCCAGGGCCTTGTTCTCGCTGGCCAGTGCGGCAGCGGTGACCTGGGCGATCATAAAGCCGGAGTTGACCCCGCCATTGGCCACCAGAAACGGCGGCAGTTGCGACATGTGTTTGTCCATCATCAGCGAGGTGCGACGCTCGCTCAGCGCGCCAATTTCGGCGATGGCCAGGGCGATATTGTCGGCGGCCATAGCCACCGGCTCGGCGTGGAAGTTACCACCGGAAATCACCTCGCCCTCGGCGGCGAACACCAGCGGGTTATCCGACACCGCATTGGCTTCCACCGCCAGCACCTCGGCGGCCTGGCGCAGCTGAGTCAGGCAGGCACCCATGACCTGGGGCTGACAGCGCAGCGAGTACGGGTCTTGCACTTTGTCGCAAGCTTCGTGGGAACGACCGACTTCACTGCTGTCGCCGAGCAAATGACGATAAACCGCCGCCGCATCGATCTGCCCACGCTGACCGCGAGCGGCATGGATACGCGGGTCGAACGGCGCCCGTGAGCCCAAAGCAGCCTCGACGGTCAGACCACCGCAGACGGTTGCCGCAGCGAACAGATCCTCGGCCTCGAACAACCCGCGCAAGGCGTAGGCAGTCGACACTTGAGTGCCGTTAAGCAGCGCCAAACCTTCCTTGGCCGCCAGGGTCATCGGCTGCAAACCGGCGATGGCTAATGCCTCAGCTGCCGGCAGCCATTCGCCGCGATACCGCGCCTGGCTTTCGCCCAACAGCACCAGCGACATATGCGCCAGCGGCGCGAGGTCGCCGGAGGCACCCACCGAGCCCTTGAGCGGGATATGCGGGTAGACCTCGGCGTTGATCAGCGCGATCAGCGCCTCGATCACCTGGCGGCGAATGCCAGAGAAGCCGCGCGCCAGGCTGTTGACCTTGAGCAACATGATCAGCCGCACCATGGCGTCATCCAGCGGCGCACCGATACCGGCGGCATGCGACAGCACCAGCGAGCGCTGCAGTTTTTCCAGATACTCATTGGCGATGCGGGTCGAAGCCAACAAGCCGAAACCGGTGTTGATGCCGTAAGCGGTGCGGCCCTCGGCGATGATGCCGTTGACGCAGGCGACACTGGCTTCGATGGCCGGGTAGGCCGACTCTGCCAACGTCAAGCGCAGCGGCGCCTGATAGGCGGTGCGCAGTTGGGCCAAGCTCAGTTGGCCGGGGGTCAGGGTAAACAGGCTCATGCATTGGCTCCTTGGGTAACGGCAATCATCGGCAGGTCCAGACCCTGCTCGCGGGCGCACTCTACGGCAATTTCATAACCCGCATCGGCGTGGCGCATCACCCCGGCGCCCGGGTCGTTGCGCAGTACGCGGCCGAGACGGGCGCGGGCTTCTGGCGTGCCGTCGGCGACGATTACCACGCCGGAATGCTGCGAGTAGCCCATGCCGACGCCGCCACCATGGTGCAGCGACACCCAGGTCGCGCCGCCTGCGGTATTCAGCAGAGCGTTGAGCAGCGGCCAGTCGGAGACGGCGTCGGAGCCGTCCTGCATGGCCTCGGTTTCACGGTTGGGGCTGGCCACCGAGCCGGAATCGAGGTGGTCGCGACCGATCACGATTGGCGCTTTCAGCTCACCGCTGGCGACCATGTCGTTGAAGGCCTGGGCCAGGCGTGCGCGGTCTTTCAGGCCAACCCAGCAGATACGTGCTGGCAAGCCCTGGAAGCTGATGCGCTCGCGGGCCATGTCCAGCCAGTTGTGCAGGTGGGCGTCGTCCGGGATCAGCTCTTTGACCTTGGCGTCGGTCTTATAGATGTCCTCAGGGTCACCGGACAGCGCCACCCAGCGGAACGGGCCGATGCCCTGGCAGAACAGCGGACGGATATAAGCCGGGACGAAACCGGGGAAGTCGAAGGCGTTGTCGACACCCTCCTGCAGGGCCATCTGGCGGATATTGTTGCCGTAGTCGAAGGTCGGCACGCCCATCTGCTGGAAGGCCAGCATGGCGCGCACATGCACGGCCATGGACTGCTTGGCAGCCTTGACCACCACGGCCTCCTCGGTTTTGCCGCGGGCCACGTAGTCGTCCCAGCTCCAGCCGGCCGGCAGGTAGCCGTGGCGCGGGTCGTGGGCGCTGGTCTGGTCGGTGACCATGTCCGGGCGCACGCCGCGCTTGACCAGTTCCGGCAATATTTCAGCCGCGTTGCCACACAGCGCGATGGACACTGCCTTGCCTTCGCTGCAGTACTTGTCGATACGCGCCAGCGCGTCGTCCAGATCACTGGCCTGCTCGTCGACATAACGGGTCTTCAGGCGGAAATCGATACGCGATTGCTGGCACTCGATATTCAGCGAGCAGGCGCCGGCCAGGGTCGCTGCCAGAGGCTGGGCGCCGCCCATGCCGCCGAGGCCTGCAGTCAGTACCCACTTACCTTTGAGGTTGCCGCCGTAATGCTGGCGACCGGCCTCGACGAAGGTTTCATAGGTGCCCTGGACGATGCCCTGGCTGCCGATATAGATCCAGCTGCCAGCGGTCATCTGCCCGTACATAGCCAGGCCCTTGGCATCCAGTTCGTTGAAGTGCTCCCAGGTAGCCCAGTGCGGCACCAGGTTGGAGTTGGCCAGCAGCACGCGCGGCGCGTCTTTGTGGGTTTCAAACACGCCAACCGGCTTGCCGGACTGGATCAGCAGAGTCTGGTTGTCTTCCAGGCGGGTCAGCACTTCGACGATCTTGTCGTAGCACTCCCAGTTGCGCGCGGCGCGGCCGATGCCGCCATACACCACAAGCTCCTTGGGGTTCTCGGCCACTTCCGGGTCGAGGTTGTTCATCAGCATGCGCAGCGGCGCTTCAGTCAGCCAGCTCTTGGCGGTCAGCGTGGTGCCACGGGCGGCGCGGATTTCGGTGTCACGGAAAAGGCTCATAGCAAGCTCCTTATCAACAGATCGTTAGGTGCGGGCGGCTTACAGCCAGCCCATGTAGAGCGCCAGGTAGCCCAGCGGAATGCTGAACAACAGGCTTAAGAACGTGCGCTGCAGCCAGACCAGCAACAGGTCGCGCAGGCGCAGGGGAATTCGCGTGGCCAGCACGCAGGGAATTGAGGCCGAGAGAAACAGCACGCTGCTCACCGAGACGATGGCGGTGACGAACTTGACCAGCCCGTCGGCGTCTTTCAGCAACATGGCCGGCAGGAACATTTCCGCCAGGCCGGAAGAAATGGCGCGGGCCACCTGCATCGGCTCGTTCAGGCCAAACAGCCAGGTCAGCGGGTAAAACAGCACGCCGAGGGCATCGAACAGCGGGGTGTATTTGGCGGCGAGCAAGCCGAGCAGACCGACGGCAAGAATGCTCGGCAGGATGGCGGCGGTCATGCGCAGGCCGTCGACAAAGGTCTCGCGCAGCGCACTAAGCAGCGAGGGCGCACTGGCCGCCTGACTGAGGCCGGCACGCCAAGCATTGCCGATGCGGCTTTCGCCCGCTTGCAGCTGCGGCTCGGGGCGGCTTTCGGAGGGCAGGCGCGACAGCGGGTAGATGCGCGCGCTGACGGCGGTAACGCTGAAGGTCACCAGCATTGCGCTCCAGAAATACAGGTTCCAGATTTCCATCAGGCCCAGGGTCTTGGCGATGATCACCATAAAAGGCGCCGACACCGTGGAGAAGCCGGTGGCGATAATCGCCGCCTCGCGCACGCTGTAGTGGCCCTGCTGGTACATGCGGTCGGTGATCAGCAGGCCCACCGAGTAGCTACCGACGAACGAGGCCACCGCATCGATTGCCGACTTGCCCGGCGTGCGCCAGATCGGCCGCATTACCGGCTGCATCAGCACACCGACCAGCTCCAGCAGGCCGAAGCCGATCAGAAACACCAGGGCCAGCGCGCCCAGCGGTACGATCAGCGCCAGGCTGAGCACCAGCTTGTCGAACAGAAACGGCAGCATGCCCGGCTGGTACAGCGCTTCAGGCCCGACACGCAGCAGATAGGCCACGCCGATCAGCAGACCGAACACCTTGAGCACGCTGAACACGGTGCGCGTCAGGTCGCCGCGCCAGCTGCCGCTGAACCAGGGCTGCAGCGCGCCGTAGAGCATAAACAGCATGGCAATAGTGATCACCAGCGGCCGTGCATGGGTTTGCAAGGCCGTGGCCGCATGGTCGAGGAGGATGGTCGAGCGCCCGCCGATTTCGAAGGGTACGAAAAACAGCAGCAGGCCGATCAGGCTGTAGCCGAGCAACCGGGCCAGGGCGCGAGCCTTGGACACGCTGGCAAACGCCGTGAGCTGTTCAGACATGACAGCTCTCCACGCGCAACAAACGGGGTGCCGCGCTGCCGCCGTGGCGGTGCTGGGTGAAGGGTGTCATCTGTGCATTCCTCTGTATTTATTGTTGTCAGGGAAGTGGCCAAGTAGCGCTTAGCCGGTCAGGGTCAACAGGTGAATCAGCCGCGCCGCGACCTTGGCAGTGCGGCTGTCGATGTCGTGTTCGGGGTTGAGTTCAGCCAGGTCCATCAAGCGCAGCTTGCCGCTGTCGCGCACGGTTTCCAGCAGCGGCTCAAGCAGCGCCAGCGGCACGCCACGCGCTGCCGGGGCGCTGACGCCCGGGGCTTCGCAGGCCGGCAGCACGTCGATATCGATGGTCAGATAGATCGCGTCGCAACCGGCGATAAAGGACTGCAACTCGGCACTAAGCGCCGTCAGGCTGCCTTCGCGAATCTCGCGATCTTCACGCACCAGCACATTGAGTTCGGCGGCGCGTTGAAACAGGGCGCGGGTATTGCTGGCGCGGCTGACGCCGAGGCAGGCATAGGCGAATGGCCAGCCACGGGCGGCGCACTGCTCGGCGATCTGCGCGAACGGCGTGCCGGAAGAGCGGGCGTGGGCCGGGTCGCGCAGATCAAAATGCGCATCGAAATTGATAATGCCGATTCGAGGTTTTCCACCAGCTAAGTGTTCGGCAATACCCTGCCAGCTGCCGAAGGCCACCTCATGGCCGCCCCCGAGAACGATGGGCAGATGTCCGGCATCCAGCAGCGCGCAGACGTTGTGAGCGAGGCGCGCCTGAGCGCTTTCCAGATCGCCATCGGTGCACAGCACATCACCGGCGTCATAGGCCGCACCCTGGCGATGCCAGGCAAGGTTGGCCAACGCCTTGCGTATCGCCAGCGGCCCATTTACCGCGCCAACGCGGCCATGGTTGCGCCGCACGCCTTCGTCGCTGGCGAAACCGAGCAGGGCGACGCCAGGCTGGCTGTCCACGCTGAGCGCCTGGATGCGCTGATGCCAGCGCGGGCTGTCGGCCTCTGGGTCGACGCGGCCCTGCCAGAGCTGCATGGAATTGCGATCAGCGTGCATGGCTGTTGACCTCTTTGCTGTAGCTAATGGCGCCGTTGAAGATGCGCTGACGCAGCCGCCCCGGCTGGACCGCATAGGCCAGTTCGGCAGGTTGCTGCACATCCCACAGGCACAGATCGGCGGGGGCCCCAACCTCGATCCGCCCGAGATCTGGGCGGCCGAGAGCGCGGGCGGCGTGGGCGGTCATACCGGCCAGGGCTTCGCGCGGGGTCAAACGGAACAGGGTGCAGGCTTGGTTAAGGGTCAGGGTTGGAAAGCAGATCGGCGAGGTGCCGGGGTTGGCATCGCTGGCCAGGGCCATCGGCACGTTGTACTGACGCAGCAGCGCGATGGGCGGCAGCTGGGTTTCGCGCAGGGTATAAAAGGCCCCTGGCAACAGAGTGGCCACGGTGCCAGCAGCGGCCATGGCTTGAACCCCGGCCTCGTCGAGAAACTCGATATGGTCGGCCGAGAGGCCCTGATAGCGCGCGGCCAGGGCACTGGCGCCCTGATTGGACAGCTGCTCGGCGTGCACCTTGATCGGCAGGCCGTGACGTTGCGCAGCCTGGAACACCAGCTCGCACTGCGCCGGGCTAAAGGCAATGTTTTCGCAGAACACATCCACCGCATCGACCAGGCCTTCGGCAACAGCCGCCGGGATCATCTCGTTGCACACCAGAGCGATATAGCCATCGCTGTCGCCGACGAACTCCGCCGGCAAGGCGTGGGCGCCGAGCAAGGTAGTGGTGATGCGCAGCGGCAGCAGCTCGCCGAGGCGGCGGGCGACGCGCAGCATCTTCAATTCATCAGCGGTGCTGAGGCCGTAGCCGGATTTGATTTCCAGGGTGGTCACACCGTCGTCCAGCAGCGCCTGCAAACGCGGCAGGCTCTGCGCCAGCAGCTCGTCCTCGCTGGCCGCACGGGTGGCGCGCACGGTACTGAGAATACCGCCGCCGGCCTTGGCGATCTCGGCGTAGCTGACGCCCTCAAGACGCTGCTCGAATTCAGCGGCGCGGTTGCCGGCGTACACCAGATGCGTGTGGCAATCCACCAGACCCGGGGTCATCACCCCGCCGTGCCCGGCTTCGAGCGCGCCTTCAGCCATAGCTTCAGGAAACGCGCTGGTAGGCCACAGTCCCGCGACCTTGCCATCCGCCACCAGCAGATTGACCGGCTCAGCCAGCGTCGTCAGGCCATCAAAGAGGCAGAGCTCGCGCCAAAGCAGGCGCGGGGCGGACGGGGACATGGGACTCTCCTTGAGCGAACTTGTATATACAATAAAATTCGACCATGCAGTCGTCAACCCCGTTCGTCAGCCAAAAATCACTGCCGTGCTACAACCGTCATATGCCCGCGCTAAAGCATAACCAAAGAAACCGCCGAGATAGACGGCGCATGCTGTGCAACAGTAAAGTCCAGCAGCAGACGAACGGCAGCGCTCGCCTGGCACAGCCTCTGTGCAGCCGCAAAACGTTAATGTATATACATATGCAAAAAGCCTGTATGAGCAACCGCCGTGAGCATCCGTATTATCGACAGCAGCACCGCCCGCCAACTGCCGTGGAAGAACGGCAAGGGTGTAACCCTGGAACTGGCCATCGCGCCGACTGACGCGGATCTAAACAACTTTGAGTGGCGTATTAGCAGCGCGCGGGTGGAGAGCGCCGACCCCTTCTCGCATTACCCCGGCATCGACCGCAGCCTGGGCTTGCTCTGCGGCGCGGGCCTGCGCCTGAATCTGCCCGAGCAGATCAGCCTTGAGCTCGATAGCCACACCCCGGTGGTGGCCTTTCCCGGCGAGCTGGATGTGCAGGCCGAGCTGCTTGATGGCCCGGTGCAGGACTTCAATCTGATGAGCCGGCGCAACCGCTGGCAACAGCGCCTGGAATACCGCGAGCTGCAGGGCCAGCAGTGGCTCGACAGCAGCGCGGTGCTGTTTATCTACTGCTGCAGCGGCGCAGGCCTGACGTGCGCCAGGGCCGACACCGCGCCCGTGAGCCTGAACGCCGGGCAAGGCTTGCTGGTGCAAGACGAAGCCATCCCCTGGCAGCTGACCAGCCATGGCCGCAGCGGCCTCTATTTGGCGCGACTGGAGCCGTGCAGCGCCGGGCAGGACGCCATTGATCGGCTAAGAGATAACTGGGTTTAGCGCCAGACAAATCCAGGCCCTTAAACGCAAAAGCCCCGGCACTGGGCCGGGGCTCTGGTTTATAGACCGTAGGATGGGTGCTAACCCATCAATTGGCTGATGGGTTCGCACCCATCCTACGGCTTTGAGCACAAAAAAATGCCGCTTCCCAGGCAAGGGAAAGCGGCATTTTTCTTATGTGAACAGCATTAGGCGCTGTGCCAGAGTTTTGTTGTTACCAAGCAATCTTTAGAACTGCGCAGCGTCGAGCAGGTACAGGCTTTCGCTACCAGCCTTGACCGATGCAGTCAGCGAGTGGATACGCGGCAGCAGGCGGGCGAAGAAGAAACGCGCGGTGCCCAGTTTGCTGACGTAGAACTCGTCCTGATCCTGCTTGGCCAGCGCGGTGCGTGCCATCAGGGCCCACATGTAGGCATAGGCGGTGTAACCAAACACTTGCAGGTACTCAACCGAGGCAGCGCCGACTTCATTCGGGTTGGCCTTGGCGCGTTCCAGCAGGTCGGCGGTCATCAGTTCCAGGTTGGCGATGGCGCCTTTCAGCGGCTCGATAAATTCGGCCAGGCTGCTGTCGGCGGAATCGGTGAAGGCTTTGATCTCTTCGGCGAAGTGCTTGTAGAACGCACCGCCGCTGCCGACCACTTTACGGCCGACCAGATCGAGCGCCTGGATACCGTTGGTGCCTTCGTAGATCTGGGTGATGCGGCAGTCGCGGATCAGCTGCTCCTGACCCCACTCACGGATATAACCGTGGCCGCCGAAAATCTGCTGGCCGTGGGTGGTGGTTTCCAGCGCCATATCGGTGAGGAAGGCTTTAGCTACCGGAGTCAGCAAAGCAACCAGCTCTTCGGCGCGCTTGCGGGTGGCGGGCTCGATGCTGTACTTGGCGGTGTCGAGCTGCATGGCCACGTAGCTGGAGAAGGCACGGCCGCCTTCGTTCAGCGCTTTCATGGTCAGCAGCATGCGACGCACATCCGGGTGCACGATGATCGGGTCGGCGGCTTTGTCTTTAGCCACCGGGCCAGTCGGCGCGCGGCTCTGGATACGGTCGCGGGCGTATTCCACGGCGTTCTGGTAGCTGCGTTCGCCCAGGGACAGGCCCTGGATACCAACGCCCAGACGCTCGTAGTTCATCATGGTGAACATGGCGGCGAGGCCCTTGTTCGGCGCATCGACGATCCAGCCGGTAGCACCGTCGAAGTTCATCACGCAGGTGGCCGAGGCCTTGATACCCATCTTGTGTTCGATGGAGCCGCAGGACAGGCTGTTCTGCTCGCCCAAGGAACCGTCGGCGTTGACCATAAACTTCGGCACCAGGAACAGCGAGATACCTTTCGGGCCCGCTGGGGCGTCCGGCAGCTTGGCCAGTACCAGGTGGATGATGTTCTCGGTCAGGTCGTGCTCACCGCCGGTGATAAAGATCTTGGTGCCGGAAACCTTGAAGCTGCCATCAGCCTGCGGCTCGGCCTTGGTGCGGATGATGCCCAGGTCGGTGCCGGCATGCGGCTCGGTCAGGCACATGGAGCCTGCCCATACGCCGGAATACATGTTCGGCAGGTATTTCTCTTTCAGCTCTTCGCTGGCGTGGGCGTTGATCGACAGGCAGGCACCGGCGGTCAGCATCGGGTACAGGCCGAACGACAGGTTGGCCGAGTTGACCATTTCTTCGACCTGGGCCGAGATCGCCTTGGGCATGCCCATACCGCCGAATACCGGGTCGCCACCAACGCCAACCCAGCCGCCTTCGGCGTAGGTTTTGTAGGCTTCCGGGAAGCCGGCCGGGGTTTTCACCGAGCCATTTGCCCAGGAGCAACCTTCTTCGTCGCCACTGCGGTTCAGCGGGGCGATTACGCCGCCAGTGACCTTGCCGGCTTCTTCGAGAATGGCCGCGGCAGTGTCTTCATCAACCACTTCAGCCAAGGCCGGCAACTGGGCCCACAGCTTGGAAACTTCAAACACTTCATTGAGCACGAAGCGCATATCGCGTAGGGGAGCTTTGTAGTCAGCCATGGGGCAATTCCTCGAACGAGCAGCAGATGTGAAGCAGTAGGTGTAAAGATGTGCACCGAGTCTAACCGAACAACTTTTTAGACACATAGCGTCGCGTCGTGACCAAATGGTCATCATCCGTTTGTTAGGCCAACCAACCCCGTATTACGACAAAACCCGCCGGATGGCGGGCTTTGTGTGGGTTACAACCGCCTGTCAGAGGGCGAAGTGTTCCGCCGGCAAACGCATCAGACACTCACTGCCCGCCTCAGCACCGGCCAGGTGGGTGGCGGTACGCGGCAACAGGCGTTTGAAGTAGAACTCGCAGGTGGCCAGCTTGGCCTGGTAGAACGCTGCATCACCCGCGCCCTCCGCCAGCTTCTGCTCGGCAACCAGGGCCATGCGCAGCCAGAAGTACGCCAGGGTGACGTAGCCGGAATACATCAGGTAATCCACCGACGCCGCGCCGACTTCGTCCGGGTTCTTCATCGCCACCATGCCGATCTTCTGGGTCAGCACGCCCCACTGCTGATTGAGCGTCGCCAGTTGGGCGACATAGCCCTTGAGCTGCGGATGCTCGGCCTGGGCCTCACAGAGTTTGTGAACGATCTTGGTAAAGCCACGCAGCAATTTGCCCTGGCTACCGAGCACCTTGCGTCCGAGCAGATCGAGGGCCTGGATGCCGTTGGTGCCTTCGTAGATAGGCGCAATGCGGCAGTCACGCACCAGCTGCTCCATGCCCCACTCGCGGATAAAACCGTGGCCGCCGAATACCTGCATACCGTGGTTGGTCACTTCCAGGCCGGTCTCGGTCATAAAGGCTTTGCAGATCGGCGTGAGGAAAGCCAGCAGGTTCTCCGCCTCTTCACGCTGCTCGGCGCTATCACCACGGTGCGCCTGATCGATCAGCTGCGCGGTGAAATAGGCCAGCGCGCGGTTGCCTTCGTTGAAGGCTTTCATGGTCAGCAGCATGCGCCGCACATCGGGATGCACGATGATCGGGTCGGCGGCTTTATCCGGTGCCTTCGGCCCGGTCAGCGCACGCATCTGCAGCCGCTCAGTGGCGTACTTGATCGCGCCCTGGAAGCTGGTTTCACCCAGACACAGACCCTGCATGCCGGTGCCCAGGCGTGCGTGGTTCATCATGGTGAACATGCAGATGAGGCCCTTGTTGGCCTCGCCGATCAGATAACCGGTGGCGCTATCGAAGTTCATCACGCAAGTGGCGGAAGCCTTGATGCCCATCTTGTGTTCGATCGAGCCGCAGCTGACGCCGTTGCGCGCCCCTGCCTGCCCTTCCGCGTTAGGCAGAAACTTGGGCACGATAAACAGCGAGATACCCTTGGTGCCAGCCGGCGCGTCGGGCAGTTTGGCCAGCACCAGATGCACGATGTTCTCGCTCATATCGTGCTCGCCGGCGGAGATAAAGATCTTGCTGCCGCTGACCGCATAGCTGCCATCGGCCTGGGGCACGGCGCGGGTCTTGATCAGCCCCAGGTCGGTACCGCAGTGGGCTTCGGTCAGGCACATGGTGCCGGTCCAGCTGCCTTCGGTGAGTTTGCTCAGGTAGGTCTGCTTCTGCGCTTCGGTGCCGTGGGCGTGGATCGCCGACATCGCGCCGTGGGTCAGGCCGGGGTACATGCCCCAGGAGGTGTTGCTCGCGCCGACCATTTCCCCGATCAATAGACCGAGGGAATGCGGCAGACCCTGGCCGCCGTAGGCCGGGTCCGCAGCCAGGCCATTCCAGCCACCCTCAACGTACTGGGCAAAGGCTTCCTTGAAACCCTTGGGTGTGGTCACCACGCCATCGTTGATCTGGCATTCCTCTTCATCACCGGAGCGATTCAGCGGGGCCAGCACCTGCTCGCAGAACTTCGCGCCCTCGGCGAGGATCGCGCTGACCATATCCGGGGTGGCGTCGCTGGCGCCCATCGCGGCGTAGCCGGCATGAAAGTCGAAGACCTCGTCGATCAGAAAGTGCATATCGCGCAGGGGGGCTTTGTACTCGGGCATGCTGGCATCTCCGTCAGCTAGAGCGTGGATTAGCTGCCTACGCTACGGCTCATGCGGCGCCTCAACAATCACAGTGCGGATGCTGAATACACTGCCATTAGCCCTGGCAGTCTCAGGTGCGCGCGGTATCCAGCTTGACCGCCCCGCGCCGCTGACCATAACTGCGCACACAGTTACGCCCAGCGCCCTTGGCGTTATACAGCGCCTGGTCGGCGGCCTTGAGCACCTCTTCCGGGCTGCGTTGCTCCAACCCGCGCTCAGCCACGCCCATGCTGACGGTCACCGACACCTGACTCGCCGCGCTGCCGGCCCGCCGTGCCCGCCCCTGCTTATCGTCCTGCGGGCGCTGCTGTTTATCGCGTAGCTGGATGCGGTAGGTCTCGATGGCCTGGCGCACCACTTCAAGATGGGGCAGGCACTCCTCAAGTGTCTTGCCGGGGAACACCAGGGTGAATTCCTCGCCGCCATAACGATAGGCCTTGCCTCCGCCGCCGATCTTGCGCAGCTGAGCGGCGACCAGGCGCAGCACCTGATCGCCGACATCGTGGCCATGGGTGTCGTTGAATTTCTTGAAGTGATCGACATCGGCCATGGCGATCACATAACTGCGGCCTAAGCGTTGCAGGCGTTCATTCAAGGCGCGGCGTCCCGGCAGACCGGTAAGCTCGTCACGGAAGGCCATCTGATAGGCCTCGTGTGCTACTGCGGCGACCAGAATCAGCATGATCTGGCTGCTCATCACATTCAGCGCATTGGGTAGAATAAAGGTGTTCGGCAGCATCCACAGCAGGCCGCACAGCCCCAGCAACTGCGCCGCATGCAACGGCCGCGGCGCACGCAGGTACTGCACCAGCAGCAGAATCAGACCGAGGATAAACACCGGGTAGGCCAGCTGCACCAGCGCCAGCCACTCGACCTGCAGCGCCGGCCAGCGCACCAGCGACAACCAGTGCAGCAACGCCTCGGGAAAGCGCTGCGCCAGGCCCACCGCTACCGCACTGACTGCCAGCAGCACAGCGGCGCGGGCGATCAGGTCCTGCAGCAGATGGGTGCGTTCCTGCCAAGCGGCATACAGGCTGTAGAGCAGCGGCAGCAACAGGCTACACAGATGAAAAATCAGCGCAGCATCACTGCGCACCTGTCCCGTGGCGCGGAAATGATCGACCTGGGTATCGAGCAGAAAGTAGCCGAGGTACAGCGTCAGCAGCAGAAACACCTCGCGCTGACGGCCATAGACCAGGCAGAACGCGCCGCCGAGCAATAGCAGCAGGGTCGGCAGCACATTGAACAGCGAGGTGAAAAACTCGCTCAGCACCGCCAGCCGCGCCAACAGCAAGCCGCCGAGCAGAAGCAGCAGCGAAGGCAGAAAATGACTGAAGCGCACAGCAGCAAGACGCGACAAGACGGGCTCCACACAACAATGAAAAGTGGACAACGCCGCGCAGTTTGCCTGTAACGAGAGTGTTTCGCACGGAACCTGGCAGGCAAATCGACAAGCTGCCTGGGACTTTCGATTAGCCAAAAAAAACCGCCACCCCAAGGGGCAGCGGTTTTTCGACCTGCGCTGGAACTAAGGCTTAGTAGCCCAGAGCGAAGTGCTCTTCGTCCATGTCCATCAGGTTGTTGGCGCCGGACAGCATGGCCTCTACGTGGCTACGGGTACGCGGCAGGATGCGCGCGAAGTAGAAACGAGCGGTCTGCAGCTTGGCCTTGTAGAAGGCTTCGTCTTCAGTACCGGCAGCGATTTTCTCGGCAGCCAGGCGCGCCATGTCAGCCCAGAAGTAGGCCAGGCAGACGTAGCCGGAGTACATCAGGTAGTCCACCGAAGCGGCACCGACTTCTTCGCGGTCTTTCATCGCGGCCATGCCCACTTTCATGGTCAGGTCGCCCCACTCTTTGTTCAGCTTGGCCAGAGGCTCGACGAACGCTTTAACGGCGTCGTTGGCTTCGTTGGCCTGGCAGAACTTGTGCACGATCTTGGTGAAGCCTTTCAGCGCTTCGCCTTGAGTCTGCAGCACTTTACGGCCCAGCAGGTCGAGTGCCTGGATACCGGTGGTGCCTTCGTACAGCATGGAAATACGGCTGTCGCGAACGTTCTGCTCCATGCCCCACTCGGCGATAAAGCCGTGGCCGCCATAGATCTGCACGCCGTGGTTGGCTGCTTCGAAGCCAACTTCGGTCATGAATGCTTTGGCGATTGGCGTGAGGAAAGCCAGCAGTGCGTCAGCTTGCTTCTTCTCAGCTTCGTCTTTGCTGTACTTGACGATATCAACCTGCTTGGCGGTGAAGTACACCATCGCACGGTTGCCTTCGGCGAAAGCTTTCATGGTCAGCAGCATGCGACGCACGTCCGGGTGGACGATGATCGGGTCAGCGGCTTTTTCCGGCGCTTTCGGGCCAGTCAGGGAACGCATTTGCAGACGCTCACGAGCGTACTTCAGGCCACCCTGGAAACCGATTTCAGCGTGAGCCAGACCTTGCAGAGCAGTACCCAGACGCGCGGTGTTCATAAAGGTGAACATGCAGTTCAAGCCTTTGTTCGCCGGGCCGATCAGGTAACCGGTAGCGCCGTCGAAGTTCATCACGCAGGTGGCGTTACCGTGGATGCCCATCTTGTGCTCAAGCGAGCCACAGGAAACGGCGTTACGTGCGCCAACGGTGCCGTCAGCGTTAACCGAGAACTTCGGCACGATAAACAGCGAGATGCCTTTGGTGCCTTGCGGCGCGTCGGGCAGGCGGGCCAGCACGATGTGGACGATGTTATCGGCCATGTCGTGTTCGCCAGCGGAGATAAAGATCTTGGTGCCGGAAACCTTGTACGAACCGTCAGCCTGAGGCTCGGCCTTGGTACGCAGCATGCCCAGGTCGGTGCCGCAATGCGGCTCGGTCAGGCACATGGTGCCGGTCCACTCGCCGGATACCAGCTTGGTCAGGTAGGTGTGCTTCTGCTCGTCGGTGCCGTGCTCGGAGATGGTGTTCATCGCGCCGTGCGACAGGCCTGGGTACATGCCCCACGACCAGTTCGAGGTGCCGACCATTTCGCTGACAACCAGACCCAGGGACTCCGGCAGGCCTTGGCCGCCGTGGTCAACGTCGTGAGCCAGGCTCGGCCAGCCACCTTCTACATACTGCTTGTAGGCAGCTTTGAAGCCGGTTGGGGTTTTCACGCCTTCGGCGGACCAGGTGCAACCTTCGGTGTCACCTACACGATTCAGCGGCGAAAGCACTTGCTCACAGAACTTGGCGCCTTCTTCAAGGATGGCGTCGACCATGTCCGGAGTAGCGTCCTGGCAGCCAGGCAGGCTCTGATAATGCGCTTCGTAGCCGAGCAGTTCGTCGCGTACGAAACGGATATCACGCAAGGGGGCCTTGTAATCAGGCATAGCGGTTAACCTCTGCGGTGGATTCTTAGTGTGTAGGTGACCGGATATTCGGTCGTTTTCGGGAGCAATCCCGGCGCTCGCCTGCCCCTTGGCAACCGAGCTAATCAAACAAGCGTTTGAAACATACGTTTATGCCTATTTAATGTCAAGCACCCCTAACGCCGTTCAGGCCACCAGATCGACAACCGGGGCCGCCGTCTGCAAACCGCTGAGCTGCCTGTACAGATCAAGACTAGGTGGTGGCGGCAGATCCTGCTGGACGGGCGCGGTGGATTTTTCCTCCTCCTCGGGCTTCTTTTCGTCCTCTTGTTTACGCTGCTCGGCACGCGCTTCACTGGCGGCTTCTGCCTCACTGCGCTGCTGTTGCGCCAACTGGGCACGCGCTTCGGCCATTTGCGCCTGGGCTTGCGCCGCCACCTGACGATCCTGCGCCGACGGTTCGGCTGGCGCCAGGGCCGCGCGAATCACCACCTCCATCTTGCGCAGGGTGGCTTCGGGGTCGTTGGGGATTGGGCTGGCATCGATGCCCACCTCACCGCCTACCGCATAGCGCTTGCCGTCCGGGCCGCGCTCATAGGTGTAGCTCGGCGCCCCGGCATAGCGCCCACCGACGGCAGCGTGCGCCTGCTCGTGGGTGCGCACCTCCTGATCACGACTGACCAGTTTGGCGATTTCCAGTTGCTCAAGGCGTTGCTGCTGCGGGCTGGGCTCGCCTTCGCGGCTTTTGGCTTTATCGGGATTGGCCGAGGTGTCGGCAGGTTTATCGGCTTCTTCACGCGCCGACGCCGATTGCTCATCGGCCAGCGGTTGGGCGGCAGTTACCGGCGCCTGGGCGGCGCGGGTGATATCGGGGGACACATCAGGGGAAACATTGGACGCAAGAGGCCGAGCCGGCAGTAGAGTTGCTGCAGGCGCAGGATAAGACGTTGCGCCGCCAATCTGCATGCAATGACTCCTCGCCCCTGACTGCTAAAACTCCGTAACAGAGCCGGACTACGCTAGGGGCAAGCGTATCAAGCCGTGGTATCGATCAGGGTGCCGAGCACCTCATCGGCAGTCTTCACCACTTTGGCGCCCGCTTCCGCCTCATTCTGACCTTGGCGCAGGGCGACCAGACTTTCCGCCAGGTCGGGACGAGTCTGCTCGGCCGAGCTCGGCGCAGGGTTGACCTGATTGGCCGGCGGTGTGGAGGTCGGCTGCTGTGGCTGGGTAACCGCATTGCTGGCGATATCCGCCGCAGCCTGATCGACCCGGCGCTGGCCGGACTGAATGGTGCTGATGCCCGAGTTGAAGGCGCTTCCAGAAATTTCCATGCCCAAGCTCCCGCTATGGCAAACCACTAACGGCTTTAATTGAAGCAGAAATTGCTCGAAAAACGTACAAGCAAAAGGCTATGGCACTTGGCCTGCTTATAGCGCGCGGTGCAATAGATCGAGATTGAGATAGCCAGAAACCGCAGCCGGCGTGGCCTCGGCCAGGCGCGGCAGATAACCCAGACAGGGGGCAGGCAGACGCTCGGCCAGGGTCGCCAGATTGTCCCCAAGACGCGAAGTCTGCGGATCGACCAGATTGGCCACCCAGCCCGCCAGCGGCAGGCCGTCGCGCAGAATCGCTTCAGCGCTGAGCAATGCCTGGTTGATGCAGCCCAGACGCACGCCGACCACCAGAATCACCGGCAACTGCAGGGCAATCGCCAGATCCGAAAGCGCCGCATCCCCGGCCAGCGGTACGCGCCAGCCACCCGCACCTTCGACCAAGGTGAAGTCCGCCTGCTTGTCCAGAATCGCCTGCACCGGCCCTTGCAGCGCGGCAACATCCAGCAATACACCCGCCTCGCGCGCAGCCAGATGCGGAGCAATCGCCGGCTCGAATGCCAGCGGATTGACCTCTTCGTAGCGCAGCGCCAGGGTGCATTCGCCGAGCAATGCCAGGGCGTCGTCGTTGCGCAGGCCATCCACTGTGCGCACGCAGCCGGAGGCCACCGGCTTGGCCGCAGCAGTCGACAGCCCCGCCATTCGTGCCGCGTGCAGCAGCCCGGCGGCGATGGTGGTTTTGCCGATTTCGGTGTCGGTGCCGGTCACGAAAAATGCTTGGCTCATAAAGATCTCTGGTGAGGAGTAGTGACGACGTGCTGCAGACATTCAGGGCAGGCCGCGCTTATCTCAACCCTTGCGCAATACGCCGTAAACCACCTGATAGGTCGCCGGCAGTCCTTGAGGCTGACGGAACTGTTCGTAGGCATTGAGCAACGCCAGCATGCGCGCCCGCCCGGTCAGGCCACCTGGACGGCCAGGGTTGAGGTTGTGCGCGCCGAGGGCTTTCAGCTCATGGGTCAGGCTGCGTACATCGGGGTAATAAAGCGTCTCAGGCGTGGTTTGCAGGCTGAGCAGCGTCAGCCCGCTGTCACCGCACAGCTGCTGATAATCCTCAAAACGGCGGAAGCGATTGACGTGGACAAAGCCATCCACCGCCTGCCAGCTGTCGCGCAGCTCCTGCAGGGTGCCGACACACAGGCTGCTAAACGCCAGCACGCCACCTGGGCGCAGCACCCGTGCGGCTTCACTGAGCACCGCGGAGAAGTCCGCGCACCACTGCAGCGCCAGGCTGGAAAACAGCAAATCGCAGGACGCACTTTGCAGCGGCAAACGCTCGGCATCGCCGGCAATAAACTGCTGCGCACCACCCAATGGCCGGGCGTGCTGCAGCATGCCTTCGGCGATATCCACAGCAACGCCCTGGCTGATCGGAAAACGCTCACCCAGCGCGCGACTGAAATAGCCGGTGCCACAGCCTAGATCGAGCCAACGCGCCGGGTTGATCGCCGCCGGCAACTGCCCTAGCAATTGCTGGCCCACGTTGCGCTGCAGAGCCGCCACGCTGTCATAGCTTTGCGCCGCGCGGGAGAACGACGCCGCTACCTGACGTTTATCCGGCAGGCCGCCGAGGGGGTTATGCGCCAGATCAGTCATCACCGGCCTCATGCAGAAAGGCCTGAATCGCCGCGGCAATTTCATGCGGGCGCTCCAGGGCAAAAGCGTGACTGGCGTTATCGATCAGACCGATCTCGACATCCGGTAGCAGCGCCAGCAAGGCCGGGGCGGCAGCCGCAGGCACCAAGGCATCCTGGCCGGCGAACAGATGCAGCTGCGGGCCGACAAAGGCTTGCAGCGCTGCGCGCGCGTCCAGGTTGGCGAGCAGATCCAGCCCGGCCAGCAGTGCCTCGGGCTGCACCTGCGGAGCCGCCGCCAGCAACTGCCGCGACAGGCCGCGAGCATCCGCCGCGCCCTGGGCGCAAAGTAGGGTAAACCGCTTCAGGGTAGCGGACGCATCAGCGGCGCAGCCCTGGCGGAAAGCCTTAAACGTCTCGGCGGGCATAGCCGCAGGCCAGCCTGGCTCAGCAACAAAACGCAGATTGCTGGCCAGAGTCAGCAGCCCGCTGCAGCGTTCGCCACGGCGCGCTGCCAGTTCAGCGGCAAGCATGCCGCCGAGGGACCAGCCGCCAAGCCAGGCATCCTCAGGCAGGTTGGCGTCGAGTTCGTCCAGCCAGTCGGCTGGGTCGCTAGAAACCAATAAAGGCAGCGGCTCGACCTGCACCTGCAAACGCGGATCGAGGCCGCGCAAGGCCTCGGCCAGCGGCTGCAGAGGCGCAGTGCCAAGGCCCCAGCCAGGCAACAGAATCAGTCGATCACGCATGCGCGACGGCCTCGCCAGCCAGCAGAGGCCAGCACTCGGCCAGAGCCTCCAGCAGCAGTTCCAGCTGCTCCAGGCTATGGGCAGCGGACAGGGTGACGCGCAGACGGGCGCTGCCGGCCGGCACGGTGGGCGGGCGAATGGCGGTGACCAGTAGGCCGCGCTCACGCAGCATCTGCGACAGCTGCATGGCGCGGCCGCTATCGCCGATCAGGATTGGTTGAATCGGCGTGGCGCTGTCCATCAGCTCCAGGCCGATGGCCTGGGCACCTTCGCGGAACCGTTTGATCAGGGCATTCAGGTGCTCGCGCCGCCAATGTTCGCTGCGCAGCAACTCCAGGCTTTTCAGGGTGGCGCAGGCCAGCGCCGGTGGCTGACTGGTGGTGTAGATATAGGGCCGGGCGAACTGCACCAGGGTCTCGATCAGCTCCTCGCTGCCTGCGACAAAGGCGCCAGCGGTACCGAAGGCCTTGCCCAAGGTACCGACCAGCACCTGCACATCATCCAGGCCCAGGCCGAAGTGCTCGACAATCCCGCCGCCGGTGGCGCCCAGCGGGCCGAAACCATGGGCATCATCGACCATCACCCAGGCATTGGCGCGGCGCGCTTCGGCGCACAGTGAAGGCAGATCAGCCAGGTCGCCATCCATGCTGAATACGCCGTCGGTGACGATCAGGGTATTGCCGCTGACCTTGCGCAGGCGATTGGCCAGGCTGACGCCATCGTTATGCAGATAACGGGAAAAGCGCGCGCCGCTGAGCAAGCCGGCATCCAGCAGGGACGCGTGGTTAAGCCGATCCTCCAGCACGCTATCGCCCTGCCCGACCAGCGCGGTGACCGCACCGAGGTTGGCCATATAACCGGTGGAAAACAGCAGCGCACGGGGGCGCCCGGTGAACTCGGCCAGCGCTTCTTCGAGCTGCTGATGCGGCGTGCTGTGGCCGATCACCAGATGCGAGGCGCCGCCGCCCACGCCCCACTTCTGCGCACCGGCGCGCCAGGCGTCGATCACCTGCGGATGATTGGCCAGGCCAAGGTAATCGTTGGAGCAGAAGGCCAGCAGCTGCCGGCCATCGACCGTAACCAGCGGCCCCTGCGGTGACTCAAGCAAGGGCCGCTGGCGATAGAGATTGGTAGTGCGGCGCTCGGCAAGGCGGGCGGACAGATCGAAGGGCATGCAAGCCTCGGAAAAGCGACGATGTAGGAGCGCGGGGGGACGCCTAGTTCCATGCCCGCGAAAGGCTCGCAACCTTCGCGGGCAGGGCCCGCTCCTACCGGTTCGAAGGGATTAGACCGCTGCGTTATAGAACAGCTTGGAATCGCGCTGTTCGACCAGCGCCTGCTCAATGGCTGCCTGGTGCACCTCGTCGGCGTGTTCTTCGCGCTCTTCCGGCTTGATGCCGAGGCGAGCGAACAACTGCATGTCCTGGTTGGCTTGCGGGTTGGCGGTGGTCAGCAGTTTCTCGCCATAGAAAATTGAGTTGGCACCGGCAAAGAACGCCAGGGCCTGCATCTGCTCGTTCATCGCCTCGCGGCCAGCGGACAGGCGCACGTGCGACTGCGGCATCATGATCCGCGCCACGGCGAGCATGCGGATAAAGTCGAACGGATCGACATCCTGCTCATCGGCCAGCGGCGTGCCTTTGACTTTCACCAGCATGTTGATCGGCACCGATTCCGGATGCTCCGGCAGGTTGGCCAACTGAATCAGCAGGCCGGCGCGGTCGTCCAGCGACTCGCCCATGCCGAGGATGCCGCCGGAGCAGATCTTCATCCCCGAATCACGTACGTAGGCCAGAGTTTCCAGGCGTTCGCCGTAAGTGCGGGTGGTGATGATGTTGCCGTAGAACTCCGGCGAGGTGTCCAGGTTGTGGTTGTAGTAGTCCAGGCCGGCAGCCGCCAGGGCCTGGGTCTGCTCTTTATCCAGCTTGCCCAGAGTCATGCAGGTTTCCAGGCCCAGGGCCTTGACGCCTTCGACCATTTTCAGCACGTAGGGCATATCCTTGGCCGACGGGTGTTTCCAGGCCGCGCCCATGCAGAAACGCGTAGAGCCGATGGCCTTGGCCTCGGCGGCGGCCTCCAGCACCTTCTGCACTTCCAGCAGTTTTTCCTTTTCCAGACCGGTGTTGTAGTGGCCGGACTGCGGGCAGTACTTGCAGTCTTCCGGGCAGGCGCCGGTCTTGATCGACAGCAGGGTCGAGACCTGCACGCGGTTCGGGTCGAAGTGCGCGCGGTGCACGGTCTGCGCTTGGAACAGCAGGTCGTTGAACGGTTGTTCGAAGAGCGCCTTGACCTCATTAAGAGTCCAGTCGTGACGCAGGTTGGCGGCGGTGGTGGCGCTCATCGGTAATTCCTTATTGTTGGCTGCGCCCTGCTAGATTCAGCGGACGCGACACGGATGTTCGGCATAGTTATGGAAGGCGTATGCGCTGTCAACCCAACTCACAACACCCGGTTTACAACTGGTTAAAAAGCAATCAAAGCTGTTTGCTCTGCGACGAAGCCGCAGACGCCGCGCTGGCCATTTGCACCAGCTGCGAAGCCGAGCTGCCGTGGCTCGGCGGGCATTGTCAGGTCTGCGCCCTGCCGCTGCCCAGCCACGGCTTGGTCTGCGGGGCCTGCCTGAAAAAGCCGCCCAGCTTTAGCAAGGTCGAAGTGCCCTGGCGCTACGCCTTCCCCATCGACAGCCTGATTACCCGGTTCAAGCATCAGGCCAAGTGGCCATTGGGACGTCTGCTCGGCGAGCTTTTGTCACAGCATCTGCAACATGCCTTCGATGAAGGGCTGCCGCGCCCCGATCTGCTGCTGCCCGTACCGCTGGCGGACAAGCGCCAACGCCAGCGTGGCTTCAACCAGGCCGGTCTGCTCGCTGAATGGCTGAGCGCCAGCCTGCAACTGCCGCTGCAGGCACACTGGTTGCAGCGGGTTGTCGACACCCCAGCGCAACAGCAACTGGACGCCGCCACCCGTAAACGCAACCTACGCAAGGCCTTTGCCTTGGCGCCGGGCAGCGTAGTCAGCGGCCTGCATGTGGCGCTAGTCGATGATGTACTGACCACTGGCGCCACCGCCGAAAGCCTGGCGCGGCTATTAAACAAGGCAGGTACGGCGCGGGTTGATGTGTATTGCCTGGCGCGCACGCCAAAGCCAGGCGATTAACCCGCCTCGTAGCCCGGATAAGCCTTGGCGCAATCCGGGAGCACTATCCGAAGTGCTATCCCGGATTGCGCTGCGCTTATCCAGGCTACGAACTGGTGATGGGTATCGCTGCGCTCAACGCCATCCTGCGCAGCGCTCAAACACCGCCCGCCCATGCATAAGCGCTACACTCTGCGGCCAATTACCCCGGAGTCGCCCATGTCCCATCCATTTGCCGCACTCACACCCGACCTGGTGCTGGATGCCGTGGAGAGCATCGGCTACCTCAGCGACGCCCGCGTACTGGCGCTGAACAGCTATGAAAATCGCGTCTACCAGGTCGGCATCGAGGACGAAACGCCGCTGATCGCCAAGTTCTATCGCCCGGACCGCTGGACCGATGAAGCGATTCGCGAGGAGCACAGCTTTACCTTCGAGCTGGCCGAGTGCGAGGTGCCGGTAGTCGCACCCCTGCTGCGCGATGGCGAAACCCTGTTCAGCTATGCCGGCTTTCGTTTTGCGCTGTTCCCACGCCGCGGCGGCCGCGCGCCGGAGCCTGGCAACCTCGACCAACTGTATCGCCTCGGTCAGCTACTCGGCCGCCTGCATGCGGTCGGCTCACTCAAGCCGTTTGCCCACCGTGAAGCCTTGCAGGTGAGCAACTTCGGCCATGCATCGCTGGCCACCCTGCTGGATGGCAACTTTATTCCGCGCAGCCTGCTGCCGGCTTACGAGTCGGTGGCGCGTGACCTGCTCAAGCGCCTGGATGTGCTGTTCGCCGCCAATCCGGTGCAGGCGATCCGTCTGCATGGCGATTGCCACCCCGGCAACCTGCTGTGCCGCGACGACACCTTCCACATGGTCGACCTCGACGACTGCCGCATGGGGCCGGCCGTGCAGGATTTGTGGATGATGCTCGCCGGCGAACGTCACGAGCGCCTCGGCCAACTGTCGGAGCTGATGGATGGTTATCAGGAGTTTCACGACTTCAACCCGCGCGAACTGCCGCTGATCGAAGGCCTGCGCGCCTTGCGCCTGATGCATTACAGCGCCTGGCTGGCGCGCCGCTGGGACGACCCGGCCTTCCCCATGAGTTTCCCCTGGTTTGGCAGCGAGCGTTACTGGGGCGATCAGATTCTGATCCTGCGTGAGCAGCTGTCGGCACTGGATGAAGAACCGCTAAAGCTGTTCTAAACCAGCAACACCTCTAATCGAGAAAGGAGCTCTCTATGTCTATCGTCGAACGCTGGTTTGGTGCGGGCTTTGTTCAACTAAACCCGTTGCTGCAACAGCTACACCAGCAGGGCGGCAAGCTGCACGGACAGGTCGATCTGCAATTGGGTCGAGGTCTTGCCGGGATCGTCGGTGCACGCCTGGCGACGCGTTTGGGTATTCCAACGGAGCACACACGTGTCGCATTCCAAGTGGATATCCATGGCACAGATGACAGCCTGCACTGGAACCGCTGCTTCGCCGATTCCGCCATGCTCTACTCACGCTTTCAGCCCAGTGGCAGCTGGCCGGACGGTTACTGGCTGGAGTCCACCGGGGCACTGACACTGGCCTTGGCGGTAGATATTCGCCAAGGCGGTTGGTACTGGCGGCCGCTCAAGGCTTGGCTGCACGGTGTGCGCATTCCATTATGGCTACTGCCGCGTACCGAGGCCTACAAACGTATTGAAGATGGTCGCTATCACTTCCACGTCGGCTTCAGCCTGCCCCTGCTCGGCAACCTGCTCAGCTATAGCGGGGCGCTGCAACTGGACAGCGCGACAGCCGAGTCGCGCGACCACACGCCATAACAGTTACCGACGTCCTGTAAAGCCAGGCTTACGCTAATTGCCCGCGGGGCGTTAATAACAAAGCTGAACGGCCAGACAAGTCCCTGCTGCCCCGACTAGAATTCCGAGCCTCTAGTTAGCAGCCTAAGCAAGGACCCTGCATGGCCACCGCCAACCCGCGCCGCGGGTATATTCTCGGCCTGACCGCCTACATCATCTGGGGCCTGTTCCCGCTCTACTTCAAAGCCATCCAGAGCGTCCCTGCGCTGGAAATCATCGTTCATCGTGCCCTCTGGTCCGCGCTGTTCGGCGCGCTGTTGCTGCTGGTGTGGAAGCACCCCGGCTGGCTGCGCGAGCTGCTGGATAACCCCAAACGCTTTGCCGTGCTGGCCCTGAGTGGCGTGCTGATCGCCAGTAACTGGCTGGTGTATGTGTGGGCGGTGAATAACGAACGCATGCTTGAGGCCAGCCTGGGCTATTACATCAACCCGCTGGTCAACGTGCTGCTGGGCATGCTGATTCTTGGCGAACGCTTGCGCCGCCTGCAGTGGCTGGCCGTGGCCCTGGCCGCGTTGGGAGTACTGCAACAGCTGTGGCAGGTGGGCAGCATTCCCTGGGTATCGCTGGTACTGGCGCTGACCTTTGGCTTTTATGGACTGATCCGCAAGCAGGCACCGGTGGCCGCATTGCCCGGCCTGGTGGTGGAAACCTGGCTGCTGCTGCCGCTGGCGCTCGGCTGGCTGCTTATGCACCCTGCGGCGATGAGCACCCAGGCTGATTTCTGGAGCACCCCGGAAGCGCTGTGGCTAATCGCCGCCGGGCCGATCACCCTGGTGCCGCTGGTGTGCTTCAACGCCGCCGCCCGCCATCTGCCCTACACCACCCTGGGCTTTCTGCAGTACCTGGCACCAACGCTGGTGCTGTTGCAGGCGATCTTTCTGTTTGATGAGCATTTCGACCCGAGCAAACTGCTGGCCTTTATCTGCATCTGGGCGGGCTTGGCGATCTATAGCGTGGATGCCTGGTTAAGCCTGCGCAAACGCCAGGCTGGCTAGAAAACAACCAGCAGCCTGTAACACCCGAGGCATCTGGCCTACAGCCAGTTGCCCCCGGCTTATCCACAGAAGCATCCCCGGCCTTTGTGCACAACCAACTGCTAAGTGCTTAAAAAATAAGCACTTAGCAAAAAGCCCCGGGGCACTAGGCTATGCTCCGGGGCTCCTCATGCTACGCACAGAGTTATCCACATGGAACGTGGATAAAGCCGTTTACTCCTCGGCCTGCAGCTTTAGCTCCACCATCAGATCATCAGCCAGGGTTTCCAGATGGGTCTGCAACTGCTCCAGACTCAGGCTCTGCGGTACGCCCAGCACAGCCTGGGCCTGGAACAGCAGCTCGCCGCTCATCGGAGCCGGCACCACTTCGGTGTTCAGGCGTTCCAGATTGACGCCATGGCTGCTGAGCAGACGGGTGATATCGCGCACGATGCCTGGGCGATCATTGCCCACCAGTTCCAGGCGAATGGCTTGCCAAACCGTTACCGGCTCGGTGCCGCCGGCAGCGATCTGCACACGGATGCCATGGGCCTGTAACTCCTCCAGCGCGGTGACCAGCCCGGAGTGCGCATCCAGCGGCACATCGACCCGCAGGATTCCGGCGAACTGCCCGGCCATGCGCGACATGCGGCTTTCCAGCCAGTTACCGTCGTGCTCGCTGATGCACTGGGCGATGCGCTCGACCAGACCCGGCTGATCCTGGGCAATAACCGTCAATACCAGATGGTCCATGAACAACTCCTTATACGAGGCTTATTTGAGCGCCAGCCAATAGGTAAAAAACACCTCATCACGCACATAACCCAGGCGTTCGTAGAGGGCTTGTCCTGGCAGATTGCTCTTTGCCGTCTCCAACTGCAAACCGCATGCGCCTGTGGCCTCGGCATGGGCGCGAGCGGCGTTCATCAGCGCTTCGCCAACACCCTGGCGGCGCACCTGCTCACTGACATACAGGTCACTCAGCAGCCAGGCTGGCTGTAATGCCAGCGAAGAGAAAAAGGCATAGAGCTGGACGAAGCCTTGCGCCGCACCGCGTGCATCACGGGCCAGCAGAATGGTCGAATCGTTGTTGCGCAGGCGCGCGGCGAGAAAATCCCGCACCTGCGACTGAGGTTTGGCCACCTCATAAAAGCGCAGATACGCGCCAAACAGCTCGGCCAGTTCGTCCAGATCTGCGGCAGTGGCTGCCTGTATATGCATGGTGATCACTCTCCAGAACGGTGGAGCAGCAGTATAGGCAGGCGCGCCTTGAGCAAGCAGATCGAGAAACACACACAATAAACTGTGTACTGTTTTTTAACTTTTATGAAACAATATTCAACGCTAACCGCGACAATACGCCACACATGGTGACTGCAAAGCACTTCTTGGTCGCAGAGCGACGCGCACCCACTGATTTTCCCCGGATCTTGATGTAGTATGCCGCGCCTCGGACTACATGACGTATTTCCCATGTCCGACGCGGCTATTGAGTAGAGCTGAGCAGAGTGAGGCAAGTGATGACTGAACGCGTTCAAGTAGGCAGCCTGCAGGTTGCCAAAGTGCTGTTCGACTTCGTGAATAACGAAGCCATCCCCGGTACCGGCATCGCTGCCGACAAGTTCTGGGCGGGTGCCGAAGCGGTCATCAATGACCTGGCCCCGAAAAACCGTGCGCTGCTCGCCAAACGCGATGCGATTCAGGCGCAGATCGACGGCTGGCACCAGGCCCGCGCAGGCCAGGCCCATGACGCCGCTGCCTACAAAGCCTTCCTTGAGGAAATCGGTTACCTGCTGCCAGAGCCGGCTGACTTCCAGGCCACCACGCAGAACGTCGACGAAGAAATTGCCCGTCTGGCCGGCCCGCAGCTGGTAGTACCGGTGATGAACGCGCGTTTCGCCCTCAACGCCTCCAACGCCCGCTGGGGTTCGCTGTACGACGCCCTGTACGGCACCGACGTGATCAGCGAAGAAGGCGGCGCCGAGAAAGGCCGTGGCTACAACAAGGTGCGCGGCGACAAGGTAATTGCCTTCGCCCGCGCCTTCCTCGACGACGCCGCGCCGCTGGCTGCTGGCTCCCACGTCGACTCCACCGGTTACCGCATCGAAGCCGGCAAGCTGGTTGTCAGCCTCAAAGGCGGCAGCAACAGCGGCCTGCGTGACGACGCGCAGCTGGTTGGTTTCCAGGGCGCAAGCGACGCGCCTATCGCCATACTGCTCAAGCACAACGGCCTGCATTTCGAAATTCAGATCGATGCCAACACCCCAGTCGGCCAGACCGACGCCGCTGGCGTTAAAGACGTGCTGATGGAAGCTGCGCTGACCACCATCATGGACTGCGAAGACTCCGTAGCGGCCGTCGATGCTGACGACAAAGTGGTGATCTACAAAAACTGGCTCGGCCTGATGAAGGGCGACCTGGCGGAAGAAGTGGCCAAAGGCGGCCAGACCTTCACCCGCACCATGAACCCGGATCGCGTCTACACCAAGACCGACGGTAGCGAGCTGACCCTGCACGGTCGCAGCCTGCTGTTCGTGCGCAATGTCGGCCACCTGATGACCAACCCAGCGATTCTCGATGCCCAGGGCAACGAGATTCCGGAGGGCATCCAAGACGCGTTGTTCACCAGCCTGATCGCCATCCACAACCTGAATGGCAACACCAGCCGCAAGAACACCCGCACCGGCTCGGTCTATATCGTTAAGCCGAAGATGCACGGCCCGGAAGAAGTGGCCTTCACCACCGAAATCTTCGGTCGCGTTGAAGACGTCCTTGGCCTGACGCGCAACACCCTGAAAGTCGGCATCATGGACGAAGAGCGCCGCACCACCGTCAACCTGAAAGCCTGCATCAAGGCCGCCAGCGAGCGCGTGGTGTTTATCAACACCGGCTTCCTCGACCGTACCGGTGACGAAATCCACACCTCCATGGAAGCTGGCGCCGTCGTGCGCAAGGCCGCCATGAAGTCCGAGAAGTGGATCAGCGCCTACGAAAACTGGAACGTCGATATCGGCCTGGCCACCGGCCTGCAAGGTCGCGCGCAGATCGGTAAAGGCATGTGGGCCATGCCTGACCTGATGGCCGGTATGCTCGAGCAGAAGATCGCTCACCCACTGGCCGGTGCCAACACCGCCTGGGTACCGTCGCCGACCGCCGCCGCACTGCACGCGCTGCACTACCACAAGGTCGACGTGTTCGCCCGTCAGGCCGAACTGGCCCAACGCGCCCGCGCGTCGATCGACGATATCCTGAGCATTCCGCTGGCCAAGGACACCAACTGGTCGGCTGACGAAATCCAGAACGAACTGGACAACAACTCCCAGGGCATCCTCGGTTATGTAGTGCGCTGGATCGACCAGGGCGTCGGCTGCTCCAAGGTGCCGGACATCAATGACGTTGGCCTGATGGAAGACCGCGCTACCCTGCGCATCTCCAGCCAGCTGCTGGCCAACTGGCTGCGTCATGGCATCGCCACTGAAGAGCAGATCGTTGCCAGCCTCAAGCGCATGGCCCCGGTGGTTGACCGGCAGAACGCGGCTGACCCGCTGTACCGTCCGCTGGCACCGAACTTCGACAGCAACATCGCCTTCCAGGCTGCCCTGGAACTGGTGGTCGAAGGCGCCAAGCAGCCGAACGGCTACACCGAGCCAGTCCTGCACCGCCGCCGCCGCGAGTTCAAAGCCGCCAACGGCCTGTAACCCGCAGCTGTAGCCACATAAAAAACCGCCCTTATGGGCGGTTTTTTATTGCGGCCAAAAACCCTGCGACAGACCGCGCCAGGCCGTGGCTGGCTTCTAGACTTACGTCCAATGGCCCGGGCGACCGCAAAGGCCGATCATGCCTATATAGCCAACTCCCGAGGCCGCCCATGAGCAGCGCAGACGCAATCGCCCAGGCAGGCAAGACGGCGGTGCTGCAGAACATCCATGGCACCATGGCCTTTCTGCAGAAATTCCCGCCGTTCAACCAGATGGATACCGCGCACCTGGCGTATCTGGTGGAGAACTGTCAGCTGCGTTTCTATGGTGAAGGCGAAACCATCATCAAGCCGACCGACGGCCCGGTTGAGCACTTTTTTATCGTCAAGCAGGGCCGCGTGCATGGCGAGCGCCCGCACTCGGCACGCCGCGGCACGGAAACCACCTTCGAGATCACCACCGGCGAATGCTTCCCGCTGGCCGCACTGATCGGCGAGCGCGCCACCCGTACCGAACACCTGGCCGCCGAAGACACCTTCTGCCTGCTGCTGAACAAGCCGGCCTTTATCAAGCTGTTCTCCCTGTCCAACCCGCTGCGCGACTTTGCCCTGCGCGGGGTCAGCAGCCTGCTCGATCAGGTCAACCAGCAGGTGCAGATGCGCGCGGTGGAAACCCTCGGCGCGCAGTATTCCCTCGACACCCGCCTTGGCCAGTTGGCCATGCGCAACCCGATCAGTTGCGCCCCGGACATGCCGCTGCGCGATGCGGTCAAGCTGATGCACGAGCAGCAGGTCGGCAGCATCGTCATTGTCGACCCGGCGCTGAAACCGCTGGGCATCTTTACCCTGCGTGACCTGCGCCGCGTAGTGGCCGATGGCGTCGATCTGACCCAGCCCATCGACCGCCTGATGACCCAGTCACCCTTCCATCTGCCGCCGGATGCCAGCGCCTTCGATGCGGCGATGGCCATGACCGAACGGCATATCGCCCACGTCTGCCTGGTTGAGCATGGCCAGCTGTGCGGGGTGATTTCCGAGCGTGACCTGTTCAGCTTGCAGCGGGTCGATCTGGTGCATCTGGCGCGCACCATTCGCCACGCCGGGCGGGTGGAAACCCTGGCGGCGCTGCGCAGCGATGTGCGCCAACTGGTCGACAGCATGCTCGCCCACGGCGCCAGTTCGACGCAGATCACCCAGCTGATCACCCTGCTCAACGACCACACCGTCTGCCGAGTGATCGAACTGACCCTGGAAGATCTAGGCGACCCTGGCGTGCCGTTTACCTGGCTGGTGTTCGGCAGCGAGGGGCGCAGCGAACAGACCCTGCACACCGACCAGGACAACGGCATCCTCTTCGAAGCTGCCGATGCAGCCGAAGCCGCCGCCATTCGCGGCCGCCTGCTGCCGCTGGCCCATGAAATCAACCTGCGCCTGGCGCAGTGCGACTTTACCCTGTGCAAGGGCAATATCATGGCCGGCAACCCCGAGCTGTGCCTGTCGCGCCAGGAGTGGTCGCGGCGTTTCAGCAGTTTTGTGCAGGAAGCCACGCCGGAGAACCTGCTGGCCTCGAGCATCTATTTCGACCTGCGCGCCGTATGGGGCGAAACCGAGGGTTGCGAGCAACTGCGCCAGGGCCTGCTGCAGCAGGTCGCCGGCAATAGTCTGTTTCAGCGCATGCTGGCGGAAAACGCCCTGCGCCAGCGCCCACCCGTGGGCATGTTCCGCGATTTCGTGGTGGCCCGCACAGGTGCAGAGAAAGACACCCTGGACCTCAAAGTGCAGGGCCTGACACCCTTTGTCGACGGTGCCCGCCTGCTGGCCCTGGCCCATGGCGTGGACGCCTGCAACACCCTGGAACGCCTGCGCGCGCTGATTCAGCAAGGGGTGATCGAAGCTCAGGATGGCGCGGCCTATGAAGAGGCCTATCACTACATTCAGCAGGCGCGCATGCAGCAGCACCAGCTGCAGGCGCGCAATGGGCAAGCCTATTCCAACCGCGTCGATCCCGATAATCTCAACCACCTCGACCGGCGCATCCTGCGTGAATCTTTCCGCCAGGCGCAGCGGCTACAGAGCAGCCTGGCTGTGAGGTACCAACTATGAGCAAGTTCACCTGGTTTAGCGGGCGTGGCCCGGCGCTGACCCAACTGCAGCTGCAGCGGCGCGGCAAGCTGGCCGAGCCCTGCGCACTCGATGAGCGCCCGCTGCAGCAGCAGCGCTTGGTCATCCTTGATCTGGAAACCAGCGGGCTGAATATGCGCCGCGATCAGGTGCTGTCGATCGGCGCGGTGGTGATCGACAACGGCGCCATCGATCTTAGCCAGCAGTTCGAATGCACCCTGCAGCGCGACGGCCATCAGGCCAGCGCCAGCACTCTGATCCACGGCATCGCACCCAACGAGATCGCCAATGGCGAGGAGCCGGCCGAAGCCCTGTTGAGTTTTATGGAGTTTGTCGGCGACAGCCCGCTGCTGGCCTTCCATGCCGAGTTCGACCAACGCATGCTCGCTCGCGCCCTTAAGCAAAGCCTGGGCTACCGCTTGCAGCACGCCTTCTTTGATGTCGCCGAGATCGCCCCGCTGGTCTGCCCCAAAGCCAATCTGCCCCACGCCGGGCTAGACGACTGGACGCAGTATTTCGGTCTGCAGGTGCAGCAACGCCACCACGCCAGCGCCGATGCCCTGGTGACTGCAGAGCTGGCGCTGATTCTGTTCAGCAAGGCGCGCCAGCAACAGCTCGATAGCCTGCCGGCACTGCTGCAGCAACTCAACAGCCGTCGCCGCCAGCGCGCGCATTCGATGTAGAACCCTGTTTAACAACCGTAGGAACGGGGGGACGCCTAGTTCCATGCCCGCGAAAGAAATCGCACGCATGACGTGCTCCTACGACAGCTAAAAAGCAGCGCCGCAGAGTGCGCCTACAGATCGCGCATCAGCAGGCCATATTCCAGCTGCACCGCAGGCGGCACCGGCAGGTACAGCACATGACCGTCGCCGGGCGCGACTGCCACCGCCTGGCCCTTGCTGTTTTCCAGCTGTTCGAGGGTAAAACGCAGGTTGCCCTGGGGCGTCATCAGCTCCAGGCCATCGCCGACGGCAAAGCGGTTCTTTACCCGCACCTCGGCCAGCTCACCACGTCGCTCGCCGGTCAGTTCGCCGACAAACTGCTGCTGTTCGGATACCGAACTGCCACGCTGATAGTTCTGATATTCATCGTGCACATGACGGCGCAGAAAGCCCTCGGTGTAGCCGCGATGAGCCAGGGACTCCAGGGTCGTCATCAGGGATTTGTCGAAGGGTTTGCCGGCCACCGCATCATCGATGGCTTTGCGGTACACCTGGGCGGTGCGCGCCACGTAGTAGTGGGATTTGGTACGGCCCTCGATCTTCAGCGAATGCACGCCCATCTGCACCAGGCGTTCGACGTGCTGCACCGCGCGCAAGTCCTTGGAGTTCATGATGTAGGTGCCGTGCTCATCCTCAAAGGCGGCCATCTGCTCGCCGGGGCGGCTGGCATCTTCCAGCAGAAACAGCTGCGCGGTCGGCGCACCCACGCCCAAGGTCGGCTCGACAAGCTGCACCACCTCGCCCAGCTCGTTCTCGCTGGCCGGCTTGGCCTGATACTGCCAGCGACAGGCGTTGGTGCAGCTGCCCTGGTTGGGGTCGCGCTTGTTGATATAGCCCGACAGCAGGCAGCGCCCGGAATAGGCCATGCACAGCGCGCCGTGAACGAAGACTTCCAGCTGCATGCCCGGCACTTCGCTGCGTATCTCGGCGATCTCCTCCAGCGACAGCTCGCGCGATAGAATCACCCGGCTCAAGCCCTGCTGCTTCCAGAACTGCACGCTGGCCCAGTTCACCGCATTGGCCTGCACCGACAGGTGAATCGGCATCTGTGGGAAGTGTTCGCGCACCAGCATGATCAAGCCGGGGTCGGACATGATCAGCGCATCCGGCCCCATCAGCACCACCGGCAGCAGGTCACGCAGAAAGGTCTTCAGCTTGGCGTTATGCGGCGCGATGTTGACCACCACATAGAACTGCTTGCCCTGGGCATGCGCCTCGCGGATACCCGCCTCAAGGTTGTCGTGGTCGAACTCGTTGTTGCGCACCCGCAGGCTGTAGCGCGGCTGCCCGGCGTACACCGCATCCGCGCCGTAAGCGAAGGCGTAGCGCATGTTTTTCAGGGTGCCGGCTGGCGAAAGCAGCTCGGGGTAACGCGGAGTCGATGCCATGGGTCAAGCGCTCAGCCAACAGGGCTGGTCACTCTAGCGCGCCAGTTGTCGGCAGCTATTGATCTGCATCTATGTCATGGCGGTGTCATGGCACGGTGCAACCACCCATCGCGGCAGCCCAACGGCTGATTGCAGCGCAGGGGGCGGCCCTGTCATCATATGCGAATAATTCTCGATTTGTTTCCTATCTCCTGTTGCGAGGTCCGCGTGTCGGCCGGCGATTCCACCCACCAGCAACTTGTCGGCCTGTTTTATCGCGATCACCGCGATTGGCTGCTCGGCTGGCTGCGCAAAAGCCTGTACAGCCCGGAACGCGCCGAGGACCTCAGCCAGGACACCTTTGTCCGCCTGCTCGGCCGCAATGATCTGGATCAGGCCCGCGAGCCACGCGCGCTGCTGACCACCATCGCCAAGGGCCTGCTGATTGATCACTTCCGCCGCAGCGCACTGGAACGTGCCTACCTCGAAGAACTCGGCCAGCAACCGCAGGATGTGCAACCTAGCGCCGAAGAACAGGCGCTAGCCCTGGATGCACTGCGCGAGATCGATCGCCTGCTCGGCCAGCTGTCGAGCAACGCCCGCGCGGCCTTTCTGCATAATCGCCTGGACGGCATGGGCCACGCAGAAATCGCCGAGCGCCTCGGCGTTTCCGTATCCCGCGTGCGCCAGTACCTGGCCCAAGGCCTGCGCCAGTGCTACATCGCCCTGTATGGAGCGCCGCAATGAACGCGGTATCGGCCCAGGTGCTGGATGCCGCCATCGAATGGCAACTGTGCCTGGACTCAGGCACGGTCAGCGCCGAACAGCAGCACGCGTTCGCCGCATGGTTGGCGTCGCATCCCGAACATGCGCGGGTCTGGCAGCAACTGAATGGCCTGGATATTCGCCTGGCCTCGGCCGCCGCGGCACCGGCGCGTCAGGCCTTGTTGCACAGCGCGCGTAACAAAGGCCTGCGCCGTATGGGCGGTACGGCGCTTGGCCTGCTACTGAGCAGCGCGCTGCTGCTCGGCCTGTTGGCGCAACAGCGCCCACTCGGCGATTACCTGGCCGATGAACGAACCGGCCGTGGCGAAAAACGCGAGCTGCTGCTCAGCGACCACAGCCTGGTGCACCTGAACAGCGCCAGCGCCGTGGATATCGAATACAGCGACAGCCAGCGCGCGGTGCGCTTGCACAGCGGCGAGATCCTCGTGCAGACCGCCCATGGCGATTCGCGGCCCTTTGTGGTGCTGACTGAACACGGCAGCCTGCGCGCCCTCGGCACGCGCTTTCTGGTACGCCGTGAAGGCAACAGCACGCGCCTGACCGTATTGCAGTCAGCCGTCGCCGCGCACCCGGCCGAAGGAAGCAGCGAACGGATTATCCAGACCGGCGAACAGGTGCTGATGCAGCGCCAGCGCCTCGGCAGCGTGCAGGCTGCGCCACTCAGCGCCGCGGCCTGGAGCCACGGCATGCTGGTGGCCGACAACCTGCGCCTGGCCGACTTGCTCGACGCCCTGGGCGAATACCGCAGCGGCTACCTGGGCCTCGACCCAAGCCTGGCCGACCTGCGCATCAGCGGCAGCTTCCCCCTGCACGACAGCGACAAGGCCTTGGCCGCCCTGCCACCTAGTTTGCCGGTGCGTATCGAGCGTTTTGGCAACTGGTGGGCCAAGGTCGTACCTGCAGCGCAGTAAGTGTCGCGCTGCGCCGCCGGGTGATACGCCAGGGCGTTTGCAAATTATTTTCAAATAGCCCTGTCACTTTTGCATTCTGCTTCGGCAACAGGTCATTGAGATGCATTCCCGCTTAGGAGAGTTTCGTAATGACCCGCGTCCTGCCCCTGTTCCGCCCCGGCCTGCTGGCCGTCGCCATCAGCCTCGCCAGCGTCTGCGCTCCCGCCCTGGCGGATAGTTACCAGCTGCCAGCCGCCCCACTGGCCAGCACCCTGACGCAGATCGCCAGCCAGGCCGGTATTGTCCTGAGCATCGACCCCGCGCTGACTGCCAATAAGCAATCGGCCCCGGTTGCCGGCGACTACGACGCCCTCGGCGCCCTGCACCAGGCGCTGCAAGGCAGCGGCCTGCAGTTGCAACAGAACAGCGCCGGCAGCTACAGCCTGGCGCCGGTGCCGCAAGCGGCCGTGGCCTTGCCGGATGTCACGGTGACTGCCGCGCAGAACGTGGAAAGCGCCTGGGGCCCTGCGCCAGGCTACCTGGCCTCGCGCACCGCGGCTGGCAGCAAGACCGACACACCGCTGCTGGAAGCACCGCGCTCGATCTCGGTGGCCACCCGCGAGCAGATGCAGGATCGCCAGGTGCAGAACCTCGATGATGCCGTGCGCTATATGCCTGGCGTGGTTGCCAGCAGTTACGGCAGCGACAGCCGCGCCGACTGGATGAAGATTCGCGGTTTCGAGCCGATCCAGATGCTCGACGGTCTGCCGCTGCCCAAGGGCAGCTACACCATGGCCAAGCTGGAAACCTGGAACCTGGAACGCGTCGCCGTACTGCGCGGCCCGGCCTCGGCAGTGTATGGCCAGACACCGCCCGGCGGCCTGGTGGATGCCGTCAGCCGCCGCCCACAGGCCGAAAGCAGCCATGAAGTGCAGGTGCAAGTCGGTAACTACAACCACAAACAGATCAGCTTCGACAGTACCGGCAAAATCGACGATGACGGCCGCTTCCTCTACCGTCTCAGCGGTACCGGCCGTGACAGTGGCACCGTTATCGAGCACATGGACGACCAGCGTTTCAACCTCGCGCCCAGCCTGTCGTGGAACATTACCGACGACAGCAAACTGACCTTCCTCAGCCAGTTCAACCGTGACGATACCGGCGGCACCAGCCAGTTCCTGCCACTGCAAGGCACCAAGCTGAGCACCCCAGCCGGCAAGATCGACTACAACAAGAATCTTGGCGACCCTGACTGGGAGTTCTACGACAAGACGTTCTACGCACTGGGCTATGCCTTCGAGCACCGCTTCAACGATATCTGGCAGTTCAATCAGAACCTGCGCTATAGCAAACTCGAACTGGATAACCAGATCATCACCGCTGGCGGCTGGGCCACCGCTGTTGCCGATGACGGCACGGTGGCGCGCGGTGCAAACGTGTACGACGAAAACATCAGCCACTTCGCCGTAGACAACAACTTCCAGGCCGATTTCAACACTGGCGCAATCGGTCACACGCTGTTGCTCGGCGTGGACTATCTGCGCGTCGACACCGATTACCGCTGGCTGTACGGCACAGCTCCCAGCAGCAACATCATTCGCCCGATTTACGGCCAGGACTTCAGCGGTGTCGCCTACACGGCTTTTCAGAACTACAACCAGAAGCGCACAAGCACCGGCCTCTATCTGCAGGATCAGATGGCTCTCGACGCATGGCGCCTGACCCTCGGCGGCCGCTGGGACAAACTGGATACCGACTCGGTGTTCTACAACGCCAATGACGCCAAAGACAGCCGTCGCGACAGCCAATTCAGCGGCAACGCAGCGCTGAGCTACGTGTTCGACTCCGGCGTTACCCCTTACATTTCTTACGCCGAATCCTTCCAGGCGGAAGCGGGTGGCAGTGAGGGCAAAGCATTCCAGCCGAGCACGGGCAAACAGTATGAACTGGGGATCAAGTATCAGCCGCCGGGCAGCGACATGCTGTTCACCGCCGCGGCTTATGACCTGAAACGGCAGAACATCGTCAGCACCAACACGCTGGGAGCCACCCAGCCCCTGGAGGAAGTGCAAGTCCGTGGTTTCGAGCTGGAAGCGATCGGCAACGTGACCGAAAACTTCAAGCTGACCGCTTCTTACACCTACGCCAACAGCAAGATGACCAAAGTCGGTGATCCTCGCGACAAGAACCGCGCGCTACCGCTGACCCCCGAGCATCAAGCGGCGATCTGGGCCGACTATGACTGGGCAGCGGGTTCGCTGGCCGGCTTCGGTGTTGGCTTCGGCGCGCGCTACGTCGGCTCCACCGACAACATTTCTGTCGGCAGCATCGGCTTCGTGCGTGACACAGCGGATGGCCATTCCAACGCCTACACGGTCTACGACGCAGCCGTGCGTTATGACCTCGGCCAACTCGATAACAGCCTGCACGGCGCCAGCGTGGCGCTCAACGCCAACAACCTGTTCGACAAGGAATACCTGGCCACCTGCGACGGCTTCTACTGCTACGCCGGCGATCCGCGTCGCGTGACCGCCAGCCTCAACTACGCCTGGTAAGCACCCCGTCGCACCCCTGCGCCGCCATACCGGGCGGCGTAGGCATTTCTGGATATGCCGATGAAAGCCACCACCATCCGCCGCTGGTCCCAGGTGCACACCTGGACCAGTCTGATCTGCACCCTGTTTCTGCTGATGCTGGCCCTGACCGGTCTGCCGCTGATCTTTCACCATGAGCTGGAGCACCTGCTCGGCGAAGCGCCAGAACTGCGTGAGCTGCCGGCCGAAACCCCGCATCTGAGCCTGCAACAGCTGGTCGAGGCCGCCGAGCGTTATCGCCCGGGCGAAGTGGTGCAGTACTTCGGTTTCGAGGACGACGAACCCAACGGCGTGGTGGCGATTACCGCCGCCACCGCCGGCACCGAGCCGAACTCCTCGCACACCTTTATGCTCGATGCGCGCAGCGGCGAGGCGATTGAAATGCCAGCGGCCAACGGCGGCCTGCTGATGGTCATTCTGCGTTTGCACGTGGACATGTTCGCCGGCCTGCCGGGCAAGCTGTTGCTGGCGTTTATGGGCCTGCTGTTCGTGGTCGCGATCATCTCCGGCGTGGTGCTCTATGCGCCGTTTATGCGCCGACTGAAATTCGCCGAAGTGCGCCGGGAGAAAGCCACCCGCACACGCTGGCTCGACCTGCACAACCTGATCGGCATCGTCACCCTGACCTGGGCGCTGGTGGTCGGTGTAACCGGGGTAATCAGCGCCTGCGCCGACTTGCTGATCAGCGCCTGGCGCACCGAAGCCCTGGCGGCGATGGTCGCGCCGTACCGCGATGCGCCGCCGCTGACCGAGCGTGCGCCCGTCAATCAGGTGCTGACGATTGCCGCGCAGGCCACGCCGGAAATGCAGCCGGACTTTATCGCCTTCCCCGGTACGCGTTTTTCCAGCGAGCACCACTACAGCGTATTTATGAAAGGCAACACGCACCTCACCGCCCACCTGTGGACACCGGTGCTGATCGATGCACGCAGCCTGGACGTCACCGCCATCGGCCAACGGCCCTGGTATATGGATGCGCTGTCGATGTCGCAGCCGCTGCACTTTGGTGACTACGGCGGCATGCCGATGAAAGTGCTCTGGGCGGTGCTGGATGTGCTGACCATCATCGTGCTAGGCAGCGGCCTGTACCTCTGGTGGGTACGCCGGCGCACCGCAGCTACAACGCGTGAGCGCACGGAGGCAACAGCATGAACTGGCGCCAATCGACCTTCGCCTTGCCGCTGCTGATCGGCCTGCTCAGCGCCATCGGCCTGATCAGTGCGCTATTGGGTGATGGTGGCTGGGATGCCGTGGCCTGGCTTGGCCTCGGCCTACCAGCCGTACTTGGTTGCTGGCCGTTGCTGCAGCGCAGCCAAACCCGGCGCCCGTAAACCCGTAAAGGGATCAGGGCGAGCCAGTCGGCAACCTGTATGTATTCGCGAGGGGAATCGGTGTCGGTGCTGCGGCCTACTACTGGCAAACCTGCCGGTAGAGCGCATCCTCTTTAGCTACGACCTTCAACTGATCCAGCAGCGGCTTTTGGTCTGCGTCCAAAGGCAGCAGTTCTGCCGTGGTGCAATTAAGCAGATGCGCCTGATGGCTGACGTGGTCGACGTGCTGCTTTTCAAAGCGGTAGAGGTTAAAGGCACTGATCACGCCCGCCTCTGTCTCCTGGCGCTGCACGCTTTTGCTGTCGAGCACGGTGAAAGCCTTGGTCATCGGCCAGTAAAACGTCCAGGGCCGCCAGAACACCTCGCCGTTTTCGCTGGCTACCAGCACCGACTCCGCCGGCTGACGCTGCAGCTGGTGGTCGAACCAGGAGTACTCGTAATAAATCTGGTAACTCAGCATGCCCAAACCGCCAAACGCCGGAATGATCCACTTGGGCAAGCGGTTGCGCGTCAGTTTGCGCAGCAGCATGGCAATACCAGCCGCCCCCAGCCCCGACACCACGATGGCAAGTATTGTCCACAACATTGACTGACTCCCGAAAATCAAACGGGCCTCCTAAGGAGGCCCGCTGGTAAGACCCTGATCAAAGATGATCGGGGGGATTATGCTTAGTGGCTCAATGCGCCACCAGCACCTTTGGGAGTACGTACGCTTTCCACCAATTCCTGAATCTCCTTCGGCGGTGCAACGCTGACCAGCGACACGCCGTAGGCAACCGCGAAGTTGATCAGAGCACCCACAGTACCGATGGACAGCGGCGAGATGCCGAACATCCAGTTATCCGGGGTGTTGGCGAAGGTCGCAGTACCAGGGATAAAGAACCAGCCCAGGTACAGGAAGATGTAAACGACGGTGAACACCAGACCGACCAGCATGCCGGCAATCGCACCCTTGTCGTTTACCCGCTTGGAGAAGATGCCCATCATCAGCGCCGGGAACAGCGTGGCCGCGGCGATGCCGAAGGCCAACGCCACCACCTGCGCAGCAAAGCCTGGCGGATTGAGCCCCAGCCAAGTGGCCAGCAGAATCGCGACCCCCATGGAGATCCGCGCGGCGAGCATTTCCCCCTTCTCGCTGATTTTCGGATTGATCATGTTCTTGATCAGGTCATGACTCACCGCCGAGGAAATAGCCAGCAACAGACCGGCAGCAGTGGACAACGCGGCAGCAATGGCACCCGCTGCAATCAGGCCGATAACCCAGCCCGGCAGGTTGGCGATTTCCGGGTTAGCCAGTACCAGGATGTCGTTGTTCACGGTCAGCTCGTTGCCTTTCCAGCCGCGTGTTTCGGCGGTCGGGGTGAAGGCAGGCGCGGCATCGTTGTACAGCTGGATGCGACCGTCAGCGTTCTTGTCTTCCCACTTGATCAGACCAGTAGTTTCCCAGGTTTTCACCCACTCAGGACGCTCTTCATAGGCCAGTGCTGGTGCTTCAACACCCTGCGGATAAACCGTGGTCATCAGGTTCAGGCGTGCCATGGAGGCCACAGCAGGCGCGGTGAGATAGAGCAGGGAGATAAACACCAGAGTCCAGCCAGCCGACCAACGCGCGTCGGCGACTTTCGGCACGGTGAAGAAGCGAATGATGACGTGCGGCAGACCGGCCGTACCAATCATCAGCGACATGGTGAAGAGCACCATGTTCAGCTTGTTGGTGACATCGGCGGTGTAGTCGGTAAAGCCCAGCCCAGCCACAACTTCATTGAGTTTCTGCAGCAGCGGCACGCCTGACTCAGTGTGCTCGCTGAACATGCCGAACATCGGAATCGGATTGCCGGTCAGTTGCAGGGAGATAAACACCGCAGGAATGGTATAGGCAATGATCAGCACCACGTACTGCGCCACCTGGGTGTAGGTAATGCCCTTCATCCCGCCGAACACCGCGTAGCAGAACACCACGCCAGCCGCGATCCAGATACCGGTGGAGTTGCTCACTTCAAGGAAGCGCGAGAACGCCACGCCAGCACCGGCCATCTGGCCGATCACGTAGGTGACGCAGATGATGATCAGGCAGACCACTGCGGCCAGACGTGCACCGTTGCTGTAGAAGCGATCACCGATAAAGTCCGGCACAGTGAACTTGCCGAATTTGCGCAGGTACGGCGCCAGCAGCATGGCCAGCAGCACATAGCCACCGGTCCAGCCCATCAGGAAGGTTGAGTTGGCATAACCACCGGCGGCGATCAGGCCCGCCATGGAAATAAACGACGCCGCAGACATCCAGTCGGCTGCAGTTGCCATGCCGTTGGTGACGGGGTGAACACCACCGCCGGCGACATAAAACTCTTTAGTCGAGCCGGCGCGTGCCCAGACAGCGATGCCGAAGTAGAGCGCGAAGGAAGCGCCCACAAACAGCATATTGATTACAAACTGGCTCATGGATTATTCCTCGACACCGAATTGTTTATCGAGTTTGTTCATTTTCCAGGCGTAAAAGAAAATGATCACGACAAAGGTAATGATCGAACCTTGCTGGGCGAACCAGAAACCAAGGTCAGTACCACCGACAGAAATACCTGCCAGCATCGGTCGAAGAAGTATGGCGAAGCCGTAAGACACCAGGGCCCAGACAATCAGGCTCCAGGTAATCAGCCGAACATTCGCCTTCCAGTACGCTGCAGCGTTAGCTTGTTCAGAAGTCATAAACTCCTCCGGTTATTGTTATTCTCATGCACCCTCAAGCTAGCAGCAGGCCATTAGGGCCGACAGATAGACATTGGTATTAGCTGCCTGAGCGCACCCCGGAAGACAATTTTTATCTATATATAACAATATGTTAGGCAAACCAGCGACAGGCCAACGGTCAACACTAGGACGTTAGTCGAATGACATAACAGCTGCGCCCCGCTAAACGCCCTCGAACAACACCTGCACCACGCCCCTCAAGCCCGCCGTTATCCCGACCGCACAAGCACATCACCAACCGCTCCAGGCTTGCCCGCTGCACGCTGTGCTTGTTGGTTCGCTGCAGCGGCAAACAACCGCGCAATCCGCCGCGCCAGCAAATGCCCGGCACGCGACTCTTCGCGTAAACCGATATGCCCGCTCATCGCACATACCACAAGCGGAAGAAGCCGGCGGCCAGCAGCAGGCCGATCTGGCCAAGCGCCGTGCACAGGCTGAGAAAGGACTGCACCTCAAGGTTCTGCGGGGCGTTGGCCAGGCCGGTCAGGCTCTCCCATAACGCCTCTGGCAACAGCACCAGGCTCAACTGCGCCAGGGGCTGGCCGGTCAGCTGCAGGCCTTTGATCAGGTCAAACTGGCCGCAGAACATCAGGCCCAGAAGCACCATAAAGGCCACCGCCAGCCCCAAGGCGAAACAAGCAGAGAACTGCATCAATAAACGCATCATGCTCAACTCCTACACAGGTAAAAAAGCGGCGCTGGCTGGGCCGGCGCCGCTATTGGTCAAAGGTCGCTGGCTGGGCTGGCCAGTGGCAGACGGCCGACGCCGTACCAGTCGAGTTTGCGGGTCAGCACCATCACCCCGGCGAGCACGCCGAACACCAGTACCGAGCCCATCAGCAGGGCGTAGTCCTCAGCCCCGAGCAGGCCGAACAACATGCCGTAGAGCAGCGCCAGCAAGGTGCCGAAGCCCGCACCACGTAGGGCGCTGTGCAGCACGTAACTGACGTAGAAGCCGATCAGCAGCACGCAGGCGGTCGCCGCAATGCCGTAAGCCAGGGCAAAACTCAGGTGCTCGGACAGCGACAGCAGCAACAGGTAAAACAGCGCCAGCGACATGCCCACCAGGGCGTACTGCACCGGGTGCACGGCCATGCGTTTGAGCACTTCAAAGAGGAAGAACACGGCGAAGGTCAGGCCGATAAATAGCAGGGCATACTTGATCGCCCGCTCGGTCTTCAGGTACTGGTCCACCGGGTCGACAAAGCTCACGCCGAAGTTGCGCGCGGTCAGCGCATTGCAGCTTTCCCCACGTACGCAATCGGCCAGCGCCTCTTCCAGGTTGGTGGCGAAGAAGCTGGTCTGCCACAGCGCCTTGAAGCCCTTGGCCGACACCTCACGACTGCTCGGCAGGTATTCACCAACAAAGCTCGGATGCGGCCAGCCGGAGGTCAGCTCGACCCGGCTGTCACGGCCTACCGGGGTGATGCTCAGCTGCTCGGTGCCCTGCAGTTTCAGATCGAAAGCGAACTCCAGCACTTGCCCACCCTGGGTATCCAGTGCCGGCAGCGGTGCATGCACACCGGCGCCGAAACGCTCCTCGGCGCTGCCAGGGGCAAAGCTCAGGTTCATGCCGTTGAAGCGCAACTGCAGGTCATTGCTGATGCCGCGGATATCGCTGATACCGACCGAGAGGAAGGGCCGGTCAAACTGATACAGACCCAGCTCATCACCCAGCCCCAGGCGCGCCGGCAGCTTGAATGCGCCACTGATCTGGTTGTCGCTGCGGTACAGCAGCGCCTTGTAGATACCGCGCGCACGCTCCTCGGTGGAAACATGGCCATTAAGCACAAAGCGCTCCGGCAGAAAGTACAAACGGCCGCGGCTCTTCTGCTCTTCCAGGTAACGCTCGCCGGTCTTGGCGTGGGTTTTCCACTGGTTCCACACCTTGGTGTAAGGCATCACCAGAATCGGCCCGGTGAGCTGCTGGCGGTAGCTGGAACTGCGCGCGATGTCCTGCAGCACCTCGGCGCGCTGATACTGCCGCTCGCTCACCAGCCCGCCGATCATCGACAGCGGGACCAGCAATAACAAAATCAGCAGGGCAATAGCGCCCAGCTTGAAACCCAGAATGCGGCTCATGGTGCAACTCTCCGATACGGTTTAGGTGGGCAGAGTCTGGGCGGCGTAGGTGGTGGCTTTATGGAGGGCAGATGGAGAGTGTGTGGAGACTTATCGGCCACATGCGCACGAGCGGCTTGCTCGCACATGCCTGCGACCGTTCGTCCATTCCACTGGAAGCCAGAGTTTTCTGCACTAGAGTGCTAACTCACTTGTTGCTCACAAGGCGACCGGTAAACGGCTTCACCAAGATTTATCCAATCTGAGAAGGGACTGTCATGCATAAGCGCCAATGGATTTGCGCGGTCAGCGCACTATTAATGCTGGGTAGCGGCAACGTATCCGCCCACGGCTATATCAAACAACCTGAAGCACGCGGCTATCTGTGCAAGCTGGGTGAAAACAGCCAGTGCGGTGCCGTGCAATGGGAACCGCAAAGCCTGGAAGGCTACTCCGGCTTCCCGCAAAACGGCCCTGCCGATGGCCAGATCGCCAGCGCCGGCTTGGCGCAGTTCTCCCCCCTCAATGAACAGACCGTCAGCCGCTGGGCCAAGCGCCCAATCACTGCAGGGCCGACGAATTTCACCTGGCGCTTTACCGCCAACCATGTCACGCGCAACTGGCGCTACTACATCACCCGCCCTGACTGGCTGGCCAATCAGCCGTTAAACCGCGCCGCGTTCGAGCTCGTACCCTTCTGCGTGGTCGATGGCGGCATGCAACAGCCGCCGCAGGAGGTCACCCATAACTGCGATGTACCGCCGCGCGAGGGTTACCAGGTGATCCTCGGCGTGTGGGAAGTGGGCGATACGCCGATGAGTTTCTACAACGTGATGGATGTGCTGTTCGGCGATGTGACAACGCCTCCCGATCCATCCGCCTGGCAAGCCAAGGGCATGCTCTACCCCTCGGTGGATCTGCAAGTCGGCGATCAGGCGATGACCCGGGTCTTTGATACCAGCGGCGAACGCAGTGACTTGCAGACGCGGCTGCAGGTTGAAACCAGCGAGCAGGGCCAACGCAACCAGTGGACCTACCTGCTGGCCAGCCGCATCAACCAGCAGCAGAGCCAGCTCAAGGCCGGCCAGCGCGGCAGCGATGGCGCAATTCAGCCGGTGTACGGCCAGAACAGCCTGTTTGCCCGCGCCGACAGCGGCATCCAGCGCATCGAGTTGCAGATCGACAAAGCCCCTGCACCGGACCACGACCTGCTGGTGGATGGCCTGCAGCCCAGCTATCGCATCCGTGGCGGCCAGCTGCGCCTCGAGTTCAACGTCACCGCCGTGGGCGCGCTGCAGATCAGCAGCTACGTCTACGATCACGGCGGCAATGCCAAAGGCTTTGCCGCCACCGAACTGGCCAACGGCAGTCAGCCAATGAGCATCAATGTCGAGAACCCTGCGCCCGGCCATCACCAATTGGTGGTCAGCGCCAAGGTGACCGGCAGCGAGCAGGTGCTGCAGAAAACCTTCGACATGATGTTTGTCGCAGACGACGGCAGCGCCAGCTACGACTTCAGCTTCCCGGATGGCCTGCGCAGTTACACAGCCGGCACGCGGGTGCTGCAACCCAAGACGGGACAGCTGTATCAGTGTCGTCCCTTTCCTCAGAGTGGCTATTGCTCGCAATGGTCAGCCGCCTCGACCCAGTTCGAGCCCGGTATCGGCAGCCATTGGCAAGACGCCTGGATAGCCGACTGAGATAAGCGCCGCGCCCGCCAAGCGGTTTGGCCGGCGCGGCCACCCTATACCCCCTGAGAATACGTACGGCACAGGCGCATGCACTGCGCCTTGGCGTTCGTCTATGTGGAGCCACAGGTATGCCCAGGCACTGACGTATAGCCCCTAGCCGCCAGCGTTGCGCGTATCACCACCCTCCCCGTGCCGGTGTAACCGCAGCCCTGGGCCAGGTGTCAGCAGCAGCGTTTCACATCCCCTTTTGGGCATCCGAAAGGCCGGCTCAATATCGACTTAAATAATTGATTTTATTTATTTTTTATAGATAAAAAACGACGAACGGCCTTGGCTTTTCAGCACAGTCTCCTAGGGTTCTGGCAGCTGCACTACGCGGCAAACAATCTGGAGATAACCATGCAAGGATTTCAACGCACCACTGCCTTACTACTGTTAGTCAGCGCAGGCTGGGCCTACGCCCAGGCTGACGAAAAACCCAGCTTCGCGGCCCAGGCGCAGATCGCCGTCGACGACCAACAGTCGCCGCGCTACATCATCAAGTACAAGGAATTGTCGCCTTCACCGATGAGCCAGTCCAACCAGTCGCAACCCCTGAGCGCCGGCCAATTCGAAAGCCGCGCCGCCCAGCGCCTGCTCAGCCAGGCGCAGGTACAACCGCTGATGCACCTGGACAGTCAGGCCGCCAGCGTGGCGCACCTGAACCCGGCGCAACTCAAACAGCTGCAGGCCAACCCGGCAATCGAGTATGTCGAACTCGACCCGCGCCGCTACCTGATGGCTGAACAAGTGCCCTATGGCATTCCCATGGTGCAGGCCGATCTGCTGCCCGATAACGCCATTTCCAATATGAAGGTGTGCATCGTCGACTCCGGCTATGACCTCGGCCATCAGGACCTTCCCTCGGCAGGTATCACCGGCAATGACGGCTATGGCAGCGTCAACAGTGGCAACTGGTACGAGGATGGTAATGGCCATGGCACCCACGTCGCCGGCACCATCGCCGCGCTGGGTGGCAACAACCTTGGCGTGGTCGGCGTCAGCCCGTCGGGCAATCTCGGTCTACATATCGTCAAGGTATTCAACAATAGCGGCAGCTGGGCTTATGGCTCTGATCTGGTGATGGCCATCCAGCAGTGCCGCGCGGCTGGCTCGACGGTGATCAGCATGAGCCTGGGCGGCGGCGCCTCGTCGGTAACCGAGCGCAATGCCATGGATGCGGCTTACCAGAATGGTGTGCTGGTCGTCGCAGCTGCCGGCAACAGTGGCACGAGCACCCTCTCCTACCCCGCCTCCTACGACTCGGTCGTATCGGTCGCGGCGGTCGACAGCAGCGGCAATCGTGCCTCGTTTTCGCAATACAACAATCAGGTCGAAGTCGCCGCTCCCGGCGTTGGCGTGCGCTCCACCCTGCCTGGCAACAACTATGCGAACTACAACGGCACCTCGATGGCCACGCCGCATGTGTCAGCGGTCTACGCCCTGGTGTGGAGTCAGCACCGCCAATGCACCCCTGCGCAGATTCGCAAGGTAATCAACAGCACCGCCGAAGACCGTGGCACTGCAGGCCGCGACCCCTACTACGGCTACGGTATCGTCAAAGCCAAACGGGCCAGCGACCTGATCGCCCAGCGCGGCTGTGATGCCACGGGTGGCGGCAATGGCGAGGAACAGACCTACCCCAACCTCTCCGGCGCGCGGGACGCCTGGGTGCGTTACAACGTGGTCGTGCCAAGCGGAGCCCAGCGTCTGACGGTAAGAATCAGTGGCGGCAGCGGTGATGCCGACCTTTACACCCGCCTGGGCAGCCAACCCACCACCAGCCAATGGACCTGCCGCCCCTACCTCGACGGCAACCAGGAAACCTGCACTCAGGAAAACCCTGCAGCCGGCACCTGGCATATCGGTGTACGGGGCTATTCCAGCTTCTCCGGCGTGACCCTCTACTGGCGCTACGAGTAATTCGCCCGGCCCCGAGGCAGGCAACTGCCCGGGGCCTCTCGCCCTGTACAGCTATCAATGCCTCAGCCAAGCGCGCATGGAGCGACGCTGAAAAGATCACAAGATTGCGCAAATCATCCCGGCGCAAATGGACAGTATTTACAGAAATGCGTAGCGTGCCGCTGATCGCCAATTAAGGATGAACGGCCATGACCCAGCACAACCCCTACGCCACCCCGCAAGCCAGCGTCGCCGACGCAGAATCACTGGTATCCGACGAGCAGATCGCCGCGCTACCTATCTCGGATAAATGGAAGCAGCGCTTTAGCGCGATCCATCATGCCGGCGGCATCAAAATGCCCAAGTTCAAGCAGCTGCCCGCCGAGGAGCGGCGCAAGGCCTTCAGTTTCAACTTTCTGGCGTTCTTCTTCGGGCCGATCTACTACGCCATCAAGGGCATGTGGAAAAAGGGCCTGGCACTGTTTCTGGTCTGCGCAGTGGTGGTGATCATCCTCGGCATCGGCCTGGACTACCTCGGTTACAGCAAAATCGCCAACGCCCTGGGCTATGGCATCAGCGCGGTATTCGCCACGCGCGCCAATATCGATTACTACAAGAAGATGCTGCTGAACGATAACGGCTGGTGGTAAGCGCCCAACTCAACAGCATCAGGAGAATGACGTGACGGAGTATGTCGCTGAGGTGATCTGGCAACGCGGTGAGCAGGACTTTCTCGGCAACCGTTACAGCCGCAAACATCTGCTGCGGTTTGATGGCGGCCTGGAGGTTGCCGGCTCGTCCTCACCGCATGTGGTGCCGCTGCCGATGTCGGATGCAAGCGCCGTCGATCCCGAGGAGGCCTTTGTCGCCTCACTCGCCAGCTGCCACATGCTGTGGTTTCTCTCCATCGCCGCCAAGCGTCGCTTCTGCGTCGATGACTACCGTGACAATGCCAGCGGGCTGATGCAGGCGAACGCTGCCGGCAAGCTGTTTATCGCCCAGGTCACCCTGCGCCCTGCGGTCAGTTTTTCTGGTGAGCGCGTGCCCAGCCACGAACAGATTGAGCAGATGCACCACCAGGCACATGAAGAGTGCTTTATCGCCAACTCGGTGAAGTCCGAAGTGCGCTGCGAACCGCGGTTTAGCGAGTAACGCCACACAGGCCACATCGACTCCGACAGAAGATGCGGTTTAACCATAACGGCTGATGCTAGGGGATAAGGCGTGAATCCAACTGCATACGGCTGTCCCGATGGGCAGCCAGTGTTTTATTTCCATGGTGTACCGGGCGCGGCGGTTGAGGCGGCGATGCTGCATCAGGCGGCATTGGCGCACGGCATCAAGCTGCTGGTGGTAGAGCGCAACCTGCCGGGCGAACTCAGCAGCGCGGCCTATCTGCAACAACTGGCGCAACAGATCAGTGATAACGCAGCTGGCCAGCCGATTCGCCTGCTTGGCTTTTCCATCGGTGCCTGCCTGGCGTTACGTGTCGCCGCGCTGTTGAGTGAGCGGGTGGCTGAGGTGTACCTGCTCTCCGCTGCCGCGCCGCTGGAAATCCCCAGCAATAGCGTCGGCATGGGCGCGGGGCGTTATACCTTCCTTTGGGCGCAGCATTATCCAAGGCTTTTCCGGGCCTTTGCCTGGTATCAGGCGCTGTTAGTGAAGATCGGCCCGCGCCTGTTGCTGAACCTACTGTTCGCCGGTGCTAGCGGCAAAGACCCCGAACTGTTGCGCCAGGCCGACACCCAGGCATGGCTGGCAGATATTCAGCGCGCGTGTTTCAAGCATGGGACTCGCAGCTATGTGCGCGACGTAAAACTCTACGTCGAGCCCTGGGCTGCAGAGTTGGATAACGTCACGGCGGCAGTCAGCCTGTGGCATGGCGCCGCAGATAACTGGGCGCCCATTGCCATGTCCATTTACCTGCAGGAGCATCTGCGCAATGCCAACGCGGTGACCCGTGGCGCCGAACAAGCGCATTACTCCTGCCTGCTGGAGAACGCTGAAGCCGTAATGGCGGCAGTACAGCTCAGTACCTCAGCAACCCGAGCGGCCGAGTGATAACGCCATAAAGCGCAGACGCTTCGACTTAAAACGCCCCAAGGACGACATCATGAAAAAGCTCGCACTGCCCCTGATCACCTTGCTGGCGTTCAGCGCCTACACGCTTTATGTGATGTTGCATGCGCAGCAATCGCTGCTGCAATTCGGTATGCAGCTGATGTCTAGCGCCGACACCGCCCAGGTGGTGATCGACCTCTACATCCTCGCGGCACTGGCCTGCATCTGGATGTACCGCGACGGCCGCGCACGGGGCAAGTCGCTGGCCTACCTGCTGCCGTTCTTTGCCCTGACTGCGCTGCTTGTATCGATCGGCCCGCTGCTGTACCTAGTGCTCAAGACCCTCGATACAGGTAGCAAAGCGCCACAGGATAGCGCCTCAACTACAGCCTGAGTGGACGGAGCAGCCCGGAGAAACCGGGCTACTCAACGCTTAAAAGCTCAGATTGAAATTGCCGGTGCCGAAGATGCCGACCAGACCAATCACGATCAGATAAATTGCCACGATGTAGTTCAGCAAACGCGGCATTACCAGAATCAGAATACCGGCGATCAGCGAAATCAGTGGAGTAAGGGCAAGGGTCATAATCGTCACCTGAGAGTTATTGAACCGCCAGTATGCGCGCCACGCCCAAAGCGCACAGCACTATCCAGCGGTCGAGCCGTAATCAACCCATCAGCCTGTTTAGCCAACCTGCGTATTGAAGGCCCTTTATGAGCACCGCCAGCTTGTTAACCTCACTGCTACAGTACAAGGCCTGGGCCAACCAGGAACTCTTTGCTGAGCTGCAACGCCTTGACCCGATTACCCAGCAAAGCGAGCTGCACGCCGCCTTACGTATCCTCAATCACATCTATGTGGTTGAGCGGGTCTTTGTCGCCAACCTGCAAAGCATCAACCACAGCTACAGCGCCACCAACACCCCGGAAACGCCCACGCTGGAGGCGCTGCATCAGGCGGTGCAGGACACTGATCGCTGGTATCTGGATTATGTTGCGGGGCTAAGCGCCGAGCAGTTGGCCGAGCGCCTGAGTTTCAATTTCGTCGATGGTGATGCCGGCGGCATGAGCCGCGAAGAAATGCTCGCGCATATCGTCACCCACGGCGGCTACCACCGTGGCGCGGTCGGCCGGATCATGGCGCAACTGCAACTGGCGCCACCGCGGGATATCTACACGCGCTTTCTGCATCAGGATCAGCCGCAGCGCCGCGAAGCGAGCTAAGCCGGCGGCTTGGCGATAAAGGCTCGTTTGTCATGCCGATCAAACCCGGCGGCCTCATAGAAACGCAGGGTTGCTGGGTCCTTGCTGCTGGTCATCAACATCACCTTGTAGCAGCCCTGGCCCCAGGCAAACGCCTGGGCATGAGCTAACAACGCCTGACCGTAGCCGCGCCCACGATGCTCACTGTGGGTCACCACGTTTTCGATCAGGGCAAAGGGTCTACACCCGCGCGTCAGATTAGCTACCAGGTTTATGCTGCAGCTGGCCACCAGCTGCGCATCGCGGTACAGGCCAAAACACTGCTGGGCGGGGTTGGCGATGATCGCCTGCCACACCGCTTCAACCTGATCGCGCGCGGGCAGCGGTTGATCATCAGGATGTAAATGCTCATACAAGGCGAGCAGCGCATCCAGCTCGCCGGCCCCGACACTACGGATGTCCATCAACCTATCCCTGTTGCGTGCGCGGCCTTACTCGCCGCGAATGTACTGTTCCAGTTGCTGGATCAGGCTGGCCTGTTCGGCGATGGTGTGTTTGACCAGGTCACCAATCGACAGCAGGCCGATCAATTCGCCTTCGGCCAATACCGGCAAATGGCGCAGGTGGCGGTCGGTCATCAGTTGCATGCAGTGCTGCGAGGTGTCACGCGGGCCGACAGTTATGACATCTGCTGTCATAATTTCGCTGATCATCGCACTGAATGCGGAGCGCTCCAGCAGTGCAACTTTGCGCGCGTAGTCACGCTCGCTGACGATGCCGGCCAGGCGGCCTTTGTCATCCAGCACCACCAGTGCGCCAATGCCTTTCTCGGCCATCAACTTGATTGCATCCAGCACCGAAGTGCCTGGGCTCACGCTATACACGGCGGCCTGTGGCTTGGCGCGAAGGATCTCGGCAACTGTTTTCATGCAGTGGCTCCTGCTCTGTTTCTTATTGGCATTGAGGATAGTGCGCGAGGCGGCCGTTGAGGGCCAACCCGAGACCCGATCAGAGCATCTGCGCGGGTTCAGCGCAACCATTGCAGGCCAGCAAGGTCGGTGCCAAGCAGCGTTTCAGTTGCCCTGAAATAGCGGCAGACCGAGCCGCGCCTCTACCCCGCCGTCGACATTGCCGATGTGCAATGCGCCGCCGTGCAGCTGCATCACTTCCTCGACAAAATTCAGCCCCAAACCGGTGCTCTTACGCCCGCTACCGGGGCGCGGCAGGGAGTAGAAACGCTCACTCAGGCGCGCAAGGGCGTAATCGGGAATCGACTCGCCCTGGTTAAACAGTCGCAGTTCAATCTGCCCGCCAAGGGCCTGGGCGTTAAAGCAGATCAGTCCGCCTGGCGGAGTGAAATCCAGGGCATTATCCAGCAGATTGGCCAGCGCCTGACGCAACAGAAAGGCCTCACCACGCGCGCTTAATTCAGCGCCAATATGGTTCTCAATCTGCAGGCCGGCGGCCTCGATACGCGCCATCTGTGCCTGTAGCAGGGAGTCGACCAGCGCCCTCAATGGCACCGCCACCTGCTCTTCCAGCCCCTGGCGCTGTTCGACCTGGGCCAGATGCAACAAGCGCTCGATCAGTTGCTGCATACGCGCGCTTTCTTGCTCTATGTTTGCCACGAAGCGCTGCCGTTGTGGCGCGGGCATCTCGCCATCGAGCAATTCCGCCGCGCCGCGAATCGCCGCCAGCGGGCTTTTCAGCTCGTGGGTCAGGGTGTGCACATAGCGCTCGACATAGGCCTTGCCTTCCAGCTCGGTGCGCATGCGCTCAATGGCTTCGGCCAGTTGCGCCAGCTCGCCGCCGCGCACACTGGGCAGTTCGGCACGCTGCCCGGCGCTGACGGCCTGGGCGTAGCGGGTCAGTTTGCGCAGCGCGGCGCTGAGCCACCAGGACAGCAGTGCGCCGATCAACAGGCCCAGCACAATCAACCCACCGCCGAGCCAGGCCAGGCGCAGCTCTGAGCGTTCGATATAGGGCTGCAAGGTGCGATTGGGCTTGGCCACCGAGACCACGCCGATAATCTGTGCGCCGTCCATGATCGGCGCGGCGACGTACATCACCGAAGAGTCGGGATCGTTCGGGTCTTCCTTGGTCGAGCGCGCGCCATACTCGCCGCGCAGGGTGCGCAGCACATCGTTCCAACGCGAATAATCCTGGCCCACCGCCGCGCCTGTGGAATCGAGCAACACAATGCCCTTGGCGTCGGTGACATAGATGCGGTGGTTGACCTGAGTCTTCTCCACACCCCAGATCTTCGCCTGCGGTTGACGCTGGCCGTAGGCCTGCAACAAGGCGGGCAGGCGGCTCTGTTGCAGGCGGCCGGCCTTGACCTCATCGCGCAGGATCTCCGCCAGCAGGTTGGCGGTGTCCACCAAGGTTTCCTCGGTGCTCTGACGCACGCCGGGGCGGACTTCGTCCATCACCGTACTCAGCACAAACCAGCCGGCCAGCCCGACAAACAGGAAGTACACCAGAAAGATGCGAATCCCCAACGGCATCAGGCGTGCCTCGGCGAGTAGCTGTAACCCAGGCCGCGATGGGTCTGGATCGGCTCGGCCGCAGCGGCCACCTGACGCAGCTTGGCGCGCAGACTTTTGATATGGCTATCGATGGTGCGTTCGTAGCCGACATCGGCGGCCACGCCCAGGCCGTCAAGCAACTGCTCACGGGAGAACACCCGCTCAGGTTGCGCCAGCAGGCTTTGCAGCAAACGAAATTCGTGACGAGTGAGGCTGAGCAATTGGCCGTGATAGTGGATTTGCACCCGCTCGCTGTCTATCTGAAACGGGCCACTGGCGGGGCTTTCAGCAGGCGCTTCACGCGGCGCCATACGTTTGAGGATGGCTTTGACCCGCGCGGCCACTTCCCGGGGGCTAAAGGGTTTGACCACATAGTCGTCGGCGCCGATTTCCAGGCCAACCACGCGGTCGATTTCCTCGCTGCGTGCGGTGAGGAAAATCACCGGCACCTCGGAGAACCGCCGCAGGCGCTTGCAGGCCTCGAAGCCACTGATATCCGGCAGGCCGACATCGAGAATCAGCAGGTCGGCCGGATTGCGCTGCTGTTCGGCCAGAGCCTGCTCGGCCAGGCTTAGCCAGGTAGTGGTAAAGCCTTCGCTTTGCAGGGCGAAGATCAGGGTGTCGGCGATCGCGGCTTCGTCTTCGACAATCAGAATATGCGGCATGGGCGTCCTGCTCGTGGCAACTCGGCGAGGAGCCTGCGGCAGGCCGCTGCCAGCGTCAAGGGCGAGCCGCAGGCGGCATATCCTGTAGGAGCGGCGGGGGCACCTAGCCCATGCCAGCGAGCGACTCTCAGATGGACAAGCGCATCGCGGACAAGCCCGTTCCTACGGGCCTCAGTCGAGTTTGAAGCGTGCGGTGTTCTGCTCCAGCGCCTGACTGCCCTGACGCAGCTGTTCGGCGGCGTTGCTCACCGCCTGCGCGCCTTCAAGCAAGGCACTGGCGGCCTGGTCGACCTGCTGAATATTGCCGCTGACCTCATCGGCCGTGGCGGCCTGCTGCTCGGCGGCAGTGGCGATCTGCGCCAAACGGTCGGTGACCAGTTGCACCGACTCGACGATGGCATTCAGGTCCTCGCCCATGGCCAGCACGCTGCCAACATCGCCTTCGGCCTGGCGCACGGCGTCTTCCATCTGGGTGACCGACTGGCCGACCACGCGATGCAGGTTGGCCACGGTTTCGGCGATTTCCGCCGTGGAGTTCTGCGTGCGCTGCGACAGCGAACGCACCTCGTCGGCCACCACGGCAAAGCCGCGGCCCTGATCACCGGCGCGCGCCGCTTCGATGGCGGCGTTGAGCGCGAGCAGGTTGGTCTGTTCGGCAATACCCTTGATCACATCCACCACGCGGGTGATCTGCTCGGTCTGGGTGCGCAGTTGCTGCAAGGTGGTAGCGCTGTCGCCCAGACGGCTGCTGAGCTGACGCATGCTGGCACTGGTGCGGGCGCTACGCTGGTTGCTCTGTTCGGCAATCTCGCGGGTCTGCCCGGCTTCCACGGCAGCCTGCTCGCAACTTTGCGCCACGCTCTGCGCGGTAGCAGCCATTTGTGTGGCGGCGGCGGCAATCTGGCTCATCTGCGCCTGCTGCTGCTCCACCGACTCCAGGGCATTGCGCGCCTCGCCGTTAAGCATCTGCACCGTGCCACCGAGTTGCAGGCTCTGCTGGTTGACCCCCTGCATGGAGTCGCGCAACTGGCCAACCGCGGTATTCAGCGCCATGGCGATACTCGCCAGATCATCCGCTCCATGCACCTGCATGCGCACGCGCAGGTCACCATCGCGCAGGCCTTCGGCGGCCTGGATGATCCCAGCGGTGCTGCGGCGGATCGAAGCGTTGAGGCAGAACAACACATACAGCGCCAGCAGGGTCAGCACGCTGAACACGCCAATCACTTCGATCATCGCGACCAGGCCGTTCTGCCGGTACTCGCCGAGGCTGACAGCAAACTGCTGGTACAACGCCGCCTGCAGGCCGAGCAACTGGCCCTGCAAAGCATCGGTGCGCTGCACAAACTGCTCCGGGGTCAAGGCCATTGGGCTGGCCTCAAACATGTCGCGATCGATGCCTGCGAGGAAGGCTTCATAACCCTGCAGCGCCTCATCGTAAGGCCCTTGCAGCTGGCGCATGGCGCGCGGCGATTCAAGTCCGAGGGTCGATTGCGCCTTGAGCAACTGGCTGCGCGATTCATCCAGGCTACGCCGCAGATCGCGGATCAACACCCGGCTCTGCAAGGTGAAATGCTGCGACACCACGGCGCCATAACCCTGGCTGGCAAAGCTGCCCAATTGTTCCAGAAGGCGCGGCAAGGTGTAGGTCAGCTGCTCCATCATCAGGTAGGTGTCGAGATGTGGATCGAGGATCAGCCCACTGTCGGTGGCCACCTGTTCGCGCAAGGCGAGCAGGCCTAGCAGGTTCTTTTGGTAACGTTCGAGGGCATCGGGCAAAGCCAGCTTACCCAGCACTTCGACACTCAGTTCGGCCTGGCCGGCGCTGAGATTTTGCAAATGTTGCCGTGCCTGATCACTCAGCAGCTCGGATTTAAGCGGCTGCTCCAGCGCTTGCAAGGCTGACCCAAGACCGCTGGCGCGTTCCCGCAGCAGCGCTTCGGCGGCTTTCTCGGTGCCCTTCCAGCGTGACAGCAACGTGCGCTGTTCAATCAATGCCTGCTGCACGCCGGCCATGCCCTGCAGGGCACTGATACCTTCAAGTTCATTGTCGATGGAGTTGAGTCGATCCTGATAATTGCTGCCAATCACCCACAACGAAAAGCCCAGCGGCAAAGCGAACAGCACAAACACCAACTGAAACTTGCGCGCGAAGCTGAAACGCTCCAGCAGCCGCACGCCCGGTTTGAGTACTCCAGTCATACACACCTCAACCTGTGAAGCGCGCCAACTTCAGGGGCGCGCCAAAGCAAACCTTAAAGCAAGAAGCACGCCCAAGCAGCGTGCCTGTAAGCGGCAATATGCAGTGAGCATAGATGAGTGACCGGGCCACGGCCCGTTACCTGGCCCGAGGTTGGCGCGACCTGCTGACTGAGGCGCAGCTGAAACCCTAGCTAGAGACGCCGCTCCAGAGTTCGTCGACATGGCGAAAGCCCCACTCCTCGGCGGACTCGCGACCGACGATCTTGTCGCGCCCAACCAGCTTGCTCAGGTCGAGAATTTCCTGCGGGATCGGGGTTTTCGATTTGGCCGAGAAGAACACCTTGACCCTCGGCGCGAGCAAGGACTTGGCCTGCTGCTCCATCACCACGCCAATACGCCCGCTCTCCAGACGCACCAGCGAACCCACCGGGTAGATGCCCACGGTTTTGACAAAAGCCTGGAACACCACAGGGTCGAAATGGCCCTTCCACTCGGCCATTTTGCGGATCGACTCGGCAGGGTCCCAACCCTGCTTGTACGGTCGATTGGAGGTGATCGCGTCATACACGTCGCACACCGCGCCCATGCGCGCGTACAGACTGATCTGCTCACCGGCCAGGCGATGCGGGTAACCGCTGCCGTCAACCTTTTCGTGGTGATGCAGGCATACATCCAGCACCAGCGCGCTGACCTGCTTACTGTCCAGCAGCATGCGCGAACCCGCTTCGGGGTGATCGCGCACGGTGGCGAACTCGCCGTCGGTGAGCTTGCCCGGCTTGTTCAGTACCGTATTGGGAATCGCCATCTTGCCGATATCGTGGAGCAAACCGGCCAGCCCGGCCTCACGCACCTGGCCCTCGTTGAGGCCGAGATTGCGCGCCAGGGCAATCATCAGTGCGCACACCGCCACCGAATGCATATAGGTGTATTCATCGGCGTTTTTCAGCCGCGCTAGGCTGATCAGCGCATTGGGGTGACGCATGATCGAATCGGAAATTTCCTCGACCAACTCGCCCGCCTGCTCAAACTGCAACGCCTGCCCCATCCGTGCATCACCAAACATGCTGACCACCGCGGCCTTGGAGCGGGCGCAGAGCTTGACCGCACGCTGCACCTCATCCTCCATGGAAATCGCCAGGCTGACGGGCGGGCTCTGCACCGCTTCCAGCAGGCGTGCCTCGGCTTGGGCAGCGACTTCCTCAGGACTGACACTGGCGGTGCCAACCTCGACATCCAGACCTTTGCTGACATCAATCCACAACTCACTGATGCTGCTGGCCGTGATCCGCTGCAGGTCTTTTTCCGAACTGAGAAGAAACTTGGATTTCCAGAAGGGGTGGTCCATCCATGCGCCACAGAACTCGTGGATATACATACCGACGCGCACGTCGGCCACTGCGATGCACTTCAACATGGATTGCACTCAAAAGAGGCCAAAAACCAGTAACTCTCAGACAGCGTAGATGATCAATCAGCCTGCATTGTTATGACGCGGGCGGACTGATGGCAATAAGACATCGGTCGCAGATCGGCGGCTTGGAAGCCTTAGCACTACTGCTTATCATTGCCCCACTCGCGCACCACAAGGAGTTGCCATGCGCCGTCTATTGACCGGTCTTAGCGTCATTATTCTGCTGTTGCTCAACACGCTGATACTGATCGGCCCACTGCTGCTGATCGCCCTCGGCAAGTTCGTATTGCCCGGCAAGGCGCTGAAAACCGCTAGCTCGCGCGGGGTGATGTGGGTGGCGGAAACCTGGGCGGAGATCAACAAGCTGATCTTCGCCACCCTGCTGCCGGTGCACTGGGACATTCGCGGCAGTGCCGACCTGCGCCAGAGCACCTCCTACCTGGTGATCAGCAACCATCAGTCGTGGGTCGATATCCCCGCTCTGGTGCAGGCGTTCAATCGCAAGACGCCCTACTTCAAGTTCTTCCTCAAGCAGCAGCTAATCTGGGTGCCCTTTCTCGGCCTGGCGTTCTGGGCGCTGGATTACCCCTTTATGCGCCGCTACTCCAAGGCGTTTCTGGCCAAGCACCCCGAACTCAAGGGCCAGGACCTGGAAATCACCAAACGTGCCTGCGAGAAGTTCAAGGACCTGCCGGTGACCGTGGTCAATTACCTCGAAGGCACCCGCTGCACCCCGGCCAAACAGGCGCAGCAAGGCTCGCCATATCAGCATCTGCTCAAGCCGAAAGCCGGCGGCGTGGCCTTTGTCCTCGCCGCACTGGGCGAACAGTTGGACACCGTGCTGGACGTAACCGTGGTGTATCCGAGCGCGCGGATTCCCGGTTTCTGGGAGCTGATCAGCGGCCAGGTGGACAAGGTCATCATCGATATCCAGACCCGCGACCTCGACCCGGCGCTGTGGCAAGGCGACTACGAGAACGACCCAGTATTCCGCCAATTTGTGCAGGACTGGGTGACGAAGTTGTGGCAAGACAAGGATGCGCGGATCGCGCAGATTCGCGCCGAACAGCCCAGCTGACCGGACACCGCTGCCGCTCAACTACTGCGGCAGTTCACGGCGAATCATCCAGTGCTCAGGCGGCGGCATCAGACGGCTCATATCGAACTGTTCCAGGCTGGTCTGGTCGAGCACCTCGATCATCGGACTGACCCGCCGTGCATGCGCGCGACCTTCCAGTGCGCGCACCGCCAGGTCCACCGCGATGCGCGCCTGCAGCACCGGTGAGTCGGTGGGCGCGGCAACAATAAAACCATCACGAATCTGCTCGACGATCCGCTCAGTGGTGTAGGTGGCCAGCACCCGTGCCTGGTAGTTCTGTCCCGAGGTCTGCACCAGCTGCGCGGCAAAGCCGGCGGCTTCAGCATTGCCCAGCAGGAAGTCGAGACGCGGATGCTGCCTTAGCAGTTCGCGCACCAGTTGCGCCTGACTGGCGCGATCCACCGGGGCATAACCGCCGTGGTGCACGGTCATCGGTTTGCTCTGTTCGGCTGCGCGCAGCGCCTTTTCCGAATCCAGCACCCAACCGGCGCCTTGCGGCCCAGGTAACCAACCCAGGCTGAAAGGCCCCGACGGGCGATGGTTATCGATATACGCCAGGGCGGCGCCGGTCATATCGGCAAAATCCACGCTGGAGCTGGCGCTCAGCCCCGGACAGTCGATGCCGTTGACCAGATCGATAACCGGTTTGCCCTGCTCGAGCAGTTGGGCGATTGTCGTGCAGAGGGCCTGGGCGTCGATCGCCGCAATCACATAGGCATCGGCATTACGCTGCTGACAGTTGTGCAACTGTTGCGCTTGCACCTGCGGGTTTTCATAGCCGCCGGCTTCATAGATGCCTAGCCGCACGCCTTGACGTGCTGCCTCCTCATCCAGCCCCCAGGCCACGCCCCACCAATAGCGGTCCTTGCCATGCGGCAACAATGCGCAGACCCGCCAGGGTTTAGCCGCTTGCGACAGGGGTTGGTACTGCTGCGATACGCCATCGGCCAGCACCTCCACCGGGTACCAGTCCGTGGCCCACGCCAGGCCACTCATCCAAAGCCAGCATAGGGTGAAGCAGATTGCCCGCATAAGGTCCTGCCCTGGAAAGTGGGCACTGAACAGCCGTGCCGTGCACTTACTCTAGCCACTTTTCAGGTTCTATTTACGGAGCAGAAAAAAAGCAGAAAGCGGGTACGCCCCTTGGGTGAGGAACGGCGCATGCGACTGCAGGCGGGCACACCAACTGCCCGCCTGTATATCTGAGGGCAATCAGGCCGCGCTAAACATCTTGTGCGGGTCGATCACAAACTTCTTCGGCACGCCGGCATCGAACTCGCCGTAACCGCGCGGTGCGTCGTCCAGGCTGATCACCTGCACGCCGACCACTTCGGCGATGTTGATGCGATCCCACATGATCGCCTGCATCAGCGCGCGGTTGTACTTCATCACCGGGGTTTGGCCGGTGTGGAAGCTGTGCGACTTGGCCCAGCCGAGACCGAAGCGAATGCTTAAGGAGCCGATCTTCGCCGCCGCGTCCACCGCACCCGGATCTTCGGTGACGTAGAGGCCGGGAATGCCGATCTTGCCGGCCACCCGCACCACGCCCATCAGCGAGTTGAGTACAGTGGCCGGCGCTTCTTGTTGGACGCCTGCGTGACCATGACCGCGAGCCTCGAAGCCCACCGCATCGACGGCGCAATCAACTTCCGGCTCGCCCAGCAGCGCGGCGATCTGTTCGTGCAGCGGGGTATCTTTGGACAAATCAGCAATCTCGAAGCCGACCGCCTTGGCGTGAGCCAAGCGCACCGGATTAACGTCGCCGACAATCACCACCGCCGCGCCCAGCAAACGGGCAGAAGCTGCTGCCGCCAAACCGACCGGGCCGGCACCGGCGATATACACGGTGCTGCCTGGGCCAACGCCAGCCGTCACTGCGCCGTGGTAACCGGTGGGCAGAATGTCGGACAGGCAGGTCAGGTCGCGGATTTTCTCCATGGCCTTGTCGCGATCCGGCAGTTTCAGCAGGTTGAAGTCGGCATACGGCACCATGGCGTATTCGGCCTGACCTCCGGTCCAGTCGCCCATGTCGACATAGCCGTAAGCACCACCGGCTCGCGCCGGATTGACCGACAGGCAAACGCCGGTGTGTTGTTCCTTGCACGAACGGCAGCGGCCGCAGGCCACATTGAACGGCACCGAGACCAGGTCACCAATCTTCAGGTTCTCCACGTCGCGGCCCTTCTCGATCACCTCACCGGTGATCTCATGGCCCAGCACCAGACCGGTTTGCGCCGTGGTACGACCGCGCACCATATGCTGGTCGGAGCCGCAAATATTGGTGGAGACCACACGCAGGATGACCCCATGCTCGATCTTGCGACCGCGCGGGTCCTGCATTTTCGGATAGTCGATTTTCTGCACTTCGACCTTGCCAGCGCCGAGATAGACGACGCCACGATTACCAGACATACGTATTTCTCCTCTCTTGTTGTGAATACAAAGGCGCGGCCAACGGTCGCGCGGCCTTGTACTGGAGCTTGTGTCTGTTGCCGGGTGGGGCCGAGGGTTTGGCAGTCGGTGATCCACCCGTAGCGGGGATTCAGCAGTTGCGGTTTAGGCGTGCAGCACCACCGTACGGCTGGCGTTGAGAAACACCCGTCGTTCGAGGTGGTAACCGATGGCTTTGGCCAGGGTCTGGCATTCGATATCGCGACCCTTGGCGATCAGGTCTTCGGGGTAGTGGGCGTGATCCACCGACTCCACGCCCTGGGCGATGATCGGCCCCTCGTCGAGGTCGTTGTTGATGTAGTGGGCAGTGGCGCCAACCAGTTTGACGCCCTTCTCGTAGGCCTGGTGATAGGGCTTGGCGCCCTTGAAACCGGGCAGCAGCGAGTGGTGGATATTGATCGCCCAGCCATCCAGCTGGCGGCACAGCTCAGGTGAGAGCACCTGCATATAGCGGGCAAGCACCACCAGCTCGGCGCCGCTGTCCTCGATCACCTGCAACACCTGGCGCTCCTGCGCCGGCTTGTCAGCCGGGTCGAGCGGGAAGTGGTAGTAGGGAATATCGTGCCAACGCGCCAGCGGCTCCAGGTTCGGGTGGTTGGACACCACCGCCACCACGTCCATGGCCAGGTGGCCGATGCGCTGGCGATAGAGCAGGTCGTTCAGGCAGTGATCGGCCTTGCTGACCATCAGCACCACCTTGGCGCGGTAGCCCGGCGGGGTCAGCTCAACCTGCATGCCGAAGGCCGTCAGACGCTGATCGAGGCCGGCGCGAAAGGCTTGCTCGTCGAAGTCATCCGGCTGACGAAACTCCACGCGGATAAAGAACCGTGCCGACAGTCGATCATCGAAGGAATGGTGTTCGGTGACATAGCAGCGCTGCTCGAACAGAAAGCGCGTCACCGCATCCACGGTGCCGAGCACGCTCGGGCAGTGGGCGGTGAGAATCCAGGTATCGGGGGTGCGGCTCATAACAAACTCCGTTGCTGTTCAGCTTTCTCCCTCAGGAGATAGAGCTGTCCGAGAACGCCTGTAGGAGCGGCCTTGGCCGCGAAAGACTTCGCGGACAAGTCCGCTCCTACAGAAGACGACTGCGGTGTCAGGCCTTGATCGCCAGACCAAACTCGGCGCTAGCGTCCTGCAGCCACAGCCAGAAGTAGTCAGAGAAGCTGCGGCGAATCAGCAGCTCCCAGGTGTCTTCGGCGGTGTGGCGGATCACCAGTTGCGACTTGGCGAAGTGGGTGCCCACCGCCTTGCCCACCGGGAAGTTGCTCGGGTGCACGTCATAGCTGGTGGACTTCATCAGCACTTCACGCACCTTCGGCCCGCTCAGTTCCAGCAGGGTTTGCCCGCCGCTGACGTTGACGATCGAAATATGCTGACCCTCCAGCGCTTCGCGCAGCTTCTGCTCGACCGCGAACTCGCTGCCGCTCGGCACAATCAGCAGCCATTCATCCGGCGCCAGCCATTGCAGCGAGGTGTCGCCAGCGGCCACCAGGGTCAGTGCCACCGGCAGCTCCAGGCCCAGAGCCTTGTGCACGCCGCCGGCAAATGCCGGGTCTTTGCCATCGCCGCGCAGGGTCAGGTGACCGAGCAGCTTCTTCTCGCGCACTGTCACCCCGGCGCGGGCTGAACCTTTGCCCGCCAGTTGCTCAAGGCCGGCGTGGAACAGTGGCGATTCGGCATGTGCGGCAGCCGGGCGTTGCTGATAGACGTTGATCAAGTTAGACATTCTGGCGATCCCCTTTCGGGTCATAGAACACGGAGCTGACGATTTCGGCTTCGATCAGGCTGCCATCGGCCAGCGGCGCGAACACCCGCTCACCGATGCGCTTGAGGCCACCCTTGACCACACCCATGGCAAAGGAATACCCCAGCGCCGCGCTCATATAGCTGGAAGTGACGTGGCCGACCATCTGCATCGGAATGGACTGTTTCGGGTCGAACACCAGTTGCGCGCCTTCCGGCAGCACGGTGTTCGGGTCGACGGGTTTGAGCCCGACCAGCTGCTTGCGATCTTCGCGCAGGCTGTCTTCGCGGTTCATGCCGCGCCAGCCGATCCACGAGAACGGCTTGGTGCGGCCTACGCACCAGCCCATGTTGAGGTCGTCTGGGGTGACCGAACCGTCGGTGTCCTGACCGACGATGATGAAGCCCTTCTCAGCACGCAGTACGTGCATGGTCTCGGTGCCGTAAGGCGTCAGGCCATGCTTCTTGCCCGCTTCGATGATCTTTTCCCACACGCCCAGGGCGTAGTCGGCCTGAACGTTGACTTCGTAAGAGAGCTCACCTGTGAAAGAGATGCGGAACACCCGCGCCGGCACACCGCCAACCAGGCCTTCCTTCCAGCTCATAAACGGGAATGCATCCTTGTCCAGGTCGATGTCGGTGACCTCGGCCAGCAGCTTGCGGCTGTTGGGGCCGGACAGGGTCATGGTCGCCCAGTGGTCGGTAACCGAGGTGAAGTACACCTTGAGTTCCGGCCACTCGGTCTGGTGGTAAATCTCCAGCCACTCCATCACCCGTGCGGCGCCGCCGGTGGTGGTGGTCATCAGGAAATGGTTGTCGGCCAGGCAGGCGGTTACACCGTCGTCGAAGACCATGCCGTCTTCCTTGCACATCAGGCCGTAACGGGCCTTGCCCACATCCAGCTTGGTCCAGGCATTGGTGTACACACGGTTGAGAAACTCGCGGGCATCCGGGCCTTGAATGTCGATTTTGCCCAGCGTCGAGGCATCGAGGATGCCGACTGCGTTACGCACGGCCAGGCACTCGCGGGCCACGGCGGCGTGCAGGTCTTCGCCGGCTTTTGGAAAGTACCAAGGGCGCTTCCACTGACCCACGTCCTCGAACTCGGCACCGTTCTGCAGGTGCCAGCTTTGCATCGCGGTATAACGCTTGGGCTCGAACAACGCGCCACAGTGACGACCGGCCACCGCGCCGAAGGTCACCGGCGTGTAGTTCGGGCGGAACATGGTGGTGCCCATCTGCGGGATGCTGATACCCAGCGAGCGAGCGGCAATCGCCAGACCGTTGATATTGCCCAGCTTGCCCTGGTCGGTGCCGAAGCCCAGCGCGGTGTAGCGCTTGACGTGCTCGACCGACTCGAAGCCCTCGCGGGTGGCCAGCTCGATACCGGCTGCGGTGACGTCGTTCTGCAGGTCGACAAACTGCTTGGGCGCGCGCGCCGTCGGCTTGTCATGCGGCACCTGGAACAGTGCCAGGGAAGGTTCTTCCAGACGGACAGCGACCTGCGGCAGGCTGGCGGAAACCGCCTTGAAGCCGGCTTCGGCAGCCGCCGAGACACCCGCCTCGAAACCATCGGCCAGGGCATCACACAAGCCGAACACACCGTTCACCGCACCAGCGCACAGGCGCTTCTGGAAGCCGCCCTCGCCTGGCACAAAGGCCAGAATATCTTCACGCCAGGTCGGCCGGCCGCCCAGATGCGAGGCCAGGTGCACCACCGGGCTGTAGCCGCCGGAACTGACGATCAAATCGCAGTCGAGCACCTCACCCGGGCTGCTGACCTTATGGCTCTGTACATCGATGGCACAGATGCGCGCAGCGGTCACCCGCTTGCTGCCGGCGGCTTCGACCACGGCGCTGCCGGTGAGGATGCGCACGCCACGCTTGCGCGCCTCTTCCACCCAGGTGCCGCGTGGGTTGCTGCGGGCATCGGCCACCGCCACCACCTGCAGGCCGGCGTCGAGCCAGTCGAGCACCACGCGGTAGGCGTAATCGTTGTTGGTCGACAGCACCAGCTGCTTGCCCGGCGCCACGCCATAACGGCGCACGTAGGTGGACACCGCATCGGCGAGCATATTGCCCGGCACATCGTTGTTGGCGTACACCAGCGGCCGCTCGTGGGCACCGGTGGCCAGCACTACACGCGTGGCACGCACACGGTGCATACGCTGACGCACCATGCCAAGTGGCGCGATCTCACCAAGGTGATCGGTCAGGCGCTGGTGAATGGTGAGGAAGTTGTGGTCGTGGTAACCGTTGACCGTGGAACGCGGCAGCAGGGTGACTTCAGGCATGCCGGATAATTCGGCAATCACCTGCGCGGCCCAGTCGGCGGCCGGTTTACCGTCGAGGGTTTCGCGGGTGCTGAGCAGGCTGCCGCCGAACTCTTCCTGCTCATCGGCGAGAATTACCCGCGCCCCGCTGCGCGCAGCCGCCAGGGCTGCGGCCAGGCCTGCCGGGCCGGCACCGACCACCAGCACGTCGCAGTGCTGGTTCATGTAGTCGTAGCTGTCCGGGTCCACGGCGGTCGGCGCACGACCAAGCCCTGCGGCCTTGCGGATGTATTTTTCGTAGGTCAGCCAGAGGTTCTGCGGGTACATAAAGGTCTTGTAGTAGAACCCCGGCGGCATCATCTTGCCGCCGACCTTGCCGAGAATGCCCATCAGGTCGGTGTTTACGCTCGGCCAGCCATTGGTGCTGCTGGCGACCAGGCCGGCATACAGCGCCTGCTGGGTGGCGCGCACGTTGGGGATCTGCGCCGCTTCAGTGCTGCCAATCTGCAGCACGGCGTTCGGCTCTTCCGCGCCCGCCGCAACGATGCCGCGCGGCCGCGAATACTTGAAGCTACGGCCGACAATATCCACGCCGTTGGCCAGCAAGGCGGCCGCCAGGGTGTCGCCGGCAAAGCCCTGGTAGCTCTGCCCATTGAAGCTGAATGTCAGGGGCTGGCTGCGGTCAACGCGGCCGCCTGTAGCAAGACGATTGACCTGGCTCATGCCGTTACTCCTTGGTCGATGGCCTTTTTCTCGGCAGCGCCGGCAGCGGTAACGCTGGGCTTCTCGCCGATCTTGTAGGTTTCGAGAATTTCGTAGGTCACCGTGTGACGGGTGGCGTTGAAGTACTTGCGGCAGCCGGCGGAGTGCACCCACAGCTCGTGGTGAATGCCCCGTGGGTTATCGCGAAAGAACAGGTATTCACCCCACTCGGCATCGGTGCAGGCGGCTGGGTCCAGCGGGCGCGGAATATGCGCCTGGCCCTTGGCGTGGAATTCCTCTTCGGAGCGCAGTTCGCCGCAGTGAGGGCAGAAGATATGCAACATGGGTAAGCCCTCTTAGTGAGCCACGGCAGCAGCGCCGTGCTCGTCGATCAGTGCGCCGGTGTGGAAACGGTCCATGGAGAACGGTTTGGCCAGCGGGTGCATTTCACCCTTGGCCAGGCTGGCGGCGAACACGTGGCCCGAACCCGGCGTGGCCTTGAATCCGCCGGTGCCCCAACCGCAGTTGAAGAACAGGTTCGGCACCGGGGTCTTGGAAATGATCGGGCAGGCGTCCGGCGAGGTGTCGACGATGCCGCCCCATTGACGGTTCATGCGTACCCGCGAGAGCACCGGGAACATCTCGACGATGGCCTGCAGGGTGTGCTCGATGGTGCCGTAGGAGCCACGCTGGCCGTAGCCGTTGTAACCGTCGATGCCGGCACCGATGACCAGGTCGCCCTTGTCGGACTGGCTGATATAGCCGTGCACGGCGTTGGACATGATCACGCTGTCGATAATCGGCTTGATCGGCTCGGACACCAGCGCCTGCAGCGGATGGGATTCCAGCGGTAATCGGAAGCCGGCCAGCCCGGCCATATGCCCGGAGTTACCGGCCGTGACCACGCCAACGCGCTTGCCGCCGATAAAGCCCTTGTTGGTTTCCACGCCGATGCACACGCCGTTTTCCTTGCGAAAGCCGATCACTTCGGTCTGCTGCAGCAGGTCCACGCCCAGAGCATCGGCGGCGCGGGCATAACCCCAGGCCACGGCGTCGTGACGGGCCACGCCACCGCGACGCTGCACGGTGGAGCCCATCACCGGGTAACGGGTGTTCTTGCTGCAATCCAGATACGGAATCTCTTCGGCCACCTGCTTGGCGTCCAGCAGTTCGCCGTCCACGCCGTTAAGGCGGTTGGCGCTGACGCGGCGCTCGGAGTCGCGCATGTCCTGCAGGGTGTGGCAGAGGTTGTAGACACCGCGCTGGCTGAACATGACGTTGTAGTTGAGGTCCTGGGACAGGCCTTCCCACAGCTTCATCGCGTGCTCATACAGGTGCGCCGATTCATCCCACAGGTAGTTGGAACGCACGATGGTGGTGTTGCGCGCGGTGTTGCCGCCGCCCAGCCAGCCCTTCTCGATCACCGCGACGTTCTTGATGCCGAACTCTTTGGCCAGGTAATAAGCGGTCGCCAGACCGTGACCGCCACCGCCGACGATGATCACGTCGTACACCGGCTTGGGCGTCGGGTTGCGCCACATACGCTGCCAGTTTTCGTGGTGGCTGAAAGCGTGCTTGAACAGGCCGAAGCCGGAATAACGTTGCATAAAGGTGCTCCTGAAACGGAAAGCTGGAACCTTGTCGCCAGGCGCGGCAGTCACCGAACCGGGTGGATCATTGCGTTCAACGGTAGACCGGGTAATCGGCGCACAGCCCTGCCGCCAGAGTCGCCACCTGCGCCTCGACATCGGCATCGCCCAGGTGGTCGAGGATGTTGCAGATCCACCCAGCCAGCTCGATGCTCTGCGCTTCCTTGAGGCCGCGCGTGGTGATGGCCGGGGTGCCGATACGCAGGCCCGAAGTGACAAACGGCGACTGCGGGTCATTCGGCACGGCGTTCTTGTTGACCGTGATCCCGGCGCGCCCCAGGGCCGCATCGGCGTCTTTGCCAGTCAGGCCCTGACGGATCAGGCTAACCAGAAACAGGTGGTTGTCGGTGCCGCCGGAAACCACGTCGTAGCCGCGTTCGATAAACACCTTGGCCATGGCCTGGGCGTTTTTGATCACCTGCGCTTGGTATTCCTTGAAGCCAGGCTCCATGGCTTCCTTGAAGCACACCGCCTTGGCCGCGATCACATGCATCAACGGGCCACCCTGAGCGCCGGGGAATACCGCCGAGTTAAGTTTCTTCTCGATCTCGGCATTCGCGCGAGCAAGGATCAAGCCGCCACGCGGACCGCGCAGGGTCTTGTGGGTGGTGGTGGTGACCACATCGGCAAAGGGAATCGGGTTGGGATACAGACCGGCGGCGACCAGGCCGGCGACGTGGGCCATGTCGACAAACAGCAGCGCCCCGACCTTGTCGGCAATGGCGCGGAAACGCGGAAAATCCAGGGTTTTCGAGTAGGCGGAGAAACCGGCAACGATCATCTTCGGCTGACACTCGACGGCCAGGCGCTCGACTTCGTCGTAATCGATCAGGCCGGTGGCGGTGTCGATACCGTACTGCACGGCGTTGTACAGCTTGCCCGAGGACGACACCTTGGCGCCGTGGGTCAGGTGGCCGCCGTGGGCCAGGCTCATGCCGAGGATGGTATCGCCGGCATTGATCAGCGCCAGGTATACCGCGCTGTTAGCCGACGAGCCGGAGTGCGGCTGAACGTTGGCATAGTCGGCGCCGAACAGCGCCTTGGCGCGGTCGATGGCCAGCTGCTCGACCACATCGACATGCTCGCAGCCGCCGTAATAACGCTTGCCCGGATAGCCTTCGGCGTACTTGTTGGTCAGGCCGCTGCCCTGCGCTTCCATGACCCGCTGGCTGGTGTAGTTTTCCGAGGCGATCAGCTCGATATGGTGCTCCTGACGGCTTTCCTCGGCGTTGATCGCGCTGAGCAATTCGTCGTCGTAGCCTTGAATCTGGTCGTTCTTGCTGAACATCGCTGATCTCCTGCGGCACCGGGGTGTGGCGCATCTATGTCGGAAGCGGGCTGAGCCCTTGTGAGCCGATGGTATGACTGGCCCTGATCGGTCAGATGCCTAGGCACGCCACGGGGGATTGCGTTTGCGACATGCGAGGGTGCGACGTGTCGCTATCGGACATGCGCAAGACAGGCGGGCTAGTACGCGGCAGCGCGCGAATGCGCTCAGGTGAACAGTGCGCGTACAGCGACCAGCAGGAGAAAGTGGCCGGGGTAGAACAGGTAGGCCCAGCGCCGTACCGGCAGCACCTCGCCCTGGAGCGGCTGGCGCAACAACCACAGCCCCAGCAGCGGCGCCGCCATGCAGATCAGGATAACGCTCCAGGCGAAGGGGTCGCCGCGGCTCGCGTTAATGTAGAACGGCGGCCAGTAGTTGGCGGCCAGGCACAGCATCACCGGCCAGACCCAGCTCGCCCCCGGGCGCTGCAAGGCATAGATAAAGGCCGCAGGCAGCAGCGCGCCGGCCAAGCCGAACATCAACCAGGGATGGCCGACCAGCGCCACCAGTACCGCCGTGATAGCCAGCCAGCGCCGCTGCCCATTGGGTTGCCCCACCCCACCGGCGATCAGCAAGCCCAGTACCAGGGTCGGCATAACATTCAGCGACTCTAGCGTAACCACCAGCAGCCGATAGGGCCATTCGGAGAGCAGTGCGAACAGAACCAGCAGCCCGAGGTAGCGCAGGGGAAAAGGTTTGCCGCCATCTGCCGAAGGCCGCGCCAGGTTGGCGGCAATCGCCAGACAGAAAAACGGAAAGGCCAGGCGCCCCGGGATATACAGCCAGTACAGGGACGGCCAGACATGCCGCAGGTGGTCGAATAGCATGGTCGCCAGGGCCAGCCACTTGAGCAGATCCAGCGCGGCGTCGCGGGTGCGCCCGGCAGGGGGTGTCAGCATTGCGGCACTCACGGAGTCAGCGGATTACCTGACGGTAACCCAATGACAGCGTCAATGCGCACCCGGCATCAGATCAGCCCTGCAGCTTGCTTTCGCAGCTGGCCGAGGCCTTGATCAGGCGTTGCTGCATGGCCGCGTCAGGTGTCGATTGGCTGGCCATGGCCTGCATTTCCGCCTCGCTGAACTCACCGCCGACCTTCTCGGCGGCACATTCGCAATACGCCTTCAGGTTGTTCATATCGTGCCCCTTGGGGGCGCCCGCCACGCACTCATTGACAAATGAGGCCTTGGCGCCGGCAGGCCAGGGCTCTGCGGCAACGGCCGGCAGGGCAAAGGCCAGGGGAAGGAAAAATGCGATCAGATGACGGTAGTTCATGGTGGATTCCTGTGCGGGTCAGTGACAGGGGCAACACCTGGCTGGTCGACGCGAACCCATGGTTCGAACCCCAACAGCCAAGGCACCACGGCCTGCTCTAGCGGTCCACGACGAGTGACTGTCTGTCGAGCGATAACCCCATTGGCGCCGCAAACGACGCCACGATCCCGTCAGGCGGCCACTCACCCTGGCCCTAGCTGTGAGGCCGGGCAGCGCCATGAGTTCCTTTCATTTATTCCGCTGCCAGCGCCGCATCCCGGTGCTGTGCCGTCTCAGGCCGTCGCGCCGTCAAGACTACTTACCAGGCCAAACAGCGCCTGGAATAAACAAGATGTCGCCACAACGTCCGCCGGGCCGCACACGCGCAGGTAAAGTAAACCCATTCGCCGGCCCGCTCGGCAACCGATAGAAGGAACTAGCAATGCCCGATCTTTCGCAACAGTTCGCCAGCGATAACTACTCAGGTATCTGTCCGGAAGCCTGGGCCGCCATGGCCGAGGCCAACCGGGGCCACGACCGCGCCTACGGTGATGACCAATGGACAGCGCGCGCCGCCGACCACTTCCGCCAGCTGTTCGAAACCGACTGCGAAGTGTTCTTCGCCTTCAACGGTACCGCGGCCAACTCCCTGGCGCTGGCGGCGCTGTGCCAGAGCTATCACAGCGTGATCTGCTCGGAGACTGCCCACGTCGAGACCGACGAGTGCGGCGCACCGGAGTTCTTCTCCAACGGTTCCAAATTGCTGCTGGCCAAGACCGAGAACGGCAAGCTGACCCCCGAAGCGATCCGTGAAATCGCCCTCAAACGCCAGGACATTCACTACCCCAAGCCACGGGTAGTCACCCTGACCCAGGCCACGGAAGTCGGCACCGTCTACAGCCCCGATGAAGTACGGGCGATCAGCGCGGTGTGCCGCGAACTGGGCCTACATCTGCATATGGACGGCGCGCGTTTCTCCAATGCCTGTGCCTTTCTCGGCTGCAGCCCAGCCGACCTGACCTGGAAAGCCGGCGTAGATGTGCTGTGTTTTGGCGGCACCAAGAACGGCATGGCCGTGGGTGAGGCGATCCTGTTCTTCAACAAGGACCTGGCCGAAGACTTCGACTACCGCTGCAAGCAGGCCGGTCAGCTGGCTTCAAAAATGCGCTACCTGTCCGCGCCCTGGGTCGGCATTCTGCAGGACGGCGCCTGGCTGCGTTACGCCCAGCACGCCAACCACTGCGCGCGCCTGCTGGCCGAGCTGGTCAGCGATATTCCGGGCGTCAGCCTGATGTTCCCGGTACAGGCCAACGGGGTGTTCCTGCAGATGTCAGAACCGGCGCTGGAAATCCTGCGCGGCCAGGGCTGGCGCTTCTACACCTTTATCGGAGCCGGCGGCGCACGCTTTATGTGTTCCTGGGACACCGACGAAGCGCGGGTGCGTCAGCTGGCAGGGGATATTCGCCAAGCCATGGCGGCGAGTTAACGAGGCACAAGCGCTGGTAACAAAGTGCGCGAAATCGCCTCGCGCACATTCGGTAGCAAGGTCGCGCTGCCGCCGAGCAACTCCTCCACCAGACGCCGCAGCGCCACGGCGCGCTCCGGACTAAGACCGCTGACGGCATGCTCGCAGGCCTGCTCGGCGGTCACCCCGGGTGGAATCGACAGCCCCAGCGCCACCAGGCGTTCGCGTAGATCCTCCTGATCGATCAGGTCGGCATGCATCATGGTCAAATCCTCCTGTGGTGGCGCGCTAGCGCAGCACGCCTTCTTCCAATAGCAACTTGAAGATAGCCTCGGCACCGGCCTGTGGCGAGACATCCTTGAGCACCTGCCCACCGCCGCCCGACGCTTTGGCGGTGGCGGCTTTCATGCGTTCGGCGCCGGTTTTGGCCTTGATCACCTTAAGGCGTTTAGGGCGCGGTTTGGCCGGTTGCAATTGCGCGCTGGCAAATAGCGGGTCGGCGACCAGTTCTACTTCCTCGGCCGTCAACAGCCCACGGCGAGCCGGACCAAAGGCGCTCTGCCGGGCAGTCGGTGCAGCGTTATCGACACTGGCAACAAACGGCAGACGCACCTGCAAGCGCCGGCGCTGTCCGCGCGGCAGGGCTTGCAGCACCTGAGCCACGCCATTGCTGACCTGCTCCACCGCCGCCAGCCCGACCACCAGCGGCCAGCCGAGCTGTTCCGCCAGCAGGTAAGGCAGCATGCCCGAGCCTTCACCGGTTTCCGCCTGGCTGCCGGTCAATACCAGCTGCGCACTGGAGTCGGCCAGGTACTCGGCCAGCACCGGCAGCGCATCGCTGTGCGCCGGTTGTTCGAGAATCTTGATCTGCGCAAGGCCCATTCCCAGGTAAGCGCGCAGCGCCTCCTGCTGCGGGTCTCCGGCATGCAGCACCTGCAAACGCTCACCCGCCAGGCGCAGGCCCAGCTCGACGGCGCGGGCGTCCTGCTCGGCGCGGCGTGGCCGGCCGGAGGTGGGGTGAGCGCCTACCGAAACCAGCGCAACAATATTCAACTCAGCCATGCAGCCCCCGTAGCCCCCGTAGCCCCGATGTAATCCGGAAATCGCGGTTGAGAATCGCGAAGACAAACCTTATGCGGCATCACGCGCGCCTCCCTGCCGATGAGCGGCAACACGCTCGATCAACGCCTGCAGGATCGCCGCAGACTCGCCGATCACCGAGAGGTCGGCGCGTTTGATCATGTCGCAGGTCGGGTCGAGGTTGATCGCCACCACCTTGTCGCAGGCACCTATGCCTTGCAGGTGCTGGATCGCCCCGGAAATCCCCACGGCCACATACACGCGCGCCGTGACCCAGATGCCGGACGCGCCAACCTGACGCTCGCGGCCCATAAAGCCATCGTCCACCGCCACCCGCGAGGCGCCTTCGGTGGCGCCCAGGGCAGCGGCGGCCTGGTGGAATAGCGTCCAGTCCTTGACCCCGTTGCCGCCAGAGAGAATAAATTCGGCCTCGGCCATGGGAATCTGCGCCGGGTCGACCGCCACCGCACCGAGATACTGAATCCGTGGCAAGTGGCTGACCAGTGCTTCACTGAGCGCCAGTGGCCGCACTTCATGGCGGGTTTCGCTGACTGGTTCGGCGCATTCAACCGCCGCCAGAATCAGCCGTGGCGCTGATTGCACCAGATCTTCACGCCCAGCCCCCGCACGACCACTGGCAATGCCATCCGCTACCTGCCAGACCCGCGTGGCCGGACGCTCACCCAGCTTGGCGGCCAGGCGCCGGCCCAGTTCGCCACCGCCGGTGCGGCTGTCCGGCAGCAGCCAGTGCCGCGGCGAGAGTTGGCGCTCCAGCGCACCGAGGGCCAGTACCCGTGCTTCCGGGGCGTATCCGTCGAAAGCGTCATCGGCGAACTGCAGCAGGCGGTCAACGCCGTTGCAGTCGAAGGCGCTTTCCTTGTGTTCGCCAAAGATCACCGCGACCACTGCGCCATCGCTGCCGGCGAGCTTGTGCGCCAGACCGAGCAGGTCCTTGTCGTGGGCGCTCAGGCGGCCGCCGACCATATCCGGTACCACGGCGATATAGAACGCCGGCTGTTCGATCACATGCAGTGGCAACTGCACCACGGCGCTGGCCGTGCTGCGTTTCTGGCTGCCGCCCTGCTGAGTGCCGGAACGGTCGATACGTTTAAGGCCATTGGGGCCGGTAAAGCCGACGGCATGGGGATTCTTGCGCAGCACCCCATTGGGCCCCATCCAGCTGGATTCAACCTTTTGCAACGCGACATGCAGCGGGTGCAGGCGGTTGCGGGCGATCCATTCGGCCCGTGGGTCACGGCGGATAAGGTCGCTCATGGGCTTACCTCGGCTAGTTCGCGCGGAGCCGGCGCAGGCTGCTTCGCCTCGACCACGCCCTCGATCAACACATCGGCTACCAGCTCGGCAATATCCTTGACCTCCGGGCGCACGCCGACCACCCCTTCGAGCATCGCTGTGCACTGCGGACAACCCACGGCCACCAGCTCGGCACCGGTCTCCTTGATATCGACCATGCGCATATCGGGGATACGCTGCTTGCCAGGAATATCGGTGATCGGCGCACCGCCGCCACCGCCGCAGCAACGGGAACGGAAACCGGAGCGCTGCATCTCTTTCACTTCAATCCCGATGGCATTCAGCACATTGCGCGGTGCTTCGTACTCACCGTTGTAGCGGCCCAGGTAGCACGGGTCGTGGTAGGTGACCGAACCACCCTTGTGGGTGCCGAGGTTGAGTTTATGACCGGTGATCAGTTCATCCATATAGGTGCTGTGGTGCAGCACCGGGTAGCGGCCGCCCAGCTCGCCGTATTCGTTTTTCAGCACATGGAAGCTGTGCGGGTCGCAGGTGACGATGCGCTTGAACTGGTACTTGGCCAGGGTGGCGATATTGCGCTTGGCCAGCAGCTGGAAGGTTGCTTCATCACCGAGACGGCGCGCCACGTCGCCGCTGTCGCGTTCTTCCAGACCGAGCACGGCGAAGTCGACCTTGGCGGCTTTCAGCACTTTGACAAAGGCGCGCAGGGTGCGCTGGTTACGCATATCGAAGGCGCCATCACCGACCCAGAACAGCACATCGACGTTCTGTTTGTCGCTCATCAGCGGCAGGTTCAAATCCGCCGCCCAGTTCAGTCGACCACCAGGGTTGAAACCGCCGGGGTTGTCGGTGGCGATCAGGTTGTCCAGCACCTCCGCGCCCTTGTTCGGGGTGGCGCCTTTTTCCAGGGTCAGATGGCGGCGCATATCGACGATGGCATCGACGTGCTCGATCATCATCGGGCATTCCTCGACGCAGGCGCGGCAGGTGGTGCAGGACCACAGCGTCTCGGCATCGACCAGGGCCTTGCCATTCAGATTGACGATCGGCAGATGGGGGCCGCCGCTATGCTCGCCAACTGGTTTGCCCGGATAAGGCGAACCGGCGAACTTGACATCCGTGCCGCCGGCCAGGCCGACCACCATGTCCTGGATTAGTTTTTTCGGGTTGAGCGGCTGGCCGGCGGCGAAGGCTGGGCAGGCTGCCTCGCATTTACCGCATTGCACGCAGGCGTCGAAACCGAGCAGCTGGTTCCAGGTGAAGTCCGTGGGTTTTTCCACGCCCAGCGGGGCTTTAGGGTCATCCAGATTCAACGCTTTGAGGCCGGTGGAGCGACCACCGCCAAAGCGTTCACTGCGGCGGTGCCAGGCCAGGTGCAGCGCGCCGGCGAAGGCGTGCTTCATCGGCCCACCCCAGGTCATGCCGAAGAACAGCTCGGACACACCCCAGGCCACGCCGACGGTCAGCAGCAGCGCCAGCACCCAGCCACCAAAGTCGGCGGGCAGAATCCCAGCAACAGGAAGCGTGGCGATAAAGAAGCTGCCGGCAAACATCAGCAGGCTTTTCGGCAGGCGCATCCACGGGCCTTTCGACAACCGCGCCGGCGGGTCGAGGCGGCGCTTGGCGACAAACAGGGCGCCGGCAAACATCAGTGCGCAGGCCGCCAGCAGGGCGAAGCCGAGAATGCGGCTGTGCAGGCCAAAACCGTGCACCAGAATTGCCAGCGCTGCGGCCAAAACAAAGCCACCGGCCGTGGCGACGTGAGTGTTGGCGATGTATTTGTCGCGGGCCACCACATGGTGCAGGTCGACCATATAGCGGCGCGGCATGGCCAGCAGCCCGCCGAGCCAGTCAACCTGTGCCGGGCGACCACGGCGCCACATTAGAAAGCGCTTCGCTGCACCGATAACCGCAAGGGCCAGGGCGGCAAAGAGCAGGATGGGGAGTAGGGTGTTTAACATCATTGGTCTCCTTCGCGGGACCGGCAAACAACACGGTTCAGTCCCCTCGCCCCTGCGGGGAGAGGGCTAGGGAGAGGGGCAGCTACGACGCAGATCCGCGCAGAAAAGCCCCTCTCCCCCGGCCCCTCTCCCGGCTTTCTGTAACAGAAGCATGGGAGAGGGGAGACAGGCATCAGAAGTCCTTGCACAAGCGCAGCGCGTCGTAGATCGCCGCATGGGTATTACGCTGGGCTACGCAGTCGCCGATACGGAACAGCAGGTAGCCGTCGCCCGGCTGACTCAGGCAAGGCTGCGGCTGGATCGCAAACAGCGCTTCGACGTCAATCTGGCCCTTGTTGCGCGAGCCTTCCTTGAGGGCGTAGTAGAGGCGCTCATCAGGACGCACGCCGTTCTCCACCACCACCTGGTCGACCACCCGCTCTTCTTTCGCGCCGGTGTATTCGTTCTCCAGCACCGCCACCAGCTTGTCGCCTTCGCGGTAGACCTTTTCCAGCATCATGTCGCCGGTCATGATCACTTCTTTTGGGTACATGCTGCGGTAGTAAGTCGGGAACGTGGTGCCGCCCATGGCTACACCCGGCTTGATGTCGTCGGTGACGATCTCGACCTTGGCGCCCTTCTCGGCGATAAAGTCGGCCACCGACATACCGCCGAATTCGCAAATGGTGTCGTACACCAGCACGTTATTGCCCGGCGCCACGGTGCCATCGAGGACGTCCCAGCTGCTGACCACCAGGCCTTCAGCGGCGCCCCAATGTTCGTTTTGCTCGATAAACGGATGACCGCCGTTGGCCAGCACGACGATGTCTGGGCGCAGGTCGAGGATGCTCGCTTCATCAGCACCAGTACCCAAGCGTAGGTCGATATTCAGGCGGGCCAACTCCAGCTGGAACCAGCGGGTAATGCCGGCCATCTGGTCGCGCTGCGGTGCCTTGGCGGCCAAGGTGATTTGCCCGCCGAGGCTGTCTTTCTTCTCGAACAGGGTCACATCGTGGCCACGCTCGGCAGCCACGCGCGCCGCTTCCATCCCGGCCGGGCCGCCACCAACAATCACCACCTTGCGCTTCGGCCCAGTGGTTTTCTCGATGATATGCGGCAGGCCCATGTATTCGCGGCTGGTCGCGGCGTTCTGGATACACAGCACGTCGAGGCCTTGATACTGGCGGTCGATGCAGTAGTTGGCACCGACGCACTGCTTGATCTGGTCGACCTGGCCCATCTTGATCTTGGCGATCAGGTGCGGGTCGGCGATGTGCGCGCGGGTCATGCCGACCATGTCCACGTAGCCGCCTTCGAGAATACGCGTGGCCTGGTTCGGGTCCTTGATGTTCTGCGCGTGCAGCACCGGCACCTTGACCACTTCCTTGATCCCGGCTGCCAAGTGCAGGAACGGCTCCGGCGGGTAGCTCATGTTCGGAATGACGTTGGCCAGAGTGTTGTGGGTGTCGGCACCAGAGCCAACCACGCCGATAAAGTCGATCAGGCCGGTGGCATCGTAATAGGCGGCGATCTGCTTCATGTCCTCGTGAGAGAGGCCGTCCGGGTGGAACTCGTCACCGGAGATACGCAGGCCCACGCAGAAATCGGGACCGACCTCGGCGCGCACCGCTTTGATCACTTCCAGGCCGAACTTCATCCGGCCTTCAAAGGTGCCACCCCATTCGTCAGTGCGCTTGTTCACCCGTGGCGACCAGAACTGGTCGATCATGTGCTGGTGCACAGCCGACAGCTCGACGCCGTCCAGGCCGCCGGCTTTGGCCCGAGCCGCTGCCTTGGCGAAGTCACCGATGACGCGCCACATTTCCTCCGGCTCGATGGTCTTGCAGGTGGCACGGTGTACCGGTTCGCGGATACCGGACGGCGACATCAGGGTCGGCCAGTCGAAGCCATCCCAGCGTGAGCGGCGGCCCATGTGGGTAATCTGGATCATGATCTTCGCGCCATGCTTGTGCATGGCATCCGCCAGCTTCTGGAAATGCGGAATGATCCGGTCGGTGGACAGGTTCACCGAACTCCACCAGCCGTGCGGGCTGTCGATGGAGACCACCGACGAGCCGCCGCAGATGGCCAGACCGACGCCGCCCTTGGCCTTCTCTTCGTAGTACTTGACGTAACGCTCGGTGGTCATACCGCCGTCGGTGGCCATGACCTCGGCGTGCGCGGTGGATACGATGCGGTTACGAATAGTCAGCTTGCCGATCTGGATCGGCTGGAACATTGCTTCGAAAGCCATGACTCGATCCTCGACTTAGCGCGGCTTGACGATAAACAGGCCATCATCGTGGCCCTCTTCGGAACCGCCATAGACCTGCTCGGCCACGGTGCGCAGCGCGCTGCCCTGGGCTTGGAGAATCTGATCCATGGCGCCGGCAAACCAGCCGGTGAACATGTAGTCGACCTTGCGCCCGCACTTGCCGTAGACGTAGACGAAGGCCGAGTGCTTGAGCTTTACCGAGGCGGTGCCAGCGGCCAGGTCGATGGCTTCGATCTCGAACAGCCCCCAGCCGCGCTGCGACAGGCGCTTCATGTAGTGCTCAAACACCGCCACGCCGGACAGGCCATGGCACTCCGCCTCTTTCTCGCACCAGTGCCAGGCGGACTTGTAGCCGGCTTTGTAGAGAATCTCGGCATAGGCATCAGCGCCCAGCACTTCCTCGATACCGATATGGTTGTTGACGAAGAAATGCCGCGGCACATAGAGCATCGGCAGGGCGTCGGTGGTCCAGACGCCGGTTTCGTCGTCGACCTGAATCGGCATTTCGGGTGCGTGGGTGGCCATATGTTTAGTGCTCCAGAGTCTTGTTTGGTTTGTGGGAGGGGCCGGGCGGCGTACCGCTTTAGCCGCGAGGCTCTTAACAGCGCTGCCCTGACGGGGCAGGTCGCGGCTAAAGCCCCTCCCACATTTATCGTGTTGTGCTCGGACCTTATTCGCCCCAAACATCCCTGAGGACGTTTACCCAGTTCTCGCCCATGATCTTGCGCACCACGCGTTCGGAATGGCCGCGTTTGAGCAAGGTCTCGGTGAGGTTGGGAAATTCGCCGACGGTGCGGATGCCCAGCGGGTTGATGATCTTGCCGAAGCTGGTCAGGCGGCGGGCGTAGCCCTTGTCGTGGGTCAGGTACTCGAAGAAGTCTTGGCCGTGGCCCTGGGTGAAGTCGGTGCCGATGCCGATGGCGTCTTCGCCGACGATATTCATCACGTACTCGATGGCTTCGGCGTAGTCGTCGATGGTCGAATCGATGCCCTTGGCCAGGAAGGGGGCGAACATGGTCACACCGACGAAACCGCCGTGGTCGGCGATAAATTTCAGCTCTTCATCGGACTTGTTGCGCGGGTGTTCTTTCAAGCCGGACGGCAGGCAGTGGGAGTAGCACACCGGCTTTTTCGATTCGTGAATGACTTCCTCGGAAGTCTTCGAACCCACATGCGACAGGTCGCACATAATGCCGACGCGGTTCATCTCGGCAACGATCTCGCGACCGAAGCCGGACAGCCCGCCGTCACGCTCGTAGCAGCCGGTGCCGACCAGGTTCTGGGTGTTGTAGCACATCTGCACGATGCCCACGCCGAGCTGCTTGAACACCTCGACATAGCCGATCTGGTCTTCAAACGCGTGGGCATTCTGGAAGCCGAAGAGGATGCCGGTCTTGCCCTGCTCTTTAGCCTTACGGATGTCGGCGGTGGTGCGCACCGGCATCACCAAGTCGCTGTTCTCGCGGATCAGCTTCTGGCTGGCAGCGATATTGTTCACCGTGGCCTGAAAGCCCTCCCACACCGACACGGTGCAGTTGGCCGCCGTCAGGCCGCCTTTGCGCATGTCTTCGAACAGTTCGCGGTTCCACTTGGCGATGATCAGCCCGTCAATAACGATGCTGTCGGCGTGCAATTCGGCTGGGCTCATCAGGCAGTCCCCTTTTTAGCTGTGTCGCCAAACCCGTTGTTGGCGCTTTGGACTGAGCATATCCCTGGGGGCTGAGGCGACCCGGTGCAAAAACGACCGGGGTATTGCCGAAAGCGTCAAAGCCGGGTCGCAGGCGGATATGCGCAGGCCAGAGGGTCGGTACAAGGCAGCGACTACCCGTAGGGTGGGTTAGGCGCGAACCGGAATCAGGCAAATACCACCGATTCTCAACGCGCCGTAACCCACCATGACGATCTACCGGCAAACCGCAATGGTGGGTTACGCAGCGCCCGAGTTGCGTGGTGCAGTCAATAACTAGCCCCGGCGCCACTAACCCACCCTACAAAAGCAGCCTGCATACAGTTCTGATACATCGCCAATAAAAAAAGCCCCTGCCCGGGGGTATCCGGCAGAGGCCAAGGTGACCCTTGAGGAGGGTCTCAGTGTGTTGCGGTGGACGCGGGCCTGGGGCGCGCGGCCAGCAGACCGTAGGCGGTCAGGCCGAGCAGTAGCCACAGGCCAAGCGTCATCTGCAGCCTTACTCCGCGCCGACCTGACGCAAGTACGGCGCTGGCGCTGCGCCGAGGTTGTTGAGCACGCGCTCGCTGTACCAGTCGACAAAGTTGACCACGCCGAACTCGTAGGTCTTCGAGTAGGGGCCGGGCTGGTAGGCGGTGGAATTGATGCCGCGCTGGTTCTCTTCGGCCAGGCGCCGATCCTGATCGTTGGTGGCGTCCCATACCTGACGCAGGCGCGCCACGTCGTAATCGACACCTTCCACCGCATCCTTGTGCACCAGCCATTTGGTGGTGACCATGGTTTCCTGGGCGCTGATCGGCCAGACGGTGAAGACGATCAGGTGATCGCCCATGCAGTGGTTCCACGAATGCGGCAGATGGAGGATGCGCATCGAGCCCAGGTCCGGGTCGGTGATGCGGCCCATCAGTTTCTTGCAGCCTGGCTTGCCGTCCATGGTCATCGACACGGTGCCCTTGAGCAGCGGCATGCGCACGATGCGGTTACGCAGGCCAAAGCTGGCGTGGGCGTAGGGGATGTTGTCCTTGTCCCAGCGGGTCGTGCACTCGCTTACCTGATCTTTGAACGCCTGGGTGGCGCGCGGGTCGGTGACGTCATCCCACTCCAGCAGGGTATTCAGCAGCTCCGGGTGCGAACCGTTGCAGTGGTAGCACTCGCGGTTGTTTTCCAGCACCAGCTTCCAGTTGGCCTTTTCCATCAAGGTGGTCTGCACCGCCACCTTGGTGTTTTCCATGTCGTAGGGCTCCATGTAATGGGCCAGGGTGCTGAGGAAATCGTCGATGGCCGGCGGGTTTTCCGCCAGGGAGATAAAGATATAGCCGCCCGCCACCTTGCAGTTGACCGGCTTGAGGCTGTAGTCCTTGAGGTCGAAATCCGCGCCCATTTCGGTGCCGGCGAACAGCAGGCGTCCGTCCAGCTCGTAGGTCCACTGGTGGTAGTGGCAGACCAACTTGGCCACCTTACCCTTGTCGCTGGTGCACAGGCGCGAGCCGCGATGCCGGCAGACGTTATGGAAGGCATGCACCACACCATCGGCGCCGCGAATCACCATGATCGGGTTGTCGCCAATCTGCAGGGTGAGGTAGTTGCCCTTGGCCGGGATCTCGCAGGTCATGCCGGCGATCAGCCATTCCTTGTGGAAGATCTCCTGCATATCGATCTTGAACAGCCGCTCATCGTTATAGAACGGCTGCGGCAGCGAAAAGGTGCGCTCGCGGGTTTGCAGCATCTCGGCGGTGGCCTTGCGTGCGGGCTCCAGCGGATCGCCCAAGCTCAGGGTGGAAGTGACGTCCATCGGTAACTCCTCAATGGCGACTCGCTCGGCGAGTTGCCGCAATAAAGTGGCTAATCGGTTGCTACGCAAGGTGGCGTCATTGCCCCGTTCTGCGCCTGCCGATGGCGACTGGATGAAAGAGGAATTCGCTCGTGACCTTTTGCTTCGGCTGGCCGCGAGTGTGGCGCTGAGTGGGGGCGAAACCTTATCTATGGGCGACATGGTCACATCCGTTTCCGACGCGGCAAACCAAGGCCTGCGCGGCAGGTCGCGATAAGCATGTAAATGTCGCTGGCAGATAAATGAGCGCGCCTGCCAGTACGCACAATCCGCCCATACAAGGCCGATGTCCGGCCGCGCGGAGAGACGTCCATGACGACGAACGACTTCCTCAACCCGGTTACCACGCAGACCTGGAGCAATGGTCGGCATATGGTGCGTTGCGTCAAAGTCATCCAGGAAACCTGGGACGTGCGCACCTTCTGCTTTATGGCCGATCAGCCGGTGCTGTATTTCTTCAAACCGGGGCAGTTCGTCACCCTGGAGCTGGAGATCGACGGCCAACCGGTGATGCGCTCCTACACCATTTCCAGCTCGCCTTCGGTGCCCTACAGCTTCTCCATCACCATCAAGCGGGTGCCGGGCGGCAAGGTCTCCAACTGGCTGCACGACAACCTCAATGAAGGTGACGAGCTGCCGGTGCACGGCCCGGTCGGGCTGTTCAACGCCATCGACTTTCCCGCCGAGAAGGTGCTCTACCTCAGCGGCGGCGTCGGTATCACCCCAGTGATGTCGATGGCGCGCTGGTTCTACGACACCAACGGCAATGTCGACATGGTGTTCGTGCACAGCGCGCGCTCGCCGAAGGACATCATCTACCACCGCGAGCTGGAACATATGGCCGCGCGGATCAGCAACTTCAGCCTGCACGTGATCTGTGAAAAACACGGCCTGGGCGAGGCCTGGGCCGGTTATCGCGGCTACCTCAACCAGAAAATGCTGGAGCTGATTGCCCCGGATTATCTGGAGCGGGAAATCTTCTGCTGCGGCCCGACGCCCTATATGAATGCGGTCAAGCGCCTGCTCGAAGCCAACCACTACGACATCAGCCGCTACCACGAAGAATCCTTCGGTGCGACGCCGCCGGAGGTACGCGCCGAGGTCAAGGAGCTGGCTGCCGAAGCCGCCGATGCCGACCCGGTGCCAGCGGCCGATCAGCATCAGGTGGCGTTCACCAACACCGGCAAGAGCATCCGCGTCGACCCAGGCGAAACCGTGCATGCGGCCGCCGCCAAGCTCGGCCTGCATATCCCCAAGGCCTGCGGCATGGGTATCTGCGGCACCTGCAAGGTGCTGAAGACCGCTGGCGAAGTGAGCATGGAACACAACGGCGGCATCACCGACGAAGACGTCGCCGAGGGTTATATCCTGTCGTGCTGCAGCGTGCCGCAGGGTGATGTGGCAATCGAGTATTGAGCACCTTGTAACCACCACAGCGCACACAGCAAAACGCCGCACTCGCCATCAAGGCCAGTGCGGCGTTTTTGTTTGAGCGGAACATGCTGCGATGGGCCTTTGTAGGAGCGGGCTTGCCCGCGATAAAACTGATCGCGGGCAAGCCCGCTCCTACAGGGTATTCAGCGTGGCTTAAAGCCTGACGCTGGCAAAGGTCGACTCCCCCTGCGCCCGCGTCAGCGCCGCCATGGCCGAGGATGGCGAAGGGCGCATCAGGTCTTCCGGCATGGGCAGCAACGCCACTACATGGCCGCTCTGCTGGCCGGCGCGTTCGTCGCGCGGCGGGATGCCGAAGTATTCGCGGTAGCACTTGGAAAAATGCGGCGTGGAGACAAAACCGCAGACCGAGGCCACTTCGATGATCGACATGCTGGTCTGCTTGAGCAGCTGGCGTGCGCGAATCAGGCGCAGCTTGAGGTAGTAGCGCGACGGCGAGCAGTGCAGGTACTTCTGGAACAGGCGCTCCAGCTGACGGCGCGAGACATCGACATACAGCGCCAGCTGATCGAGGTCGATGGGCTCTTCCAGGTTGGCTTCCATCAGCGCGACGATTTCCTGCAGCTTCGGCTGGTTGGTGCCAAGCATATGTTTGAGCGGCACACGCTGGTGATCCTGCTCGTTGCGGATACGTTCGTAGATAAACATCTCGGAAATCGCCGCCGCCAGTTCGCGGCCATGCTCGCGGCCGATCACGTGCAGCATCATGTCCATCGGCGCGGTGCCGCCGGAGCTGGTGTGGCGATTGCGATCAATCGAGAACAGGCGAGTGCTGACTGCTGCGCGGGGGAAGGCTTCCTGCATCGAGGCCAGGCATTCCCAGTGCACGCTGCAATCGAAACCATCGAGCAGCCCGGCCTTGGCCAGCGCCCAGCTGCCGGTGCATACCGCGCCCAGTTGCGCGCCATGGCGGGCCTGGCTTTGCAGCCACTGCACGTGCTCGCGGGTAACGCTGTGCTGAATGTCCACACCGCCGCAGACGATCACCGCATCCAGACGCGGCGCCGTAACCAGGCTGGCGTCCGGGGTGATCTGCAGGCCATCACTGGCGCAAACCGGCAGGCCGCTTTGGCTGAGGGTGTGCCAGCGGTACAACTCCTTGCCGGACAACTGGTTGGCCATACGCAGCGGCTCAACGGCAGACGCCAGGGAAATCAGGGTGAAGTTGTCGAGCAGGAGAAAGCCGATGGACTGCGGCGCACGGCTCTGGGGTTGTGCCCCTTGAGTGGACTGTGACATCAGGTAAACCCTCACGCGAAGCAAAGCACGGTAGTGAGCCCCTCTATAGGGTGGCTCTTCTTATGGTTCTGGGACTGCACAACGCCAGATCGACAATCAGCACAACGCAAAGGCCGTGCCTAAATTGATTGGGCGTTCAATTAAAAACAGACGAGTTAGCCCACCGCTAGTGCCACTAGGCGTTGGCAGGAGCGACAGAAGCATTCTGATTACGACCGCAAACGCCCGTTCGGCGGGCGCTTGAGCATTTCGGTAGCACTGCCGGGCAGGTGCTTTGTCACCCCGCTACGCAGGGTAAAAACAGCGCGGTAACGGACCAACGGTCAGGCCGTATTCAGCAGCGTTGCGCTGCCCTTTTCCGCCGCACCGAACAGCCCTGCACCACAATCGTGCGCAGCGGCCTGAGCGTGCGCTTTAACATTCAACCGCGCTGACGGCTAAACCGCCGCGCGAGGTTTCCTTGTACTTGTCATGCATATCCGCGCCGGTGTCGCGCATGGTGCGGATCACCCGGTCCAGCGAGATAAAGTGCTGACCGTCACCGCGCAAGGCCATCTGTGCGGCGTTGATCGCTTTCACCGCAGCAATCGCGTTGCGCTCGATACAGGGCACCTGCACCAGACCGCCGACCGGATCGCAGGTCAGACCAAGGTTATGTTCCAGGCCGATTTCCGCGGCGTTCTCCACCTGCTCAGGCGTAGCCCCGAGAATCTCCGCCAGCCCCGCCGCCGCCATGGCACAAGCCGAACCGACTTCGCCCTGACAACCGACTTCAGCGCCGGAGATGGACGCGTTCTTCTTGCACAGAATGCCGATGGCCGCAGCCGCCAGTAGGTAGTCGACGACATTGGCTTCGCTGACCGCCGGGCTGAAGCGCACAAAGTAATGCAGCACCGCCGGAATAATCCCCGCCGCGCCATTGGTCGGTGCGGTGACCATGCGCCCGCCAGCGGCGTTTTCCTCGTTTACCGCCAGGGCGAACAGGTTGACCCACTCCATACCGCTGAGGGTCGAGCCGATCACATTGGGCTTACTCATTTCCTGCAAGCTGCGGTGCAGCTTGGCGGCGCGGCGCTTCACATTCAGCCCGCCGGGCAGAATGCCCTCGTGCTTCAAGCCCTGCTCGACACACTCGCGCATGGCCTGCTACAGGCGCATCAGCCCGCTGCGGATTTCCGCCTCGCTGCGCCAGGCCTTTTCGTTGGCCATCATCAGTTCGGAGACGCGTAGGCCATTCTCCTTACACAGCTGCAACAGCTGTTCGGCGCTGTTGAAGTCGTAGGGCAGTACGGTGTGGTCCTGATCCAGCTGGCCGCTGGCGGCCTGCTCGGCATCCACGACAAAACCGCCGCCCACCGAGTAATAGGTGTTTTCGTGCAGCAGGCTGCCATCGGCGGCAAAGGCGCTGAGGGTCATGGCGTTGGGGTGATAGGGCAGGTTTTCATCCAGCAGCAGCATGTCACACTGCCAATCGAAGGCGATGCTGACGCGCCCGCCAAGCTGCAACTGGCCGCTGGCCAATAGCTCGGCGATACGCGGCTCGATGCTGCTCGGGTCGACCTGATCCGGCCACTCACCCATCAGCCCCATGATCACTGCACGGTCGCTGCCATGGCCAACACCGGTGGCCGACAACGAACCGTACAGGCGCACCTGCAGGCGCGCCGTACGTTCCAGCAAACGCCGCTCGGCCAATGCGCCGCTAAACAGCGCCGCCGCGCGCATCGGCCCGACGGTATGCGAGCTGGACGGGCCAATGCCGATCTTGAACAGGTCAAACACGCTGATAGCCACGACACTCTCCTGCACGATTGCTACATGCAGGCCATGATCAGGATTTCCCCACGCCGCTGTCGCTCCACACCGACCCGTCCATATCTAAATCCGTCAGCGCCGCAAACGAACGCGACTTGTGCGACAGCGCGCAGTTTCAAGCACTGCAGCAGCAATTCACGACAGCAGCGTTCTAGTTGCGACTTCACGCATAGGCAGCGAAGGAAATCTGTCGGCATGATCGCCGCGCCCATGGACCGGCCAGCCGCTGCTTGCCCTGCCCGCCCCGTGGCCGACTGCGTGCCTGCACAGGCGCGCCCTGTCACCGTAATCGGGAGAGGCTTGATGACACTGAATATGCGCGGTTGCCTGCTGGCGGCAGCTCTGAGCACACCACTACTGGCGCAGGCTGCTGAGCCGGCGCAGTGCGGGCTGATTCGCTTTGCCGATGTCGGCTGGACCGACATTACCGTGACCACCGCCGTCACCCGCCAGGTGCTCAGCGAGCTGGGTTACCGCACCCAGGTCAAACGCCTGTCTGTGCCGGATACCTACCAGGCCATGCAGGACGGCAAGATCGACGTATTCCTCGGTAACTGGATGCCGAGCATGGAAAACGACATCAAGCCCTACGCCGCCAACGGCTCGGTGAAGACCCTCGGCGCCAACCTCATCGGTGCCAAATACACCCTGGCGGTGAATCAGGCCGCCTATGATGGCGGCGTGAAGAACTTCGCCGATCTTGCGCGCTTCAGTAAAGAACTGGGCGGCAAACTCTACGGCATCGAACCGGGCAACGACGGCAACAAGCTGATCCAGCAGATGATCGACAAGAACGCCTTCGGCCTGGCCGGTTTCAGCCTGGTGGAATCCAGCGAGAACGGCATGCTGGCCCAGGTCAAACGCGCCGAACACCTCAAGCAATGGGTGGTATTTCTCGGCTGGGCGCCGCACCCGATGAACAACCAACTGCAGATGCATTACCTGGACGGCGGCGATGAGTTCTTCGGCCCCAACTACGGCGGCGCAACGGTGTACACCAACGTGCGCGCCGGCCTGGCCGAACAGTGCCCGAACGTCACCCAGTTGCTGCAGAACCTGCGCTTCAGCCTGGAGATGGAAAGCTACCTGATGGGCGCGATCCTCAATAAGAACACCAACCCGCGACGCGAGGCCAAGGCCTGGTTGAAAGCCAATCCGCAGGCTCTGGCCAGCTGGCTGCAAGGGGTAACCCGACGCGACGGGCAGCCGCCAAAAGCCCCCGCGAGCCTGGCGGCGAATGACTAATTTTGAGTTTTTTTCGATTTCGCCACAGCCCACGGGTCATCGTGGCTGTGGCCATTTAAAAAGCTGCAAACCACGGCCGGCGTGGCTTGCAGCCTTGGCATCGCGGGTAAAAAGTCTGTTATGGTTTTTTTAGTCAAAGGGCATGTCGCCGCGCAACACGTCAGAGTCGCAAACCGACAATTGCGACAGGCCGAAGACTATATCGTTGAGTCAGCCGATTTCGTCGCTGTCGCCTGAGCAGGGTCGACAGACCGGGAGCCCACAGCCCCGGACCGAAGAATATATAAGCGCTGGCTCACCACGCGATGGGTGCCAGCCCAACAAGAAATTTCGGATGTACGCGCACCTCGGGTCGAGGTGTGTAAAACCCAAGGATGGGACTTCGTAACACTGCCAGAGGGTTTGGAACGCGGTTTGCAGCACGGCACAGCAAGGTTGACTCGACAGTACGCCCCCATAGCGTCCATTGCCCACAAGGCAACTGGAGCGTTGCAGCGGTTGTGCCTGAGCGCCCTGAATGTGTTGCGCGGCAAGGCACGGACCCGACCCCGGAACCCAGTAAACCCACACAGGCAAGAACAGTCGGCATCACCGTACGTACGCCAGCTGGCGTAGGCGCGGTTCCGCAGCACTGATCTGGATGTCTACTGAAGGGGAATCATCCCATGCAGTCTGGAAAAATCGTCGTCGAAAACCTCTACAAGGTGTTCGGCGCAGAGCCACAAGAAGCCATCGACCTGCTCAAGCAGGGGTGGAGCAAGGAACGGATTCTTGCGGAGAAAGGCGCGGTTATCGGCGTCAGCGACGTGTCCTTCAGCGTCGAGGAAGGTGAAATTTTCGTGCTGATGGGCCTCTCCGGCTCCGGCAAATCCACCCTGATTCGCCTGATCAACCGCCTGGTTGAACCCAGCGGCGGCAACGTCTACATCGACGGTCAGAACGTCGCCAAGATGCCCAAGGCGGAGCTGATCGATCTGCGCCGCCGCGACATGAGCATGGTCTTCCAGTCCTTCGCCCTGATGCCCTCGCGCAGCGTGCTGGACAACGCCGCCTTCGGCCTGGAAGTAGCCGGCAAGAGCAAGAAGGTGCGCGAAGAGCGCGCCATGCAGGTACTCAAGCAGGTTGGCCTGGACACCTTTGCGCACAAGATGCCGCATGAGCTGTCCGGCGGCATGCAACAGCGCGTCGGCCTGGCCCGCGCCCTGGCGGTTGACCCGTCAATGATCATCATGGACGAGGCGTTTTCTGCCCTCGACCCGCTCAAGCGCCGCGAGATGCAGGACGTGCTGCTGGAGCTGCAGAAGACCGACCGCCGCACCATCATCTTCGTTTCCCACGACATCGAAGAAGCCATGCGCATCGGCACCCGCATCGGCATCATGGAAGGCGGCAAACTGGTTCAGGTCGGCACCCCGCAGGAGCTGATCGATAACCCCGCCAACGATTACGTGCGCAACTTCTTCAACACCGTCGACACCAACCGCTACCTCACCGCCGGCCAGCTGATGGCCGACAGCGTGCCGATCTACGTGCACAACGGCAAAGCGCCGGATGCGCAGAAGGTCTGCCAGGAGCTGCAGGCGCTGGATAAGCACTACGCCTTTGTGGTCGACGAACAGCACACCTTCCAGGGCTCCATCAGCCTGGAGCGCATCGCCCTGCTGGTCGAAGGCGGCGGCACCTGCGGCCTCGACGACCAGGTGCTCAAGTCAATCAAACCGATCCCCGAAGACCTGCCGCTGGACCAGGTGATTGAACGCCTGGTGGACAACGAAGGGCCGATTCCGGTGGTCGACAGCAATGGCCGCTACAGCGGCGCCATCAGCAAAGGTCGTCTGCTGACCCGCCTGCAGGGAGAGTTCCATGAGTGAGAAACAGCTCGACCTGGGCAGCTGGGTCAACGACGTGGTGCAGCACCTGCTGGACAACTACAGCGATGGCTTCGACAGCATCGGCGCGGTGGTCAACGGCTTCTCCGAAGGCATCGAATGGCTGCTGATGCTGCCACCGGCCTGGCTGCTGATCGCCATCTTTATCGGCCTCGGCCTGTGGCGAATCGGCTACAAGTTCGCCATCTTCACCGCCATCTCCTTCGTGCTGATCGTGCTCACCGGCTTCTGGGAACAGACCGTGGTGACCCTAGGCCTGACCTTCTCCGCCACGCTGATCAGCTTGCTACTCGGCATTCCCCTGGGCATCTGGGCGGCGCGCAGTGAGCGGGTGGCAACCATCATCCGGCCGATTCTCGACTTTATGCAGACCATGCCGGCGTTCGTTTACCTGATTCCCGCCGCCATGCTGTTCGGCCTCGGCCGCGTGCCGGGGATCATCGCCACGGTGATATTCGCCATGCCACCGGCCGTGCGCCTGACCAACCTGGGCATCCGCCAGGTGAATAAAGAAATCATCGAAGCCGGCCAATCCTTCGGCTGCACCCCGCGTCAGCTACTGTTCAAGGTCCAGCTGCCCAACGCCATGCCGTCGATCATGGCCGGGGTCAACCAAACCATCATGATGGCCCTGTCGATGGTGATCATCGCCTCGATGGTCGGCGCCGGCGGCCTGGGTAACGACGTACTGGCGAGCATCCAGCGCCTGGACATCGGCCTGGGCTTCGAAAGCGGCATGGCCGTGGTGCTGTTGGCGATCATTCTCGACCGCATCACGGAAAGTTTCGGTACCCCGCAAACCGCCAAACGCAGCAGCCTGTTCGGCTGGTTCAGCGGCAAGCTTCAACGTCAGTAAGCCTTAGCTTTTGCCATCACAGGGAGTCGCAGATGAAAACGATTAAACAGCTCGCAGGTGTCGGCCTGCTCTCCGTGGCCATGCTGCAAAGCGCCTGGGCGCAGGAGCCGGAGAGTTGCAAGATGGTGCGCTTCGCCGAAATCGGCTGGGCCGACATCGCCGCCACCACCGGCGTCGCCATGACCCTCAGCGAAGGCCTGGGCTACCAGACCCGCAAAATCATGGCCTCCGTGCCCATCGCCTTTACCGGCGTGCAGAAAGGCCAGATCGACGTATTCCTCGGTTACTGGGCGCCCTCGATGGACGCCGTGATCGAACCCTTCACCAAGGATGGCGGCGTCAAAGTACTGCCCAAAGCCAACCTGGAAGGCGCCAAATACACCCTCGCCGTGCCGACCTACGCCGCTGAAGCCGGGCTGAAAAGCTTTGCCGATATCGCCAAGTTCAAGGATCAGCTGGACGGCAAAATCTTCGGCATCGAGCCAGGCAACGACGGCAACCTGCTGATCGACGGCATGATCAAGAGCAACCAGTTCGGCCTCGGCGACTTCAAAATGGTCGAATCCAGCGAAGCCGGCATGCTGGTTCAGCTGCAACGCGCGGTGAAGAAGAATGAACCCGCCGTGTTCCTCGGCTGGGCACCGCACCCGATGAACACCCAGTTCGACATCACCTACCTGGAAGGCGGCGATGACGTGTTCGGCCCGGATTTCGGCGCCGCCAAGGTCTACACCGTAGTACCGGCGGATTACGAAGCACGCTGCGCCAACGTCGGCAAACTGCTGAACAACCTGCAGTTCACCGTGGAAATCGAAAGCCAGCTGATGGAAAAGGTTCTGGATAAACAGAACCCCACCACCGTCGCCAAAGAGTGGATCAAAGCCAACCCGGCAATCCTCGACCAGTGGCTGGCCGGCGTAACCACCTATGACGGCCAGGACGGCCTTGCAGCGGTGAAGAAACACCTCGGCCTGTAAGTCAAACACCGCGCCGCCCCAGTGATCTGCGGGCGGCGCGGTTAACTGATTCACCTATTTAGCAACTCAACCAGCGAGGCCACACGGCCATCGCCTGGTTTGCTGCACCCGCGATTTACCTCGCGACCGATCAACCCCCTCGCCCCTTTGGGGAGACGACTGCATGGATGCAAGAGGTAGGGCGACGCAGGATGCCAAAGCCGAGGGTTGGGGAGAGGGGCTACAGGAAATCAATACGTAGCCCGGATGCAATCCGGGAACGGACTCGCCGGCACTGCAAAACCCCGGATTCCATCCGGGCTACACAAGCGCAACAGCAACATGTTTACCCAGCTAGGCCCGCAAGAAGAACGCGCCAGTAACTCACTGAACTGCCACTCTCACTGACGGAGCACACCCTATGCGAAACCTGAAAAACCTCTGCCTGCAAAGCCTCGGCGTCGCCGCCCTGGCCCTCGGCATGAGCAGCGCCATGGCGGCGGACAAACCCACCCTGAACATCGGCTACGTCAACGGCTGGGACGACAGCGTCGCCGCCACCTTTGTCGCCGGGGAAATTCTCCAGAGCAAACTCGGCTACAGCGTGGCACTCAAACCTGTAGAGCCGGCCATCATGTGGCAAGGCGTAGCGCGCGGCGACCTCGACGCCACCCTCTCCGCCTGGCTGCCCGCCACCCACGGCGAATACTTTGAAAAACTCAAAGACAAAGTCGAAGTGCTCGGCACCAACTACGCCGGCGCCAAAATCGGCCTGATCGTACCGGACTACGTCCAAGCCAAAACCATCGCCGACCTGCAAACCTACGCCAAAGACTTCGACGGCAAAATCACCGGCATCGACGCCGGTGCCGGCGTCATGCGCCGCGCCGAAGAAGCGATCAAGGAATACGCCCTGGCTGACATCAAACTGATGCCAAGCTCCGGCCCGGCCATGGCCACCGCCCTGACCCGCGCCGAGAAAAACAAACAAGCCATCGTCGTCACCGGCTGGATTCCGCACTGGATGTTCGCCAAATGGAACCTGCGCTTCCTCGAAGACCCGAAAAAAGTCTTCGGCGATGACGAACACGTCGACACCGTGGCCAACCCCAGCCTCGCCGGCAAAGCCCCAGAAGCCGCTGCCTTCCTGAAGAAATTCTCCTGGAGCGGTGAAGAAGTCGGCGCCGTCATGCTCGCCATCCGCGAAGGCGCCAAACCGGAAGATGCCGCCAAAGACTGGATCAGCAAAAACCCAGAGCGCGTCGCCGAGTGGCTTAAATAAGCCCAGGCTGCACCTCTATATAGAAGCGGGCTACGGCCCGCTTTTTTGTGCCTGCGAAATGACGGTGGAGAATGTTCTAGACAGGTGGAGATGGGGGTGGATAGGGTTGGGGGATTGTGGCTGCACCGCTTTCGCCTAATCCCGCTGAGTTGCGACATACGGTGTGGGATATAAACAGGCTCTAGCAGGTAAAGCGGCGTTATACGGCAGGTAAAAGCGACATTGGCATGTCGCAGAATTAATAGTTAGGGCAATAAGGAGAACGCCATGAATGATGAAGTCAATAATGACGAAAACCTTGAACTACCTAAAGAAGGAAAAATTGCAAAATATTCACGCGGTGCCTTACAAGCTATTGGAGGCGCAGTCCCTTTTGCAGGAGGAGTTTTTTCGGCTATTGCAGGCGCGTGGTCAGAAGGCGAGCAGGAAAAGGTAAATCGCTTTTTCGAACACTGGGTGCAAATGCTTCGAGATGAACTCAAAGAGAAAGAAGAAACCATTATCGAGATAATGGCTAGGCTTGACCTTCAAGATGAAACGGTTACCGAAAGAATAGAAAGTAAAGAATATCAGTCATTAGTTAAGAAAACATTTCGCGAATGGGCCGGCGCTGAAAGTGAAGAAAAACGCATTTACATAAGGAATATTCTGTCAAACGCTGCTGCTACAACAGTCTCAAGCGACGACGTGGTAAGAATGTACATTGATTGGATTAATACATATTCAGAAATGCACTTTCAAGTAATTGGGGCCATCTACAACAGTGCCGGAATAACGCGCGGCGGTATATGGAAAAAGATCGGAAAGGGTGCTGTACGCGAAGACTCAGCAGACGCCGATCTTTATAAATTATTATTTCGCGATTTAAGCACCGGCGGAATAATACGGCAACACAGGGAAACAGATCGATTTGGTAATTTCATTGCAAAGCCAGCCGCCAGAAAGCCGCAAGGGAGCGGACCTAAACCTCTTGTATCGGCATTCGATGTACATGAAGGTTATGAACTAACTGCGCTTGGGCAGCAATTCGTCCACTATGCCATGTCCGAATTGCCTCCAAAAATAGAATTCACTTCTGAAGGTGAGAGCCCTAACTAGTGGTTCAAACCGTTCGCTGCGCTCACTGAACTAAAGGGGACACAACTAAAGGGGACAGATTTATTTATCGCAAAATAAATCTGTCCCCTTTGCCACCACAAGCCTCACGGAGCAGTCTTGATCATCTTGCACACAACTCGCATGCGTCTGGAGCCGATTACCGAGCAGCATCTCGACGGTGTGTACGCAATGGACCAGATCCCCGAAGTCATGCGCTATATCAGTGGCCAGCCGGCAACACGTGAACAGACCGCGGCCTGGATCGCCCGAGTTCAGCGATGCTGGGCTGCTTGGGGTACCAGCTGGTGGGCCTTCATCGACCCCGCAAGCGGCCGGGTCGCTGGTACTGGCTGCATTCAGTACGCCCGTCGCGAAGCCGACCTTCCCGACGACCTGGACAGCTTGAGGAGCAACCCACTCGAAATTGGCTGGCGACTGCATCCCGATTTCTGGCGCAAAGGCATGGCCAGCGAGGCAGCGCTGCGCATGGCTGAGTTCGCTTTCGACTCTCTTGCCGCCCAGGAACTGATCGCTGTGCGCCACCCTGACAACGTCGCATCAGCACGCGTGATGGATAGGCTGCACATGCACTACCGAGGCGTAGAAACTTGGTACGGTACACTCGAGGCTACCCATGTGGTCACTCGCGACGACTGGCTGAAGACTTGACCCGAACCCCTCAAAGCCGAACTGGAACCCGGTGATGCCTAAGGAAACTCTGAAAAAAAGTACAGGCGGATCAAGCAACTACAGAATCGTAACCGCGGTCTTCGGACTATTCTTCGTCGTACTTGCGGTCGCAATTGTCGTCGTGTCTGACCGCACTGTCGGCCCCCTACTAGCCGCTGTAGTCATTAGCGTCTTGGGCATTGATGCCATTGCTAGCGCACTCCGCAACAAGCCTTCGCTGCTTTCCCGTATCGGCCCATTACCGTGACGGAAATGGGCGCGGGGCCCAAAAAGCTAAAGAGGTCGGAGTGGCTTATTTTTGATCTACTCAGAACCATCACACCGCTAGACAGCTCGCAAAACTTACTTTCTTTGCATACCACTATTAACCAACCCGGCCTAAATCCATGAACCGCCGCAAAAAGATCAAACAGCTACTAGAAGCTCACGCCAAAAAAGCCAACGCCAAATTGGCACCAAAAAAGAAATCCACCTACATCAGCAAAGCCGACCGTTTAAAGCTGGCCGCTGAAGCCGGCCAAGATTCAATCGTTACTCCCGAGCCAACGGAATCGGATTTAACTGCTCCAATCAAAGACGCGCCACAGCCATAAATTCAATACGCAGTGATGGACTACAAGGAAGAACGCTCATATGCCAGGCCAATACCCAAACAGAATCAAACAACTGCCCTTATTCGACGGCCGCTTTGACGCCTACAAGCTTGAGGCAAAAGACAGCACCGTTCTGTTTGCCTCCTACCCCGCCGGAACATCCATCCCGCCGCACAGCCATGACACCGACAACCATGGCGTGATTACGCGCGGCGAGTTGGTCCTGACTATGAATAACCAAACGATCAGGGTTAGCGTCGGTGAGTGGTATCACGTACCTGCAAACGTTGAGCACTCGGCTTTATTTGAGGTCGAGACGGATGAGGTTGAGTTCTGGTTTCAGGGTTAACCCACATGCGCCTCAGTCTTTATCTCTTGTTGTTTATTGCGCCGGCATCACTGGCCAATGAGTGCGTGGTGCTATTGCATGGCATGGGCCGAACCAGCTATTCGATGAATGCAATCGAAGACTCGTTAGCCAAAGAGCACTACACCGTTATCAACAACAGCTACCCGTCCACGGAACAAGACATTCAACAGCTGGCGTCAGTGGTGGGGGACGGCATTGCCGAGTGTAAAAAGGCGGGGGCGCAGAGCATCCACTTTGTTACCCATTCTCTGGGCGGCATCTTGGTCAGGCAGTACTTTCAGAACAACGTCGTTGCCGAAGCCAAGCGGGTGGTCATGCTTGGCCCACCCAACCACGGCAGCGAGGTGGCAACGAATAAGAAAGACCAGTGGTGGTACAAAATAGCGACCGGGCCAGCCGGACAGCAGCTCGGCACGGAAGCCGACAGCACGCCCAACCAGCTTAAATCGATCCCTCTGGAGATCGGCATAGTCGCCGGCACAGAAAGCCTGGACCCATGGTTTGCAGGCGATTTGCCCAAGCCAAACGATGGCAAGGTTTCGGTGGAGAGCGCAAAGCTCGCTGAGATGAAGGACTTTATTACTGTTCCGCACAGCCATACGTTTATGGCCAATGCAGATGTTGTGACCAGCCAGATCAAGCTGTTTCTGCAGCATGGTCATTTCAACCATGACCCCTAACCAGTTGTTGGCAGCGCGAATAATCGAATATGGCCACAACTAGCCCGCCCGATAAGCCCAACCGCAGCGCCTTCTGGGCCAGACGCGTTATTACGCTCGCGCTGCTTTGCCTACTCGGCCTGCTGCTACCGCTGCTCTCGCACCTGCTCGCAGACTCCGCAGGCACGCTGGCCTGGCTGATCGACCTGGCCAGCCATTGGCAGTGGCTGTTCTTGCTCGGGTTAGTGGTGTTTGCCGGGTTGGCCTGTTGCCGTGATAAACGCTGGGCCGTTCTGCTGTTGGCGCTGCCATTGCCCTGGCTGACGGCATCCGCGCCGGCACCAACTGGCGAGCCGCAGGTCCAGCTGTTTGCCGTGGCCAGTGCCAACGTCCATCTAGATAGCCGCAACACGCAAGGGTTAGCCACTTGGTTGGCCCAGGAAAAGCCGGATGTGGTGGTGCTGCTGGAGGTTTCCCCAGCCTATGCGCAAGGCTTGCGCACGCTGCGCGATTACCCCTTTCAACACATCGTTGCCCAGGACAGCCCCTTTGGCATCGCTGTGTTGTCACGCCACCCGCTGCAGCAGGTAGAGGTGGTCGAGGATGCGCAGGGGATTGCCCATATCGAGGCGCAGTTGCAGTGGCACGGCCAGCCGATCGGGATTATCGCCCTGCACCCGATGCCGCCGCTTTCGCCGCAGTATCACAGCGTGCGTAACGCCAAGTTGGCGGCCCTGGCCACGCAAGCCGCAGCCAGCGCCATACCGACGGTTTTAGCCGGCGACCTGAATGCCACGCCTTGGTCGTCGGCCTTTAGCGGGCTAGCGCAATTGGGTTTGCGCCGCGCCAGCGGTTTGGCCGCGACCTGGCCGGCCGTCTTGCAGGGCGTGCTCGGGTTGCCTATCGACCATGTGTTGGTCACGCCGCATTGGGCGGTGGCGGCGCGCCAGGTAGGTCCACCGTTGGGCTCGGATCATTTGCCGGTACTGGTTCGCCTGGTGCCGACGCTAGAGAAATAAAGGCGACAGGTTTACTTTGCCTAACCGCCTGCACCCGCACAGCAAGCCATTCCAATCATTGAGGGACCACCATGATCACCTGCCATATCCGCTATGTGCTCGACCCGCGCAAACTCAAGGAATTCGAGCATTACGGCAAGCTGTGGATTGCCCTGGTGGCGAAGTTTGGCGGTACGCATCACGGTTACTTTCTGCCCTCGGAAGGTGCCAACAATATCGGCCTGGCGATGTTCAGCTTCCCCAGCCTCGCGGAGTACGAGCAGTACCGGCTGAAATCCTTTGCCGACGCCGAGTGCCTGGCGGCCTTTAAATATGCGGAAGAGACCCAGTGCGTGATCAGCTACGAGCGCACCTTTTTCCGCCCGGTATTCGATGCCTGACTGAACCTTAATTGCCGAGTTAAGCGCATGTCCCAGCTCGCCCACTTTCAGTTAATGGCCCGCTATAACGCATGGATGAATGACAAGCTCTACGCGGCTGCCGGCCAGCTGTCGTCGCAGGCGCTGAGTGAGGATCGCGGGGGGTTTTTCCCGTCCATCCTCGCCACGCTTAACCATATTGCGGTGGCCGATATCATCTGGCTCAAGCGCTTTGCCGAGCACCCGGCCTGCGCGGAGCTGCGTGAAGTGATCAGCGATCTGCAACGGCCAGTGGCACTGGATCAGCTTTTGTTCGACACCTTCGCGCCGCTGCATACCTTGCGCGGCCGGCTGGATGGGCATATCAGCGACTGGGTAGCAGCACTGACCGAGCCGGACCTGGAGCATGTGCTGGCCTACGGCAATATGAAGGGCGTGCCGGCGCAGCGGCCGTACGCCAGCCTGATGCTGCATTTCTTCAATCATCAAACCCACCATCGCGGTCAGGCCAGCACCTTGCTGCACCAGGCCGGCCAGGATATCGGCGTGACCGATTTACTGGCGCTGATTGCCGACGTTGAGCCGCGCTAATGCGCTCCGCAATCCACCAGAGCCAAGACAGCCGATGAAGCCACTCGCCCTGCTGCTGGTTTATCTCCCGCGCATCGCCTTTCGCCGGGCGGCGCAGGCGCAGCTGGGTGCTTGTTTACCAGCGGCCACGGCGGCAGCGGTGTGGGCCAGAACCCTGGAAATACAACGTGAATTGCAATACACGCAGGTAAGCCATTCGCCTGGGGTGAATCTGCTGCTGCGTTATATGCAGTGGGATTGCGCGCTGTACCGCGTCCTGCAGGAGCAAGGCATTGGCCAGCAGCAGGCCGGCGAGTGGATCGAGCAGATAAACTGGCAGATCTTTGCCCCGGCCAGCGCCATGGCGTTCAAGGTGTCGCGCCTGCGCAGCGGCCGCTTGCAGACGCGCATCAAGTGGCTACTCGATGCGCTGTTCAGCCTGGTGTTTACCCGCCCTTTCCGCCGCAGCAATCTGCCCGCCGCCGATGGCGTGGCCTTTGATGTGCAGGTGTGCCCGCTGGCCAGCTACTTGCGCGACCAGGGCGTGCCGGAGCTGACCCACTTTGCCGCGTGCAGCCTGGATTACCGCATGGCCAGCGATTGGCGCGTGACTCTGCAGCGCACGCAAACCCTCGCCGGCGGCGCGGCCTACTGCGATTTCCGCTTTAGCGTGCCGCCCGTTCAGCTGATTGCTCGCGAAGGCACGGGCGTCGATAAAACCGCCGCTGATCAGCCTGGAATCTAGCTCCGTCGGCCCTCGCGCAGCGGCATGCCCCTGACCGACAGGTCATCTCTGGAACGTCATGTTTGATTGATCGTTCAACAATAACCGGCCTAGACTGCGCGCATTCCGGGGACGCCCCCATCGATGGAGAAGCAGATGCCCAAGGTCGGAATGCAACCGATCCGCCGCTCGCAATTGATCGCGGCCACCCTCGAAGCGGTTGATCAGGTCGGCATGAGCGATGCCAGCATCGCCTATATTGCGCGGATCGCCGGGGTCTCCAACGGCATCATCAGCCACTATTTCCGCGACAAGAACGGCCTGCTCGACGCCACCATGCGCCACCTGATGCAGGCGCTCAGCGATGCCGTGCGCGAACGCCGCGCCAGCCTGCCGCCGGACCAGCCGCGCGAACACCTGCGGGCGATGATTGAAGGCAACTTCGATGACAGCCAGGTCAACGGCCCGGCGATGAAAACCTGGCTGGCGTTCTGGGCCACCAGCATGCACCAGCCGGCGCTGCGGCGTTTGCAGCGGGTCAACGATCACCGTTTGTATTCCAACCTGTGTGGGCAATTCAGCCGGGTATTGCCGCAGGATCAGGCGCGCACCGCTGCCCGTGGTCTGGCGGCTTTGATCGATGGTTTGTGGCTGCGCGGCGCGCTGTCCGGCGAAGGCTTCGACACCCGCCAGGCGATTGAGATCGCCTATGAATACCTTGATCTGCAATTGGCCAAGGCCACGTAGGGTGGGTTAGGCACCGGCCACTAGCGCCCAGCCACAGATGGTTTGATTGCGCCGTAACTCACCATGGGGCTCAACCAGCCTCCTGCCTGGAGGGTTACACGGCGTTCGACCAACGCAGCACAGTCAACGACTGAACCCGTAGTTAGATGCTTTGCATGCGGTCTTCGTAGTGATGCCATATACGAAGAATCACGACTGTCTGGCTATGAGCGGCATAGCGAATTACGTACTTCCCGAATATTGCGTCACGAATAGCGCTGGGGTCTGGAGCTAACTCGACTGCGCGTCCCATTGTTGGGAATAGGCGGAGACTTTCGATGCGCGCAATGAGTTCTGTTGCTACACGTGCGGCGGCAAGGGGATCTTTCTCAGCAATAAATGCCCGCAGACGAACCAGATCTGCCACGGACTCTTCTGAGTAGACCAGCTTCATTCGCCCGCCTTGGGTGGTGGCAGTTCATTGGAGCTGCCCCAGCTTTGCAGCCAGGTGTTTACCGCCTCACCGGACACGACCTTGCCCTGTGCGACGGACTCAATAGCTTGGAGTGTTTCCTGCCAGCGGTTCTGCTCTAGCGCCTGGCGCTCAAAAAACTCTCTAAGCGCCTGATTAATAAGCCAGCTTTTACTGCGATTAAGCTTTTCGGCCATGGCCCCAAGATTTTCTTCGAGTTCAGGTTGCAGCCGCACGGTTGTGACGCTCATTAAGGTGCCCTCCACACTATTGAATGCAATGTATTACAAGGTATTCAAAGGGACAAACTGGCATTGACGGACGGTGGTTAAAAAGCACCCAACATGCTTTTTTGCGCCACAGCACCCACCGGCTAGATGCCCTGCGTGTCGCGTTTGGTTGTGCCCTGTCGTTTTTATTGATTGATCGTTCAATTAAGATAATTTAGCCTTGGGTCTATATTGCTTACACCGACGACCTGCGCCAGCTGGCTCGCGTCGCCCACCGCACACGAGGAACGCGCCATGCCCCGCTTCGACGAACAGCAGCTCTTTATTGGCGGCCGTTATGTAACGGCCAGCAGCGGCGAAACCTTCGACAGCATCAACCCCGCCACCGGCGAAGTGCTGGCCCGCGTGCAGCGCGCCAGCCAGGCCGACGTGGAACTGGCTGTAGCCAGCGCCACCGAGGGCCAGAAGGTGTGGGCGGCGATGACCGCCATGCAGCGCTCGCGCATCCTGCGTAAGGCCGTGGACATTCTGCGCGAGCGCAACGATGAACTGGCCGAGCTGGAAACCCTCGACACCGGCAAGCCTTTGAGCGAAACCCGCTACGTCGATATCGTCACCGGCGCCGACGTGCTGGAGTACTACGCCGGGCTGATTCCAGCTATCGAAGGCGAGCAGATCCCGCTGCGCGAAACCAGCTTCGTCTACACCCGCCGCGAGCCGCTGGGCGTGGTCGCCGGTATTGGCGCATGGAACTACCCGATCCAGATTGCCCTGTGGAAATCCGCCCCGGCCCTGGCCGCTGGCAACGCGATGATCTTCAAACCCAGCGAAGTGACCTCGCTCAGCGCGCTGAAACTGGCGGAAATCTACAGCGCTGCCGGCCTGCCGGATGGCGTGTTCAACGTGCTGACTGGCAGCGGCCGTGAAGTCGGCCAGTGGCTGACCGAACATCCGGGTATCGAGAAGATTTCCTTTACCGGCGGCACCGTGACCGGCAAGAAGGTGATGGCCAGCGCCTCCAGCTCGTCGCTCAAGGAAGTGACCATGGAGCTGGGCGGCAAGTCGCCGCTGATCATCTTCGAAGACGCCGACCTCGACCGCGCCGCCGATATCGCGGTCATGGCCAACTTCTACAGTTCCGGCCAGGTCTGCACCAACGGCACCCGCGTGTTTGTGCCACGCATGCTGCAGGCACGCTTCGAGGCCAAGGTAGTTGAGCGGGTCAAACGCATCCGCCTCGGCGATCCGCTGAATGACTCCACCAACTTCGGCCCACTGGTCAGCGCGGCGCATATGGACAGCGTGCTCGGCTATATCGACAAAGGCCGCAGCGAAGGCGCACGCCTGCTGATCGGCGGCAACCGCGTCACCGAGGGCGACTACGCCAAAGGCGCGTATGTAGCGCCGACCGTATTCACCGACTGCAACGACGGCATGACCATCGTGCGGGAAGAAATCTTCGGCCCGGTGATGAGCATCCTGATTTACGACACCGAAGAGGAAGTGATCCGCCGCGCCAACGCCACCGAGTACGGCCTGGCCGCCGGCGTGGTCACCCGCGACCTGAACCGCGCGCACCGGGTGATCCACAAGCTGGAAGCCGGTATCTGCTGGATCAACACCTGGGGCGAGTCGCCGGCGGAAATGCCGGTGGGCGGCTACAAGCAATCCGGCGTCGGCCGCGAAAACGGCCTGACCACCCTCGCGCACTACACGCGGATCAAATCGGTACAGGTCGAACTGGGCGGTTACACCTCGGTGTTTTAAGCATCTTATCCGTGGGAGGGGCTTTGGCCGCGAAAGGTGTCGCGGCTAAAGCCCCTCCCACAGACCGACTGCTATCCATACGGCAACCCGATCACCCGGTCTTCACCGCCCCGTAGCCCGGATGCAATCCGGGAACAGTCACCGCGTTTTCCCCGGAGTGCATCCGGGCTACAGGAGTTTTTATGCCCCAGGAATTCGACTACATCATCATCGGCGCCGGCTCGGCCGGTAACGTGCTGGCCACCCGCCTGACCGAAGACGCTGACGTCAGCGTGCTGCTGCTGGAAGCCGGCGGCCCGGATTACCGCCTGGATTTCCGCACCCAGATGCCCGCCGCCCTGGCCTTCCCGCTGCAAGGCCGGCGCTACAACTGGGCCTACCTGACCGAGCCCGAACCGCATATGAACAACCGCCGCATGGAATGCGGACGCGGCAAGGGCCTGGGCGGTTCATCCTTGATCAACGGCATGTGCTACATCCGTGGCAACGCTATGGATTACGACGGTTGGGCCGAGGAAAAAGGCCTGGAAGACTGGAGCTACCTGGATTGCCTGCCGTATTTCCGCAAGGCGGAAACCCGTGATATTGGCGCCAACGCCTATCACGGCGGCGAGGGCCCGGTGTCGGTAACCACGCCGAAGAACGGCAATAACCCGCTGTTCCACGCCATGATCGAAGCCGGCGTGCAAGCCGGTTATCCACGCACCGACGACCTCAACGGCTACCAGCAGGAAGGCTTCGGCCCGATGGACCGCACCGTTACGCCCAAGGGCCGCCGCTCCAGCACCGCGCGTGGTTATCTCGATCAGGCCCGCGAACGGCCAAACCTGACCATCGTTACCCACGCCCTCACCGACCGTATTCTGTTCAGCGGCAAACGCGCCAGCGGCGTGGCTTACCTGCTCGGCGACAACGACACGCCGATCACCGTCAACGCGCGCCGCGAAGTGCTGCTGTGTGGCGGTGCGATTGCTTCCCCGCAGGTGCTGCAACGCTCCGGCGTCGGCCCGGCGGCGCTGCTGCGTGAACTGGACATCCCCTTGGTGCACGACCTGCCCGGCGTCGGCCAGAACCTGCAGGACCATCTGGAGGTGTACCTGCAATACGCCTGCAAGCAGCCGGTGTCGCTGTACCCGGCGCTGCAATGGTGGAACCAGCCGATGATCGGCGCCAATTGGCTGTTCCTCGGCAAGGGCATCGGCGCCAGCAACCAGTTCGAAGCCGGCGGTTTTATCCGCTCAAGTAGCGAGTTCGAGTGGCCAAATATCCAGTACCACTTCCTGCCGGTGGCAATTAACTACAACGGCAGCAACGCGGTGAAGGAACATGGTTTCCAGGCGCATATGGGTTCCATGCGCTCGCCAAGCCGTGGACGCATTCAGGTCAAATCCAAGGACCCGCGCCAGCACCCGAGCATCCTCTTTAACTACATGGCGCACGAGCAGGACTGGCGCGAGTTCCGCGACGGCATCCGCATCACCCGCGAAATCATGGCGCAGGCGGCGCTGGACCCGTATCGCGGTCGTGAGATCAGCCCCGGTGCCGAGCTGCAGACGGATGCCGAACTGGACGCCTTTATCCGCGAACATGCAGAAACCGCCTACCATCCGTCATGTTCCTGCAAGATGGGCGAAGACGATATGGCGGTGGTCGATGGTCAGGGCCGGGTGCACGGTGTGCAGGGCCTGCGGGTGGTGGATGCGTCGATCATGCCGCTGATCGTCACCGGCAATCTGAATGCGCCAACCATCATGATGGCCGAGAAGATTGCCGACAAAATCCGTGGCCGCGCCCCGCTGCCACGCAGCAGCGCGCCGTATTTCGTCGCCGGTAACGCGGCAGTACGCGGCACGGCGCAACGCTCCGCGTAGTCAGCGCGATCACCCGTAGCCCGGATGCAATCCGGGAGCGGCTTTGCCGGGGCCGACGCTCCCCGGATTTCATCCGGGCTACACCACGGCTCGCCTGCCTTTAACCGGCCAAAACCACACGCTGCTTGAAGCTGCGGGCGAAGGGCGTCGATAATGCGCAGTTTTCAACCAGCGCCTTTGTGCGCCGCCGCCGCAACGGCCGACCGAGCAGACCATGAAAGACAGCATTCGCCACCTGATCCAGCAAGCCCTGACCCGCCTCACCGCCGACGGCGTGCTGCCGGAAGGCCTGAGCCCGGCCATTCAGGTGGAGAACACCAAGGACAAGACCCACGGCGACTTCGCCAGCAATATCGCCATGATGCTGGCCAAGCCGGCCGGCATGAAACCGCGCGACCTGGCCGAGAAGCTGATTGCCGCGCTGCCGAGCGATGCCGCGATCAGCAAGGTCGAGATCGCTGGCCCGGGCTTCCTCAATTTCTATCAGAACACCCAAGCCCTGGCCGCACGCCTGGATGCCCTGCTGGCCGACGCCAAGCTCGGCGTGCGCAAGGCTGGCCCGGCGCAGCGCGTGGTGGTCGACTTGTCGGCGCCGAACCTGGCCAAAGAGATGCACGTCGGCCACCTGCGCTCGACCATCATCGGTGACGGTGTGGCGCGGGTGCTGGAATTCCTCGGCGACGACGTGATCCGGCAGAACCACGTGGGCGACTGGGGCACCCAGTTCGGCATGCTGCTGGCCTTTATGCAGGAAAACCCAGAGGCCGCCGAAAGCGAGCTGGCTGACCTGGAAGGTTTCTACCGCGCGGCGAAGAAGCGCTTCGACGAATCCCCCGAGTTCGCCGAGCGTGCTCGTGAGCTGGTGGTGCAGCTGCAGGCCGGCGATGCCGAATGCCTGCGCCTGTGGCACCGCTTCAACGATATTTCCCTGAGCCACTGCCAGGCGCTGTATGACCGCCTCGGCGTGAAGCTCTCCATGGCCGACGTGAAAGGCGAGAGCGCCTACAACGACGACCTGGCCAACGTGGTCGCCGACCTCAAGGCCAAGGGCCTGCTCAGCGAAAGCGACGGCGCGCAGTGCGTGTTTATGGACGAGTTCAAGAACGCTGAAGGCAATCCGCTGCCACTGATCGTGCAGAAAGCTGGCGGCGGTTACCTGTACGCCACCACCGACCTGGCCGCCACGCGCTACCGCGCTAACGTATTGAAAGCCGACCGCGCGCTGTACTTCGTCGATCAGCGCCAAGCCCTGCACTTCCAGATGGTTTTCACCGCCGCGCGCCTGGCCGGTTTCGTGCCTGCCAGCATGCAGCTGGAACACATGGGCTTCGGCACCATGAACGGCGCCGATGGCCGCCCATTCAAGACCCGCGACGGCGGCACCGTGAAGCTAGTCGACCTGCTCGATGAGGCCGAAGAGCGCGCCTACGCCCTGGTCAAAGGCAAGAACCCCGAGCTGGACGAAGCCGAACTGCGCCAAATCGCCCGCGCCGTGGGCATCGGTGCGGTGAAATACGCCGACCTGTCCAAGCACCGCACCAGCGACTACCGCTTCAACTTCGAGCTGATGCTGAGCTTCGAGGGCAACACCGCGCCGTATCTGCTGTACGCCTACACCCGCGTGGCCAGCGTGTTCCGCAAGCTGGGCAAGGGTTTCGAGCAGATCGAAGGCAGCCTCGACCTGCAGGCCGCCCACGAAATCGAACTGGCCGGCAAGCTCGCGCAGTTCAATGAGGTGCTCGCCAGCGTCGCCGACAAGGGCGAACCGCACCTGCTCTGCGCTTACCTGTACGACCTGGCCGGGCTGTTCTCGAGCTTCTACGAGAATTGCCCGATCCTCTCCACCGAGGACGAGGCTGTACGTAACAGCCGCCTGCGCCTGGCCGCGCTGACCGCGCGTACGCTCAAGCAGGGCCTGGAACTGCTCGGCCTGGAAACCCTGGAGCGCATGTAAGTGGCCGCCAAGAAAAAACCCGCCGCCAAACGCGGCGCCAGCCGTTACCAAGCACCGGCGAAAAAACCGGTGCCGGGCTGGTTCTGGCTGGTCTGCGGCCTGGTGATCGGCGGTTTTATGGTGTTTCTGTTCAGCCTCGAACCGGGCCGCGACGAGATCAAGCGCAACAAGGTCGAACAGGCGCGCGTCACTCAGGCCAATAAAGCGGCGGCCGCCAAGCCTGCCACTAACGAGCCGGCCAAGCCCAAATACGACTTCTACACCCTGCTGCCGGAATCGGAAGTGATCCTGCCGCCGCAAAGCATCGAGCCCGTCGCACCGCCCGCGCAGAAGCCGGTTACCCCGGAAGAAGCGGCGAAGATCGATGCCGCCCGCGCCGAAGCCGCGCTCAACGGCCAGGTGCCGCCACCGCCGCCAGTAGTCGCCAAAGGTCCGGTCAGCTCGCAATTCTTCCTCCAGGCCGGCTCGTTCCGCCGCAAGGACGACGCCGACAGCCTGCGCGCGCAGATCATCCTGCTCGGACAGAACGTGCAGGTGGAATCCGGCACGGTGCGCGAAGAAACCTGGCACCGCGTGCTGGTCGGCCCCTTCGCCACCCGCGAACAGCTCGGCCAAGCGCAGAAATCCCTGGCCGCCAGCGGCTTTAGCAATCTGTTGTTACAGCAGCGGCAAAGCCAGTAAGTTCAGGCCCTGTGGCGCATTCGCACGACTATTTGTCGGACAGCGGATGCCCCAGGGCTTGAAGCAGGGCATCGCTGCCCCCACTTCATTCGGCATTGGGCACTTTCGCCCCGCTGCGTGGAGACTCTCCCCTTGACCACCATCGTTTCAGTGCGCCGCAACGGCAAAGTCGTCATGGGCGGCGACGGCCAGGTGTCCCTCGGCAATACCGTGATGAAAGGCAACGCGAAAAAAGTTCGTCGCCTGTACCACGGCCAGGTGCTGGCCGGCTTCGCCGGTGCCACCGCCGACGCCTTTACCCTGTTTGAACGCTTTGAAGGCCAGCTGGAAAAACACCAGGGCCACCTGGTGCGCGCTGCCGTCGAGCTGGCCAAAGACTGGCGCACCGACCGCTCGCTGAGCCGCCTGGAAGCCATGCTGGCAGTGGCCAACAAGGACGCCTCGCTGATCATCACCGGCAACGGCGATGTGGTTGAGCCCGAGCACGGCCTGATCGCCATGGGTTCCGGTGGCGGCTTCGCCCAGGCCGCGGCCATGGCCCTGCTGCAGAAAACCGATTTGAGTGCCCGTGAAATCACCGAAACCGCGCTGAACATTGCCGGCTCCATCTGTGTCTTCACTAACCAAACCCTGACTATCGAAGAAGAGGACTGCGCCGATCCGGCCGTTTAAAGCTGCTGCGCTCGGCCATGCTGCGTTGCAAGCAGGCTTCGGACAGCGACTTGTCGCTGAACGCCCGTAAGGGCGGCCCGGAGAGCGAATGGAATGAGTCATGCTCATTTACAGACGTAAACTCCGCTTCCTCGCCTACTTTCGCCTTGCCTGACCTTCGCTCGCGACGCTTTAAACACCCTGATTAGCGGTCTTTTCTGGAGTAAACCCGCATGTCCATGACGCCCCGCGAGATCGTTCACGAACTCAACCGCCATATCATCGGTCAGGACGACGCCAAGCGCGCCGTGGCCATTGCCCTGCGCAACCGCTGGCGGCGCATGCAGCTGCCGCTTGAGCTGCGCACCGAAGTAACGCCGAAGAACATCCTGATGATCGGCCCTACCGGCGTCGGCAAGACCGAAATCGCCCGCCGCCTGGCCAAGCTGGCCAATGCGCCGTTTATCAAGGTGGAAGCGACCAAGTTCACCGAGGTCGGCTATGTCGGCCGAGATGTCGAGTCGATGATCCGTGACCTCGCCGATGCGGCGATCAAGATGCTGCGCGAGCAGGAGATGATCAAGGTGCGCCACCGCGCCGAAGATGCCGCCGAAGAGCGCATCCTCGATGCCCTGCTGCCACCGGCCCGCACCGGTTTCAGCGAGGAAGCCGCGCCGGGCAGCGATTCCAACACCCGTCAGCTGTTCCGCAAGCGCCTGCGCGAAGGCCAGCTGGACGACAAGGACATCGAGATCGAAGTGGCCGACGCCCCGGCCGGCATCGAAATCATGACCCCGCCGGGCATGGAAGAGATGACCAACCAGCTGCAAAGCCTGTTTTCCAACATGGGCAAGGGCAAGAAGAAGAGCCGCAAGCTCAAGGTCAAGGAAGCCCTGAAGATGGTGCGCGATGAAGAAGCCGCGCGCCTGGTCAACGAGGAAGAACTCAAGGCCCAGGCTCTGGAAGCCGTGGAACAGAACGGCATCGTGTTTATCGACGAGATCGACAAGGTGGCCAAGCGCGGCAATACCGGCGGCGCCGACGTATCCCGCGAAGGCGTGCAGCGCGACCTGCTGCCGCTGATCGAAGGCTGCACGGTGAACACCAAGCTGGGTATGGTGAAAACCGACCACATTTTGTTTATCGCCTCCGGCGCCTTTCACCTGAGCAAGCCAAGCGACCTGGTGCCGGAGCTGCAAGGCCGCCTGCCGATTCGCGTGGAGCTGAAAGCCCTGACCCCACAGGACTTCGAGCGCATCCTCACCGAGCCGCACGCCTCGCTGACCGAGCAATACGCCGCGCTGCTCAACACCGAAGGCCTGGGCATCCAGTTTGTCGCCGAAGGCATCAAGCGCATCGCCGAAATTGCTTATCAGGTCAACGAGAAGACCGAGAACATCGGCGCGCGCCGCCTGCACACCCTGCTCGAGCGCCTGTTGGAGGAAGTCTCTTTCAGCGCTGGCGACCTGGCTGGCCAGCAGAACGGCACGCCGATCGTGATCGACGCCGCTTACGTCAACAGTCACCTCGGCGAGCTGGCGCAGGACGAAGACCTGTCGCGCTATATTCTGTAACCACCCCACCCCGTAGCCCGGTTGCAATCCGAGGGAGCGTATTACGAAGCCCCCGGATTGCATCCGGGCTACACCGCCTCTGGAATCGAGCATGCGTATCCCCACGGCGATCAAACTACACAAGGCCTCGAAAACCCTGGAGCTGCATTACGGGGCGGACGAGCACTACACCCTGCCCGCCGAGTTTCTGCGCGTACATTCGCCATCGGCGGAAGTACAGGGCCATGGCAAACCGATTCTGCAAACCGGCAAGCTCGGCGTCGGCCTGAGCAAGATCGAGCCCGCCGGCAATTACGCCCTCAAACTGACCTTTGATGACGGCCACGACAGCGGCCTGTTCACCTGGGATTATCTGGAACAGCTGTCCCTGCGCCAGAGCGAACTGTGGAGCGATTACCTCGCCACCCTCGCCGCCGCCGGCAAGTCCCGTGACCCCAGCGAAAGCGTGGTCAAACTGATGCTCTGAAGTGCCCGGGCCACATGCCGTCAGGAATTGACTCAGGTGCTTCAGCTATTTCCTCACTCGCACAGCGCCGAGCGGCAATCTGCCGCAGCGCAGCAGCCCGTCTAGCCCGTTGATCCTGACCGGTTAGAGCGCATTTTCTAATCCTTCCCTGCATACTCATCGCGCATTCGGCCTGGATCGCGGCCGGCTTGCACAAATTCTCAAACTCGGGTAACCAAGTAGTTGGAAGTTTCTCGCGCCAGGCAGCCCCTGCGACGAGGAAGATTGCGGAGCGATCCGCCCTTGGTAATCCGGGCAATACCTGGTTCATGGAACCTGTTCAAAGTCTCGCGAGCTAGAGTCATGCAAGGCAAGAACAGGCGAGGAAGCGGAGTGTACTTTTGTACATGAGCATTCCGAGTCTGCTCTTAACGCAGCAGGACCGACGCGCAGCAGACTTGGAGCAGGTTCTAGCCCTGTGTCGCCGTGCACAGCCGTATGCCGGTATTTCGTCTCAGGACAATGGAGCGTTGTAGATGACAGATAAGAATAATGATGACCTGAAACACCAGGCCTCCGAGAACACTTTGGGCCTTAACCCGGTGATCGGCATCCGCGGTAAAGACCTACTTAGCTCCGCCCGAGTCGTGCTCAAGCAAGCCCTCAAGCAACCCCTGCACAGCGCCAAACACCTTGCCCACTTCAGCATGGAGCTGAAGAACGTGATGCTCGGCCAATCCGACCTCACCCCCACCGAAGGCGACCGGCGTTTTGCCGATCCGGCCTGGAGTCAGAATCCGCTGTACCGCCGCTACCTGCAGACCTACCTGGCCTGGCGCAAAGAGCTGCATGACTGGGTCGAGCACAGCAACCTGTCTGAACAGGATGCCAGCCGTGGCCACTTCGTGATCAACCTGATGACCGAAGCCATGGCCCCGAGCAACAGCATGGCCAACCCGGCGGCCGTTAAGCGCTTCTTTGAAACCGGCGGCAAGAGCCTGCTTGACGGCCTGTCGCACCTGGCCCAGGACATCGTCAACAACGGTGGCATGCCGAGCCAGGTCAACATGAATGCCTTCGAGGTCGGCAAAAGCTTGGCCACCACCGATGGCGCGGTGATTTTCCGCAACGACCTGCTGGAGCTGATCCAGTACAAGCCGATCACCGAGCAGGTGCACGAGCGCCCACTGCTGGTGGTGCCGCCGCAGATCAACAAGTTCTACGTCTTCGACCTGTCACCGGAAAAGAGCGTGGCGCGCTTCCTGTTGCGCAACGGCATCCAGACCTTCGTGGTGAGCTGGCGCAACCCGACCAAGGCCCACCGCGAGTGGGGCCTGTCGACCTATATCGAAGCACTGAAAGAAGCCATCGACGTGGTTACTGCCGTCACCGGCAGCAAAGACATCAACATGCTCGGCGCCTGCTCCGGCGGCCTGACCACTACCTCGCTGTTGGGCCATTACGCCGCGCTGGGTGAGAAGAAGGTGCATGCCTTGACCCTGCTGGTCAGCGTGCTGGATAACCGCCTGGAAACCGACGTGGCGCTGTTCGCCGACGAGAAAAGCCTGGAGATGGCCAAGCGCCGCTCCTATCAGGCCGGCGTGCTGGAAGGCAGCGACATGGCCAAGGTGTTCGCCTGGATGCGCCCCAACGACCTGATCTGGAACTACTGGGTGAACAACTACCTGCTCGGCAACGAGCCACCGGTGTTCGACATCCTCTACTGGAACAACGACACCACGCGCCTGCCGGCTGCCCTGCATGGCGAATTTATCGACATGTTTACCTCCAACCCGCTGATTCGCCCAGGTGCGCTGGAAGTCTGCGGTACCCCGGTCGACCTCAAGCAGGTGACCAGCGACCTCTACTGCGTGGCCGGCACCACCGACCACATCACCCCGTGGGAGTCGTGCTACAAGTCGGCCAAGCTGTTTGGCGGCAATGTCGAATTCATTCTGTCCAACAGCGGGCATATCCAGAGCATTCTCAACCCGCCGGGCAACCCGAAATCACGTTACATGACCAACACCCAGATGCACGCGGACCCGAAAACCTGGCAAGCCAGTTCGACCAAGCACGCCGACTCCTGGTGGCTGCATTGGCAGGTCTGGCTTGGCGAGCGCTCCGGCGCGCAGAAAAAGGCACCGAGCCAACTGGGCAACAAGAAACATCCGGCCGGCGAAGCAGCCCCCGGTACCTACGTTCACGAACGTTGATCAACTGCGCACTGCGCAACACTGCCCGCGGCACTGGAGGTGTCGCTCGCCCACCCGCTCATTTGCGCGGGTGAGGCGAACCAGGCTTTGCCCTGGCGTTTCTGGAAAAGACCCGGAGGGTCTGATCCAGCGTTTTAATTGATAGGGCTTTTGCGCATGTCGCTACCTTTCGTATTCCGTACCATTGAACTGGACGGCCAGACCATCCGTACCGCGGTTCGCCCCGGTAACGGCAAGATGACCCCGCTGCTGATCTTCAACGGCATCGGGGCCAACCTGGAGCTGGTCATGCCTTTCGTGCGCGCCCTGGACCCAGGCCTGGAGGTCATCGCCTTCGACGTACCCGGCGTTGGCGGCTCCTCTACGCCCAGCACGCCGTATCGCTTTCCTGGCCTGGCCAAACTCGCCGCGCGCATGCTCGATTACCTCGACTACGGTCAGGTCAATGCGATTGGCGTGTCCTGGGGCGGTGCCCTGGCGCAGCAGTTCGCCCATGACTACCCGGAGCGTTGCAAGAAGCTGATCCTCGCCGCCACCTCGGCCGGCGCGGTGATGGTGCCTGGCAAACCCAAGGTGCTCTGGTGCATGGCCAGCCCGCGGCGCTACGTGCAGCCGTCCTACGGCGTGCAGATTGCCCCGGAAATCTACGGCGGCGCCTTCCGCCGCGACCCGAAACTGGCCCTGGCGCACGCCAGTAAAGTCCGTTCGGGCGGCAAGATGGGCTACTACTGGCAGCTGTTCGCTGGGCTAGGCTGGACCAGCATCCACTGGCTGCACAAGATCCGCCAACCGACGCTGGTAATGGCCGGTGACGATGACCCGCTGATCCCGCTGGTGAATATGCGTCTGCTGGCCTGGCGCATCCCCAACTCCGAGCTGCACGTAATCGACGATGGCCACCTGTTCTTGGTGACCCGCGCCGAAGCCGTGGCACCGATCATCATGAAATTCCTCGAGGAAGAACGTCAGCGCGCGGTCATGCACCCGCAGCCCGCGTCAGCCCGCACGCTCGGCTAACCGCACCTTGGTTGGGCAAGCGCCTCAACAGCGCGCACTGAGGCTGTGCTGCACGCACAGTGCTTGACCCACTTTCGGGCACGTTGTATTACCTGGGACTTGGCGCGCGGCAGTCTGGAACGCACATGCGCGCGCATTGGTATAAGCCTTGCTGCTTATCTATCAACCTTGAAGTCTCACGGTTTGACGACGGAGTGTTGCCCAATGCGAGACCAACCCAGCAAACGCGCCTTGCCGGCGAACAAAAGCGTGATGAACGCGCAAAATGCAGTAGTCGGTCTGCGCGGCCGCGACCTGCTGTCCACCCTGCGTGGCCTGGCCCTGCAGGGGATCAAGCAACCCATTCACAGTGCCCGGCATGTTGCTGCGCTGGGCGGCCAACTGGGTCGCGTGCTGATGGGCGACAAGCCGTTCAAGGTCAACCCGCAAGACCCGCGCTTCGCCGACCCAACCTGGCGTGACAACCCGATTTACAGCCGCAGCCTGCAAGCCTACCTGGCCTGCCAGAAACAGCTGAACAGCTGGATCGACGAGAGCAACCTGGATGCCGATGACCGCGCCCGCGCGCGCTTTGTTGCCACCCTTCTCGGTGACGCCCTGGCCCCCAGCAACACCCTGCTCAACCCACAGGTGATCAAGGAGCTGTTCAACAGCGGCGGCAGCAGTCTGCTCAAGGGCGTAAGCCATCTGTTCGATGACCTGGTGAACAACGACGGTATGCCCAGCCAGGTCAGCAAGCATGCCTTCGAGGTCGGCCGTAACCTGGCCACCACCAGCGGCGCCGTGGTGTTTCGCAGCGAGCTGCTGGAGCTGATCCAGTACAAGCCGATGAGCGAAAAGCAGTACGCCAAGCCGCTGCTGATCGTGCCGCCACAGATCAACAAGTTCTATATTTTCGACCTCTCCAGCGAGAAGAGCTTCGTCCAGTACGCGCTGAAGAACGGCCTGCAGACCTTCGTGGTCAGCTGGCGCAACCCCGATCCACGGCACCGCGAGTGGGGCCTGTCGAGCTACGTGGAAGCGCTGGAAGTCGCCATCGATGCCTGCCGGGAAATCACCGGCAGCAAGGACGTCAACCTGCTCGGCGCCTGCGCCGGCGGCCTGACCATCGCCGCGCTACAAGGCCATCTGCAGGCCAAACGCCAGCTGCGCAAAGTGGCCAGCGCCACCTATATGGTCAGCCTGCTGGACAGCCAGATCGACAGCCCGGCCATGCTGTTTGCCGATGAGCTGACCCTCGAAGCCGCCAAACGCCGTTCCTATCAACAGGGCGTGCTGGATGGCCGCGACATGGCGCGGGTGTTTGCCTGGATGCGGCCGAATGATCTGATCTGGAATTACTGGGTCAACAACTACCTGCTCGGCAAGCAGCCACCGGCCTTCGACATTCTCTACTGGAACAACGACAACACCCGCCTGCCGGCCGCCCTGCATGGCGACCTGATCGACTTCTTCAAACACAACCCGCTGACCCACCCGCGCGGCCTGGAAGTCTGCGGCACCCCGGTCGATCTGCAGAAGGTCACGGTGGACAGCTTCAGCGTCGCCGGGATCAACGACCACATCACCCCCTGGGATGCGGTGTACCGCTCGACCCTGCTGCTGGGCGGCGACCGCCGCTTTATCCTGTCCAACAGCGGGCATATCCAGAGCATCCTCAACCCGCCGGGCAACCCCAAATCCAACTACCTGGAAAACCCCAAACTCACCGGCGACCCGCGCGCCTGGTACCACGATGCCGAGCACGTACAGGGCAGTTGGTGGCCAGTGTGGCTGAACTGGATGCAGGAACGCTCGGGCGAGCAGAAGGACACCCTGATGGCCCTGGGCAACCAGAATTACCCGGCCATGGAAGCCGCGCCCGGCACCTATGTGCATGTGCGCTAAAACGCCAAGCCACGCATGATCAGACTGGCCGCAAACCCTTGCGGCCAGGTATCGTCAGCCTTCCCGCGGCCAGAATAAGAAGACCGGATGAAAACCCGCGACAGAATCCTTGAATGCGCCCTGCTGCTGTTCAACCAGAAGGGCGAACCGAACGTTTCCACCCTGGAAATCGCCAACGAACTGGGTATCAGCCCGGGCAACCTGTACTACCACTTCCACGGCAAAGAGCCGCTGATCCTCGGCCTGTTCGAGCGCTTTCAGGCGGAACTCGCGCCGCTGCTTTCGCCGCCGGAAGACGTGCAGCTGGATGTGGAGGATTACTGGCTGTTTCTGCACCTGATCGTCGAGCGCCTGGCGCACTACCGCTTTCTGTTCCAGGACCTGTCCAACCTGACCAGCCGCTTGCCAAAACTGGAACGTGGCATGCGTCACTGGCTCAATAGCCTCAAACGTGCGCTGGCCGAATTGCTCGCCCAACTGCAACTTGATGGCCAACTGCAAAGCGACACCCAGTCGCTGGGCCAACTGGTCGAGCAGATCACCCTGACCCTGCTGTTCTCCCTCGACTACCAGCGCATCATCGGTCGCGAAGGCGAGAGTCGCCTGGTGGTCTATCAGGTGATGATGCTGGTGGCCCCGCACCTGGCCGAAGAGTCGCGCTACGCCGCCGAACACCTGGCGCAACGCTACCTGGAAGATTAACCCGTACACCTAAACGCAAACGCCCGGCACTAGGCCGGGCGTTTGCGTTGACTGCTGCGCGTCTTACGACTGGGCGGCAGGTGTCACGGGTGCAGCAGGTGCAGCGGCCGGAGCAGGTGCAGCAGCGGCTGCCGGAGCAGCCGGTTTGGCGGCTACTGGCTTGGCTGGTGCCGGCTTGGCGGCAGCTTTGACTGCCGGTTTAGCGGCAGGCTTGGCTGCTGGTTTGGCAGCTGGTTTGGCAGCTGGTTTAGCTGCTGCTTTGGCAACCGGCTTGGCAGCAGGTTTAGCAGCTGGCTTGGCAGCAGCCTTGGCTACCGGTTTAGCGGCAGGTTTGGCCGCTGGCTTAGCTGCAGCTTTGGCAACCGGCTTGGCAGCGGGTTTAGCGGCAGGCTTGGCAGCAACCTTCTTGACGGCAGGCTTGACCGACTTAACCGAAACACCGGTCAGTTGCTCGATCTGCTTGGTCAGGCTTTCCACTTTGGCGTTGAGCGCTTTCACTTCATTGCGGCTCGGTACACCGAGACGCGAAATGGCATTGTTCAGACGCTTGTCGAAGGCTTCTTCCAGCTCGCCCCACTTGCCAATAGCCTTGTCTTTGACTTCATCGACTTTCGACTTGGCAGTGTCCACTTTCGAACCCACAGTGGACTTCACTGCGCCAACTTGCTTGTCGACTTCGGTCTTGGCTTGCTTCTCAGCTTTTTCGCCATCCTTGACCAGCGTGTCGAACAGCTTGTTGCCGTCCTTGCTGACCTTGGAGTAGGCACCCAAACCAGCCAGCCAGATTTGACGCGAGTATTTTTCTACTTCGCCGATCCAGGAAGTGGTTTGCTTTTCGGTTTTCTTTTTGACAGCCATCCTGCTCTCCTTACTTGGTACGCGCGACGTGCTCGAGCAACGCGCTCAGCTCATCCAGCTTAGCAGAGAGTGCTTCAACATCCTGCTTGGACGGGATACCAATGCGGTTCAGGGCGCTGGCAACGCGGTTGTCGAAGGCTTTCTCGATTTTGTCGAGCTGCACTTCAAACTTGCCTTTGACGCTGCTGACGTTGCTGGTGACAGTGCTTTTAACGCTGTCGATCTGGCTGTTGGCTGCTTCAACTTGTTCGTTGACCAGTTTTTTGCCTTGTTTTTCAACGCCTTCGCCGCTCTTCACGAGTTCTTTGAAGTACTCGGCACCTTCCTGGCCCGCTTTGGCGTAAGCGCCCAGGCCAGCCAAGTAAATCTTGCGGGCGTACACTTTTGCGTCGCTCAGCACGCTGCTGGCTTCTTCAACGACGGCTTTCTTTTTAACGGCAACTTTCGACATGGTGCACCTCACTCTAAGTGTTTCGAGGAAACGCCCACGGAATGCAGGCTTAGGAGCACGGTATCGATGAAAATTAGAAACCGCATACTAAGCCTGTAAAAAATTACAGAAAGCCATCTTTAAGAATGCCCAGCAACGGCCATAAAAACCTCACGCCTGCAGATTCTTATCCAGCACTTCTTCAATTTCGCGCTTGATGCTGCTGCTCATTGCCGACAACAACAGCCCCAGGCTGAGCTGCACACGCACGCTGTGCTCATGCACTTCAATACGGCCATCCGCGCCGCTGCGCTTGAACTCCAGGTTGTCGCCATTCCAGCGGTAGCGCACGTCGTATTCGCGGGCCAGGCGCTCGGCCAGTTGCTCGGCTTTTTCCCGGGCGACTTCGCGCCCCAGGGAGTGGGGACGTTCGACGGTGATCTTGGCCATGGCATTTCTCCTCGCCAGTTAACTGCGACCTTAGGTCGCGAGACTATAGCAAGCTGCGCGGGTGCAAAGCCTTCAGGCTTTTACTTGCGCGCGCGGCTTGAAGCCTAGGGCGGCTTTTAGGTTTAGAATGGCCGCCACTTTAGATGCAGCCTCTGTGTTTTAGGAAAGGGCAAGATGAACGATCCGCGCAAGAGCAGCGACAGCGAACCCACCACGCACTTTGGTTTCCAGAGCGTGCCGGAAAGCCAGAAGGCGGAAAAAGTCGCCGAAGTCTTCCACTCGGTGGCGGCCAAGTACGACCTGATGAACGATGTGCTGTCGGGCGGTATGCACCGCCTGTGGAAGCGTTTCACCATCGAACTGTCGGGCGTGCGCAGTGGCAACCGGGTGCTGGATATCGCCGGCGGCACCGGCGATCTGACCCGTAAGTTCTCCAGCCTGGTCGGTCCGACTGGCGAAGTGGTGCTGGCTGATATCAACGAATCGATGCTGCGTGTCGGCCGTGATCGCCTGCTCGACAAGGGCGTGGCCGGCAACGTCAGCTTCGTCCAGGCCGATGCGGAGAAACTGCCGTTCCCGGACAACCACTTCGACGTGGTGACCATCGCCTTCGGCCTGCGCAACGTGACGCATAAAGAGGACGCCATCCGTTCGATGCTGCGCGTGCTCAAACCGGGCGGTCGCCTGCTGATCCTGGAATTCTCCAAACCGTCCAGCCCGCTGCTGTCGAAGTTCTACGACGCCTACTCGTTCAAGTTCATGCCGCTGGCCGGCAAGCTGATCACCAACGACGCCGAAAGCTACCGCTACTTGGCCGAGTCGATCCGCATGCACCCGGATCAGGACACCCTCAAGGCTATGATGGTTGAAGCCGGCTTCGAGCGCGTGACCTTCCACAATATGACCGGCGGCATCGTCGCCCTGCACCGCGGCATCAAGCCCTGATGCTGCTGACCGGGCTGCTGGCCGGCGTCGAACTCGGCCTCAATCGCGTATTGGCCATGGACAGCACCGCGCTGCCGCGCCTGGCGCGCTTGAGTGGCCGGGTGATTGCCGTGGAGTGCGCCGCACCGAATCTGCAGCTGTTTATCCTGCCCAGCGCCAGCGGTCTGCAACTGGCCGCGCAGTGGGCGGGTGAAGCGGATTGCCACCTGCGCGCCCCCGCCGCCAGTCTGGTGCGTCTGGCCTTGAGCCGCGACAAGACCAGCATCCTGCACAGCCCGGACGTCAGCCTGGATGGCGATAGCGCCGCCCTGCTGGAACTGGCCGGAATCCTTCAGGATCTCGAGCTGGACTGGGAATACGAACTGTCGCGCTGGCTCGGCCCGGTCGGCAGCCAGCTGCTCGGTGGCCATCTGCGCAGCCGAGTGAACTGGAGCAGCCAGGCGCTCGACAGCCTGCGCCTGAACCTGGCCGATTACCTCAGTGAAGAATCCCGCAGCCTGGTCGGCCAGCGCGAAGCCGATGCGCGCTTCGCCGAACTGGACCACCTCAAGCTATCCCTCGACCGACTCGACGCGCGCATCGAGCGCCTCGCCCAACGCCATAAGCCCATCGCATGAAGCTGCTTGCCGTTCGTCGTCTGTTGCGTATCCAGCGCGTAGTCATTCGCTACCAGCTGGACGACCTGTTATTCGCCCTGCCGCTGCCCTTCTGGGCACGCGCGCTGCGTTATGTATTGCCCTGGCGCTGGCTGCCACGCCGCGACTTGTTGCTGTCGCGCGGTGCACGCTTGCGTTTGGCGCTGGAGGAACTGGGGCCGATCTTTATCAAGTTCGGCCAGCTGCTTTCCACCCGCCGCGACCTGCTGCCAACCGATATCGCCGATGAGCTGGCCAAGCTGCAGGATCAGGTACCGCCCTTCGATCCGGCCAAGGCGCTGGCGCTGATCGAGTCCCAGCTGGGTGCCAAGGTCGGTGAAGTGTTTGCCCGCTTTGATACGCAGCCGCTGGCCTCGGCCTCCGTCGCCCAGGTACATGCCGCGCAGCTGAAAAGCGGCGAAGAGGTGGTGGTCAAGGTCATCCGCCCCGGCCTGAAACCGGTGATTGAGCAGGACATCGCCTGGTTGTTCCTGCTCGCCAAAGTGGCCGAGCGCGCCTCCGCAGACGCGCGCCGGCTACGCCCGGTGGAAGTGGTCAGCGATTACGAAAAGACCATTTACGACGAGCTCGACCTGCTGCGCGAAGCGGCCAACGCCAGCCAGCTGCGGCGTAACTTTGAAGGCTCGCCGCTGCTCTATGTGCCGCAGGTGTACTGGGACTATTGCCGGCCGAAAGTGCTGGTGATGGAGCGTATCTACGGCATTCAGGTCACCGACCTGGACACCCTGGCCGACCAGCGCACCGACATGAAACTGCTGGCCGAGCGCGGCGTGGAGATTTTCTTCACCCAGGTGTTCCGCGACAGCTTCTTCCACGCAGACATGCACCCCGGCAATATCTTCGTCAGCACCCGCACACCGTGGAATCCGCAGTACATTGCCATCGACTGCGGCATCATCGGCAGCCTCACCGCCGAAGATCAGGACTACCTGGCGCGCAACCTGATCGCCTTCTTCAAGCGCGATTACCGCCGCGTGGCGCAGCTGCATATCGACTCGGGCTGGGTGCCGGCGGAAACCAAGATCAATGATTTCGAGGCGGCAATCCGCACCGTGTGCGAGCCGATCTTCGAAAAACCACTGAAGGACATCTCCTTCGGCCAGGTGCTGCTGCGCCTGTTCCAGACCGCGCGACGCTTCAATATGGAAGTGCAACCGCAACTGGTGCTGCTGCAGAAGACCCTGCTGAATATCGAAGGCCTCGGGCGTCAGCTGTACCCGGATCTGGACCTGTGGAGCACCGCCCAGCCGTTTCTCGAACGCTGGATGCGCGAGCGCATCAGCCCGCTGCACCTGCTGCGCAACCTGCAACTGCAGGCCGAGCAGGTGCCGCACCTGTCGCAGATCGCCCGCGAAACCCTGGAGCGCCTAAACCAGCAACCGACCAGCCGTCAGGAACAGCCTGCACCGAGCCGCCAATGGCCGGCCCGCCTGCTCGGCGCAGCGCTGATCGCTGGCGCGGCTACACAAGGCCTGGCATTAAGCCTGATCGCCTGGCCGAGCTGGCTGATGCTCGCCGGCGGCCTCTATCTGGTGCTGCGCCGATAGCCACACCGGGTGCGCACTGGCACACTAGCTTTCTGAATCAAACAGCCCGAGATGGGCGGATAGCGCAATGACTGACTGGCTCGACGAAATCAACTGGAACGCGGACGGCCTGGTGCCGGCCATCGCCCAGGACCACAAAACCGGCCGCGTGCTGATGATGGCCTGGATGAACCGTGAGGCCCTGACCCTGACCGCCGCCGAGCAGCGTGCCATCTACTGGTCGCGCTCGCGTGGCAAGCTGTGGCGCAAGGGTGAAGAATCCGGCCATGTGCAGAAGCTCCACGAGCTGCGCCTGGATTGCGACGCCGACGTGATCATCCTGATGGTCGAGCAACTGGGCGGCATCGCCTGCCATACCGGTCGCGAGAGCTGCTTCTATCGCGTCTATGAGAATGCCGAGTGGAAAACCGTCGATGCGGTACTCAAAGACCCGCATGCCATCTATGCCGCAGGAGGCAGTCATGAGTAGCGCGGACATGACCGACACCCTGAGCCGCCTGGCCGAAGTGCTGGAGTCGCGCAAAGGCGCGGCCGCCGACAGTTCCTATGTCGCCAGCCTGTACCACAAGGGCCTGAACAAGATTCTGGAAAAGGTCGGTGAGGAATCGGTGGAAACCATCCTCGCCGCCAAGGATGCTGCCGTCAGCGGTGACTGCAGCGATGTGATTTATGAAACCGCCGACCTGTGGTTCCACAGCCTGGTCATGCTCGCCGCACTCGGCCAGCATCCCCAAGCCGTACTGGACGAACTGGACCGGCGTTTCGGCTTGTCCGGGCACGCGGAAAAAGCTGCGCGCGCACAAGACTGATTAACCCTTAAATTACGGAGTACGCGTTATGGGATTCGGTGGCATTAGCATCTGGCAACTCCTGATCGTCCTGCTGATCGTGGTCATGCTGTTCGGCACCAAGCGCCTCAAGGGCCTCGGCTCGGATCTGGGCGATGCGATCAAGGGCTTCAAGAAGTCCATGGGCAACGAAGAAGACAAACCTGCCGTGGAAGAACCCAAAGGCCAGACCATTGACGCTCAGGCGCGCAAGGTCGAAGAGCCGGCGAAAAAAGACTAAGCCATGTTCGATATCGGCTTTACCGAGCTGCTGCTGATCGCGGTGGTCGCCCTGGTGGTGCTGGGGCCTGATCGCCTGCCCGGCGCAGTGCGCACGGCCGGTTTGTGGATCGGCCGGATCAAACGCAGCTTCAGTGCGATCAAGGCTGAAGTCGAGCGCGAGATCGGCGCGGATGAAATCCGCCGCCAACTGCATAACGAGCAGATCCTTGAGCTGGAGCGGGAAATGAACGCGATGAAGCAAAGCCTCAACGCGCCGCTCAGCAGCATCACGGAACCGAGCCCTGCCACGCCCCCAGCAGCAGAGTCGGCCGCCGCGACTGATAGCACCCGCCAGGATAAAAGCCCGCAGCCATGAGCCAACGACCGGACAGCGATCAGGAAATGCCCCTGGTCTCCCACCTGACCGAACTGCGCACGCGCCTGCTGCGTATTGTCGGCGCCGTCCTGCTGCTGTTCGCCGGACTGTTCTATTTCTCCCAGGACATCTACGCGCTGGTCGCCGCGCCGTTGCGTGCCTACCTGCCCGAAGGCGCGACGATGATCGCCACCGGGGTGGCCTCGCCGTTCCTCACGCCGTTCAAGCTGACGCTGATGGTTGCGCTGTTTTTGGCGATACCGATCATCCTGCATCAGATCTGGGGCTTTATCGCGCCCGGGCTGTACAAGCACGAGAAGCGCATTGCCATACCGCTGCTGATCTCCAGCATCCTGCTGTTCTACGCCGGCATGGCCTTCGCCTACTTCGTGGTGTTCCCGATCATGTTCGGCTTCTTCGCCAGCGTGACCCCGGAAGGCGTGGCGATGATGACCGATATCGGTCAATACCTGGATTTCGTCCTCACCCTGTTCTTCGCCTTCGGCGTGGCGTTCGAGATCCCGATTGCCACCTTTCTGCTGATCTGGATCGGCGTTGTCGACGTTGCCACCCTGCGTAAAAGCCGGCCCTATGTGGTAGTCGGCTGCTTTGTCGTCGGCATGGTGCTGACTCCACCGGACGTGTTCTCGCAAACCCTGCTGGCCGTGCCCATGTGGCTGCTGTTCGAAGCTGGCCTGCTCTGCGGCAGCCTGGTCAAACGCCGCGCCGAACAGGACGCGGCGGCTGAAGCCGAAAGCGACAGCCCCTCCAACGACCAGCCGCCCGCCGCGCAACCGTGAACCTGCTGCTACTGGAAGACGGCGACTTTATCGCCGCCGACCGCGTGCTGCTTAGCGGCCGCCGCCTCAAGCACCTGCATGAGGTTCATCGCGCCGAAGCCGGCGACAGCCTGCGTGTTGGCCGCCTGAATGGCCTGATGGGCAGCGGTCAGTTGCTGCGTCTGGATGCCGAGCATGCCGAGCTGTCGATCCAGCTCGACCAACTACCGCCGGAAAAACTGCCACTGACCCTGCTGCTGGCCCTGCCCCGACCGAAGATGCTGCGCCGCGTGCTGCAAACCGTCAGCAGCATGGGCGTGCCTCGGCTGATTCTGCTGAACAGCTACCGGGTGGAAAAAAGCTTCTGGCAGACGCCTTTTCTGGAACCCGCAGCCATTCGCGAGCAACTGATCCTTGGCCTGGAGCAAGCCCGCGATACCGTGCTGCCGGAAGTGATTATCGAAAAGCGCTTTAAGCCCTTTGTCGAAGACCAACTACCAGGCATCGCAGCCGATACCCTGGGTCTGGTCGGCCACCCCGGTGACTTCCCGGCCTGCCCACGGGCAGTCGAACAGGCCGTGACGCTGGCCATCGGTCCGGAAGGTGGCTGGATTGCCTACGAAGTGGAAAAGCTTGCCGAAGCAGGCCTGCAACCGGTGCAACTGGGCGCGCGGATTCTGCGGGTGGAAACCGCGGTTACTGCCTTGTTGGCGCGACTTTTCTAAACGAACACCTGACTATGTAGGAGCGGGCCATGCCCGCGAGTGGCGGTATCTGGGAAATCGCTCGCACGCATGGCGTGCTCCTACGGTTTCTCTCCAGTCTATTGTGCATGCCAATGCACAGGTAATAGCTGCCCCTTGAGCGCAGGCGCTTCTTCCAGCTGAACATCCCTAGGTTCAAGCGGCTCTCCACAATCCGAACACACCAGCACGCCATGCATCGGCTGCCCACAGGTGCGGTGTATATGCCGAATCGGCGCACCCTCGGCGCCGCTCATATGGCGGTCGCCCCAATGCACCAGGGCCATGATGGCCGGATACAGATCGCGGCCCTTGGCGCTCAGGCAGTATTCCTCACGCAACGGCCGCTGCTGATAGGCCACCTTGTCCAGCACCCCAGCGTCCACCAGCTTTTTCAGCCGCTCGGCCAGCACGTGGCGGGTAATCCCCAGGCGTTTCTCGAACTCGTCGAAACGACGAATACCGAGAAAGCTCTCGCGCAGCACCAGCAGCGTCCAGCGGTCACCCACCACCGATAACGTGCGAGCCAGGGAGCAGGGTTGCTGCTCAAGTTCTTCCCAACGCATAAGCCAGTCTCCAACCGCAATGGCTCACCATAGCTTGACAGGTTCCAAAATGGAACTGACTATCAAGCACGGTTCCAAAATAGAACTTATGGAGACTGCAATGAGCGAACGCAAAGCAATTCTGGTCGTCGGTGCGGGGGATGCCACGGGCGGCGCCATCGCCAAGCGCTTCGCCCGCGAGGGCTATGTCGCCTGTGTGGCAAGGCGCAATGCCGAGAAACTTGGCCCACTGGTAGCAGAGATCGAAGCGGCTGGCGGAACGGCTCGCGCCTTTGGTTGCGATGCGCGGATCGAAGAGCAAGTGGTCGAGCTGTTCGCCACCATTGAGCGCGAGGTCGGCCCACTGCATGCGGTGGTGTTCAACATCGGCGCCAACGTGCAGTTTTCCATTACCGAAACCACCGAACGGGTCTATCGCAAAGTCTGGGAAATGGCGGCGCTGGCTGGTTTTCTCACCGGCCGTGAAGGGGCCAAGGTCATGCTGCCGCGTGGCCAGGGCACCATCATCTTTACCGGCGCCACAGCTTCCTTGCGCGGCCGGGCGAATTTCTCCGCCTTCGCCAGCGCCAAGTTCGCCCTGCGTGCGTTGGCCCAGAGCATGGCCCGCGAACTCGGCCCCAAAGGCATCCATGTCGCGCACCCGATCATCGACGGGGCCATCGACACTGCGTTTATCCGCGATACCTTTCCCCAGCTTTACCAACTTAAGGATCAGGACGGCATCCTCAACCCCGAGCACATTGCCGACACCTACTGGCAGATCCATTGCCAGCCTCGCGATTGCTGGGTGCATGAGCTGGATCTACGGCCATGGTCCGAGACGTTTTAACAACTGCGCGCTCTCCCAATAACAAGACCTCCCAAAGGAGCATGTAATGAGCAAAACCCTAGAGTTCTTTTTCGATTTCGGCAGCCCGGCCAGCTACCTGGCCTGGACTCAGTTACCGCGAATTGCCCGCGAAGCCGGCGCGCAGATCGTCTGGCGACCGATGCTGCTCGGCGGCGTATTCAAGGCCACCGGTAACCAGTCGCCGGTCATGATTCCGAGCAAGGGCGCCTGGATGCTCAAGGACCTGGCGCGTTTCGCCAGTCGCTACGGCGTGCCGATGGCCTTCAGCCCGGGCTTCCCGATCAACACCCTGACGCTGATGCGCGGCGCGGCCGGCTATGAAAACAGCGAGCGTTTCGAGCACTACGTGAAAACCATCTTCGGGGCGCTATGGGTGCAACAGAAGAACCTCGGCAAACCTGAAGTAGTCGCCGAAGTGCTTAGCGCCGCTGGCTTCGACCCGGCCGAGTTCGAGCACCTGGTCAGCGATGAAGTGGTCAAAGAACGCCTCAAGGCCACCACCGAAGAGGCGGTCAAACGCGGCGTGTTTGGCGCACCGACGTTCTTTGTCGGCAGCGAGATGCACTTCGGTCAGGATCGCTTGGATTTTGTCGCCGAAGCCCTGGCGCGCTAGCTTTCTAGAAGAAAGGTCACCGGCCCATCATTAACCAGATGCACCTGCATATCGGCACCGAACTGGCCGGTAGCGACCTGCGGGTGCTTGGCGCGGGCCTGGGCGACCAGCAGGTCGAACAGTTCAGCACCCAGCGTCGGCGGTGCAGCGCTGGAGAAACTTGGCCGTAGGCCGCTCTTGGTATCGGCAGCCAGGGTGAATTGCGAGACCAGCAGCAGACCGCCGCCAATATCGCTGAGCGACAGATTCATCTTGCCGGCCGCATCGCTGAACACGCGGTAGTTGAGCAGTTTGTGCAGAGTTTTCTCGACGCTGGCCGGAGTGTCCTGCGGCTCAACGCCGACCAGCGCCAGCAGGCCCTGATCAATCGCGCCAACCACCTCACCCGCTACTTCCACCCGTGCACCGCGCACGCGCTGGATCAGTGCCTTCATGCTTCGTCCGGAGCCAGGTTGAGCAGGCGCCGCGCCAGTTCATCCGCCGCACGCACCAGGGCGTCGGTGATCCCGGTTTCGGCCGCCGAATGGCCGGCGTCGCGGATGATCTGCAGTTCGCTGTTCGGCCAGGCCTGATGCAGTGCCCAGGCGTTGTCCAGCGGGCAGATCACGTCATAGCGGCCATGCACGATTACCCCCGGCAGGTGGGCGATCTTCGGCATATCGCGCAACAGCTGATCGGTTTCGAGGAAGGCGTTGTTAACGAAGTAATGACATTCGATGCGGGCGATCGACAGCGCGCGGTGGGCGTCGCTGAAGCGGTCGACCACCTGCGGATTAGGGCGCAGGGTGGCGGTGCGGCCTTCCCAGGTCGACCAGGCTTTGGCGGCGTGCATCTGGGCAATCTGATCCGGGCCGGTCAGCCGTTTATGGAAGGCTTGTACCAGATCACCACGCTCATCGGCCGGGATCGGCGCCAGGTAGTCTTCCCAGTAATCGGGGAACAGGCGGCTGGCACCTTCCTGGTAGAACCACTGAATTTCCTGTGGGCGACACAGGAAGATGCCGCGCAGAATCAGCCCATGCACGCGCTGCGGATGGGCCTGGGCGTAAGCCAGGGCCAGGGTCGAACCCCAGGAGCCGCCGAACAGCACCCACTTGTCGATACCGAGGTGCTCGCGGATTTGCTCCATGTCGGCGATCAGCGCCTGGGTGGTGTTGTTGTCCAGGCTGGCGTGGGGGGTGGAACGGCCGCAGCCACGCTGATCAAAGGTGACGATGCGATAGAGGTTGGGGTCGAAGTAGCGCCGGCTGGCAGCGTCGCACCCGGCACCCGGGCCGCCATGGATAAACACCACGGGCAAACCATCCGGCGAACCACTTTCGTCGACATAGAGCACGTGCGGCGCCTGCACCGCCAGCTCATGACGGGCGTAGGGTTTAATCTCCGGATACAAGGTCTGCATGGCATGCTCCTGAATTGATGCGTAACTTGACGGCTGGCGAAGGTGATTCGCCTGTCGCGGCCGCCTAAAGCCCTGCCGGGCATCATAACCATGAAAAAGGAGTTGAGCATGCCAACAAGGATATTTGCCTTAGCTTTCCTAATGTTTTGCACCCTGCTCGCCGGTTGCGGCGCCAAGGATGACCCGCAAGCAGCGCTGGAAGCGGCCGTGCAACAACTGCAGGACAATCTGGAGGCGAAGCAGAACAGCGCGGTACTCGACCAATTGCACCCGCAGTTTTCGGCCCAGGGGGAGTTCGACCGCGAGTGGGCGCAGCGCACCATGTTGCTGCTGTTTATGCGCCACAAGAACGTCAAGGTGCTGGCCCTGAGCAAGAACAGCTACCTCGATACGACCTACCGCGAAAAAGGCCACACCGAGGCCCAGGTCGGTCTGGCCGGCGCCGAAGGTTTGATACCCGACAGTGCCCGTCACTACAGCGTAAAACTGGAATGGTGGCTGGAAGGCGATGAGTGGAAGCTGGCGCGGCTGAACTGGGAATAGATGATTAGAGGAGCCAAGGAATAAACATCTTGCTGCGCTGCATATAGTCGCGGTACGCCTCACCAAACTGCTGCAAACACTCGGCCTCGTCGCGCTTGGCGGTCAGCCAGAGTGCCAGGCTGGCCAGTAATGCCAGAACCAGGCTCAGGCCATTGGGCTGTTTGCAGGCCACGCCCCAAGCCAGCAACAGCAGCGAGGCGTACAGCGGGTGGCGGATCAGGCGGAAGATGCCGCTGGTGACCAACTGCGAGGTGCGCTCGAAGGCGAACAGCTCGGCATCCGTACGCTGCCCATCGGGACGGCCCATACGCCGAAGCTGATAGAGGCCGGCAAACAGCAGCAGCAAAGAGGCGAACAACAACAGCCAGGACAGGCGCTGATGCAGGGCAAAACGGTCGACAAACCAGACCGGCCCGTTAAGCACCAGCAAGGCCAAAATCGCCTCCCAGGCGAAGAACCGGTAGAAGCCGTGGGACTGCGGCCGCAGCAACGCCCGCCAGGACAGCGCCAGCAACACCAATGTCCCCAGCCCGAAGGCCAACCCCTGCAACCAGCCCATAACGCCTTCTCCCACTCCGCCCAATAATCCGTCAAAGCCAGGCGCTGCGTGACCTGCAGCCCCTCTGTTACACTGCCGGCCTGTTTACCTCGGCCGCCCGCAATGGATCGCACTCAACTGCACAGCCTGCTGCCCCACCAAGGCCCAGCCCTCTGGCTGGATGGCCTGTTGGCGCATGACAGCCTGAACATTCAGGGCCTGAGTGCCTGGCGCTATCTGGACACATTTGGCACCGACGCCTCACCCTGCCTGCTGTTCGAGGCGGCCGCCCAATTATGCGCCGCGCATGGTGCCTTATACGGCGATGCCAGTGCCATTGAAATGGCACTGGTCGGCAAGCTCTCGCAGTTGCAGCTGCACCATGAACCGACCCAGCGCAGTGGCGCGCTGCAGGTCAGCGCCCAGCAAGAAGCGCTAAGCCCGGCCGGCGCGCTGTATGCCTTCAGCATCCATAGCGAGCAACGCCTGCTGCTCGACGGCAAACTGCTGCTGGTGCTGATCCATGCTTGAACTGCGCAATGTCGTCCACAGCTATCCAGGAGCCAACCGCGCCGCACTGCAAGGCATCGACCTGCAGCTGCAGGCCGGCGAATGCCTGGGCCTGCTCGGCAGCAATGGCGCCGGCAAGACCACCCTGCTCTCGCTGCTGAGCGGCGTGCTGGCGCTGCAGCAGGGCGAGCTGCGCTGGGAGGGCCAACCCAGGCTCGGCCTGGTGCCGCAACAGCTGGCCTTCTATGCCGGGCTCAAGGTGGGCGAAAACCTCGAACTCTTTGCCGACCTCTATCGCCTGCGCGGCAATGAGCGCCGCCAGCGCCTGCAGCAGTGCATCGAAATCTGCGCCCTGCAAGACAAGCTGACCCGGCGCAGCGAGCAGCTCTCCGGCGGCGAACAGCGGCGCTTGAATTTCGCCATCGGCCTGCTGCAACCCGCCGATCTCTATCTGTTCGATGAAGCCACCGTGGGCGTCGATGCGGCGAGTCGTCAACACTTGCTGGCCGCCGTGGAACAGCTGACCGCCGAGGGCAAGGCGGTGATCTACACCAGCCACTACCTGGAAGAGGTCGAGCGGGTGGCGCAGCGCATTCTGCTGCTGCACGAAGGTCAGGTGCGCCTGGACCTGGACAAGCGCCAGCTGCTCGGCGACGACCACGGCCTGCTGCTGGAATGGCCGGACGCGCCACCCGCCGGCCTTCACCAACTGCTCGCGAGCCTGCAGCTGACGGTCGAAGTGCTGCCCAAGGGCCTGCGTATTGCCGCCCTGAACGGCCAACAGCTGCTGGCAATCAGCGAATTTGTTGCCGCGCAGGATGGCCTGCCCAATCTGCTGCGCTTTGGCCGCCCTTCGCTCGAGCAGCTCTACCTGCGCCTTAACGGAGGCCGGCTATGAGGCTCTGGGCGCTGGCGCGCAAGGAAGTGCTGTTGCTGCTGCGCGACCCCCATGCGCTGGCCGTGCTGTTTATTATGCCGACCCTGTTTCTGCTGCTGATGGCAGGGGCCATGTCCAGCTATATGCAGGACAAGCCGCCGGCGCTGCGCCTGATTATCGAAGCGCCGCACGACGACGCCAGCCAGTTCTTCCGCGACGCTTTGCAGGCGCAACTGCCGGACAGCCAGCTGTTCGACGAGAGCAGCGAAAGCCTGGCCCATGTGCGCTTGCCCGCAGACTTCTCCGACAAGCTGCTGGACAGCCCGCATCAAGGGCCGAGCCTGAGCTTCCCGGCGCAGTTCGACAAACTCTCGCGCCAGCGCTTGCACAGCGCGGTGAGCATCGCCCTGGCGCAGACCCGGCTGCTGGCCTATCTGGAAGATAGCGGTGTGATCGATGCCGAACTAAGCCGCGCCGAGCGCCTGCAACTGGTGCAGCAGCGCACCCAGAGCCAGATCAATGAGCAGGAACAGCTGGCCAGCGGCGACCTTAGCGGCCGTGCCAACGCCACCCAACTGAGCGTGCCGGCCTGGCTGATTTTCGGCATGTTCTTCGTCGTGCTGCCCATGGCCGGTGGCTTTCAGCGCGAACAACAAAGCGGCACCCTGCTGCGCCTGCGCTGCCTCGGGCTAAACCTTGGCACCCTGGTGTTGAGCAAACTGCTGCCGTACTTCGCCATCAACCTGCTGCAGTTCGCTCTGCTGCTGAGTATTGGCGTCTACGGCCTACCACTGCTTGGTCTGCCGGCGCTTAGCCTGCCCGGTAGCGCCGTGGCCTACCCGCTATTGGCCATCAGCATCGCTCTGGCCACCTGCAGCCTGGGCTTGCTGCTGGCCGCATTGGCGCGCAGCAACGAGCAGGCGCTATTGCTCGGCGGCGGTATCAATATCCTCCTCGCCGCGATTGGCGGGATTATGGTGCCGAAAAGTGTAATGCCGGCGGCCATGGCCCAACTGGCGGAAATCTCCCCAATGAGCTGGGCGCTGGATGCCTTTCTCACCCTGCTGGTGGGCCACGGCTCACTGGCCGACATCGCCCCCTACTGCGCACGCCTGCTGCTGTTTGCAGCGCTGTGCGGCGTGGCCGGGCTGCTTTTGTTCACCCGACGAGTACAGCGCACGCAATGGACCACTCACTACTAGAACAACAACTCAAACAACTGCTGATCCGCGAGTGCGACAAGGAAGATGATATCGACTGGCAAAGCATCAGCGATGACGAGCCACTGTTCGGCGCGAAGAGCCGTATCGCCATGGACAGCCTGGATGCCCTGCAAGTCTCCCTGGCGCTGCAGCAGCACTACGGCGTGCGTATTGAGGGCGCCAAGGACGGTCGACGCATCCTCGGCACTATCGCCAGCATCGCCGCCTATATCAGGCAGCAGCAGTGACCCCGATCTATCTGCAACGCGCCGCCCTGCACTGCGCCCTGGGTGATGACCTGCACAGCGCCGCCCGCGCCCTGCAAAGCGATCAGCCGCCCCAGGGCGAGCCCTTTGTGCTGCATGAAGTGCTTGAGCCGCGTACTTATCTGTACGCCACGAAAACTGGCGAAAGCCTGAGTGAGCGCCTGGATCGCCTGCTCGGCGAAACCCTCGGTGCCAATCCTCAGGCACTCGACGACTGCCTGCTGATTATCGCCAGCACCAGCCTGGATATCAGCGAACTGGAAGCCCTGACCCGCCAGCAGCAGGGCTTTCGCCCGGAAGACTCAACGCCGCTGGATCTGCTCGCCAGCCAGCTGCGCCAGCGCTGGGGTTTTGCCGCCGCCTTTACCCTGAATACCGCCTGCACCAGCGCCGCCAACGGCCTGCTGTATGGTGCCCGGCTGGTCAACACCGGTCAGTACGCCCGCGCCCTGGTGCTGAGTTTCGAAACCCCCAGCGCTATCGCCAAGCAGGGTTTCGGCGCGCTGATGCTGACCAGCCCCAGCGGCCAGTACCGGCCCTTTCACCCCGAGCGCGACGGCCTGCTGCTGGGCGAAGCCTATGCCGCCGTGCTGCTCGGCCGCGAGCCGGATGACGCACCCTTGGCGCGCCTGCTGGGCGGTTTTAGCGCCTGCGACACCAGCAGCCTAACCACCACCCGCGAAGATGGCAGTCATATCCACTGGGTCATGCAACAGGCGCTACGCAGCGCCAGCTGCACGGCGGCGCAGATCGACCTGGTGAAACTGCACGGCACCGCCACCAGCGCTAACGATGTAGCCGAAAGCAACGGCATGCGCCTGCTCTATGGCGAACAGATGCCGGGCCTAAGCCTGCTCAAACCCTGGCTCGGCCATACCCTGGGTGCCTGCGGGCTAAGTGAAAGCCTGCTGCTGCTCAAGGCCCTGCAAAACGGCCCACTGCCCGGCGTGAGCTACGCCAGCGAAGCACTGCTGCCATTGAGTGCAGAACCGCAGCAACTGGCGGCAGATAGCCTGCTGCTGACCAACTTCTTCGGCTTTGGCGGCAATAACGCCAGCCTGGTATTGCAAGGCTGCGCTCAGGGGGACATGACATGCCGGTAATAGCCGCCAGTGAAGTCCATGGCCTGGCCAGCACGGATGACAAACAGTTGAAGGCAGCCCTCGGCCAGTGGCTGGACAGCCCGCCACGGCGTATCGACCGCCTGATCCTGCAATGCCTGCTGGCCGCTGCGCCCCTGAAAGCACAGGTGCGCAACAACTGCGGCCTGTACCTGGCCTCCGCCCACCCGGCGCGGGCCACCATGGGCGCGTTGCTGGAAGCGGTGTACGTGCAGCACAAACAGCCCAAGCCCTTCGAGTTTGTGAATAGCGTCAGCAACGCCGCCGGCTTTCATATCGCCCAGCAACTGGGCATCGACGGGCCGAATCTATTTATCGGTGCTGGCGAGCAGGTCTGGGCGCAATTGCAGACCCTGGCCAATCTGGATTTGCAGGATGGTTTGATCGAGCAGGCGTTGCTGCTGGTTTGTGATGAGCGGGGGGATTTCTGCGTGCAGGCGCTGCTGCTGGAGGGGGCGATAGCCGGGGCTTACGCCAACGACTTTGCCGAGCTAAGCCGTGGTGTCGAGGTGCTGCGCCTGCATCTGTAGGGTGGATGACGCTGTTTTCATCCCCCTGTGGTACTGATCGGTGGATCGATAAAGCACGATCCACCTACCGCTTGCTCCAGGCCGCCAGTTCCTGCATCAACCCACGCTCCTGCAGGGCAATGCTGCGCAGACTCTCGGCGATGGGCGCAAAGCTTGGCGTCTCACCCTTGTTGCGGCTGGCGCGTACGCAGGCCGAGGCGAACTGCCGCCAATCATCGCCGATCGCCGTCAGCTGGGCCGAGGCCTCCTGCAAGCTGGCGTCGCCGATCAGCTCGCCGGCCTCCTGCAAAAAGCTCGCGTACATAAAGCGAAAACCCGCACCGCCGGTGCCGATTTCTTCCTGCATGCGCACAATATGGGTCAGGTACAGACGGTTGTATTTGCTCTGCGCCGGATCGAGTCTGTCGATCTGCTTGGCCAGATGCTGGATGCCGCGAATACCGATCCAGGGCAGCGGCATGCCATCGAGAATGCGCGTGGTGGAGAGCACGCTCTGGCGGATCAGCTTGTTCCAGTCCTGCTCCAGCGGCACATCATCGAGCCAGTACATCAGCCCCTTGGCGGCCAGCGCACCTTTGGCGAAACGGGCTTTCTGCAGGTCTTCGGCGGCGCAACGCACCGGTTCTTCAAACACCGGGTCGCTGATCAGGTAGTCATTGCCCTCGCGGCCATAGGCCAGCAGGTTGTGCGCGTTGAAGTGAAAACGCATCTCCGGCGGAAAGTACGGCAACCAGAACACCGAACTCTGCAGCCCGGCCAGGCGACCGCTGTCCAGCGCGGCGTCCAGCTCACGACGGCCCTGCTCGGGATCGCCAAAGGTGCGCGTGTGCAGCTTCGCCCCCAAACGCTTACTCAGGGTCTTGATCAGGTGCTTGGGCGGCATGCGGTAAGCAATCAGCGGCATGCCGCTAAGTTTGACGATCGGCAGGTAGGCGAACGCCAGGCCAGACGCCAGGCCGAAGGCCATCGGCTCGCTTATCGGCAGACCGGCATGGGTCAACAGGCTGGCCATCACCCCGCTTTCGCAGTGGGCGCTCTGTTGATGCTGAAAGCTGCTCATGCCATGCCCTTCTGATAAGAAATCAATTGCTCAACGGGCAGGCCGAACGCCTCCGCATAACGCGCCAGGATGGCTGCCGACAGCTTGCGGTAAATCGTCGGGCGAAAATGCCGACGAATACGCCATTGCCACAGCCCGGTAATCTGCGCCAGCGCCGGCTCATCCAGGCGGTAGCGGTACATCAGGCACTTCAGTGGCGACAGCTCGCCGCGCTGCCAGCCCGCTTCGGCCTCGGCTTCCTGCTCCTGCAGTTCGGCTACAGCCAGCTGGGTGGCGAAGGCTTCCGGCTCCCAGCCATCGCTCTGCGCGCCCTGATAATGGCCGCTGGCATCCACGGCGTAGACCAACTTGCAGTGGCCGCCGTAAGTGGAGCTGTGATCCTGGGGAACCTCATCGAGCTTCATGTGTTGTCACCGTCCTGGCCAACCACTGTCAACTGCATAAAGGCGCTGGAGAAGCGCCCACTTTCTGGCACATAGCAGAGCAAACGCTGGCCGCTGCGCAGGCTACCTGAATTGAACAACTCATCAAGCATGATAAAGATCGACGCAGCGCCGGTATTGCCTTTGCTGGTCAGGTTGGTAAACCAGCGTTCTTGCGGAATCGGCAAACCCGCATTGGCCAGGCCCACGGACAGGCGTTCGCGGAAGAACTCCGACGAGTAGTGCGGGAGAAAATAATCGATCGCCTCGGCATGCAGCTCGCGGCGCGCCATGATGCGTTTGAGGGTTTCTTCGACGGTGTATTTGACGATGTTGTCGTTAAGCAGTTTGACGTCCTGCTTGATCGCCATCAGCGAGCGCCGATTGCGCTCAGCGCCTTCATAGCGGCTCCAGCCCTGCAGCTGGCCGTCGACCATTTCCGCCCCGGCGTACATGCACGGCGGCATCTGGTCGGCGAAGGAAAAGATGTCGATCCAGTCGATGCGCAGGCTCAGGCCCTTGCGGTTCGGCTGGCCCTGGAGCAGCACGGCACCGGCGCCATCGGAGAGCATCCAGCGCAGAAAGTCCTTCTCAAAGGCGATTTCCGGGTGGGTTTCCAACTCGTCGAGGCGGCTCTCATACTCGGCGTTGAAGTTGCTCGCCTGCATCAGCGTCGAAGCCACTTCCGAGCCACAGGCCACGGCGTTGCGGCTTTCGCCACTGGCCACGCTCATCCAAGCGTATTTCAGCGCGGTCATGCCGCACAGGCAGATACCGGCGGTGGACACCACTTCGCACGGTGGGTTGCCCAGTTCGCCCTGCACCATCACCGCATGGCCGGGCATGACCTGATCCGGTGAGGCGCTGCTGGCCACCAGACAATCAAGATCCGCCAGCTGGAAATCGCCGCCCAACAGGCCGCGAATCGCTGCCGCACTGACCTGGGCATTGTTCATGCTCGGCGCGCCGGTCTGCGGGTCGATCACATAGTGACGCTGCTGGATGCCGTTGCTACGCAAAATCAGCTTGCGCGCGCGCGACGGCTTGCCGCCGACCAGGCCCAGGCACGCTTCCATCTGCTCGTTGTCGACCGGCTCATGGGGCAGGAAAGCGCTGATGCGATTGATAAATACAGGTTGTACCACGGGACTTCCTCAGGTCACTTCACTCGCCAGACGGGCCGGCAAAGTACGCCTTCTCACGCTGGGTGCGCTCTTTTAACAGCGGCGCCAACAACTTTTTAAGCAAGGCACTGAGCGGCACTACGGTGACGATCAGGCACAACAGAAACAGGATATAAACCACCAGCCCGGCACCGCGGCGACGGCTATGTTGCGGGCCTAAAGCGGCCAGCAAGCGGCTCCAGAGCTGAAAGCTGCGATTGCCGACCTTCTCACTGGCGATCAGCTTTTCATCAATCTTCACCGCCCCCAGGCCGCTGAGCATCGGCTGCTCAATCGGCAGACTGTCGGCCGTCAAGCGTTGCGCCATGGCCACGCCAAAGCGGCTGGCGGCGACAATTTCAGCCTCATCAATACCGGCGCGCGGCACCCAGCTGTAGGATTTCTGCCGCCCGGTAAACAGCCACAAGGGCGTCGCCAGAAAACTCGCCGCAGTGCCGCAGGCGTCAGTCAGAGCGATATTGTCCACCAGCCGCGCGCCCAGTTCAGTAAGGCGGCTCTTGACCTTCTCCTGGGCCATCAGCCACATATTGCGGCAGCCGATCAGGGTTACCACCGGCGTGCCCTTGAGCAAGTGCGCGGCCTCAGGCGAAGCAAGGAAAGCAGTCATCGGCTGCGACGGCGAAAGAAACCACACCTGATAGGCAAGAATCACCAGGTCATAACGCTTGCTCGCATCCACCGCCAACGGCAACAGAGGCTGCGGGCGCATCAGCACGGTTTCCGGAAAAATCCGGAAAAACTCGAGAAACGGCCAGGGAAAGGGGTAAGGTTGCGCGGGTTGCAGCTGGAGGTAATCCAACTGAATATCGCTGCATTGCTGTAACGGCTCGCATACCGATTGCGCCAACCTGTCTAGCTGGCCGGTTTGTGAAAAATGAACGATCAAGACCTGACGCATCGCCAGCCACTTCCTGCGAAATGCCCGGATTATGCCACAGAGAATTCTTCAAACCGTAAAGAAGGCAGGCTATCAGACTGGCCTTTTGCTGCTACTGGTCGGCTCATATGCCCGAGCCGGTGACATCCTGGTCACAGTAGATGGCATACAAGCCACGGCAACCGTACATGCGGCGCTGGTGAGCGGCATGCTGCAACGTTGGCCGGAACAGCCACTGCGCCTGCAGCAGAGTGGCGACGGCCAGCTGCGCCTAGTCGACCTGCCGCCTGGGCGTTATGCCATTCAGCTGTACCAGGACAGCAACGGCAACGGCCAGCTCGACCATGGCCGGCGCGGCATCCCGCTGGAACCGGTGGGCTTTTCCGCCAACCCACCGCTGCTCAATGGCAAGCCCACACCGATTGACAGCCTGTTCGAGCACGGCACGGCGGACACTCAACTGCACATCCGCCTGCAGAGCCCGAAAGCCAAGAAATAAGCGCTGCTTAACGCTGCAGGGCCATCTCAGCAGCCGTGCGTCGCCAGATCAGCTCACGGGTGTCATAACCACGGCTACGCGCTTCTTCAAGTAGCGTCGCAAGGTGTTTCGCGCTGGGGTCCTGATCACGGGTCAGCAGCCAGAGATACTTGCGATTGGGATGCCCAACCAGCGCGGCCTGGTAACCATCATCCAGATAGAGCACCCAGTACTCGCCCTTGGTCAGCCCCGGCAGCAGGCTGCTGGCCCAGTTGTCGAAACGCACCCAGAGTTTATTAGTCTCGCCCGGCACCTGCGCCACGGCCTGGCCCTGCACCTGCTGCATATCGCCATCGTAGGTGCGGCAGCGATTGGTCACGCCGATAGTGCCGCCTTCCTGCAGCTCATAAAGCGCCTCGGACTGCGCGCAATTGCGCTGGAAGAACATCGGCAAACGCGCCTGTTCGTACCAGAGGCCTTGATAACGCTTTAGATCGACCTGCTCGACAGTCTTCGGCGGCACCACGCCCGTACCGGAATTGGCGCAGCCCACCAGCAGAGCCGCTGCGGCCAACGCCGCCAGCAGGCGCATCACTTCAAACCCTTGCCGGAAAACATCATGACCTTGTCGCCGGCGTACTGAACGCTGATAAAGCGCTGTTCATCGCCCCAGGTGCAGCTGGACATGCCCAGCGCGCCGGCGCATTCGCCTGGCTTGCCCAGCAGGCTCTCGACCTCATCCTTGCTCATACCCGCCTTGAGCTGGGTGTAATTGTCCTGATTGATCTTGTTGCAGGCGGCCAGCAGCAGGCAACCGGCGAGTAGAGCGACGACACGCAGAGACATGGGGAAACTCCTGAGAAAAGAACCAAGACCAGCTTGGCATAGCAATGCCGAGCTTGCCTGCTTGGATGCTAGAAGCGCGAGCCAGGTTCCAGCAGAAAGGCAGATTCCTCGGCACTGGAAGTGCGGCCGAGTATCTGATTGCGATGGGGGAAGCGAGCAAAGCGCGCGATTACTCGCTGATGGCGCTCGGCATAGTCCAGATAGCCGGCAAACAGCTCGCGCTCGGCGCTTGCAGCCTGCTCAAGCAATGCCTGAAACAGCTGCACGGCCTGATTCTGCAGCGTCAGGTCTTCGGCATGCTCCAGCACCAGATAGGCAAACACCCGTTGGATCGGGCGCAGCTGCTGATCCCAGCCCTGGGCCAGCCCGTGCAGGGCCAAAGGTCGAGCCAGCGGGTCGCCGGCAAAAGCGCGCGGGGTATCGCGAAAGATCATCCGCGGCAGCTGATCAAGCAACAGCAGGGTCGCCAGCCAGCCTTCAGGCTCGCCTTGCCAGTCTTGCAACCCACTGGCCAGAGCCTGCTCGACCAGCGCGCCAAACTGCTCGCGCGCCTGATCATCCTGGCGGTCCTGCTTGCCGAACCACAACGCGGTACGACTGGCAGCCACCTCAGCAGCCGTCACGCCAGGGCCGCAGCCGGCCGCACCGAACCACCAGTCAAGCAACGGCTGCCAGGGCGCGTTCATCGCTTACTCGCGGTGATAGGCGCTGATGCGCAGCACTTCTTCCTTGGAACCGAGGAAGACCGCGACACGCTGGTGCAGGGAAGTCGGCTGAATATCGAGAATGCGCTGAGTGCCGTTGGTGGCCACGCCGCCAGCCTGCTCGATGATCATCGACATCGGGTTGGCTTCGTACATCAAGCGCAGCTTGCCCGGCTTCTCTGGCTCGCGGCTGTCGCGCGGGTACATAAACACGCCACCACGGGTGAGGATGCGATGCACATCGGCCACCATCGAGGCGATCCAGCGCATGTTGTAGTTCTTGCCCAGCGGGCCTTCTTCGCCCGCCAGCAACTCGCTGACATAGCGCTGTACCGGCGCCTCCCAGTGACGCTGGTTGGACATGTTGATGGCGAATTCCTTGGTCGACTCCGGCACCTTGATGTTGTCGTGGGTCAGCACGAAGCTGCCCAACTCGCGGTCCAGGGTGAAGCCTTTAACGCCATCACCCAGGGTCAGCAGCAGCATGGTCTGCGGGCCGTAGATTGCATAACCGGCAGCCACCTGCTCGGTGCCCGGCTGCAGGAAGGCTTCCTCACCCAGATCGCCTTCATCGCCATTGCGGTCCGGGCAACGCAGTACCGAGAAGATGGTGCCGACCGAGACGTTGACATCGATGTTGCTGGAGCCGTCCAGCGGGTCGAAAACCAGCAGGTAGGCACCTTTCGGGTACTTGCCGGGAATCTGGTAGGCATTGTCCATTTCTTCGGACGCCATACCGGCCAGGTGACCGCCCCACTCGTTGGCTTCCAACAGGATTTCGTTGGAAATCACGTCGAGCTTCTTCTGCACCTCGCCCTGCACGTTCTCGGTGCCCATGCTGCCCAGCACGCCGCCCAGTGCACCCTTGGATACCTGATGGCTGATCTCCTTACAGGCCCGTGCGACCACTTCGATAAGGAAACGCAGATCGGCCGGGGTGTGGTTGCAGCGGGTCTGCTCGATCAGGTAGCGGCTGAGGGTAACGCGGGACATGGATGGCTCCGGGAAGGAAGAAAAATCGCGCGCAGTTTACCCCTTTAGCGGGGAAAGCGCTTTAGCACTGGATGGAAGGAGCGGCCGGGCCATCAGGCCAGGCTACAAACCCTATTACGCCCTGCATGCTTAGCCTGATACAGGGCGGCATCGGCCACCTGCAGCAACTCATCGAGCACCAGGCCCTGCTCGGGCCACAGCGCCAGGCCCGCGGACAGGGTTACATAGCGTGCGCCGCCACGGGTCGGCAGGGGATGTGCGGCTAAATCGCGGCAGATGGTTTCCAGACGCGCGCGGGCTTCATGGGCATCGGCGCGCGGCAGGATCAGCAGGAACTCTTCGCCACCGATACGGAATACCGCATCCGAGCTGCGCAGGTTCTCCAGCAGGTGCTGGGCCACGCCCTTGAGCACATCGTCGCCTTCCAGGTGGCCATGCTCGTCGTTGAGCTGCTTGAAATGATCCAGATCGATCAGCGCCAGGGAAATCGGCGTGCGTTCGCGCTGCGCCACGGCCAACTCGCGGGTAAAGAACTCATCCAGATAACGCCGGTTGTACAACCCGGTCAGCGGGTCACACAGCGCCTGCTCCTGCAGCTGCTCATGCAGATTGGTGATAGTGCGCAGACGCTCTTCGCTAAGGGCCAGGGCTTCGGCCAGCTTCAGTTCGCTAAGGTGGCGCTGGGTGACATCACGCAGGTAGAGCATCTGCCCCAGCACCAGGGTGCCGCGATGGGTCACCCGCTCGATGGCGCGGATACGCACTTCGAAATACCGCGCCGAGTTGGCCAGGGTCAGCAGCCGATCATGCTCGCCCTGCGTCTGCTGGCTCAGTAACTGCTGCAAATCCGCACCAAGGATCGGCCAGTCGGCCAGCTGCCGGCCCTGCCAGCCACTGCGCAGTCCAGCCAGTTTCAATGCGGCCGGGTTCGCCTCGATCACCCGCAACTGCGCATCGACCACCAGCACCGGATCGAGCAGGGCATCCAGCAGCAGGTGGCGAGCCACAGGCAGCAGGTCGAATAACCGCACACCGACAATCAGCCAGGCAAAGGCCACCAAGGTAAAGGCGAAACTGAAGGGCGTCGGGTCGAAGCCGAAGAGCATCCAGCCGAACACCACATAGCTGATATTGGCGATCCAGGGCACTGCCGTAACGAAGACAAAAGCCAGGTAATGACGTCGATGCACGCCATAGCTGACGATCGCCGCACGCAGCACCACGCCCATGCAGAAGGTCATAAACAGGTAGACATAAGCGGCGGCGGCGTAGAACAGCGGCCCATGCTGATAACGAATCGGCGCGCCCGGCTCATCACTGAGCGGCGCGGTACCTGCGCCGTAGAACAGACCATGCCAGGGATTGCTCAGGGCCATCAGCCAGATCAGCACCGGCACCACGGCCAAACCCAGGGTACTGCGCAGTGGCAGCGATTGGCGCACGCTGTTGACGTATTGCCAGAGGAAGATTGCCCAGAAGGTGGGCACCACAAGAATCCCCGGCCAGGCCATGGTGGCCCAGAACACCTTGCACTGCGGGCCTTGCGCGGCCATTTCCAGGCTCGCGGCGATCAGCCACCAGAGGCTCGCCAGGTGCAGCACGATAAAGCTTTCGCGCCCTGGGAAATAACGTTGCTGCGTAACCCAGCGGGCCAACAGCAGCACACCGATGCAGACCACAGAAGTCAGAAGAACCTGCCCACTGAGCGCCCAGCCGGAATTACCGCAGGCATTCATCGGTAGGGCACTGCCAAGGAAAACGGCTCGGCGCGTTTGCCAATCGAGCCTGGCAAACGCACGTAAATCACCCGAAGACGGGTCGCAGTAGAAATACGCAAGGGCCTTCCTGACCTCAAACGCCAATCAATTGAAGATGCCAACCATACTGCAAAATTCGTTAGGCAGCTGGGCTTTATTTCTGTTAGCGGGCTCTATTCAGCACTCGGCCGGCGTAACAGGCTGACCGCCATCAGTGCCAATAAGCCTACCCCGAGTAGCAGCACCAGCCACAAGCCCCAGCGTTTCCAGTCGCTCTCAGCAGCTGCGGCCTGTTCTTGCTGCGCCAGGTTCTCCGCCTGCAACTGCGCTTCGGCTGTGCCCAGTTGCTGCAGGCGCTGCGGCTGATAGCCAGGAATCAGCGTAGTCAACGGCAAGGCGGCCGATTTTGCACCTGCCCGCCCCAGTGCCAGCCGATAGGGCGGACTGCCGCGTTGGAGAAACACCAGCTGGGTCGCGCGCACCGCGACTTTGATCTGCGGCGGCTCGACGCCCAGGCCGCCGCCGCGCTCATCCACCTGCAGACGCAGCTGCTGCATCGCCCAACCCGGCAACGGCAATTCGTCCTGACGGATTTCCACGCCATTTTCCGGCAGCCTATAAAGCAGACCCTGCGCCAGCGATTGCCAGGCGCCCTTGGCTTCGCTGCGACCGCTGACACGGATCGGCGCCAGGCTATTGGCTTGACTGAGCTCGACGTGCAGGCGCTCAAGCGGCAAGGCCAGGGGCAATTGCCACTGATACTGGCCATCCGGACTGCGCGTCGCCGCCAGCGGCTGCGACCACACCAGCGGCGCCGGCATGCTGTCACTGCGTTGGCTGCGCAAGCTGGCCGCCGTCAGCTGCGGCGCTTGCTGTGGGCTTTGCCAGAGCAGGCGCAGGTAGCGCGCCTTGCGCCCCGGCAGCTCGACCTGGCGCTGTTCGACACGCTCACCATCAAACGACAGACGCGCTAATTGGCCGCTGCCCCAGGGCTGCCAGGCTTGCAGGTCATCACTGGCTTCGATGCTAAAACGCTGAAAACCATCCTGGCCGCCGCTCCAGTCCAGTTGCAGATGCACCAACGGCTCTTGCAGTGCGCTGGCATCCAGCAGCCAACCACGCAGCAAGGCTGGTTTGGCTGAGGAGCCCGCCTCATCGAGCAGCTCGATCAGCGTGCCGCTGGTACTGCGCTGTACCCGCAGGCTCGGCGTAGCACTGCTGTCGCCCTGCTCGGCGTACAGCGGAAACCACTTCACCGCCTGCTCCTGCTGGCTGTCGCGCGACTCGCCCTGCCCTGCCACCAGGGCATAAGCCAGGGCCTGACCTTCGGCGTTAAACACCCGCAGATCACGCAAATCGCCATAGCGCGCGGCAAAATGCACCGCCATCGGCACATCCAGGCGATACCAGGGGCCGTCGCCACTAAGACTCAGCGGTAATTGCACCGCATAGTCGCCCGGCTGCTCCTGTGCCAGGACTGACGCGCTGCACAGCAGGCCGAGAAACGCAGCGCAGCATGCGCCAGGGATAAAACGACTGATCATGCTTGCTCCTGCGGCTGATCCGCATCCGCCTTGCGTGCCGGCAAGGGGGCGAAATAGCCCACCACCAACAGCAACACACCCACACCAATAAACGACACGATGCGCTCCAGGCCACCGCGATTACCCAGTTCGACGAAGAACAGCTTGGCCACCACCAGCGCGATCAACGCCGCACCGATCAGCCACAGCTCGCGCCGACCACGGCGGTTGCCGAGGACCATCAGCGGTAGAGCGATCAGCGTCCAGACAATCGACAAGCCGGCCTGCACCAGCATCGAATCGAGCAGCGCATCCAGCTGATAAGGCACGCCCCCCCAGTGATGGGCGCTGCGCATGACCATGGCAGTCAACAGGACGAACAGCGAAGCCCCCGCCACGGCCTGAGTCAGCCACTGGCTGCGCACGTTTGTCACGCCCAGCTCAGCCAAGCCCATGCGCGCCCAGGCGAACACTGCGCCAAGGGCAAACAGCAAACCCAGCTCCAGCGGATTGAGCAACGGCAGATAGGCCAGCGGTTCGGCATCCCCGGCGCTGGCGACGTTGGCCAGCCAGAACCAGCCGAGCATCAGCAGCGCCAGCGGCGCCGCCGCCAGCAAACGGTATTCCCGCGGATAGGCCGCCAGCGGCCAAGGCCAGCGACGAGGCAACGCCATCAGCCACAGATAGGCACTCGGCAGCAGCGCCCAGCCCAGCCAGCGCCAGGCGTTGTAATGCTCTGAAAGCGCCAGCAGCAGGTAGCGCAACTCCAGCGCCAGCACGCCCAGCAGCAACCAGCAGCCGAGCACATGGGCCGCGCTCAGCGCCCCCGCCGGCAGCTGTACAGCCAAACGCCGTAGCGCCCAGAAGTGCACGGCGAACAGCAGCGTCCAGGACAGCCAGCCAAACTGCGCTGCCGGGTGATAGTGCAGGTGCCAGGCATGCAGCAGCACCACGCCGGCCAGCGGCGTCAGCAGGCAACACAGTAGCGCCAGTTCGGCCCAGCGTGTGCGCGGCGCAAGGAATGCCGCCAGGGCGACGCTAGCCGCCAACAGCGCGAGCAAGGCGCTACTCTGCCATTCAGCGGCGACAAATCGCAGCACTTCACTGCTCAGTGCCAACGCCCACCAGGCCGCACCCCACACCAGCAGCATCTGCGCCAAGCCAAGCAAACTGAAATTACCCAGGGCGCTGGGCGCCTCGCGACGCGCCAGCTGTTGCAAACGCCAGGCGCCGACCAGGGCGGCGACGCCAAGTACCAGCGGCGTCCAGAAATCCATATGGGCCAGCGGCCGTAGCCCCTCGGCCGACAGCTGGCCGAATAGCAGCGGGCTGACCGCAAGGAACACCAGCCCCGCCAGCACCTGCAACAACAGGCCGAAGACAAAACTGGCGCGCTGCTGCAGATGCAGGCTGAGCCAGATAATCAACAGGCCGCTGCCGCCCCATACCGCGCTGGCCGTAGCCCAGGGCAGAACGAACAGCACCGCCAGATTGAGAAACACCAGCCCCACCAGCAGCACCACGGACAGGCCGCGCAGCAGACGGCGATCAGCGCCGACCTGCGGATCACGGGCGGCCAGCAGCATGCCGGCGATCAGGCCGAAGCCGATCAAGGACGAGGTCAACAAGCCCTGCCAACCGGCAGAGAAGCCGCCCATACCGCTGGATGCATTACCGGCCATGTCCAGCATAAACACCAGACCACCAAGCAACTGCACGGCAAAGGCGCTGAACAGGAAACTCCGCGCCTGTATGCGCAGGCCCAGCCACAGGGTCAGTAGACCGGCCAGGGCCCAGCTGATCGCCGTGCCCTGTGCGGCAAACAGCAGTGGTGCAATCAGATAAAGGAAGGCCAGTCCGGCGCAGGCCAGCAGCGGCAGCCCGCGCACTTCCCAGCTGCTGGCGTGCTCCGTGTCCTGGCGCAACTGCCAGTAGCTGAACAGCAAGGCCACCCCGAGCATCAACGCGCCCAGCGGCGCGCCGTCCAGCAGAGCCAACTCACCGCCGCGCAAGCCGATGGCAAACGCCAGCGCTGCGCCAAACTGCAGCAACAGGGCAAACGCCCGGGCCAGGCTGCGTTGCTGACGCAGGCCGAGCCAGAAAATACCCGCGCCTTCCACCGCCCAGGCGGCCGAGGTCCAGCGCGCATCCAGACCCAAGGGAATCGCCAGGCTGCCGAACACCACACCCAGCGCCAGGCAGGTCTCCACCAGCAACACAGCGCGGTCACCGGTGCGACCGACCAGCAGCCGTGCCAATACTAGGTAGAACAATCCCAACGCCAGGGCGCTAAAGGCCGCAGCAAACTCGATATGCTGCACCAGGGCGAACTGCAGACCAAAGCCCACCAGCGGCGGACCGAACAGCACGGTGGCATCTATGTAGTCGCCCTTGCGCGCCGCCCAGCGCAGCAGCGCATCGCGATCCTCGGGCGCGTCCAGAGCCTCGCGCAGCTTGCGCCGGGCAAACAGCAGACCGATGGCCACATACATCAGGAAGAACAGAATCAGAAACGGCTCGGTGCTCCACAGCAGTTCCGGCGTATAGGAGCGGATGCCCCAAGCGAAACCGATGCCGAAGGTGCCGACAAAGCCGATCAGGTTGAGCAGGCGCCAGGCCTTGAACCAGGCGATGGCAAAGATCCCAGCATTGAGCAGGGCGAAGTAGCTGAACAGCGCCACATGATTGCCGCTGCCGGTAGACGTTAGAATCGGCGCAGCGAAACCGCCCAGAGCCGCTGCAGCCGCAAGGCCCAGGGCATTCTGCTTGACCGCCAGAATCGCCGAAAACACCGTCACCAGCACCAGCAGGCCCAGCGCCACGCCGGGGTCCAGCAACGGATGCAGGCGCATGGCGGCAAACACCGTCAGGTACAGCACCGCGATCCCAGTACCCTGCAGCATCAGCGCATAGTTGGGGTTACGCAGGCGCAACCACCAGCCTAGAGCCAACAGCGCCACGGCGCTGGCGGCAACGCTGGCATAGCGCAACTCCACTGGCACCACCACGCCTTCGGTGGCGTAACGCAGCAGGAAGGCCAGACCGAGAAACAGCAGCACCACACCTACGCGTAGCACCGTATTACCGCCCAGCAACCAGTCCTTGGCCGCAGTAAAGCCCCGTTCAAGCAGAGTTGGCTGACGCGGTTCGGCAGGTTTCCATGGCTTAGCGGGCGGCTTGATCGGCGCAGCGTCTGCGGGTTGAGGCGTAGCCTGCCTGGCTACGACAGGCTCGGGAGCGGGCTCAGGCAGGACAAAGTCTAGGGTCCAGTCCAGTTCGGGTTCGGCCGCCTGGGCAGAGGCAATCGGCTCAGGCTCGGGTTCGGCAACAGTGCTGAGCGGTGGCGCCTCGGGGGCTGGCGTGGCGCCCTGCTCCAACTTAAGCAAACGCTCATACAGCGCCGCAGTACCCTGCTCGAAACGCTGAGAAAAGGCCTTGAGCTGCGCCGTTAGCGCGGCATTCTCGCGTTCCAGCCCATGCAGCTTGAGCGCCTGACCAAGGCCCAGGCCCAGTAATGCACCCAGCAGCGAAGCCGTCAGCGTCTCATCCGCCAAGGCACCGAGCACCAACCCCACCAGCATGAAAATCCATTGCATGCAGCGCGTTCCTATTCAGCTAAACCCGAACATCCTGTTGCCCGGCCAGCGGCGCAAACTGCGCAGCAGTATAGGAGCCCGACCGGTGCATACCCAGAGAGACGAATGCCGCACGCATCACAGCACAGCAAAAAATGGCAGGAGCCATTTTTAACGTTGCGCAGCAACGGCCCGAAGGGTGTCTGCCATGGACGGTAGACATAAAGAATTGCCCCGGCCACAACCGCACAAACCATGACCAGCCGGCAGATAGTCATTCACAAACGCCGCAAGGCCGCTATCATCGCGCGCCGCACAACTGATGCATGCCTGCGCTGATGAAAAACAACCTGATTGCCGCCGCCGAACTTGATCGCCTGGAAACCTGGGCCAAATACACCGCTGATATGTGCCACAGCTGCATGTCCAGCTGCTGCACGTTGCCGGTCGAAGCACGACTGAACGACCTGATCCGCATCGGCGTAGTCGATGAATTCGAACGCAGCGAGCCGCTGAAGAACATCGCCAAGCGCCTACAGAAAGACGGCATCGTCGAACGCTTCCACCAGAAGTCGGGCATCTTCACCCTGACCCGCATGAGCAACAACGACTGCTACTACCTCGACCGCAAAACCCGCCTGTGCACCATCTACGAAAAGCGTCCGGATACCTGCCGCAACCACCCGAAGATCGGCCCCCGCCCAGGCTATTGCGCGTACAAGCCGAAGAACTAACCCCCCCCTCCTCTTTGCATCCGGGCGACAGCAACTGTTGACGCCCAAGTCCCGCACGCCTCATCCACTACCCCCCGCTTAACCGCCTCCCACCTCTGCGCAGTGCAACAAAGTGCGAAAATGCACAACTTCCGCGCAAACAAACCCTACCGCGATATATAACCGTGCATAAATGGCGCTATTTTTATGGCGCCATATTTATAACACTCTTATTGATAACTACTTTTTGGCGCCTGAAAAATATCAAACTATAAGTTATTGTTTTTAAAGATAAAAATAACAACACAACTAGCAAATAAAAAATAATCACAAATTGGTTCATGTTTTGCTTGAAGAGCAAAAACAGCCAACTTAGTATCCGCGCCAATTCAGCTGCCGCCACTTCTTAATCGCAGTTAGTCACGATTAAGAAATGTTCCCGGCGTACTAATGAATATGGAAGTTGGCATCGCGTTAAGCCGACTGTTCACTAATTGAGAGAGGGATCTATGAGAATCAGTATTTTCGGATTGGGCTACGTAGGCGCTGTCTGTGCCGGCTGTTTGTCAGCGCGCGGACATGAAGTCATCGGGGTCGATGTATCACAACCGAAGATTGACCTGATCAATCAAGGCAAATCCCCCATCGTTGAACCCGGCCTTGCCGAGCTGCTCGAAGCCGGCGTCAATTCCGGCCTGCTGCGCGGGACGACCGACGTAGGCGCAGCGGTTCTGGCAAGTGAACTGTCCTTTATTGCCGTAGGCACACCAAGCAAGCGCAACGGCGATCTCGACCTCGGCTATATGGAATCCGTGTGCAAGCAGATCGGTGAAGCGCTGCGCGACAAGCAGGACCGCCACACCGTGGTGGTACGCAGCACCGTTCTGCCAGGCACCGTCAACAACGTAGTGATTCCCCTGATCGAAGCCGCCTCCGGCAAGAAGGCTGGCATCGACTTTGGCGTCGCCACCAACCCAGAATTTCTCCGCGAAAGCACGGCAATCAAGGACTACGACTTCCCGGCCATGACCGTTATCGGTGAACTGGACGAGCAGTCCGGTGACCTGCTGCAAGAGCTCTACAGCGAGCTGGATGCACCGATCATCCGCAAATCGATCGAAGTCGCGGAAATGATCAAGTACACCTGCAACGTCTGGCATGCGACCAAGGTCAGCTTCGCCAACGAGATCGGCAACATCGCCAAGGCATGCGGCGTCGATGGCCGTGAAGTGATGGATGTGGTGTGTCAGGACCACAAGCTCAACCTGTCGCGCTACTACCTGCGCCCAGGCTACGCATTTGGCGGCTCCTGCCTGCCCAAGGACGTCCGCGCCCTGACCTACCGTGCAGGGCAGATGGATGTCGAGCACCCGCTGCTGGCATCCATCATGCCGAGCAACCGTGCCCAGGTGCAGCGCGCCTACGACATGGTCGCCAGCTATGACAAACGCAAGATCGGCCTGCTCGGCCTGAGCTTCAAGGCCGGCACCGATGACCTGCGCGAAAGCCCGCTGGTTGAACTGGCCGAGATGCTGATCGGCAAGGGTTACGAGCTGCGGATTTTCGACAGCAACGTCGAATACGCGCGGGTTTTCGGGGCGAACAAGGAATACATCGAGTCGAAGATCCCTCACGTTTCCTCGCTGCTGTGCAAAGAGCTTGATGAGGTGGTATCGGCATCTGACGTGCTGATCATCGGCAACGGCGATGCACGCTTCGCGCAAGTGCTGCAGAACGTCGGTGAGGATAAACAGATCCTCGACCTGGTCGGCTTTATGGAACACACCACCAGCGCGACCAAGGAAGGCATCTGCTGGTAAACCAACAATCAACAACAGTAAAGGCGGCACCGCTATAGGTGCCGCCAGCTCGACTGCGGCGCATTGCCAATGCTACTGCCGACACGATCTGAATCGATGTTTACAAGGAGTGACAACATGATTCCTCTGATTTTATCCGGCGGTAGCGGATCTCGGCTCTGGCCGCTCTCGCGCAAGCTGTACCCAAAGCAGTTCCTAGCCCTCACCGGTAGCGCCACGATGTTCCAGCAAACCCTCAAGCGCCTGGCGCTTGAGGGCATGGGCAAACCCATTGTGGTGTGCAATGAAGAACATCGTTTTATTGTCAGCGAGCAGCTCGCTGCCATCGATTGCAAGGCACAAAGCATCCTGCTCGAACCTTTCGGTCGCAATACTGCGCCAGCCGTGGCGATTGCCGCGATGCACCTGCTCGCCGAAGGTCGCGACGAGTTGCTGCTGGTTTTGCCGGCTGACCATGTGATCGACGACCTGCAGGTTTTCCATACGGCGCTCGGCGTGGCCCGTAAAGCGGCGGAGCAAGGCGAGATGGTGCTGTTTGGCGTGCCGGCTGAGCGCGCAGAAACAGGCTATGGCTACATCAAGACCGGCGGCGCAAAAGCCGGGTTGTCTGCCGGTGTTTTGCAGGTTGAGCAGTTTGTCGAAAAACCCGATCTGGCCACCGCCAGCGCGTTTGTCGCACAGGGCGACTACTTCTGGAACAGCGGCATGTTCTTGTTCCGCTGCAGCCGTTATCTGGAAGAACTGCAACGCCACGACCCCGACATCTATGACACCTGCCAACTGGCCCTGAGTCGCAGCAAGGCTGACCTGGAGTTCATCCGTATCGACCCGGGCTCTTTTGAATGCTGTCCGGATAATTCCATCGACTACGCCGTGATGGAAAAAACTGATCGTGCCTGCGTGGTGCCGCTCGCCGCTGGCTGGAACGATGTCGGCTCCTGGTCGGCGCTGTGGGACGTTCAGGACAAGGACAGCAACGGCAACAGTCACGCCGGCGACGTGGTGATGCATGACAGCCACAACTGCCTGGTGCATAGCCAGAGCAAGCTGGTAACCCTGGTCGGCCTGGATGACGTGGTGGTGGTGGAAACCAAGGATGCCGTAATGGTTGCGCACAAGGACCGCGTGCAGGACGTCAAACAGTTGGTCAACACCCTGACTGCCCAGGGCCGTACGGAAGCGCAGGATCATTGCCAGGTCTATCGCCCGTGGGGCAGCTATGACTCCATCGACAGCGGCAATCGTTTTCAGGTCAAACGCATCGTCGTCAAACCGGGCGCCAGCCTGTCGCTGCAGAAGCATCACCACCGGGCCGAGCACTGGATTGTGGTATCGGGAACGGCGCGGGTGACCTGCGACGAGAAGTCATTCCTGCTCTGGGAAAACCAGTCGACCTACATCCCCATCGCCGCCATTCATCGCCTGTCTAACCCCGGCAAGATTCCTCTGGAAATCATCGAGGTGCAGTCGGGCAGCTACCTAGGTGAGGACGACATCGAGCGCTTCGAAGACGTCTACGGCCGTACAGACACCACGGTCAACTAATCAAGGCCCGGTTCCGGGGCCGCATGGCTCAACGCCTCGCGGTAGAGAACGGCTTCAATGGAGGAAGCATGACGCATGCTTAGGTTTTTTGTAGGGGCACTGAAGTGGATCGAGACTTCGCCAGCGTTCGGCAAGCTGTGCGGCTGGGCCTGCCTGATCGCATTGATCGCACTCGCCTCCGAAATGATCGACCCGAGCTACCTGGACCCGTCGCATCAGAAATTTATCTTTCTGATCGGCGCCCTGGGCATGTGGCGCTACGGCAATGCGGCGATTCACTACACGCGCGGTATGTACTTCCTGCACTGGCGCTTCCCGCGCATGCGCAAAGCAGTGGAGCGCATGGGCGCGGCAGCGTTGCCCGAGCATATGTTCATGGTCGTCACCAGCTTCCGCATTCCGACTCATACCACCTACAAGGTCTATCAGTCGGTATTTCAGGAAGTTCAGCGCCTGCCCGTGCCCTGCACGATCATCGCCTCGATCGTGGAGAAAGGTGATGAGAACTTCATCAAGGACATCATGCGTCAGGAAGTGCGCGGGCGTGATGACATCAAACTGATCATCGTTCGCGCCCGCGGCACCGGTAAACGCGACGGTCTGGCCCATGCCTTTCGCGCTCTGTCGCGGCAGATGCCACTGGAAAACGCAGTCGTCGGCGTGGTCGACGGCGACACCATGATGCTGCCCGGCTGCGTGGAGCGCGCAGTGACCATGTTCGCCTACCTGCCCAGCGTCGGCGGCCTTACTACCAATGAATTCTGCGAGGTGGAAGGCAGCAAGCTGATGCAGGAGTGGCACACCATGCGTTTCGTCCAGCGGCACATCAACATGTGCTCGATGGCGCTATCCAAACGCGTACTGACCATGACTGGGCGCCTGTCATTCTTCCGCGCCAGTGTGATGACCGACCCCGAGTTCATCAAAGATGTAGAGGCCGACTTTCTCGATCACTGGCGCCTGGGGCGCTTCCAATTCCTTACCGGCGACGATAAGTCTTCCTGGTTTAGCCTGATGCGCTCGGGCTGGGACACCTTTTACGTACCCGACAGCCACACCCTGACGGTCGAACATCCACCAGACAGCAGCTTCCTGCGCGCGACCCGCCAACTGATGTACCGCTGGTATGGCAACTCGCTGCGGCAGAATTTTCGCATCACCAAATTACTGGGTATTGAACGCCTGGGCCTGTTCACCATGTACGTGCTCTACGACCAGCGGGTGTCCATGTGGACCTGCCTGATGGGCTTGAGCGCATCAGTCGTGGCCGGCCTGCTGTTCGGCATCCAGTACCTGCTGCTGTACCTGTTCTGGGTGTTGCTGTCACGCACCCTGGTGACCCTGCTGTTCTTCTTCAGCAAGCACCCGGTGGACCCGATTTACCCGTTCGTTCTGTATTACAACCAGATCGTCGGCTCGGTGATGAAGGTTTACACCATGTTCCACATGGACCGGCAGAGCTGGACCCGGCAAAAAACCACACTCAGCAATGGCAGCGTCAGTTTCGATGCAGCCCTTAACCGATGGACTTCGAAGGCGATGCTGCTGTCCTCCATCGCCATTTTCTTCGGGGTCATTTCGGTCCTGCTAGATCTCACGCAACCTTAAGTAAAGGCGCGAATGCTATGAGTAGCACCACTGTCTTACCTGCAAATGTTGTTCACGAAGCGATTGATGAACGTCAGTTCGTGCGCACCAAAATACCGGCCCGCATCACCCTCGAAGGCAATGGCCTGAAGGGTTTGGAATGCGAAATACAGGATATTTCCCTAGGCGGCCTGGGCCTGTTGATCGAGCAGCCAATGAAGCTCGGCAGCCTGTTCACTGCGTCGATCCGACTGAAGTTGAACAAGATCGACCTGAACATCGACACCAAGGTGAAAATCGTTTCCCAGCGTGGCCAGGAAGTCGGCGCCGAGTTCGTCGAGCTGGATCGGCAGAAGCGCGACATTCTGCGCTACATCATTTCGGCCTATATGTCCGGCGAGATTGCCGACATCAACGGCCTGTTCAACGTGATGCAGCGTGAAAACTACATCAAAGAACGCAAGACCAAGCATGCCAGCGCACGCACACCTGGCGACCGGGTGAAAGCGGCATTGGGCACCCTGCTGTTCCTCAGTGCGGGGCTGGCGGCTGTCAGCCTAATTCTCTACAAGAGCTATCTGCTGTTCTTCCATATGCCTGCAGCGCAGGCCGTGGTCAGTGCCAATGCTTACATCGTGAGCATGCCGGAGAACGGCAATCTCAAGTACCTGATCAACGCCGAGCAAACCAGCGTTACCAGCGGCCAGCCGTTGGCCAGCGTATCCACCCAATTGGCCAGCAGCCTGACCAGCCCGGCCGATGTTGCTGCACTGGCAGACCTGAGTGCGCCAGATATGGCGGCGCTGCTCGGCCGCGTCACGGTGGAAACCGTGATTGCCAGCCCGTGCGACTGCACCCTGTATTTCCCCAAGCCGCGTCTGGATGGCTTTGCCTACAAACAGGACCCGCTGATGCATCTGCTACCGCAGGATCAGCCGCTGCATATCAAGGCCAGCGTGCCCTTCGAGAAAATGGACAAGCTGGAGCGCGTGCACTCGGTTGAGCTACGCGTACTGGGCAGCCACGACACCATCGCCGGGGAAATCGTGGCCAGCCGCCTGGACGAGGTCAACCAGATGGTCGAACTGACCATCAAGCCGGAAAGCGAGCTGCCACTCAGCGCCTATCAGCTACCTGCGGCCGTCGACTTCGGGCTCGGCCTGCCCCTGCGCTGGACATTCTGAGGTTGCCCATGCAGGTCAGATCCCTCATTTGCACCGCCGCCCTGACGCTGTCACTGAGTGGCGGCGTGCAAGCAGCACGTAGCCTTGAGCAAGTTCGCTATGCGCTGTTTCAGGACGGCCAGGCGCAGGTCGAAGAAGACCTGCGCCATCTGGCAGAACGTGGCGACCTGGGTGCCACGCGCTTGCTTGGCGAAGTGCTGGCCGGGCGTAGCCCGGGCAATGCCATGCAGGCCATCACTTTGTTCAAGCTGGCATTTGCCGACGGTCGCGGTGATATCGGCGCGCTGATCCCACTGGCACGCCTGGTGGACTACAAGCCGCGCTTGCGCGAGGCCAACCGAACCTATATTCGCCAAGCGCTCGAGCGCTTCGCCACAGGTCGTGACTTTATTGCTGTCGATACGCGCCTCGAGGTGTTCCTGGTCTACCCGGAGCTGTTTCAACCAGCTGAGGTTGCACGGCTGATCGAACTCTATGACCGCGCCTGCCTGCTGTACTGCCACGCCCCGCTGTATCGCGCTGTTGCAGCGGTGCATATCGGTGATCGAGCGGATGCCGAGAAATGGTTCAAGCTCGCCGTTGAAAGCGATACACGGGCGGTGTATCGCTACTACGAGTTCCTCGGTGAAGAACGCAATTCGCGCTTTCGCGTCTTCGCCACCGAATTGAGCCCACGCATGCAGGCACTGCCGGTTGATCTGGTGCACCGCATTGGCCAGCAACTGACCAACGTGCGCAACGCCGAAATCAGTGCCTACAACAACAGTCGCCCGCAGAACCGTGCGGATACGCCCGAGGAAGTAAAAGCTCGCGACCTCAAGGCGCAGGCACACGCCAGCCTGGTCGAACAACTCGACCGTGAAGTCCTGCAGTGGCTGGACAATGCCATTGCGCGCGACTTCGGCCCGGCCATGCTGAGTAAAGCCGGCTTCCTGATGACCGCCCCGGACCGCTATGGCCCAGAGCCGGTCGAGGCCCTGATCCAGCGCCTCGAACAACGCCAAGGTGAAAACCTGACCCTGAGCATGGCCGAGCGAGAGCAACCGATCACCCCGCAGCGCATAAAAGCCTTGCGCGCCAGTTTTCACCTGGTGCTCTGGCGCACGCTCGACCCACTGTTGAGCCAACGCCTGATTGCCGAACTGCAGGCCGAGCACTACGAAGAAGCCGTGCTCCTCGAAGGTGACCTGTACAGCCAGGGCGGGCTGGACGAGCCCGACCAGGACCGCGCCCTGGCGCTGTACATGCAAGAGGCACAGAAAGGCTCCGCCAACGCCCTACTACGCATCGCCAGGCTGTACACCTACGGCCGTGCCATCTGCCGCGATAACGCCAAGGCCTACACCTTCGCCTATGCCGCCCACGAACTGGGCGACCAACGCGCCACAGACCTGATGCTGGCCCTGCAGACGCGCATCACCCCACAGCAACGTGATGTAGCCACTGCCGACGGCAATCGCCTTATTGAGGAATCAGCACTGTGAGACTCAACATCACCTTCAGCCCCATGACACTGGTGCTGGCCTGCATACCGCTGGCCGCGCTGCATGCCGAAGAAACCGCCGCCCCCACGCCGGAGTTGGAGCCCGTTACCTCGCTGGTGACCCACAAACTATTCCTGCGCAGTGGCTACGGCCCTGACGAAACACGCCTGGGCGAAGATCGCCGCAGCTTCTTCAGCCTGCGTTACGAGCCGTCCTACCGCTGGTACTCACCCGAGCAACGCTGGGCGAAGTGGGAAGCGTTCGGCCGTTTGTGGCTGAACTACGACACCGACCCGAATGCACTGCAGGACACCGAGGGCAACAGCGACAGCCAGTCGAGTCGGCGCCACGCCTATGCTGAAGCCCGCGAGTTCTATGTGCGGCGTAACCTGTTGGGCGACGACCCGCGCTTCTCTCTGACCTTCGGCCGCCAGCGCTTCAGTGATCGTTTTGGCATCTGGTGGGACGACAGCCTGGAAGCCCTGCGCCTGGACTACAACGACACTTTCGCCAGTGGTTTTGTCGCGGTTGGCGAAAAATTCTATTACTACAACTCGGACGACAACCGACTCGATCCGCGCGACAAGAAGATTCGTTATCTGATGGCCGAGTACGCCTGGCGCTGGCATGCCGACCATTGGCTAGGCGCTCGCCTACTGCACGAAGACGATTACTCGGGCAGCTCACGGGCTGATCGCCAGGACTTCGACGGCCTGCGCTATGGCGTATTCCTGCGCGGCGACACACGCCAGCTGACCTCCCTGATCAGCGACTACCACCTGGAAGTTGCCGCTCTCGACGGCGACCTGGAAACCACGCAAAGCAATGGTCTGCGCACGAGCGGCGACAAGACAGGCTGGGCAGTAGTGGCTGACATCGGCAAACGCTTTGACACTCTGCCGTGGACCCCGCGGATTGCCCTCACGGCAGGCATAACTGACCGCCCGGATGACAGCGGCAACGATGGTTTCAACCTCAATCGCATTCAATCCGATCGGCGCAACGATCCGCTCAGCTACAGCAGCCGCCTGGTCAGCAACCTGGTCGGGGTCAACCTGAGCAACCTGGCGTTCTATGGTGTGGCGCTGGAAACCCAGCCTACTGATCGTACTGCGCTGGATGTGCGCCTGAGCGACCTACGCCTGCGCAACAGCACCGCCCAGTTGCCGCTACGCGTCACCAGCACCGAAGGTGAAGCCCCCGGTGGGCGCTCATCCCATCTGGGCCAAGCCCTGGACATCAACCACTACTGGCGCATGTTTCCGCTGGCCTATGACGGCAAGCGCGTGCAACTCAACACCCTGACCAGCCTGAGTTACTTCCGGGCCGGCAGTGCGCTGGAGATCGGTGACGACTACCAGCTGACCCTGGGCATCACCCTGAGTTACTGACCGAGAGAAGCGCCAGCATGATCTTCGCCTCCAACGTATTTCTGTTCCTGTTTCTGCCGATGTTCCTGCTCTGCTATTACATAGCCAAGGACCACTGGCGCTCGTACGTGATCGTGCTTGGCAGCTACCTGTTCTATGCCTGGTGGCGCCCAGACTTCCTTCTGCTGTTCGTCGCCATCTCGTACTGGAACTACTGGTTCGGCCTGCGCATCAAGGCGCGGATGGATGCTGGCGAAAAGAAAATTGCCTTTCGCCTGCTAACCGTCGGGGTCATCGGCAACCTGGCCACCCTGGGCTACTTCAAATACGCCAACTTCGGTGCCGACGTGCTCGTCGCAGTACTGGAGCCGCTGGGCATCAATACCTTCACCCTTGAACACATCATCCTGCCGCTGGGGATCTCCTTTTACGTATTCCAGGCGCTGAGCTATATCGTCGACATCTATCGGCGTAATGCAGAACCTACCGAACGCTTTGTCGACTTCGCGGCCTACATTGCGCTCTTCCCGCAACTGATTGCCGGGCCAATTCTGCGTTACAGCCTGATCGACAAACAGCTCAAGCAGCGCACCCACTCCATGGAGTTGTTCTCCCTCGGCGCCTGTCGCTTCATGCTCGGTTTTATCAAGAAGGTGCTGATTGCCGACTCTCTGGCACCAATGAACACCCTGTTTATCGGCGGCGGTGGCGAGTTGCAGATGGCCGATGCCTGGTTCGGCATACTTATTTCGGCCCTGCAGTTGTATTTCGACTTCTCCGGCTACAGCGATATGGCCATCGGCCTGGGCATGATGATGGGCTTTCGCTTTGCGGAGAACTTCAACCAACCCTACATCGCACAAAGCATTACCGAGTTCTGGCAACGCTGGCACATGACCCTGGCCGACTTCCTGCGCGACTACGTGTATATGCCGCTGGTGCGTAAACGCCTGGTCGGCATGCTCACCGGACTGGTTATCACCATGATCCTATCCGGGCTCTGGCACGGGCCAAGCTTCGCCTTCATCTTCTGGGGGCTGTTCTTCGGTATCGCCATGGTGCTCGAACGCAAACTGGGCATCGCGACCAAGGTCACCACGCCTTACAACTTCTGGCGCAATGTGCGCTGCATGCTGCTGCTGGCCTCCTGCATGCCGCTGTTCTTCACCGGCAACCTGCCGCACAGCCTGGAAATCTACCAGGCCCTGATCGGCCTGAATGGTTTCGGTTCACTGGACATGTATTGGTTTGGCACCTCAGCCATGACCCTGACGTTCACCCTGATTGCGCTGCTGTGGATCGTCATCGCGGGTGGCATCAACATTCGTTACTACGCCGGAACCAACAAAGATCAGTACTTCATGCAGCGCGTCAGCGGACTCAGCGCATTGCTGTTGTGGACAGGTTTCCTCCTGACGCTCAGCCGCCTGGCAGCCAACTCCTTTTCACCTTTCCTGTACTTCCAGTTCTGAGGATGCACCCATGTTTCCCGTGATGAACTCGGCCAGCAAGATCAACGGCATCCTCTTCTGCGTGATGCTGTTTGGCATGTTCCTGTACTCCCTGCCGGCGGTTTTCGGCTTCGCCGGCACTCAGACCCAGGCCATGTCCCTGTTTCTCGACGGCAAACTGGTACGCCAGTTTGAGCAGTACTATGACAAGCGCCTGTTTCTGCGCGACCCGTCCGTCAAACTGTGGGCCAATATCCAGCATGCGATCTTCCGTGAAGGCGCCAGCGGCGTTGTACTGGGGCGTGATGGCTGGCTGTTCACTAACCAGGAATACCTGGTGCCCAATGACCTCGAGCGCAACCTGGATAAGCAGCTGGCGCAGATCAGCAAGGTTCAAGCGCAGCTGGCGCAGCAAGGCAAACGCCTGATTCTGCTGCCCATCCCGATGAAGCTGGACACCTACGCCCAGCACGCTGCCTACGCGCCCACAGCGCAGCTCACCGGCCTGTATGAGCGTTTTAGCGAAGAACTGCGCGAGCGCGGCATCGACACGGTAAACCTGCGCAGCGCCTATCTGTCAGCGGCGGCGGATGAGCAGCTGTTCTTGCGCAACGACACCCACTGGAGCCCGAAAGGCGCCGAGCTTGCCGCACAGACCCTGGCGCTGCAGTTCCCCGAGTTACGTGCGGATACGGCTTACGCCACCCGCGCGGTCAGCGAAAAGGAAGTGCTGGGGGATTTGCTCAACTACCTGAAATTCGATCCTCGACTTGCCCCCGCCTACTTCGAACCCGTGCATATCAGCCTCTACGAAACCCTGAAGCAGGACCAAAGCATTGCCGCCGACAGCCTGTTCGGCGACGAAGGCCTGTCACTGGCACTGGTGGGCACCAGCTATACCCGTATCGACGACTGGAACTTCATCGGCTTTCTCAAACAGGCGCTGCAACGTGACCTGATCAGCGTTGCGCTGGAAGCACGCGGGCCGTTCCAGTCCATGGATGAGTTCCTCGCCAGCCCAGCTGCCGCAAGCAGCGACCTGCAAACCATCATCTGGGAATTCCCCCTGCGCACTCTGCTCGCCCAGCGCCAGATTCCCTCGGCCTTGGCCACCCCAACCACTGCACAACACTAATTAGAGGTGCTTTTATGCCTGTTTCCATATTTCGCGCGTTGAGCGTACTGCTCCTGACATTCAGCTGGGGCATCAGCCAGGCCGCCCAGGACGGTAATGCCGACCTGTATGACGCAGTGGCTCCAGCCAACTCGGCATTTGTCCGCGTGCTGAACCTGAGCGAACGCAATATCGAAGTCACCCTCAGCGGCAAGAACAAACCCCAGGCCGTCACCAGCGGCCAATTTGGCGGCTATCGCTTCGTTGCGCCGGGCAAGCAGCGAATTGCCGTGGGCGACAAGGCACTGGAAAGCGAGCTGAAAGCCAACACCGCAAGCACAGTGATCTACCGTGACGGCGAACTGCTGCTGATCGCCGACCAGTTCGTCAATGAACCACGCAAAGCGCAGATCGCGTTCTACAACCTCACCGAGAAGCCCGCTGCATTGAAGACAGTCGACGGCCAACACGTGGTGGTGGAGATGATCACCCGCGACCAGACCGGCAGCCGCATGGTCAATGAGCTGAAGATCGCTTTCGCCGCTTATGCCGAGGCTGACAAGCTGGCCAGCTTCGATGAGTTGTTCCTGAAAAAGGGTCGCTCCTACAGCTATGCCCTGCTGCCCGCAGGCAATGGCTACCGTGCGATTACCCTGGCTAACAGTATCGACCCCACCGAATGAACCCTGGCCTGGCGGTTATACAAGTGAGCGGACGATGAACCCGACGACCATGAAACGCTATTTCTCGCTGGCTCTCGGCAGCCTGCTCGCAACCTGTGCGCAAGTCGCTTTGGCTGCCGCTCCGGCGGAGAAAAAGGAAGAGTGCACGGATCTGCAGTGCCTGATCTGCCCTGGGCTAAGCTCGCCGGACGAGTACGCAGAAGGCAACATGAAGCTGCTCAAGCAAATCGTGCCAGGCCGTGATCGCTGGCTGTTTCGCTCGGAAGTGGACCTGACCAACGACTTCGGCATCCCTGCCGCAATGCAGCCGGAGTTCGCCCGCTTGATGCGCGCCTTTGCCAGCCACGGCACACAGGTCGCCATGGCAATACAACCAACCCGCGGCCTGATGCACCGCGCCCAGTTGCTGCCAGGGCAGACACACGGCTTTGACTATCAACTGGCCAGCGGCAATCTGAGCCGGTTCCTGCAGCAGATGCGCGATGCTGGAGCCATTGTCCCGGACATCATGAGCCTGGTGGAACAACCGCCGAAGGACTTCTTCTTCCGCCGTGACCACCACTGGACACCCGTTGGCGCGCAGACTACCGCCAAGGTCACCGCCGATGCCATTCGCCAGCACCCGGTCTATGCCCAGCTACCGCGCAAGGGCTATACAACCGAACAGAGCCTGACCCTGTACAAAGACGGCACCCTCAATCTGGGCTTGTCGACCATTTGCGGTAACCACTTCGGCTACCAGTTCGTGCCTGGCTACCAGACCGTCCCGGAAAGCAACGATGCGGCCCAGTTGTTCGAAGAGCAGCCAGACCCGGAAATCGTCCTGGTCGGTACCAGTAACTCCGCCGCCCGTGAAGATGAAACCAAGCAGTTCAACTTCGACGGCTTTCTCAAGGATTACCTGGGCAGTGACCTGATCAACTACGCCCTGCCCGGTGCCGGCCAGGACGGTTCGCTGCTGGAATACCTGCTCTCGACCAATTACAACCCGGACAAGGCGCCCAAGCTGATTGTCTGGGAACTGCCCGCCAACTACCGCTTGGACGGCGAGCTGACCTACCGCCAGCTGATCCCGGCCGTGAATGGCGGCTGTAAAGCCAGTGAGAACGTACTGGAAGGCAAGATTGAGCGCCCGAGCATGGCCCTCAATGATCGCCTGGAACTGCTCAGTAACGCCGGCGAAGGGCGCAAGGCCCTGAAAGGCCTGGACGCAGTGCTCGACATCCGCATCAGCGACCCCAACATCAAGAACTTCTACATCATTGCCTATTACGACAATGGCGCACGCGACAAGGTGTGGTTCCGCCGTGAAGCCATCGTCACGGGCGGCCAGTACTACCTGGAGCTCAGCCGCGCGGCAGAGTTTCGTGATGCCAACCTGCTGTCGGTGTTCCTCGAACCGACTCAGGTCGTCGAGCAGCCGTTCCAGGTTGAGACAAAACTATGCCTTTGAGCACTCCGACCCGCCGCATGGCGCTAGTCCTGCTGCTCGCTAGCCCGCTGAGCGCCAGCGCCGCACAATCGATCTGGGCTAACCAATCGACCGCAGCGGCGCGACTGGTCACGGACTACCGCAGCGAGCGGTGCCCGAAAAAACCGCCAGCCGCCTATACCGGACATCTGCAACTCGACAGCAAGTACGACCAGCGCGACGCGAGCAAAACCAAGCTGGTTCAGCGCCAGAGCAAGGACACCCAGCGCATCCGCAAACAGGTACAACAGTACATCGGCGGCCTGGTCAAAGCCGGCCAGGTGTTCCAACGCACCCGCAAGGCCAGCGAAGCCAATACCGCACTGGCCTGCCTGGATCAGTGGCTGGATGCCTGGGCCAACCAAACCGCGCTGCTCAGCGATGATGCCAGCAAGACCGGCGTCGCTTCGCGCAAATGGGCTCTGGCCGCCATCGCCTCGACGTTGCTAAAGGTGCAAGCCCTGAGTGATCAGCGCTACCAGCTGAGCGAGGCCCAGGCGCGCTGGCTTGGCCAGCTATCAGACAAAGTGGTCGCGGAATACGAACCGCGCCGCTATGACCCTGGCATCTACTTCAACAACCACGACTACTGGGCGGCATGGGCTGTTGCGGCCACGGGCATGCTGCTCAACGATGACAAGGCGCTGGCATGGGCCGATGTTGCCTTGCGCCGCGCCTTTACCCAGCTCACCCCAGGCCAGGGCGATTACGACTATCTGCCACTGGAAGTCGCACGAGGCCGCTTGGCAGCCGACTACAGCCACTACGCGCTGGTACCTCTGGTGCTGTTGGTGGAAGCCGCCGAACTGAACAACCGCTCGCTGACTGTGCAGGAGCGCGAGAAACTCGCCCGCCTTGCCAACTTTGCCGCCCGCGCCGTACTTGAGCCTGACACCCTGGTGGAACTGACGACGCGCCAGGAGGATGTCGGCGAACACAAGATGGTCTGGCTACTGCCCTTCCTCAGCCGCTACCCGCAGCACCAGTGGGCCCGACGCATGTACCAGGAGTACGGCGAAGACATAAACCACTACAGCCAGGTAGGCGGCGACCTCAAGCCGCTTTACCCCCAGCTCAACTGACCCAGGATGGAACCCATGTCACAGGCACTGTCCTTCTGCCGCTTCCTGCTGTTGGCGACCAGCTTCGGCTGCAGCCTCGCAGCCCAGTCCGCCCCGGCCGCACTGCACACGCTGGATCCGCAATGGCAGCAACAGCAACAGCAAGAGGTTCGCCAACGCACCCTGAATGCAAGCCAGCCGCCGGCCTTCGACCTGCGCGCGCCAACCGCGCGCGGCAGCGCCAGCCTGGAGCCGATGTACTCTGCCCAGGCCGGCAGCTGGCCTTTCGAACCCTTTGTGCATAACGGCCTGTTCCGGGCGATTGCCGGTTACCAGGCGCAACATCCTCGCGCAGTGGTAATCCGTGGCGGCGCCGTGACCTTGGCGCAACTGCAGGCCCAGCTGAACAACCCGCAGGTCCTGCGTCGCCATGAAGACGGTTACCTGCTCAGCTACCCGTTGATGATTGCCGAAGATGCCGCCCTGCTGATCGACAACCAGGTGCTGTACCTCTTCGGCCCCTCCGGCACCGCACTGATCAACCAGGGCCTGCTGCGTGCACAAGGATCGCGCCTGGAAAGCTGGAGCGACGGGCGCGCCCTGGCCACCGACCGCCCCACCCGCCCCTTTATCATGAACTGGGCCGGCAGCCGCCTGCAGGTTGATCATTCGCAGCTGGTAAAAATCGGCTACAACGCCAACTTTTCCCGCGGCATCAGCAGTGGCCTGAGCACTCAGCAATCGCCAAGCAGCCCGGCAGCCCGCATCGAAATAAGCAACAGCCACTTCGACGGCATGTCGACCCCACTTGAGCTGCGCCACAGCGACGCACTGATCCGCGATAACCAGTTCAACAAGCAGCAGCAATACGCCATTGACCTTGGCAACAGCCGCTTCTTGATCGCCGACAACCGTATCGACGGTGTGCAGCACAACAGCGGCATCCGCATCAGTGGCAGCAGTAGCGGACGTATCCAGAACAACCTGATCTTGCACACCGGCAAAAGCGCCATCGAAGTCAGTGATCAGGCCGGCGCCCTATTGATCAAGGGCAACCGCCTGGGCGCCTCGAATGGCTATGGCCTGATGCTGCGTCGACTCAACGGCAGCGCAGCCTTGCTGATCGAGGACAACCTGATTGCCAATAGCCGACTGAGTGCCATTGATGCCGGAGAGCTGAACGGCGCATTCATCCTCGGTAACCGCATTCTGTCGACGCCGGAATACGCCATCAGCCTGCGTAACGCCAAGCTGACTGCCGGGCAGCTGGTGATCACCGGCAATACCCTGGAAGGCATCGGCAAAGCCATGATCCGCGTAGAAGGAATGCAGAATACGGTGCTCGGGAACAATCACTACCGCGCCAACCCGCTGCTGCAAAACCTGCTGACCGGCGATCTGCTACCCCTGCAAAGCCAGGTGCTCGACAGCACGGTGCGGCGTAACTGCCACCTGCAGATTTCCCAGAGCCTGGCCGGGGCAGCCGACACCTCAGGCGCCCCCATCTGCAACAACTGAGTTCCTGAGGCAAAGGCACAGCGACAGCAGGATTGAGCTGCGCCCGGCCCTCGGGCAAGCTGAGCGGCATGGATAATCCCGACTTCCCCGATGACGCCCAGCAGACCGAGCGCACCCGCGCCACGGTGATGCGTTATCACTACAGCTGGAAAGACCGCGACCTCGACGCGGTAATGGCGCTGTATCACCCGGATATCCAGTACCACGACTTCTTCCAGCAGCGCTGCATGGGCTTTGCCGAGCTGCGCGAGTACGTGCGCCACAACCTGCCGCGCCAGCCCGGTGAAGCCCTGGAGCACACCGACCGCATCCGCATCGACGGCCATACCGCGTTTATCCAGTACCGCATCAGCCTGCACGGCAGCGGCGGCCTGCTGGCGTTTCGCACCGGCGAGGCGATTACCGTGCGCGACGGGCTGATCTGGCGCATCCATGAATACGCCACGCTGATGCGCGAAGAGCGCGAGCTATCCGCAGCCAGTGATTCCCGCCCAGTCCTTAGCCGCCTCGGTCTTAGCGCCCGCCAGCTGGGCCTGCTCGCGCAGGACCTGGAAGACTATATGCAGCGCGCCCAGGCCTACCTCGACCCGCAGCTCAGTTTGCCGCAGGTCGCCGCAGCCACCGGCTACAGCCGCAACCAGATCTCCCACCTGCTCAACCAGGTGCTCGGCCAGAGCTTCTACCGCTATATCAACCACAAGCGCTTGCAGCACCTGCTCGCCAGCCTGGAGGCCGGCAACGACCTGCAGCGCATCGATGAGCTGGCCTTCGCCGCTGGGTTCAATTCGCTCTCGGCCTTCTACAGCTGCTTCCGCCGGCACACCGGCATGTCGCCCAAGGCCTACCTCAAACAAATTTCCTTGCGGGCACGCACACAAGACAAGCCCTGATCGACCTCCTAGTCTCTGCGCAGAGTTATTAACTGCCGGAGATCGACGATGAGCCCATGGCGCTCCCTCAGCCTGTGGATGGATCAGCTGGACGAACCGCTGACCGCCCGCCCCGCGCTGACCGAAGACCTGCACGCCGATGTAGCCATTATCGGCGCGGGCTATACCGGCCTGTGGACCGCCTATTACCTCAAACGCAAAGCACCACAGCTGCGCATCGTCATCCTCGAAGGCGAGATTGCCGGTTTCGGCGCCTCCGGGCGCAACGGCGGCTGGCTGATGGGCAACCTGCTCGGCCAAGACAACCTGCTAGCCGACCATCCCAGCGCCGCGCGCCAGAGTGCCTATGCCCTGCTGCACGGCATTCCCGATGAAGTCGCCAGCGTGCTGCAGCGTGAACAGATCGCCTGCGATTACCGCAAAGCCGGGGTGCTGTATTGCGCTGCGCGCTACCCCGAGCAGCTGACCAGCCTGCGCCAGCACCTGGCCGAGCTGCGCGACCTGGGCCTGGATGAACACGACTACCGCTGGTTGACGCCCTTTGACCTCGGCAAGCAGTTGCAGCTGGCCAACGCCTTCGGCGCCATCTACACCCCGCACTGCGCGACCATCCAGCCGGCCAAACTGGTGCGCGGCCTGGCGCGCTGCGTGGCCGCTATGGGCGTCGAGCTGTATGAGCAAAGCCGGGTGATCGACTGGCAAACCGGTCTGGTGCGCACCGCCAGCGGCAGCGTGCGCGCTGACTGGATCGTCCCGGCTGTGGAAGGTTACGCCGCCAGCCTGCCGCCCCTGGGCAAACACCAATTGCCGGTACAGAGCCTGCTGGTAGCCACCGAGCCACTACCAAAGGAAGTCTGGGCCGACATTGGCCTGGAGCGCGGTCAGGCCTTTAGCGAGAACAGCCGCCAGGTTACCTATGGCCAGCGCAGCGCCGACGACCGGCTGGTGTTTGGCGCCCGTGGCGGCTATCGCTTTGGCGGCCAACTGCGCCATGACTTCAACCTCAGTGAGGACGAGCGCGACCTGCGCCGTTACCTGTTCGGCGAACTGTTCCCGCAACTCAAGCAGGTGCGCATCACCCACGCCTGGGGCGGCAACCTGGGTATGGCGCGGCGCTTTCGCCCACACATGCTGGTGGACCGGCAGAGCGGCATCGCCCTGTCCGGTGGTTACGGCGGCGAAGGCGTGGGCGCCAGCAACCTCGGCGGGCGCACCCTGGCGGATCTGATTCTCGACCAGCAGAGCGAGCTGACCCGCCAGCCCTGGGTGCTCGGCGACCAACCGCTCAACCGCCTGCCGCGCTGGGAGCCGGAACCCCTGCGCTGGCTCGGCTACAACGCGATCATCCAGAGCTTCGTGTACGAAGACCGTGTGCTGGCCAACCCAGACAGCGCGCCCTGGCGGCGCAAGCTGGCCAGCAGCCTGGCCGGCACCATGGAAAAATTCATGCGTTAACGGAGAGTTTCATGAGCATCGAACACTTCAAGAACACCGCCCAAATGCCCCTGACGGACGTCAGCCCGGTCGCCGTACCACTTAGCGAGCCGGTGGCCATCACCAGCAGCCAGGGCATCGAGCATGCCGACGGCGTCGCCGCCGGCATCTGGGAATGCACACCCGGACGTTGGCGCCGGCAGATCGCCCAGCAGGAGTTCTGCCACTTTATCGCCGGCCGCTGCACCTTCACCCCGGATGGCGGCGAGCCCATGCAGATCCAGGCCGGCGATGCCCTGCTAATGCCGGCCAACACCTTCGGCGTGTGGGACATCACGGAAACCGTGCGCAAGAGTTTCGTCCTGCTCAAATAACCCGGCCCAGCGCAGGCCAACGTCATTCACCTGCTACTGCCACTTCGACAACACCGATAAAAACGATGAGGTACTCCCATGCTGAAGAAATTGCTTCCTCTGCTGCTGCTCAGCAGCGTCAGCCAGGCCGCAGAAACCGTGCGCATCTACAACTGGACCGACTACATCGCCCCGGACACCCTCAAGCAGTTCGAGCAAAGCAGCGGCATCAGCAGCCACTACGACGTCTACGACAGCAACGAAACCCTCGACGCCAAGCTGATGGCCGGTCGCTCGGGCTATGACGTGGTATTCCCGTCCAATCACTACATGGCCCGGCAAATCCAGGGCGGCGCACTGAAGAAACTCGATAAGAGCCGCCTACCCGGCTGGAACAACCTCAACCCGATCCTGATGAAAGCCCTGGAAACCAACGACCCTGGCAACCAGTACGGCTTCCCCTACCTGTGGGGCAGCACCGGCATCGGCTACAACGTGGCCAAGGTGCGCGAAGTGCTCGGCGAAGATGTGCCGCTCGATTCCTGGGACCTGATCTTCAAGCCCGAATACCTGGCCAAGCTCAGCCAGTGCGGCGTGGCGATTCTCGACAACGGCCCGGAGCTGCTGCCGATTGCCCTGCATTACCTGGGGCTGCCGCACCACAGCCAGAACCTTGAGGACTACCAAAAAGCCGAAGCCTTGTTGCTGGAGATGCGCAAGAACGTGCGCTATTTCCACTCGTCCAAATACGTCGGCGACCTGGCCAATGGCGATATCTGCATGGCCGTGGGCTTCTCCGGCGACATCATGCAGGCCGGCAACCGCGCCACTGAGGCGAACAATGGCATCAGCATCAACTACGTGATCCCCAAAGAAGGCACGCCGATCTGGTTCGACATGGTCACCATGCCCGCCGACAGCAACAACGAGCAGGCCGCCTACGCCTTTATGAACTACCTGCTGCAGCCCGAGGTGATCGCGCAGATCACCAACCACGTGCAATACGCCAACGGCAACAGCGCCGCCGACAGCCTGGTCGACCCCAAGCTGAAAGCCGATGCCACGGTCTACCCACCGCAGGACGCGATGGCCAACCTCTACGCCCTGGAAGCCATGCCGCTGAAGATCGATCGCGTACGCACGCGCATCTGGAGCAAGGTCAAAAGCGGGATCTAAGTCGTCGTAGGTATAAATTCACAACCCATAAAAAGCCCCCGCCAGCATAAGTTGGCGGGGGCTTTCCAATCACATCACCCTTAATTCTTGGCTGCCGCCTAAAAGCATACCGCCCAATACGGCTAATTCAACGGCCCCGCGTTATACAGCGCACTCCACGCACACTGGTAGCGCTGCGTGTTTAAGTTGTAGAAGTTGAAACGATTGCATTGATCATCGTAATTGTAGGCGCCCACTGAAATACGCATTGCACCTAAATTAACGCCCTGCAATGAAACATAACGACCGTTGTATAAAAGTGAAAAATGCAAGTGCGGCCCCGTTGAACTGCCGCCTTCGCAAAGTGCGGCATTACGGTTACCGGCGTAGTTCCCTAGTTTTGTATTAGCCGTGATGGTTTCCCCATTACTCACCCGAATATTATCCATATGGTAATAATTGGTCGCCCAACCATTGGCATTGGTTACCCTCACCTGGCAACGGGATAAGACGCTGACGCGGCCACCATGCGCAGCCGCCACGCTGTAAGTCGACGCGCCCCAACCCGGCCAGTCATAGGACACGTCGATGGATGAGTACGGCGAACCCGACCCGGTGTGGGAATGTGCGCCGTTTGATTTCCAGGAATAGCCCTGATACCAGGGTAATTGCAGCATGTTGGTCGGCGGCAGCGCATTAGCTACTAGCGCGATTTCTCGACTCGATTCAACGTTGCGCAACTGTTCAGGAGGCGTACTAAACAGCTGGGCAAATTGTTGCGTAAAGGCCTGCAGCGGCGGTGTCCGCGTCAGTAGCACAGGTTCACTATTGGCGTCCTGCAGCAAACCTAACAGCGCGGCGCTGGCACCATTCAAACCCCCTATATCTTTAGCGTGTCGCCGTTGGTAGGCCTCAAAGCCGTAGAACCGTTGCGATAACTGCTGCAAGACATCGCGCAACTGCCCGGCAAAACCAGTCGCCGTCGACAACTGCGCAAAAGGCGCCTGCAACTTCTCCTGGCTGGGCGCAGACATCAGCCCGCTTTTAATCTCCATAAGCGCCAGCACAACCTTAGGGTTGATGCTGTAGTAACCGCTCCAATGGGCTATCAGCTCCTGCTTGTCACGTAGCAGAGGCGCATGCACCGCAAGATAACCGGCAAGGTCAAACGCCTCGGCATCGCGCCCATACAGAAACAGCGCGTTGCTAAAACGCACGTCACCGCTTGCTGGCATCAGCCGCTGTATCTCTTGCGCAGAGTAATTAAAGGCCGGCTGGTGTATTTCACTGGCTGTAGCATCTGCATTTATCCAGCCCGCGCCCAAGCAAGAAAAAACCACAAGATTAAAAGCCATACGAGTGCGTCCATTCATCATGTAACCCTTCCCTGTTAATAAACCAACACTATTAATACCTGAGCAAAAACAAAGCATGCACGCATATTAAAATCGCGCAACACTTATATCTACAGATACAGCACAGGTACTCGGATAGTAGACAGCATGCGTTAATCGGCAAGAAATAAAGCCATTAGAAATAAAACAATTTGAACTAAACGCTAGATTGAAATGATTGTAAGGAAAACCTGACGCCACGTTTAGCAAATACACCGCAGCGAATTACAAAAGAAGAAATCGGCAGATCTATTTGACTATGTAGCAATTGCGTATTGCGCTGCGGACAGCCTCGGCTGAGGAAAAAAGCAAGGAAACCCGACAGCCATGCCACTGCCTCTCAGGTTTGGTATGGAAACGCTTGGCTGACAAAAGACTGTAACGGCGATCAGTTCGAGACCTCGCGCACATCCTTGCAAGATGCCCTCACCGATAAAAACCCAGTGCAGCGCGCAGCCCATCACAGCGTGAAACGGGAAAACCGTTACGCAACAGCTGATAGATAGATTTCGAAATGAGACGCTCATAAATCCGCCAAAAATACGGCGACAAAACAATGACGAGCGGTAATTACCGACCGATCAGTCCCTCGATACTCTCGGCCCAAGCACCCGACAGGTATCGCGACAAACGTCGCTAATGGAGCTGTATGTAATTGGAAATGCCAGGTGCCCCGACTGCCGTTCTGCCATCGGAGTAGCCACCATGATCGACCTCACCACCTGGAACCTGACCATCCCTGTCGGCGTCCCTGCGACCACCATTGAAACACCCGCCCTGGCTGGTGGTTATCAGGATCACTACTTCCAGTCGAAAGACGGCACCATCAGCTTCTGGGCGCCGGTCAACGGCACGACCACGCCCAACTCCGAGTTCCCGCGTAGCGAAATGCGCGAAACCTTCGCCAATGGCACATTGCGCAACTGGACCTACTCCGCCGCCACCAACATTCTTAGCGCCACAGCCAGGATCACCCAGGTGCCTTCAACCGGCCTGGTCGCCTTCTCCCAGATACACACCAAACAGAGCTCTGCGCCACCCCTGATGCTGGGCTATCAATATGTGGCACAAACAGGCTACGGCAATGTGGTGATTGCCTTTCGCGGCAAACCCACCGATAGCGACTCACAAAAAATCGTACTGTCCAGCAAGATCAAGCTGAATCAGGACTTCAGCTACGAAGTGCACCTGGCCAAAGACGGCACTCTGAGCATCGGCATGATCGAGCCCGGTGGAGCGATCAAACGCTGGCAGGGAAAGCTCAACACAGCATGGAAAAGCCACCAGCTGTATTTCAAAGCCGGCATCTACACCCTGGACAACAGCGGCTATGAAACCGAAGCAGGCGGTGCGACGTTCAAGCAATTGAAAATTGAACATCGATAAATATAGAGCGACACAATGAAAAAAGGCCACTATTCATCTAAAAGTGGCCCTTCTAACTGCGGGGAAAACTCGGACTTATTCTAAAACCCCAAGATCTTCCAGCGAGGCAGGAACATCACCTTCTTCGTCGACCAGTTTAATTGCACAGCCACCAGTAGAAGGCTGCTGAGTAAGCGTATATTTTTTATCTCGCACAGGTATAAAACTTATACCTGCAGAGCATTCAGAAATAGAGCCATAAGAACCATAAGCGGCTGGGCGAGCTAGAAGATAGCTCGCTTTAAAATACTTACGCTCGCCTGCGGGTACATATACGGATGCTGACTGCCTTGCAAAATTCCCGTGTTCGATAAGCCGCCCTGATCCTGCAGCGCTTTCAAAACGCGGGTTATCAAACATCCACAACGACTGCCTTTCACCGGGGGCAAAAGATATTTTGGTATAGGTTATTTTGGCGGCGTTAGAAGTATCCGCCATAGGCGGCATATCTTTGACACAACCTTGCAAGCCGATAATAATAAACAAGCAGAACACATTCTTCATATAAACCCCAAATTAATATTAGACCACCGGCCAAACACTGAACTCGAAATCACAACCCCGCAAAACCCAAGCGCTGCAATCCGGCCAAACTAGGCCCATTCAAGAATAAAAATCAAGAATTTATCACTATAGTTGAGGCAAGCATATCCCCAAGCCGTTTCCTGGAACTGGTGAATATAAAAACCCAGTCAATAACACCAAGAAAGGGTGTTGTTATATTGCGCAAAACCGATTGAAAAACATTGCAGTCAATATAGCTAACATCACTGACAACGGCTATTTTTAACATCCGTTTCCCGATGCTTTGCCCTTTAGGCATTGCATCAGAAAGGAAATAGTAGCTACCTCCGACGACAAGAGCTGAAAAAACATCAACCTGACCGGATAATGACAGAACCTCAACAACATGCAGAGTCACGTAAAACAGGGAAAAGGCAATTATCGCATCAATTAACTGCGCAACCAGACGTTTTCCAGGGCTGGCTAAACTTATAGAAAATTTGCCATCAACACTTCCATCAATCAAGCTCATATCCATCACCCATATTTAATATTATATAAATCCGCAAAGAAACTTAACGAACGAACTCAAAATAGATCGCAGCAATTGAGCCACAACCACTTCCCCAGAGACCTGCAGGGAAAATTCTTCTGACATTCATACTAAGAATGCACTCCGCTTCAAAACTTACCCATGGCATCAATCATTCGTTCAACTAAAGAGGATAACTAAGCGAAGTATCTGTCAGTTTTTTTCTAGAGCAGACCGCTCACCTATCTGTTCTCAAACGTTTTAGAACACACCGTCACCCACACCACGCGGAACGAACAACGGTAGCGGCGCACGCTGAGCAGCAGGTAGCTCAGCCGCAGGCACATAAGCAGCCGCAACCGAGCCGGACAGCACTGAGGCCACACTCTCGGCGGCCAGCAGGCGCGTCAAGATGGACTTTCCTGTCACCGTATAGTCGCCGACACCCTCTGAGCCTGAAACAGGCGACGATGCCAGGCGCTGACCCGCCTCATCGTACACATCGACTGCCAGAACGTAGGTCAGCACCGTTCCCATAAAAACTTCGCTCTTCCACTCTTTGATCCGCACAGTCAGCAGCTGTCGGCCAGTACTGGAAGCCTGAGCACTTGGTGAGGCCACAGCCTCAGCTGTGCCACCAGCCTGCTTGATCCCACCGATGATGGATTGCTGCAGATCCTGCGCCAGGGACTCACCGCTACGGGTCTTAACGTCATAGGGAATGTAATAGCTGCCACGAACAAGCCCTACATAGTTGGCGGTCTTGCTGCCATTCAAGACGTAAGCCCGCTCATCTACTACTGCCACCTCAATAATCTTGGCCGGCTTAGCGCCTACTTGCGGATATATCTGGGAATAATCGACTTTGCTACCGAAAGCACAACCTGTAAGACATGCAGCGGCTAGAGAAATGAACAAAAAACGAGAAAGCATATAAGACCTCAAACCGATGAAAAACACAGACCGCAACGAGCCATTATTAAATGGCCCGCTACGCGGCCTGAACTAATAACTAGATTAATTACTACGGAGTTTTAGCGAGTGCTGCTGGCGAACCCAAACCCATAACTTTACGGACATCAGCCAAGCAGTAATCAACCGACTGAGACAGCTGAGAGCGAAGCCCAGTACCTTGCTTAAGCTCACGATAGGACGGTGCTTTGTTGGTGTCTTCATAGACCGGCGTATATGAACAAGCCTTTTCAGCCAACACCGTTTTCGCTTTGCGATCTATCAGACGCGCGTGCACGCTGTAAGCCACTTTGTAGTTATTAAAGTCGGATACGTAGTAAATGCTGCCCCACCCACTGGTGCGCATATCCAGAATATAATCAGCCTGCGGATATGCTGCGATGACCTTATCCAGGTCAGCAGACTCAACTGCAGCAGCGGCATGAGCAACCGTCATCTTCTGTGCAGCAGCCAACTCATCCGCTAGCTGCTTGGCCATATCCAGCGCTGGATCTTCAATCTTGTTATCGCGAATCATGCTGTTGCCATTGGATATCGCTGTCGCCACACCCAACAAACCAAACTGCACATTAACCGGTGTTTGTGCAATGAAATCTGGCAACTCGCTATAGCGCGAATAGCCCAATGTCTTGCCCTGAAGCTGACCAGCATCAGCGCCAGCCAACTCTTTTGGTTTAACCGTAGAGCAACCGACTAACGAAACCAGCACAGCGGCCATCAGAAAACGCACCAACATAAACAACCTCGAATTATATTTACAGCCTAGACAACGTTAATTTACAACTACAGCACCGAGCAAAACCCATTACCACTTAACTTACTGAGCAACCCGCCGCTCGGTAAACTGATAGTCAGCCTGACAGTCCGCCGACGGGTCTTTAACCGTATTCTCATAATGAACAGTATCCGGCCCGTGGAAGGTGTAGAGATAAACCTCTGGCTGGCCAACACCCTCAGTTTTGAGTTCACTTCGACCATTGGCGGCTGTCCAGATGCCACGCTCTGCCTGAATTAGCTGGGTGCGCGCCTGGTCGCGGAAGAAGATGATCTCAAAAGAACCATCCGCCCTAAATGCCGACTTCCAGGCCAGGAACTGACAAGCACTCCCCTCTTCGCGCAAACCTTCCCAGTTACCAACCAGCCGCTCATCCAGCGGTTGCGACAAACGTCCGCTCGCACATCCTGTAGATAGCAGTGCAGTTGCTAATAACGCGAAAATAGAAAAACGAAACACCATGTTGATGTACTCCTTTAGAAATGTAGTATTCGGCTCACTCACGAAATGTGGACGGATTTATTTTCCCACGTGAGATAACGCTGATTACTCTCAGCAGCAAATACCATCCGATGGCTATGGTTACGCCGCACAACATGGTGCGGGAAGTTCGGTAAACGACGCGCCCCATCCTAGGTATAAGTAATCCTCCACCCATGGAGCTTTTAGGTTAGCTAAATCAGGGAAATAAATTTACCCCCTTTATCGTCCCCTTTTTACATCGTAGTCTGCCCCTATTACTTCTCGCAAAAGTTCCTAAAGAATTTATAGCTCTAATCACATAGCGATTCTTATATTTAAACAACGGAGGAACTAAACTAATCCTGGCTTTTTCCTCCGCCACTGCGTTACTTCAAGAGCAAGCGCTTGACCTTAGAAAACAGCCCCGGGGGCGGTGGTGGCATCCAGCCTTGGCGAAGGAAGTCATACTCGACGTCATAAAAATCCAGCGGCTCAATAGGAAGCAACTCCATGGGCACCAAGGGGTTCTGAATTTGTACTTCAATGCCTCGGTACCAGCACAGTTTGGCGTGGACGACGGCAAAGCCTGCCAAGAACTGGCCTTCCAACTCGTTGACCGATTTGATCTTGGCTTGGTTTTCGATCAAGGCTTGCAAGCCCTCTTTGTCTTGCTTGAGCAGTAAAGTGAAGAAGTCTTGCTCGGCTTGGGAAAGTGATTTGTCGTGTTTGCGGCCTTTTTTGGCCACTAGGGCAATGGTTTCGCGCAAGGCGTCGTCATCGCGGCGCAGCACCAGTTGGAATTGGTGCCAATGGAAATGCGGCGTTTTGACGTCATCTTTTGCTTTGAGTTCAGTATGGGTTAGCCAGTCGTAGATTTCTGGGCTGTCGCTGAGCAGGCCGTACAAAAATGATCCGTAACCTGCAAAGGGATCGCCGCCAGGTTCAGCCTCTTTTTGGCTGGCTATCAAGAGCTTACAGGCTACGTAGAAGTGCTGTTTCAAACCTTGTATATCGTTTTCAACGAAAAAAGACTTAAGGCCACGGTACCTTGGTAAATATGAAGCAGAATAGAGTACACAACCCCACTTTAATTTATGGTGGTTTTCTATATCCTTTTTTAGTTGCTCTTTTGAATGGTCATTCTGTAAGTGGACTACTTGCGTCAACCACTCTTCACGCGTTTCCTTCATTTCACTCATGGCTTCACCTTCACGATGACCATGCCGTTGCTGTTAACACCAGAAACCACGGTCGTGAGTTTTCCTGCGCCTCTCGCTGCCAGGATTTTGTTTCCTACCTCCATCTTGGCAGGATCATTCGTGGCTTTGAGTGCCTCAGCCCTGCTAACAATCCACTCATCAGACATTTGAGTTCCCAAGTCGGTTGATTTGTTACCACTACTCAACTTAATTGATCCATTCGCACTGAGCGGTTTGACCTCGTTGACGATCACCTGATTACCTTTGACGTAAACCCCATCAAAGCAGTTGGACCCGCACTTACCATCAAGGACTTAAAAAGGGGACAGATTTATTTAATGGCGCCCAACCAACGAAAAATAAATCTGTCCCCTTTTTCCCATCTGAAGCCCTTTAGAAATAGGAAGCTCGCAAGGATCTATGTCTCCATATTCATCCGGACTCATATTCCAAAGAGGATGGCACTGATAGTCCGCCATCAATTTTATATTTTTCACTTAACGCGCCCCTTGGGTTTGCGCCGACGACAAAAGCAGAAAAGGGGACAGATTTATTTAATGACACCCTCACCAACCGAAAAATAAATCTGTCCCATTTTTCTGTTAATCATCTTTAAACTTCTATGTATTTTTCACATACCAACTCATACGAAACGTCAACATCGTCCACATCAACCAATACTACTGACCACAAACGCCCAAACTCAAAAGCGACCCGCAAATACAACTCACGGGCTCCTTGCGTGTGATCAAGCCGCATCTCCAACACGGTTTTAGGTGCCCCCCCGAGACACTTCTCCCAATTGAACAAGTAATCCTCATAGAGCCCCGGATAGCGGCTTATATATAGTAATGAAATCCATACAGTAGACTCCCCTTCAGACACTGAAGCTCGCAATTGAGGACTCACCGCTCCCCCAAGCATGGAAATGAACTCCTGAAACTCCCCCTCAGTAACCTCATGAGAAGACACGAGCATAGCTGAATCGCCCACTTATAGTCCCCCTCTACTTTTTCCGTAACTTATAAGTTCTTCCAGACTATTTACCACCTTCACACCAGCACTCTCATACGCTTTCAGTTTCTGAGCACCAGTCACATTCGGTGCAAACAAAATCACTTCTTTTCGCTCCGGGTTAAGCAAAGTGTTATTTTGCAACTTTGCCAACTGTCCCATCTTACTCGGCTTCGAACTACTAGTTATCTCAATAATAAAATTTGGGGTTTCTGCATCAATCTCGCCGACGTCTTGTGGCTTTCCATTTACAAACCCCCTTCTAATCTTACTCTGATAATTCAGAAGAACACCCTCATCACTTAGTGCCTTTCCAACTTGGCCTTCCAACAGTTCTCCAGGAGTTAATGATTTTAACTTATCATCAATTTGGGAAGAGAATTTCCCGACTTGCACTTCACGCAGAGCGCTGCCAGCAAGCCCAGCCTCGTTGTCAGGTAATCCCGCTAGATTCCGAGCAGTGGAGCTTTCCGCAACAACAGCCCTCTTCGCCAGCACAGCCCTAGCTGCCAGCAATGCTTTACCGCCGCCATGAAGCGCCAATCCCGCTTCAACCGCCTCCGCGGTTAAGTCTGTAATCCCACCGCTGGCGACAGCAGATACCCGCTGCACAGCATCATCGAACTCGGCCTGATTCGTTGAGTTACGGAGGATTTCATTCAGGTATCTGGCGGCCTCTCTCTCACCGAACTGTTTCTTCCAAAGTTCTGGAACCAGTTCATCGCCTAGCCAGATAGAGCTTTGCTGTGACTGATATTGAGCACCATGCTTGAATAAAGTGGAGTCATTGAATTGTGCGGTAGTCGCCTGAAAGGCATAGACAGTCTCACCGTGAGCGACGATTGGTTTCCCGTCTGACCAAGTCAGGGGGATATTGCGAGAGGCAAGCTCTTGCATAATCCCTGCGGCGACAAGAAAGTCTCGGGCAAATGTATCGGCTTCGGGATTGCCCTCGCCATATTGACCAAGAATAGACTGCAGGCGTGCATTCTCCGCCGCATCCAACTCAGCACCAGCGGCCAACAGGAGCAAATCCTCCCATGTCACCCCTGAGCTGGAAACAGTGCTGCCTGTTTGCTCCGCAAGTCGCTTTGCTTCAGCTTCTAGGGCCTTGCGCTCAGCCGCATGCAACTGCCGGTTATATAGATCCACATTACCGGCACTCCCCCCCGCAACAACCTGCCCAGCAATACCTTCACCCGAACCAGCAGCTACACCCATCCCAGTAGCAATCAGCGTTGCAACTGCATTGCGGTCACTCTCGCTCAGCCCGCTGCCTTCCAACGCCTTAGCGATAGCCGGCATAACCGCAGCCGACAGGCCCGCCCCTAGAGCGCCACTTCCCACACTGCCACCGGCCAAACCCTGGATGGCACCGGCCGTCGCATGTAACAGAACTCGTGCGATACCGCCTTCTGCCCAGGCCGCCTTAGTAGCTTCGTCAGTGGCGGCGTTGCTCTGTTTGTCGGCGTAGTCACCAATTCGCTTAAAGGTGTCGGCCGCGGTGGTATTGGCCACGATGCCTGCCGTAGTGCCAGCACCTGTACCACCCAATCCCGCTGCCAGCAGACCTGTGGTGATATTGGCAAATAGACGCATATCGCCGCCTACATCCCAACGCCGTGCTTCCTCCATGGCCACCCTGGCCGCAGTCACATCAGTTGGAGAGCCACTTTTTTCTGCCTGCTTGAGTTTCTCCTGGGCATCTTTCTGTTTGGCCTGGGAGATGGTTGAGACCACGCTCTGGCCCAGAGCCGCCGTGCTCTGAATCAAGTCCATGCGTTCTTGCATAGCCTTCTCATCAGGGCGGTCGAGTTGCTGGTTGGCACCTGCAGTTTCGCGGCTCAAGCCATTGAGGTCGTTCGCATCATCTGGGTTTCGCACCTCGAGGGTGCCTGCGCTTACCGCACTCTTGGTGGTGCTGCGGTCGGACTCTTTAAGCGCAAGGGGTAGCCCGCCACCCATCGAGGAGCCGGCATTAATACTGTCGCCCCCCTTGGTTTCGCCACTCGAGCTGTAGGAAACACTCAGGCTAGCGGACTGGCTCTTGATCTCGCTGCGGTTGCGAATGTCGCTGTGTTCCAAGCGATCCGTACTTAGACGGTTCTTGTCCGCGGTTGCCTCGCTGGCAATCACCGCCCCTTGTAAACGGGTGGTATCGCCAACGGTAATGTCATAGCCACCCTTACCAACGTAAATGCCACTTTGCTCGGTAACGGCCTGGTAATCCGTGCTGGTCTTGCCACCGGCCAGGCTGGCAGTACCACTTACAGTCGCGCCATAGCAGAAGGGCGGAATGCAGATGCTTGCACCAAAACCAGCGCTCTTCTGCTCGTTTTTGTTCTTTGCCTCATCCTGGCGAGAGGCAATGTTCAGGTCGCCCCCGATAGCAGCATCGACTTTATCAGCGCGAACTTGTGCGCCGGCCAGGGTGGTGTCCTTCCCGCTCACCAACAGCAGAGAGCCAGTGTCGAGCGTGCTGTTAACCTGGGTAATATCGTGGCCCTTACCCGTATTGCCGGACAGCTTGGCACCTAGGTCAAGAGTGAAACCATTCTGCTGGCCAATGTTGAAACTGGCCCCAACACTGGTGCGATTAGTTTTGCTCTGGTTATTCCATTCAGCGCTGTTCTGCGCGCTTTCCAGAACGATGTCGCGTTTGGCCAGCAACTCGGTATCGGCAGCCTTGAGCGCACTGCCGACGATATGGATATCGCCATTGCTCGATGCTTCGGCCCCGGATGCGACGATACTGAGCGTGCCACCGCTGTTGAGATTGGATTGTTTGACCTGTTCAGCGCTGTATTGGCTACTACTCTTGCTGCGCGTGTGGGCGACTTCAGTACCAATCTTGATCAGCGACCCACTGCTATTCGCAGGTTTGCCGTCGGCGATATTCGCCGCTGCAGAGTCCCCTTGCTGTACTGCTGAATAGGCAGACAGCAACGCCTGAGCGGTCTTGACCGCTTTGAGACGACTATCCTCGGCCTCGTTGGCAGCCTTAGCCGTGTCGTAAATACTTTGTACCGTATCGACCACACTGCCGCCGACCACCCGCCCGACTGCCAGACTACTTGAACCGTCCTTGCTGCTCTGCTTGGCGGTTTCAATACCCGCAACGATGCTCACATCAGAAGCGGTTAGAGACATGTCCTTGGTACTTACGATATCGCTGGCGACAACGCCAATCTTGCGCCCGGCAGTCAAGGAGACACTGCCCTCGCTTGAACCTACGGTACTGCCGGTCAACGTCGTTTCTTCAGCCTGGCTGTTACCCTTGCCCTTGCTGATGGACAGGTGCTGATTACCGGTAATATCGTCCAGCCCCAAATTATTACCGGTCGCCAGCCCTGTCAGATCGCGGTTCTTGGATTTATGTTTTTCATCGCGAGTAAAGGTGTTGGTTGCGGCATCAATCGTGATGTCGCGAGCAGCCAGAATATTTAGATCTTCGGTACTAACTACTCCAGAAGCAGTGACCTGAACGTCACGCCCGGCCTGAAGATCGACATTGTCACCGGAGATCAGGCTACCCACGGCCTGGGTACTGGACTCTTTGACATCATGTTTTAATTTGCTGGACTTCAACCCACCCCAAGAGCTTTTGCTTGAACTACTCGCTTGGCGGGTTGCAGTGCTGTCGAGCGCATGGCCAATCAAGATGTCATTGGCAGCCGACAAACTGACATCACCAGCACTAGCCTCAACACTGCTGCCGATCACGCGCAGATCTTGCCCAGCAGTCAAAACCGCATTGTTGGCTGTGACACTTGACCCTACTGAAGTGATGGATTCGCTTTCACTTAGAACACTTTTCTTGCTGCTGCGACCAAACGATCCGGACTTTTTCGTGGACTTTGAATAGAAGCTGTAATCCTGATTCGCCTCAGTCAGTAGGCTCAAGTTGCTGCCAGCGTAGAGGTAGGCCTCATCTCCAGCCTTTAACTTGCTAGCACTCAGGGTCAGGTCGTTATCCGCAATGACCAGCAGGTTACCACCCGCCTCAATTTCAGCCATTTGCTGGCGAACGGTGGTGTTTTCCTGATTGATCTTCTTTTTACTACCGCGGTTATAGCGGTACTCACTGCTGCTTTCGTTAGCCGCAGCCCCGATCAGCACGTCGCCCCCGGCCAACAGGTCGACATCCCCACCGGCCTTAACCTTGCTGGCGATCACCGCCAGATCCCGACTCGCCTCAGCACTCAGGTCACCACCGACCTGTACATCACTACCGTACTGGGTAGTGCTGCTCTTTTCCCAGAAATGGCGTTTGTCCTTGCGCATCTGGCCGTTTTCGGCCTCGGCGGAGGCGATGATCAGGTCCTGCCCGGCGCTCAGGCTGGCATTGCCGCCGGCCTTGAGGCTGCCACCGATATTCTGAATATCGCGACCTGCGGATAGGATCAGGTCGTTGCTGGCTTCGATGCCAGCAGCCTTGTCGACCACGCTGGTGAGCTGGCTGAAGTTACGCCCGCTGCGTGCTTCCTGAGTGATAGTGCGCTCGTTGCTGATATCACCGGTCAGGGCAATCGCCGTGACGTCCTTGCCGGCAATGATACCGCCCTGGGCATTGCGGATGCTGTCGGTGGCCAGCAGCGCGAGACGCTCGCCCGCTTGCATCAGGCCGCTATTGCCGATGTTGTTGGCCGTCGCGCTGAGATTGTTACTAGCACGCAGGGTGCCGCTGTTGTTCAGGTTGCTGCCACTGATCAACGCAACATCCTGCCCTTGAATCAAGGCACCACCCGGAGCCAAACGGTCATTGGCCTGAGCCAGATAGAGCACCGGCACCAGAACCTTCTGACCATTCACGATCTGCTCCTGCATCCAGACGATATCGTGGGTCAGGGCGGCAACCTGCTCGGCAGTCAAGGCGATGCCGGGGGCCAGATTCAGCGCTTGTTTGCTGGCGATGGCGTTGTCCATCAGGTACTTGAACTGCGCTTCGTCCGAGTTCAAACCAGCGAGGAAGCGCTTGCCGGTACGGGCGGCGATGGCTTGCTGAATCAGGCGCTGTTCATACAGGCCATCACCCAAGCGGCGCTGGGTTTGATCCGGGTTGTAGCCCACCGCATCGAGCAGGTAACCCGAGTTAAGGAAGTTGCTCAGGCTGGCAAACGCCGGGTTGGTTTCAATCAGATAGGGGTAGCCCGGGTCGTTATTGAGCTGGAACAGCCCATTCTGCCCTTGCGGCAACGCAAAACCAGGCAGTGCCAGTGGGTCGACAACCAATTGCTGACTGTCTGCCGGTAACTGCGCATTAAGTTGTACGACCAAGGGTTGGCTGCTGCCGGTGACCTGAGTGTCGAGTCCCGGTGCAGTGCCAGCCTGAGCGGCCTGGTTATTCAACACCGAGGAGTTGGTCAGGCTTTGCGTAGCTTGAATGCTGACATTGCCGCCGGCCTGGATGATGGCCGGAGCACCGGAGCCATTTGGCGTCTGGGTCTCAATATCGCTGGTCAGTGTCCAGGCATAGAGCGCGCTGGGTACTTCCTTGGGCAAAGCTGCGGCGTTGTAGGGATTGATGTGGTTGTCGCGGAAGCGTTCATCCGTACCATCGGTGACACGCCCGGTATTGAAGCGCCGAATTCGCTCGATAATGCCACTGGCCGCGCCCATGTTTTCCAGGGTGATGCCGGTGATGTTGATATTGCCGCTGGCACTCAGGCTGCTGTAACGGTTGGCAATGGCGTCGCCTTGAATTGTCAGGTTGCCGCCACTGTGGATTCTGGAAGCCGCGGAGTCTTGGTCCACCGTGATATTGAAGCGTTCAGTAGCGACGTAATCGACGTTATGGTGATCTCCGCTGCAGTCGTAGCACACCACACTGATGCTGCCGGCCGTCAGCTGCTTGCCGGGGGTAAACACTTCCTTGCGGTTGGTCAGGGTGGTCGCCCGCAAGCTCATATCGCCACTTGACTCGATGCTGCCAGAGCGGTTTTCCAGCAGGGTCGATTTATTGCCAGCACCATCCTTGGCAATGGTCAGCGCACCCAGGCTGTAGATATCGGCATATAGGTTGCTTATGCGGTCAGCCAACAGCTGCATACCGCCACCGCTAAACAGCAGGCCGCCCTGGTTGATCAACTGCGCCGCTTCGATGTGCAACGCCGCAGCACTGCCCAAGGTGCCTTGATTGTTGAGGCTGGCCGCCTTGACGCTCAGGTCATTGGCCGAGGTGATCTTGCCGGCACTGCTCAAGCCAGCGCTGATATCAATTTGCACGCCGCCGGCACTGCGCAACTCGGCAGCGCTGCCCAGGTCGGCACTGTTTGCAGTGAGGCTCAGGTCGCTTTGGGCGAGCAGCTTGCCATTGCCGGTGTAGGCATCGCTCAGGGTCAGGTGCAGTGCGCCATCGGTTTCGATACGGCCGTGGTTTTCCCAGCGCTCACCGCTGGTGGTGATGCCATCAACGGCAAGCAGAGCGCCGGTAGCGCTTTGGCTAAGACGATTGATATTGATGTTGAGCGTCTTGGCTTGCAGCGAGCTGATATTGCTCCACTCATCCAGGCTGAGATCGACCGCACCGTTGGTGATAAAGCGACCGCCAGCCTGACCAAGTGCCGCCAGGTCGATAGCAAAGCCCTGATCGCCCACGTGACGAACCGTACCGCCCAGGTTGCTCAAGCCAACGCTGCTCAGGGCAAAGGCACCACTGCCAATCTCGACCAAGCCGGCATCGTTATTGAACAGGCCACCCAGAACAAACCGGCTTTCGCCCTCACCACCCAGGGCGCGCAGTTTGCCGCCGTTGTTGCTCAGGGTATTGGCCGCCAGTTGCAGATCGCTGGCGGATTCAATCAAGCCGCCCTGGTTGTTCAGGTTCGCGCTGAGTTGCAGATCAAGCGCGCCGCCCGCCAGGGTGCCGTCCTGGTTATTCAGGTTGGCCGCCGTGACCTTCATCGCCTGCTGTGCCAGGACTTCACCGTCCTGGTTGTTCAGCTGGCTACCGCTCAGGTCGAGGTTTTTCTGCGCAACGATACGCCCGCCCTGGTTGTCCAGTGTCTGCGCGTTTAGCGTTGCGTCACCGGCGCTGAGCAGCTTGCCGGCGCGGTTATCCAGGGTCTGCACATCACTGTTCAGGTTGCCGTGGGAGGTGATGGTGCCGGGGTTTGTCACCGCGCTGGTTTGCAGGCTCAGGGTGGCCGTGTTGTTCAGGCTGCCATCGGCACGTACACCCGCCTCGACCACGCCTTGGTTGAGCAGTTCGCCACCTTTAACGGTCAGCTGCTGGGTGGCTGCCAGGCTTTCTTTGACCAATGTCTGGCCACTGGCTTCTACCACGGCATTGCGCCCGGCGAAGGTGTCGGCATTCAACTCGATATTCTCGGCCTTTAGCTGCAGGTCGCGGCTGGCGGCGGTGCGCGCCATGCTCAGCTGGCCATTGGCGTCGATCTGGATATCGCCGGCACTGGCGGCCATATCACCGGCCAGTTTCACGCCGACACCGGCCTCGGTGCCGACCAGACGAATTGCGCCGGCGTACATGCCGCCCAGCGCTGAGCTGTCGATGGCCAGTTGCGGTTTGGCGCTGCCATCATCGGCTTTGGCGGTGGCATTGAGGCTGGCGGCGTCAACTTCGTTACGCCCGGTAATCACATTCAGCTGGTTGGCATGCAGTTCGGCATTGATCTGCGCACTGCGGGTAATCAGGTCGAACTGGCTGACATTGCGCGCATTGAGGCCATCGCCTTCGATGCTGATCTGCCCGCCATCGACATCAAAGCGATCCAAACGCCCGCCTTCTACCACTGGCTTGCCGGTGCTGAGGGTGACGCGCGGGGTATTGATAAAGCCGCAACCATCGCAGCTGATGCCATGCGGGTTGGCGACGATGACCGCAGCGGACTTACCGGCCACTTCGGTGTAGCCCTTGAGCTGACTAGGGCTACCGCCGTTGACCTCATTGAGGATGATATTCGCCGCGCCACCCGTGAGGTTGGGGCCGCCCAGGTTTGGGTTACCCATCACGTAGCCGCCCAACTGCGTTTGCACCAGCGCCTGGGCGCTGTTGTTGAGAATCAGGCCCTGCTGGCTGACGTTGAAGTCAGTGAACTTGTTGTGCGACAGACCGCTGCCATTGGGGGTGGCGATATTGACCATGGGCACGCCATTGGCGGCCTGGGTTAGCGCAGCGTTATTGCCGGCCTGGGCATCCAGCGCCAGTTCGGCCGCGGTAGTCACGACCGGATTCAGGAACAGTACGCCGATCAAGACACAGGCAATATTTTGGAAAAAGGGCGCGCGAACGTCCATGTAATAACTCCAACCCGTAGGGCTTTAAATTCGAAAATCAGCAAAGAATCAGAAGAACAGGTCGACCCGGAAGTACACCGGATGCTCCTGGCGCTCGATGGCGTCTGGGCGTTCCAGTGAACGGGCGAAGGTCACCGATGCGGCCAGATGCTGGCCGCGGGCGCTCAGCTCGATGGCATTGCCGGAGAGGCGGCCATGCTGGTCCGGGTTGTAACGCCCGCCGCTGATCACGCCCATGTCGTAGGCGAATGCCACGCCGTACTCACTAACAAAGGGCTGCAGCGGTTGCCAGCTCACCGCCTTGCGCCAGCGCACTTGGTTGCGCCAGTAGGCGCCGCTGTCGCCTGACAGCGATTGTTCCTTGAAACCGCGAACCGAGCTGAGGCCGCCAACGCTGATGCGTTGCGGGCTGTACAGCACATCTTCGCTGCGCTGGCCGTTGGCCAGGCTGTCGAAGCTGAATGACTCACCCCACAGCTGGAACGGCTGCAGGTAGCTCAGGGTCAGGCTGTATTTGTTGTAACGCGCCACCGGCTGACCGCCTTGCGGGCTGCCGCTGCGCTGCGCATCGAATGCGCCGGTGCCGTGCTGCCAACCGAGGTCGGCGTTAACGAAAGCACTGCCGATACGTCGGCCATGGTTGAAGCCCAGCTGCGCTTCAGACAGGCGCTGGCTGGAAACATCGATCAGGTTGCCGAGGATAAAGTTGTTGCTGCGCAAGTGGCTGACGCCCAGGCTGGCGGCGGTTTTGCTCAGGCTGTCGCGGTGCAGCACACGCTCGGCACGCAAGGCGTGGGTCTTGCTGTCGCCATCCTGATCGAAGGCAAAGCCGTTGGCCTCGCTCTCGGTGCGGTAGTAGCTCTGGCTGTAGCTGTAATTGAAGGTCCACCAGCCGTACGGCAGGCTGTAGTTGAGGCTCTGGTTGTGGGAGTGGCGATAGCTATCACTGACTGCATCGCGACCGGCACGCAGGCTCAACTGATCCGCCAAGCCCAACGGACTGTCCCAATCCAGCCCCAGCCCCCACTGCTGCTCACCCGTGCTCAGTTGACCATCGTTATGCCGCGCCAGGCTGGCGCGCCACGGCTTGCTGCGCTGACCTTGCAACTGCACGCGGCTACCACCGACCTGCTCACCGGGCACCAGTTCCAGCTGTGCCTGACGCGATGGCAAGCGGTTGAGCTGCTCAACCAGTTGCTCCAGCTCACGCAAGTTCAGCACGCGTTCGGTCGTGCCGGGAAAGCTCATGGCCAACTCACGATCCGAGGCCAGCTCCGAGCTGTTCAAGCCTTCCAGCTGGCCCTCGACTACCGTGACCTGCAGCGTGCCGCTGGCCAGGTCTTGCTGCGGCAGGTAGGCACGCGTGGTGACATAACCACGACCAAGGTAGTGATTGGTGATGTCCTTAAGCAGCTGATTGAGCTGACCAACGCCCAAGCATTGGCCATTGTAGGGTTTAAGAATGCTGGCCTGATCGGCTGAACTAAGCAGCGTGGCGCCAACCAGATTGATCTGCTCGATGGCAAAACAGCGCTCATCTTCAGCAACCGGCTGCGCAGGTAGTTGCTCGACCTTACCGGGCAACTGGCGCAACTCATCCAGGCGACGCTCCTGCTCTTGCAGCAGACGCTCCTGACGCTCACGGATAAGATCCCGATCACCTGGCGTTTGCGCCAGCGATACAGCAGGAACAAGGGCACACATCAGCCAAACGGCCAAAAAATGGCCGGGAGCCATTTTTAACGTCGTACAGCGATGACACGCAGGGTGGCCGCCAAGGATGGCAGGCCATAAAGGTTTACTACGAAGGGACATGCCTTCAATCCTTTGAATAGCGGATTAACAGAGGAAAATGCGGCGCGCATTAGAACACATGGCGAGTTGCCATCACGCTCAAGACGCGTGACCTACCTCACAGAACCGGCCGCTCATCCTGAACTTCTGACCACCGGTTGCTGTCGCGCAACTTACAGAAAACGCCCCGAGCCGACAATGCCGCTGTCAGGTCAATCAGAATAAAAAAGCCCCCGCCGGCTCTCGCCGGCGGGGGCTTTTAGTCAGCTAGAACTGGATCAGTTCTTGGCTTTCTTGGCAGCGCGGGTGCGCTCGCCTTCGTCGAGGATCTTCTTACGCAGACGGATCGATTTGGGCGTAACTTCGCACAGCTCGTCGTCCTGGATGAATTCCAGAGCCTGTTCCAGGGTGAATTTCACCGGTGGAACCAGAGCGATGGTTTCGTCCTTACCGGAAGCGCGCATGTTGTCGAGCTTCTTGCCTTTGGTTGGGTTAACGCCCATGTCGTTGTCACGGCTGTTCAGACCAACGATCTGACCGTTGTAGATCTCTTGACCGTGCTCAACGAACAGCTTGCCACGCGCCTGCAGAGTTTCCAGGGAGTAGGTCAGCGCCTTGCCGGTTTCAACCGAGACCAGAACACCGTTCTGACGGCCGGACATGTCGCCGGACTTCATGGTGTCGTAGCGATCGAAGATCGAGGTCAGGATGCCAGCACCGTTGGTCAGGGTCAGGAACTGGTTACGGAAACCGATCAGACCGCGAGCAGGGATGTTGTATTCCAGACGTACACGGCCTTTGCCATCCGGCACCATGTTGGTCAGGTCGCCCTTACGCAGGCCCATCTCTTCCATGACCTTGCCCTGGGATTCTTCCGGGGTGTCGATGGTGACGTTTTCGAAGGGTTCCTGCTTCACGCCGTCGACCGTACGGATGATCACTTCCGGACGACCTACACCCATTTCGAAGCCTTCGCGACGCATGGTTTCGATCAGTACCGAGAGGTGCAGCTCACCACGGCCGGAGACTTTGAACTTGTCAGCGCTGTCGCCTTCTTCAACACGCAGGGCCACGTTGTACAGCAGCTCTTTGTCCAGACGCTCTTTGATATTGCGGCTGGTAACGAACTTGCCTTCTTTACCGCAGAACGGCGAATCGTTGACCTGGAAGGTCATGGATACGGTCGGCTCGTCGACGGTCAGCGGAGTCATCGCTTCGACATGGTTGATGTCGCACAGGGTGTCGGAGATGAACAGCGAGTCCATGCCGCTGACGCAAACGATGTCACCCGCGGTGGCTTCTTCAACGTCGATGCGGTGCAGGCCGTGGTGACCCATCAGCTTGAGGATACGACCGTTGCGCTTCTTGCCGTCAGCGTCGATGGCGATCACCGGGGTGTTCGGCTTGACGCGACCACGGGCGATACGGCCAACGCCGATAATGCCGAGGAAGCTGTTGTAGTCCAGTGCGGAGATTTGCATCTGGAACGGACCATCGATATCAACCTGCGGCGATGGCACGTTGTCGACGATGGACTGGTACAGCGGGGTCATGTCTTCAGCCATGTCGGTGTGATCCAGACCGGCAATGCCGTTCAGGGCCGAGGCGTAGACGACTTTGAAGTCCAGCTGTTCTTCGGTAGCACCGAGGTTGTCGAACAGGTCGAAGATCTGGTCCAGAACCCAGTCCGGACGCGCACCTGGACGGTCGACCTTGTTGATTACCACGATTGGACGCAGGCCGGCTTCGAAGGCCTTCTTGGTCACGAAGCGGGTTTGCGGCATCGGGCCGTCCTGGGCGTCGACCAGCAGCAGTACGGAGTCAACCATCGACATCACGCGCTCAACTTCACCGCCGAAGTCGGCGTGGCCGGGGGTGTCGACGATGTTGATGTGGTAGCCGTTCCAGTTGATCGCGGTGTTCTTCGCGAGAATGGTAATGCCGCGCTCTTTTTCCTGGTCGTTGCTGTCCATCACGCGCTCGTCGTTGAGCTCGTTGCGCTCAAGGGTGCCGGACTGACGCAGGAGTTTGTCTACCAGGGTGGTCTTACCATGGTCAACGTGGGCAATGATGGCGATGTTGCGTAGATTTTCGATCACGTGTGTATCTCGATCAGAGGATTCGGTGTGCCGCTTATTCTAGGCGGCGAGTATTAACTAATTGCGTTTTCTGCCAGGCGGCGTACGAGCGCTGTGGCTGTTACGCCGCCTGTGGGTCGGGAGGGCGATGGCGGATACTGCCGCCATTCAACCCGGGCGTTTTATGCCGGACGATAAACGCGCACATTGGCATGCCCCTCACTCAGCAAGTGGTGGGCGTGCAAACGACTCATCACACCTTTATCGCAATACAACAGGTACTGGCGCGCCTCATCCAGCTCTTTGAACTTGCTGTTCAGGGCATAGAACGGCAGCGCCATGACCTCGACGCCTGGCAGGGCGAGTGGCTCGTCCTCGGCGGCATCGGGGTGACGAATATCGATGATCACATGGCTGGCCAGGGCTTCGCTGACTTCCTCGATCTGCACGTCCTTGCCCAGCTCGTCGATCACCTTGTCGATCGGCAGCAGGGTCGCGCGCTCCAGGGCACGCTCGAGGATGGCCATATCGAACTGGTTTTCTTCATGTTCGATGCGCAGCTTCTTCGCCTTGGTGGTCGGGTTGACCGAAATCACCCCGCAATATTCCGGCATATGTTTGGCGAACTCGGCGGTGCCGATGCGCGTGGCGGTGTCGATGATGTCCTGCTTATGGCTGGCGAGTAGTGGACGCAGCACCAGCATGTCGGTGGCCGAATCGATTACCGCAAGGTTCGGCAGGGTCTGGCTCGACACCTGGGAAATCGCTTCACCGGTGACCAGCGCATCAATCTGCAGGCGCTCGGCCATGCGCGTAGAGGCGCGCAGCATCATGCGTTTGAGGATCACGCCCATCTGGCTGTTATCGACCTTGCCGAGAATCTCGCCCAGCACTTCCTCAAACGGCACGCTGATAAAGAGTACGCGGTGCGAGCTGCCGAACTTCTGCCAGAGGTAGTGCGCCACTTCCATCACGCCCAGCTCGTGGGCGCGGCCGCCTAGATTAAAGAAACAGAAGTGGGTAACCAGGCCGCGGCGCATCATTTGGTAAGCGGCGACGGTGGAATCGAAACCGCCACTCATCAGCACCAGGGTCTGCTCCAGCGAGCCGAGCGGATAACCGCCCAGGCCTTCGTGCTGGTGGTGAATAACGAACAGGCGCTGGTCGCGGATCTCCATGCGCACCACAACGTCGGGATCTTTTAGCGAGATGCCGGCTGCGCCGCACTGCTGGCGCAGCTGGCTGCCGACATAGCGTTCGACATCCATGGAGCTGAACGCATGCTTGCCGGCGCGCTTGCAGCGTACGGCGAAAATCTTGCCCGGCAGCTGATCGGCGAAGTGCAGCTTGCATTTTTCCAGCACATCGTCGAAATCACCCAGCGGGTATTCATCAACTTGCAGGAAATGAGTGATGCCCGGCGTGCAACTCAAGCGCTCGATCATCGCCTGCAGGGTTTTCGCCTCACTGATCTGGGTTTCGACTTCCAGGTTGTCCCACACACCGCTGACTTGCAGCTGTGGATCGAACTCACGCAAAACCGAACGAATGTTCTTCGCCAGCTGCCGGATAAAGTGCTTACGCACCGGCCGACTTTTAATGGTGATTTCTGGGAAGACTTTAACGATCAGTTTCATGAAAACAGTGAGTGCCGAGGCCGCGAAAAAACAGGGGCGCGGATTATAGCGGAAATTGCTCACGCTTTGATCAAAAATCCTCACGCGCACAAAACGCGCACCATTTAAGAGCGCGCAACAAATACAGCGACCCATAACAGTGCAAATATTTATCAGGCAGCGCCACGCAGCCCCCGCCAGCCCTGAGTTTCAGGGCTTACACCCATTCCTGTGCACTGGCATGCAATTTGCTCCCTTGTGAGGCAGGATGCCCTGGCGGAGTATGCCGCGGCCGTACCGTACTATTGAGGGCTCACGATTCGAGCCTTATCCACCTGGAGGACAGCATGTCGAAGTCGATTCAACTTATTAAAGAACACGACGTGAAGTGGGTTGACCTGCGCTTCACCGACACCAAGGGCAAACAGCACCACGTGACCATGCCGGCACGCGATGCGCTGGACGACGAGTTCTTCGAAGTCGGCAAAATGTTCGACGGCTCCTCCATCCACGGCTGGAAAGGCATCGAAGCCTCCGACATGATCCTGCTGCCGGTTGACGAAACCGCCGTACTGGACCCGTTCACCGAAGAGCCAACCCTGATCATCGTTTGCGACATCATCGAGCCAAGCACCATGCAAGGCTACGATCGTGACCCGCGCTCGATCGCCAAGCGCGCTGAAGAGTTCCTGAAAACCACCGGCATCGGTGACACCGTATTCGTAGGTCCAGAGCCTGAGTTCTTCATCTTCGACGAAGTGAAGTTCAAGTCCGACATCTCCGGCTCGATGTTCAAGATCTTCTCCGAGCAGGCGTCCTGGAACACCGACGCTGACATCGAAGGCGGCAACAAGGGCCACCGCCCAGCCGTCAAAGGTGGTTACTTCCCAGTTCCGCCGTGCGACCACGACCACGAAATCCGTACTGCCATGTGTAATGCCATGGAAGAAATGGGCCTGGTCATCGAAGTTCACCACCACGAAGTGGCGACTGCCGGTCAGAACGAAATCGGCGTGAAGTTCAACACCCTGGTTGCCAAGGCTGACGAAGTTCAGACCCTGAAGTACTGCGTACACAACGTGGCCGATGCCTATGGCAAAACCGCGACCTTTATGCCGAAGCCACTGTACGGTGACAACGGTTCGGGTATGCACGTACACATGTCCATCTCCAAAGATGGCAAGAACACCTTCGCTGGCGAAGGCTATGCCGGCCTGTCCGACACCGCTCTGTACTTCATCGGCGGTATCATCAAGCACGGTAAAGCACTAAACGGCTTCACCAACCCGTCGACCAACTCCTACAAGCGTCTGGTCCCAGGTTTCGAAGCTCCAGTAATGCTGGCCTACTCGGCGCGTAACCGTTCGGCTTCGATCCGTATTCCTTACGTTTCCAGCCCGAAAGCTCGCCGCATCGAAGCACGCTTCCCGGACCCGGCTGCCAACCCATACCTGGCCTTCGCAGCTCTGCTGATGGCTGGTATCGACGGCATCCAGAACAAGATCCACCCAGGCGATGCTGCCGACAAGAACCTCTACGACCTGCCGCCAGAAGAAGGCAAGCTGATCCCGCAAGTGTGCGGCAGCCTGAAAGAAGCCCTGGAAGAGCTGGATAAAGGCCGTGCGTTCCTGACCAAAGGCGGCGTGTTCTCCGACGACTTCATCGACGCTTACCTTGAGCTGAAAAGCGAAGAAGAAATCAAAGTACGCACCTTCGTACACCCGCTGGAATACGACCTGTACTACAGCGTCTAATCCCGCACGCAATACAAGAGGCCACCTTCGGGTGGCCTTTTTGCGTTTTGAGGCACACCCGCAACACCTTTTAACCCGATGATTCCTGCGCTGGTATACGCCCAGCCATCAACGGGCTTGCCAGAGCGCCTTACCAGTGCAAGGCTTAGGGCACATCACTAGGGAGAGTCAGGCATGCGCCCTCTACTCATCTGCCTGCTACTGAGCCTGGCGCTGCCAGCCAGTGCGCAGATCTACAAATACACTGACGCCAATGGCAATACGGTATTCACCGACCAGCCGCCGGAAGGCCAGGCAACGCAGAATGTCGAGTTGCCGAAAACCAATAGCGTGTCGATGCCGGTACCCAGCCTGCCAGCCGCAACCACCCCTGACCCAGTCAGCAACGCCGCGCCTTACAGCACACTGCAGCTGACCGGCATCCCCGACGATGAAGCGCTGCGCGCCAACAATGGCACCTTCAGCGTGGGTGTGGACATCCAGCCGCGCCTGGCCAGCAACCATCGCCTACGCCTGCTGCTCGACGGCAAGCCTTACGGTCAACCGAGCAACGTGCCACGCCTGCAAGTGAGCAATGCGGATCGCGGCGAACACAGCCTGGCCGTGGAAGTACTCAGCGGCGAGCAGTCGATCCAGCAGAGCGCCACTGCCACCTTTACCGTGCAAAGGGTCAATACCAGCAGCCCGGCCCTGCGCCCACCGCCTCCAAAACCCAAGCCAGCTCCATGACCATGCGCAATCTGCTGTTATGCGGCCTGATGCTGCTCGCTCTACCTGCCTTCGCGCAGGTCTACACCTATATAGATGCCGAAGGGAATCGCGTCTTCACCGATAAACCCCGCTCGGGAAATGCCGAGCGTGTCGAGCTGGCGCCCAGCAACTCGATGCCCGCCATCCAGACGCACACCGCGCCAGTGATTGAAGCGCCACCAGAGCCCAGCCAACGTTATAGCCTGCTGCGTATTCTGGTGCCGCAGCCCGATGCGACCATCCGCGACAGCGCCGGCAACCTGATTGTCAGCGTCAACAGCGAACCAAAACTCTTCCCCCAGCACAGCTATCGTCTGCTGCTGGACGGCGTACAGGTCGGCGAAGCGGGCACAAGCCCGGTATTCCCACTGGAGAATATCGACCGCGGCACCCACCAGCTGGCGGTGGAGATCATCGATCAGCAGGGGCGCATTATCGAACGCACGCCGACCCAGCCGTTCCACATGTTGCGCATCTCCCTGGCACAGAAGCGCATGGTCAACCCCTGCAAGAAGGCCGATTACGGCGTGCGCCCGGAGTGTCCGCTCAAGGACAAGCCGCCGGAAAAGAAAGACATTCCCTTCGTGCCATTTATCTAAACCGGCACCGCGCACCAAAGCAGTGCGCATATTGCCCGGCATTTCTATACTCTCCCTGTTTTGGGTCGCCACGCGCGACCCGGCTGCGCTGAAAAGCAGCTAATTCCCGGCATCCCACGGCCAAACACGCTTCTTTTCGGGGCTTTGGTTTGCTTCTTGCATTTTCCAGCTGAATTGCTGGAACCCAAGGGTCTGCTGACATCCCATATGATCATCAACGACGCACTGCACCGCCTGCTGCTGGACAACCTGACCACTGCCACGCTGCTGCTCAACGACGACCTGCGTCTTGAGTACATGAACCCGGCAGCGGAGATGCTCCTGGCCGTCAGTGGCCAGCGCAGTCACGGGCAATTCATCAGCGAACTGTTTACCGAATCCAGCGAGGCGCTAAGCGCACTACGCCAGGCCGTCCAGCAAGCCCACCCCTTCAACAAGCGTGAAGCGGTGGTGACCTCGGTCAGCGGCCAAACCCTGACCGTCGACTACGCGGTGACGCCGGTGCTCAGCAAAGGCGAAACCCTGCTGCTGCTCGAAGTACACCCGCGCGACCGTCTGCTGCGCATCACCAAGGAGGAGGCGCAGCTGTCCAAACAGGAAACCACCAAACTGCTGGTGCGCGGCCTGGCCCATGAGATCAAGAACCCCCTCGGCGGCATCCGTGGCGCCGCGCAGCTGCTGGCCCGCGAGCTGCCCGAAGAAAGCCTCAAGGATTACACCAATGTGATAATCGAGGAGGCAGACCGGCTAAGAAATCTAGTCGACCGCATGCTCGGCTCGAACAAACTGCCGTCCCTGGCGCTGACCAACGTGCACGAGGTGCTCGAGCGCGTCGGCAGCCTGGTGGAAGCGGAAAGCCAGGGCAGCATCATTTTGGTGCGCGATTACGACCCGAGCATTCCGGATGTGCTGATCGACCGCGAGCAGATGATCCAGGCGGTACTGAATATCGTGCGCAACGCCATGCAGGCGCTGTCCGGACAAAACGATCTGCGCCTGGGCCGCATCACCCTGCGCTCCCGCACCCTGCGCCAGTTCACCATCGGCCATATCCGCCATCGCCTGGTGGCCCGCCTGGAAATCATCGACAACGGCCCCGGCATCCCTGCCGAGCTGCAGGACACCATCTTCTATCCCATGGTCAGCGGACGTGCCGACGGCACCGGGCTGGGCCTGGCGATAACCCAGAACATCATTAGTCAGCATCAGGGGCTGATCGAGTGCGAGAGCCATCCCGGGCATACCCTGTTCTCGATCTTCCTGCCGCTTGAACAAGGAGTAACTCCGTCATGAGTCGCAGTGAAACCGTATGGATCGTCGACGACGACCGCTCCATCCGCTGGGTGCTGGAAAAAGCCCTGCAACAGGAAGGCATGACCACCCAGAGCTTCGACAGCGCCGACGGCGTGCTCAGCCACCTCAGCCGGCAACAGCCGGATGTGATCGTCTCGGATATCCGCATGCCCGGTTCCAGCGGCCTGGAACTGCTGGCGCAGATCCGCAACCTCTACCCGCGCCTGCCGGTCATCATCATGACCGCCCATTCCGACCTGGACAGCGCCGTGGCGTCCTATCAGGGCGGCGCCTTCGAGTACCTGCCCAAACCGTTCGACGTCGATGAGGCGGTCGCCCTGGTCAAGCGCGCCTACCAGCACGCACAGGAGCAGCAAGGCCTGCAGGTACCTGTCGAGCAGCCGCGCACGCCGGAAATCATCGGCGAAGCGCCGGCCATGCAGGAGGTGTTTCGCGCCATCGGCCGGCTCTCCCACTCCAATATCACGGTCTTGATCAACGGCGAATCCGGCACCGGCAAGGAACTAGTCGCCCACGCTCTGCACCGCCACAGCCCGCGGGCCGCCTCGCCCTTTATCGCGCTGAACATGGCGGCGATCCCGAAAGACCTGATGGAATCCGAGCTGTTCGGCCACGAAAAAGGCGCCTTCACCGGCGCCGCCAACCAGCGTCGCGGACGCTTCGAGCAGGCCGACGGCGGCACCCTGTTTCTCGACGAAATCGGCGACATGCCGGCCGACACCCAGACCCGCCTACTGCGCGTGCTGGCCGACGGCGAGTTCTACCGGGTCGGCGGCCACACGCCGGTCAAGGTGGATGTGCGGATCATCGCCGCCACCCACCAGAACCTGGAAACCCTGGTGCAGGAAGGCAAGTTCCGCGAAGACCTGTTTCACCGTCTCAATGTGATCCGCATCCACATCCCGCGTCTGGCCGACCGCCGCGAAGACATCCCGACCCTGGCCCGCCACTTCCTCGCCCGCGCCGCACTGGAACTGGCGGTGGAGCCCAAACTGCTGAAAAGCGAGACCGAGGGCTACCTGCGCAACCTGCCCTGGCCCGGCAACGTACGCCAGCTGGAAAACACCTGCCGCTGGATCACCGTGATGGCTTCCGGGCGCGAAGTGCATGTCGGCGACCTGCCCCCGGAACTGCTCAGCCAGCCGCAGGACAGCGCACCGGTGAGCAACTGGGAACAGGCCCTGCGCCAATGGGCCGACCAGGCCCTGACCCGCGGCCAGTCGGATCTACTCGGCAGCGCCGTACCAACCTTCGAGCGGATCATGATCGAAACGGCGCTCAAGCACACCGCCGGCCGCCGCCGTGACGCCGCCCTGCTGCTGGGCTGGGGCCGCAACACCCTGACCCGCAAGATCAAGGAACTGGGCATGAAGGTCGATAGCGCCGACGACGACGACAGCGACGACAGCTGAGCGCCGGCTGGATAGGCAAGAACGGGCCGCTGGCCCGTTTTTTTTTGGCTATGTACCCGTTATCTGTTGCATGAGAGATAACGTTTTTGTGGGAGGGGATTCATCCGCGAAAATCTCCAAAACACTAACAATGTTTCGCGGCTAAAGCCCCTCCCACGAGGTTGCCATCAGGCTCAACAGTTAACAGGTATATAGCCTTTTTTTGCTCTATAGCGGTTACGTATTGCACGATTGCGCGACTTGCGCTGACAGCTCTTCAAGAGAGGTCACCCCGTAAGAGGGGCCGCCCGTCTTTGACGCCGCGCTGTCGTACAGCAGACTGTAGGAGCCAGCTTGCTGGCGATGCTTTTGATCAGAAAGTATCGCGGGGACGCCGGATCGCCAGCAAGCTAGCGCCTACAGGGCATTGCTGCATACAACACATAACTGGAACATAGCCTTTTTCTGCTGCTTGGCCTTGGCCGACCGCGGCAGAAAGCCCTCCGGCACCACCCCGAGCCAGCAAAAGCGCAGACCGACGAGCCCTGCGGCTCGAGTACCAGGTCGGCGACATCGGCTGGATGACGCCTTATCCAGCCGCCCGGCTCTCGCAGCCCAACAAGTGCCAGGGTAATCCGCGAGAGTGCTTCCCGGATTGCGCCTGGGCTTATCCGGGCTACGCCGCCCCGTAATCCTTGATCAGCCCCAGGGTAATCCGCCCGATCATCGCTCTTGCCCCTGGCCGTCGCCAGCACCAATTGGACGCGGCGACCTCGACCCATGCGCCGGATCGGCGCCCGGATGCCCCCGAATGCACAGGCAAGGAACATTTTTGTCCGCGGGCACAGCGCCCCGACTCCCGGCGACAGCGCCGCAACCCAGCAAAAACGGAGCTTTGCGCCATCGTAATAAAACTGGCACACCCCCTGCATATGCTTAAGCAATCCCAGTTTCGGGGACCTTGGTACAGGCAGGCCGGGGATTCCCCTCTTTTATTCGTAGGCCAGGCTGACCGTCAGCCGCCAGCGCCCGTCCAGCGCCTCGGCACGCCATTCGCCGCGCAGCGGACGAGCTGCCAGCAGCCGCAGCAGCAAGTCTCGCCCCTCGCGCCGCAGCCGCCAATTGACCATCTTGTCCTGCAGGCGCAACTGCCCCTGCTGCTCACGACCCAGGCTTTCGACCCGCAGGAAAAACACCCCCGCGATGTGATCGACACGCACCTTCGGCTCGACGTTGAACCACAGCTGCAGCCCCTGCTGCGCTACCTCGACACTGGCCAGCCGCAGGGGGTCGGGCTGCAGCATGCGGCCGATCATCAATCCGATCAGGAAGCCGAATAGCGCCAGGGAGCCGATCACCCGCGCCCAGGGACGCGGTCGCGGTCCCGGATCAGGAGTAGAATGCCGACCGTCTTCAGGCTTGGAGCCGCGCATGTTTCACGTGATCCTTTTTCAACCGGAAATTCCGCCGAATACCGGCAACATTATCAGGCTCTGCGCCAACAGCGGCTGCCACCTGCACCTGATCGAGCCACTGGGCTTCGAGCTGGATGACAAGCGCCTGCGCCGCGCCGGCCTCGACTACCACGAGTACGCCACCCTGCGGCGCCATGCGGACCTGTCCAGCTGCCTGGAGAGCCTCGGCCAGCCGCGCGTCTTTGCCTTCACCACCAAAGGCGCCCAGCTCTATCACCAGGTGCGCTACCAACCCGGCGATGCCTTTCTGTTCGGCCCGGAAAGCCGCGGCCTGCCCCAGGACATCCGCGACGGCCTGCCCGCCGAGCAGTGCCTGCGCCTGCCGATGCGCGCAGGCTGTCGCAGCCTGAACCTGTCCAATACCGTGGCAGTGGCGGTCTACGAGGCCTGGCGCCAGCAGGATTTCGCCATGCCAGCGGATCCCGCCGAATAGACCGCACCGCGCGCAGCAACGACCTTGCGCCAGCGACCCGGGCTGGCGCGCATACAAAAAGGCTCTGTGTTGATGGCAAAGGTTTTTGTAGGCGCGGATTCATCCGCGAAAATCTTCGAAACACTGACATTGTTTCGCGGCTAAAGCCCCTCCCACAAGGTTGCGATCTGGCTCAACAGTTAATGGGTACATAGCCAAAAAAAAGCGCCCCATACAGCCTGTATGGGGCGCTTTTTATCGACTGGAGCCGACGCCTCAGTGGGCCGGAGCGGCCTCGTCAGCCTGCTGCTGAATGCGCTGCAGTTCTTGCGCGTAGAGCGCGTCGAAGTTCACCGGCGCCAGCATCAGGGCCGGGAAGGAGCCACGCACTACCAGGCTGTCCAGGGTTTCACGGGCATAGGGGAACAGGATGTTCGGGCAGAACGCGCCCAGGGTGTGGCTCATGGAGGCGGCGTCCAGGCCCTTGACCAGGAAGATCCCGGCTTGCTGGACTTCGGCGATGAAGGCGGTTTCTTCGCCATTCTTCACGGTGACCGAAAGGGTCAGCACCACTTCGTGGAAGTCGCCATCGAGCGGCTTCTGCCGGGTGTTCAGGTCCAGGGCAACGCTCGGAGTCCATTCCTGACGGAAGATTTCCGGGCTCTTCGGCGCCTCGAAGGACAGGTCGCGCACATAGATGCGCTGCAGGGAAAACTGCGGATTCTGTTCGCCCTGGGCGGCGGCGCCGTTGCTAGCTTGTTCAGTCATGGCAAAGCCTTCTTGTCGTGGGTACTGAGTAGATGAGGAGGGTACTAAGCCTCGAGCAGCGCATCCAGCTTACCCGCGCGCTCCAGGGCATACAGATCGTCGCAACCACCAATATGGCTGCTGCCGATCCAGATCTGCGGCACCGAGGTCCGCTGCGCCTTGCGAGTCATTTCCGCGCGCACCTCGGGCTTGCCGTCGACCTTGATTTCGTCGAAATTCACGCCCTTGCGAGCCAGCAACTGCTTGGCGCGCATGCAGTAGGGGCACCAATCGCTGGAATAAATGACGACGGCAGACATATCACTTCACCAATGGCAGGTTGTCACCGCGCCAGCTGGCAATCCCGCCAGACAGCTTGGCGGCATTGAAACCGGCTTTTTTCAGGTCGCGACTGACCGTACCGGCATGCTGGCCCATGGCATCGACCACGATCAGGGTCTTGCCTTTGTATTTTTCCAGTTCGGCGATGCGGCTGACGACTTTTTCATAGGGGATATGCAGGGCGCCGACGATATGGCCGGCAGAAAAATCCTTCTGCCCGCGCACATCCAGTACCAGGCCTTGCTCGCTGTTGATCAAGGCGGTCAGCTGGCGGCTGCTCAGGCTTTGTCCGCCTTTGCGCAGCTCCGTGAAGATCAGCAGCGCCAGCAGGACAACGAACAATCCGCCCAATACATAGTGGGTAGAGACAAATTCAATCAGATTGGCAAGCATGGAGTGGTTCCGGGGACGGTAAAATCCCGGCAGTATACACAGCCCCACAGGTCGGCCACACCCCGCCCAGCGGTGACGGATCCGACACCAGGCCTTAAAATGCCCGGCCTCTTGCCCTTATGCACAGCGAGCCAGATTAATGAGCGCCACGCCCAAACCTTTGGTCCTGATCATTCTCGACGGCTTCGGTCACAGTGACAGCACCGAATACAACGCCATCCATTCCGCCAACACGCCGGTCTACGACCACCTGCGCGCCACCCAGCCGCACAGCCTGATCTCAGGCTCGGGCATGGACGTCGGCCTGCCGGACGGCCAGATGGGCAACTCCGAGGTCGGCCATATGAACCTCGGCGCCGGCCGCGTGGTGTACCAGGATTTCACCCGGGTGACCAAGGCCATCCGCGACGGCGAGTTCTTCGACAACCCGGCAATCACCCGCGCGGTGGATCAGGCGGTGAGCGCCGGCAAGGCCGTGCACATCCTCGGCCTGCTGTCTGATGGTGGCGTGCACAGCCACCAGGATCACCTGGCCGCCATGGCCGAACTGGCCGCCCAGCGCGGCGCCGATAAAATTTATCTGCACGCCTTCCTCGACGGTCGCGACACTCCACCGAAAAGCGCCCAGGCCTTCATCGAACTGCTCGACAGCACCTTCGCCAGGCTCGGCAAGGGCCGCATCGCCAGCCTGATCGGCCGCTACTTCGCCATGGACCGCGACAACCGCTGGGACCGCGTCGAGCAGGCCTACAACCTGATCGTCAACGGCCAGGGCCAGTTCAACGCCGCCAACGCGCTCGAAGGCTTGCAGGCCGCCTACGCCCGCGGCGAGAACGACGAGTTCGTCAAGGCCACCACCCTCGGCCAGCCGGTCCAGGTCGAGGACGGCGACGCCGTGGTGTTCATGAACTTCCGCGCCGACCGCGCCCGCGAACTGACCCGCACCTTCGTCGAGGCCGATTTCCAGGAGTTCCCACGCGCCCGCCTGCCGCAACTGGCCGACTTCGTCATGCTCACCCAGTACGCCGCGAACATTCCGGCGCCCAGCGCCTTCGCTCCGGCCAGCCTGACCAATGTGCTCGGCGAATACCTGGCCAAGCACGGCAAGACCCAGCTGCGCATCGCCGAAACCGAGAAATACGCCCACGTCACCTTCTTCTTCTCCGGCGGGCGCGAAGAGCCATTCGAGGGCGAGGAGCGGATCCTGATCCCGTCGCCGAATGTCGCCACCTACGACCTGCAGCCCGAAATGAACGCGCCGGAGGTCACCGAGCGGATCGTCGAGGCGATCGAGCAACAGCGTTATGACGTGATCGTCGTCAACTACGCCAACGGCGACATGGTCGGCCACACCGGCGTGTTCGACGCCGCGGTCAAGGCCGTGGAATGCCTGGACAGCTGCGTCGGCCGCATCGTCGCGGCGCTGGACAAAGTCGGCGGCGAAGCCCTGCTCACCGCCGACCACGGCAACGTCGAACAGATGGAGGATGCCTGCACCGGCCAGGTGCACACCGCCCACACCTGCGAGCCGGTGCCCTTCATCTACATCGGCAAGCGCCAGCTGAGCATGCGCGAAGGCGGCGTGCTGGCCGACGTGGCGCCGACCATGCTGACTCTGATGGGCCTGCCCATCCCAGAGGAAATGACCGGCACCAGCATCATTCAACTGAAGTAGTGTCACGACAACGTTGAAATGTCGGTCAATCGCGGTCTTACCCATGTACCGCGATCCCCTGTAGGGTGGGTTAGGCGCACGCTGCCGATAGCGATGAACCAGTAAGATCCGTTGCGCCGTAACCCACCATTGGCGCAACGCAGGCATATCGCCTGGTGGGTTACGCGGCGCGCCACGATGGCGGTGCCTGATCGTTCGGTGGTTGGCGCCGCTAACCCACCCTACAGTGATCCGACATTTCAGGATTGACACGACACTAGTCTGCGTAGGTTGGGCTGAGCTCCGCGAAGCCCAACATCCCGGCAACCCCGGGCCTGCCGGCAGCGCCGAGCGGTCAACGCATCTTGCAGCTTGCCGCTGGATTTTTAGGCATACTAGGCCCGTCTCCCGCCCAGGTGTCGCCAGTACCATGTTTCGCTTCCTTGCCCTGATTTTCCTCGCCTGCCTGCTGACTCCGGCGTTTGCCGACGAGAAAGCCGACACCCAGAAACAGCTGGAAGCCGCCCGCAGCGATGTGGCCGAGCTGAAAAAGCTGCTGGAGAAGTTGCAGCAGGACAAATCCGGCGTGCAGAAAGACCTGCAGAAAACCGAAACCGAAATGGGCGAGTTGGAAAAGCAGGTCGAGGAGCTGCAAAAAAGCCTGAAAGACGGCGAGGTGGAAATCCAGCGCCTCAATCAAGAGAAAAAAAAACTCCATGACGCGCGCCTCGAGCAACAACGACTGATCGGCATTCAGGCCCGCGCCGCCTACCAGAGCGGTCGCCAGGAATACCTGAAGCTGCTGCTGAACCAGCAGAATCCGGAAAAGTTCTCGCGCACCCTGACCTATTACGACTACCTCAGCGAAGCGCGCATGGAGCAGTTGGCCACCTTCAATGAAACCTTGCGCCAGCTGGCCAACGTCGAGCAGGACATCGTCGAGCAGCAGAACCAGTTGCTGGAAGACAAAGGCGCCCTCGACGCTCGCGCCGAGCAACTCGCCCAGGCGCGCAAGGAGCGCCAACTGGCCCTGGCCAAGCTGAACCAGGAATATTCCGCCCGCGACCACAAGCTCAAGGCCCGCCAGCAGGAGCAGGCGCAACTGGCCCGGGTCCTGAAAACCATCGAAGCCACCCTGGCCCGCCAGGCGCGCGAAGCCGAACAGGCGCGGCAGCAGGCCTTGATCGCGGCGCGCGAGCAACAGCGCAGCAGCACTGCCGCCGCCAGCAACCCTGGCAGCGGCCCACTGGTCAGCGCCGGCAGCACTTACGGCGGGCCTTTCGCCCAGGCGCGCGGCAAGTTGCCCTGGCCGGTCGATGGACGTTTGGTCGCCCGTTACGGAACCCCGCGCGGCGCTGACGCTCGGACCAAGTGGGATGGCGTATTGATCGGCGCCAGCGCCGGTAGCCAGGTTCGCGCCGTGCATGGCGGCCGCGTGGTGTTCGCCGACTGGTTGCGCGGCGCCGGGCTTCTGGTCATTCTCGATCATGGCAATGGCTACCTGAGCCTGTATGGGCACAACCAGAGCCTGCTGCGGGACGCCGGCGACCTGGTCAATGCCGGCGAGCCCATCGCCACAGTCGGCACCAGCGGCGGGCAAGACACTCCCGCGCTGTATTTCGCGATCCGCCAGCAGGGCCGCCCCAGCGACCCCGCACAATGGTGCCGCACGCAAGGATAAGCACTGCGTTCACCTCTCTAGGAGTTAGTTCGACATGCCGCATCTGTCTCGCCTCACCTCTCTGGCCCTGGCTATCGCACTGCTCGGCGGCCCTCACCTGCTGCAGGCCGCCGAAACGCCGCCGGCGGCGGCCATCGCGAATGACAAGGCGCCGTTGCCGCTGGACGAACTGCGCACCTTCGCCGAGGTGATGGATCGAATCAAGGCGGCCTATGTCGAACCCGTCAGCGACAAGACCCTGCTGGAAAATGCGATCAAGGGCATGCTCAGCAATCTCGATCCGCATTCCGCCTACCTCGACCCGCAAACCTTCCGTGAGCTGCAGGAAAGCACCAGCGGCGAGTTCGGCGGTCTGGGCATCGAAGTCGGCATGGAAGACGGCTTCGTCAAGGTGATCTCGCCGATCGACGACACCCCGGCCTCGAAAGCCGGGATCCAGCCGGGCGACCTGATCGTCAAGATCGACGGCCAGCCGACCAAGGGCCTGTCGATGCTCGAAGCCGTGGACAAGATGCGCGGCGAAGCCGGCAGCAAGATCCTCCTGACCCTGGTGCGCGAGGGCGGCAAGCCCTTCGATGTGGAACTGACCCGCGCGGTGATCAAGGTCAGGAGCGTCAAGAGCCAGTTGCTCGAGGACGGCTACGGCTATGTGCGCATCTCCCAGTTCCAGGTCAACAGCGGCGAGGAAGTCGGCAAGGCCCTGAACAAGCTGCGCAAGGACAACGGCAAGAAGCTGCGTGGCCTGGTGCTGGATCTGCGCAACAACCCCGGCGGCGTACTCCAGGCCGCGGTCGAGGTATCCGACCATTTCCTCAAGAAAGGCCTGATCGTCTACACCGAAGGGCGCATCGCCAACTCCGAATTGCGTTTCTCCGCCGACCCGGCAGATGCCAGCGAAGGCGTGCCGTTGGTGGTGCTGATCAATGGCGGCAGCGCTTCGGCCTCGGAGATCGTCGCCGGCGCCCTGCAAGATCACAAGCGCGGCGTGCTGATGGGCACCGACAGCTTCGGCAAAGGCTCGGTGCAAACGGTGCTGCCGCTGAACAACGACAGCGCCCTGAAACTCACCACCGCGCTCTACTACACCCCCAATGGCCGCTCGATCCAGGCCCAGGGCATAGTGCCGGACATCGAAGTGGCACGCGCCAAGCTGACCCGCGAACAGGATGAGGCCAACATCAAGGAAGCCGACCTGCAGGGTCACCTGGGTAACGGCAACGGCGGCGCGGACAAACCCAGCCAGAACAAATCCGGCCAGCCGGCCCGCCCACAGGATGACGACTACCAGCTGAGCCAGGCACTCAATCTGCTCAAGGGCCTGAACATCACCCGCGGCGATTGACTCCATCCCCAGCAAGAAGCCTGCGGCATAAAGCAGATACTGTAGGAGCGGCCGGGCGGCGCTGCGCTTCAGCCGCGAATTCTTCGCGGCACAGCAAAGCTTCGCGGCTAAAGCCCCTCCCACAGGTGTCCACAAGCCGACAGACAGGTTAGATCCACCCAGTTTGCTGCGCGACAGCGCGGCTGTCAGGACGACGGGGGATCTCCTACAGGTAGTTCTTCACAGCCCGACACGCGGACTTATAACCAGCAAAAAGCCCGACCTTGATCACTCAAGGCCGGGCTTTTTAACGCCGCTTAACGACTACAGATAGCTGTTGATCATGTCCTCGACAAAGCCTTCGTTGCGCAGCTCGTCCAGCGCCTTTTGCAAGCGCTGTACCACCTCGTCCGGGGTGTCCTTGTTCAACGCCAGGTACAGCTCGGCCTCATTGAAACGCAGTACGGTAGTCAAGCCGCTGACCCCTTCCTGCTTGGCCAGGTAGCGCCCGACCGGATCGGTGGTAGCCCACAGGTCGATCTGCCCCTTGATCAACTTCTGCACGTTCTGCTGGTCGCGCAGCGCATTGACCGGCTGCAGCCCCTGGCTCTCCAGATGCTGGCTGACCGCATCGTTCTTGTAAGCGCCGACCTTGTATTGCCCAGCTTCCTTCAGGCTCGCCACGCTGAGGTTGTTGCCTGGCGCGGCCAGCAGCACCCAGCCGGTGTTGGCAATCGGCCCCACCCACTTGAACAGGGGCTGGCGCTCCGGGGTGAAGGTGGTGGAGAACAAACCATAGTTGGGCTTGTCCAGGGTCAGGCGGTACAGCCGATCCCAGGGAAAGCGCAGACTCAGGCTGTAGTCGATCTTGGCGCGCTTGAACATCGCCCGGACGATCTCGGCGCTGATACCGTCGATGCCGTCGTCACGGGCGAAGTTCTTGTCGTCGACCGACATATTGAACGGCGGGAAGTTCTCGGTCAGCAGCACCACCTTGTAGCCATAGGGCAACTCGGCATGGGCCGCGCAGGCACTGAAGATAAGGCCGAACAACAGACTGCTTTTTATGATTTTCAACATTAGTCTTTCCGCTCGCATGTGTTGTGATTATGGCTAGCGGCAACCCGGCTCGTGGCCAAGCTGCTGAGAGGGTGTTTTACAGGTAGCGGCCGAGGATGTCATCGACCACGCCTTCGCCGCGCATCTGCTCCAGCTCAGCCTGCAGCTTCTGTACCACCTCGTCGGGCACAGCCTTGTTGAGCGCCAGGTACAACTCGGCGCTGTCGAAACGCAGGATGGTTTTCAATCCGGAGACACCTGCCTGTTTCGCCAGGTAACGTCCGGCGGGGTCGCCGGTGGCCCAGAGGTCGATCTGCCCAGCCATGAGCTTCTTGGCGTTGAGCTGGTCGCGCAAGGCGGTAACCGGCTGCAGGCCCTGCTGCTGCAGATGGTCGGCGATGGCGTCACCCTTGTAGGCACCGACCTTGTACCGTTTGGCCTCTTCCAGACTGTCCAGCCTGATAGTGCTGTCGTCCCGCCCCAGCAGCACCCAGTCGTCCGGGCCGATCGGCCCGACCCACTTGAACAGCGCCTCGCGCTCGGGCAGACGCGCGGTGACAAACACCCCGTAACCCGGCTTCTCCAGCGCCAGCTTGTAGATGCGCTCCCAGGGGAAGCGCAGGGTCATGCTGTAGTCGATCCCGGCACGCTTGAACATCTCGCGCAGGATATCCACGGCGATGCCGTCAAGATTGTCTTCCCGAGCGAAGTTCTTGCCGTTGCTCGCCATGTTGTAGGGCGGAAAATTCTCGGTAAGCAGAACCACGCGGTAACTGGCAGCCACGTCGGCGCGGGCGATACCGGCAAGCAGCATAAGGGTGCCGGCCAACGCGAACAGCAGGCGTTTGCACATATTGCATTCTCTTTTTTCTGATGGCAGGTCGCCGCAGCATACTCAGCCCGAATGATTGCACCAGCGCCGGCCAGGACGGCACGCCGCGGCCAGTCCGCTACTAGACCTGGAATGACGCATTTATGTATTTGTCGGCAGACGCCAGCCGACACATTACCGCAGGGCGCTGGCAGGTGCCGTCGACTCGTTCCCAGCTTCGCCCGACAGCCTGTCAGCGCACCACGATGCCGCGACTGGCCAGATAGGCCTTGGCCTCGGGCACGGTGTATTCGCCGAAGTGGAAGATGCTCGCGGCCAGTACCGCATCGGCCTTGCCCTCGAGGATGCCGGCGGCCAGGTGTTCCAGGTTACCGACGCCGCCGGAGGCAATCACCGGAATGCCGACCAGCTCGCTGATGGCACGGGTAACGCCGAGGTCGTAACCGCGCTTCACTCCGTCCTGATCCATGCTGGTCAGGAGGATCTCGCCGGCACCGAGGTCTTCCATCTTCTTCGCCCAAAGCACGGCATCCAGGCCGGTCGGCTTGCGCCCGCCGTGGGTGAAGATCTCCCAGCGCGGGGGCTCGCCGGGCAACGACACGCACTTGGCGTCGATGGCGACGACGATGCACTGCGAACCGAAGCGCGCAGCCGCCTCGCCGACGAACTCGGGGGTGAACACCGCCGCGGTGTTGATCGAGACCTTGTCCGCACCGGCATTCAACAGGTTGCGGATGTCCTGCACGCTGCGCACGCCGCCGCCCACGGTCAGCGGAATGAACACCTGGCTGGCCATGCGCTCGACCGTATGCAGGGTGGTGTCGCGGCCGTCGACGCTGGCGGTGATGTCGAGGAAGGTGATCTCGTCGGCGCCCTGCTCGTCGTAACGGCGGGCGATTTCCACCGGATCGCCGGCATCGCGGATGTTCTCGAACTGCACGCCCTTGACCACGCGGCCGTTGTCCACGTCGAGGCAGGGGATGATGCGTTTAGCTAAAGCCATAACAGTATTCCGTAGGATGGGTTGAGCGCAGCGATACCCATCGTCG
>NZ_JAUYGD010000046.1 GCF_030690725.1 Pseudomonas sp. | reverse complement strand
TCAGGGCAACGCCCTGTCCTGGGCTACCTCTGGTGGTTCGGGTTTCCGCGGCTCGCGTAAAAGCACCCCGTTCGCCGCCCAGGTGGCTGCAGAACGTGCTGGTCAAGCTGCGCTGGAATACGGTCTGAAGAACCTCGACGTTAACGTCAAGGGTCCAGGTCCGGGTCGTGAGTCCGCTGTCCGTGCATTGAACGGCTGTGGCTATAAGATCGCCAGCATCACCGATGTGACGCCCATCCCGCATAACGGGTGCCGTCCTTCGAAGAAGCGTCGCGTGTAATCAGGAGACAGTGAGAAATGGCTCGTTACATTGGTCCCAAATGCAAACTGTCTCGTCGTGAAGGCACAGATCTTTTCCTGAAAAGCGGTGTACGCGCTCTGGAATCGAAGTGCAACATCGAAGCAGCCCCAGGTATTCACGGTCAGCGCCGTGGCCGTCAGTCCGACTACGGCACCCAGCTGCGTGAGAAGCAAAAAGTTCGTCGTATCTACGGTGTACTTGAGCGTCAATTCAGCGGTTATTACAAAGAAGCTGCCGGCAAGAAAGGCGCTACTGGTGAGAACCTGCTGCAACTGCTCGAATGCCGTCTGGATAACGTGGTTTACCGCATGGGCTACGGCGCTACCCGCGCTGAATCCCGTCAGCTGGTATCGCACAAGTCGATCAGCGTAAACGGTAAAACTGTCAACGTACCGTCCTACCAGGTTAAAGCTGGTGACGTTGTTGCAGTCCGCGAGAAATCGAAGAATCAGCTGCGCATTGTTCAAGCTCTTGAGCTGTGTGCCCAGCGTGGCCGCGTTGAATGGGTAGAAGTAGACACTGAGAAGAAGTCTGGCGTGTTCAAAAACGTCCCGGCGCGCAGTGATCTCTCCGCTGACATCAACGAAAGCCTGATTGTCGAGCTCTACTCCAAGTAAGGGCTAGAAAATAGGTGCATCCATGCAGATTTCGGTAAATGAGTTCCTGACCCCCCGCCATATTGATGTGCAGGTGGGCAGTCCGACCCGCGCCAAGATTACGCTCGAGCCTCTCGAGCGTGGCTTTGGCCACACCGTGGGCAACGCGCTGCGTCGCATCCTGTTGTCCTCCATGCCTGGCTGTGCAGTAGTCGAGGCCGAGATTGACGGTGTACTCCATGAGTACAGCGCCATCGAAGGTGTTCAGGAAGACGTCATTGAAATCCTGCTCAACCTGAAAGGTCTGGCTGTCAAACTGCACGGTCGTGACGAAGTGACGTTGACTCTGGCGAAGAAGGGCTCGGGCGTAGTTACCGCTGCCGATATTCAGCTGGATCACGATGTCGAAATCGTCAATGGCGACCACGTAATCGCCAACCTGGCTTCCACTGGCGCGCTGAACATGAAGCTCACCATAGCTCGTGGTCGCGGCTATGAGCCGGCTGACGCTCGTCAGAGCGATGAAGACGAAAGCCGCAGCATTGGTCGCTTGCAGCTGGATGCTTCGTTCAGCCCGGTACGCCGTGTGTCGTACGTGGTGGAAAACGCTCGTGTTGAGCAGCGTACTAACCTGGACAAGCTGGTTATTGACCTGGAGACCAACGGTACTCTGGACCCTGAAGAGGCTATTCGCCGCGCTGCAACCATTCTGCAACAGCAGTTGGCTGCGTTCGTCGATCTCAAAGGTGACAGTGAGCCTGTTGTTATCGAGCAGGAAGATGAGATCGATCCGATCCTCCTCCGTCCGGTTGATGACCTGGAACTGACTGTACGTTCGGCTAACTGCCTCAAGGCAGAGAACATTTACTACATCGGCGATCTGATTCAGCGCACCGAAGTAGAACTGTTGAAAACGCCGAACCTGGGCAAGAAATCCCTGACCGAAATCAAGGATGTTCTGGCTTCTCGCGGTCTGTCCCTCGGTATGCGCCTCGACAACTGGCCGCCGGCAAGTCTGAAGAAAGACGATAAGGCGACTGCCTGATCGTCATCATCACCGAACGTGAGTTTGGTAAGGAATTGAACCATGCGTCATCGTAAAAGTGGCCGTCACCTCAGCCGCACCAGCGCACACCGCAAGGCCATGTTCCAGAACATGGCGGTATCGCTGTTCGAGCATGAGCTGATCAAAACTACTCTGCCGAAAGCCAAAGAGCTGCGTCGCGTTGCTGAGCCGCTGATTACTCTGGCTAAAGAAGACAGCGTTGCTAACCGTCGTCTGGCCTTCGATCGTACTCGTTCGAAAGCCATCGTCGGCAAGCTGTTCAACGACCTGGGCAAGCGCTACGCCACCCGTCAGGGCGGTTACCTGCGTATTCTCAAGTGCGGTTTCCGCACTGGCGACAATGCTCCAATGGCTTATGTTGAGCTGGTTGACCGTCCGGTCGCTGGTGCAGCTGTAGACGCTGAGTAAGTCGTAGGTTGTATAAGAAACCGGGCCTTGGCCCGGTTTTTTTATGGCTATGTCCCAATAGCGTGTTGCATGGTGCGTCCAACCGCCTCCTGGATACAGTGAGCTGGCTGAATACGCTGTTGATAGCGCTCAAGCATGCGGCGCCAGCCCAGATAGTTCGGGAGGTAGCGGGTGGCGACACCGTGAAAACGAGTCATCCAG
>NZ_JAUYGD010000044.1 GCF_030690725.1 Pseudomonas sp. | reverse complement strand
CAAAGCGTCGCGAGCGCAGATTAGGCAAGGCGAAAGCCTGCGAGGAAGCGGAGTTTACTGCTGTAAATGAGCATTCCGAGCAGGCTTTCAACGCAGCATAAGCAAGCGCAGCAGCTTTGAGAGTGAATTTATGAGCGGTCCTGAACGTATTACCTTGGCCATGACCGGCGCTTCCGGCGCTCAATACGGCCTGCGCCTGCTCGACTGCCTGGTGCAGGAAGAGCGCGAGGTGCATTTTCTGATTTCCAAGGCCGCGCAGCTGGTGATGGCCACCGAAACCGATGTCAGCCTGCCGAGCAAACCCCAGGCCATGCAGGCGTTCTTGAGCGAGTACACCGGCGCCGCGCCAGGGCAAATTCGCGTGTACGGCAAGGAAGACTGGATGGCCCCGGTGGCCTCTGGTTCCGGTGCACCCTCGGCGATGGTGGTGGTGCCGTGCAGCACCGGCACGCTGTCGGCGATTGCCACGGGGGCCTGCAATAACCTGATCGAGCGCGCCGCCGATGTGGCCCTGAAGGAGCGTCGCCAGCTGATTCTGGTGCCACGTGAGGCGCCGTTTTCCAGCATTCATCTGGAGAACATGCTCAAGCTGTCGAATCTTGGGGCGACCATCCTGCCGGCGGCGCCGGGCTTCTATCACCAGCCGCAGACCATCGATGACCTGATCGACTTCGTTGTGGCGCGCATCCTCAACTGCCTGAATATCCCCCAGAACATGTTGCCGCGCTGGGGCGAGCACCATCAGATCACTCCGGATGAGTAAGCCTCTGGCTCGCGCGGCCGTTTGCCTGGTGTTGGGCCTGACACTCAGCGGCTGCGCCACGGTGCGCACCCTGGATGCCGCCAAGCCAGGCGCGCCGGTGGTATATGCCGGCACGCGGCTGAACCTGTATGCGCTGCAGGGCGGTTGCTGCGCCACTGATCGCTTCGGCGCCGAGGCGCCGGCTTACCCGGCCGCCGATTTGCCGGTCAGCGCGTTGCTGGATACCCTGTTGCTGCCGCTGTCTCTGGCCACTGCCATCGGCCTTAATCTGGGCGTCAGCGGCGGGTTGTAAGGGTGTCAGGCGTCGGGAATGCTGGTTTCTTTACCCTGCCAAGTCGTTGCCAAGGGCCAATGCTCAAGGTTTTGCGCCGGCCCCGGCTTGGCGAACAGGTAGCCCTGAAAGCGCCGGCAGCCCATGCGTTGCAGGGCGTCGTACTGTTCCTGGGTTTCCACCCCTTCGGCGGTCACGGCCAGGTTGAGGTTGGCGCCCAGCGCCAGGATGGTGCGCACGATGGCGGCGTCGCTGGGGTGTTCGAGCAGGTCGCGGACGAAGGATTGGTCGATCTTCAGCTGGTCCAGCGGCAGGCGTTTGAGGTAGTTGAGCGAGGAGTAGCCGGCGCCGAAGTCGTCCAGTGCCAGGTGTACGCCGCGCGCTTTCAGTTGGCTCATCTTGCCGATCAGCACTTCCACATCTTCCACCAGCTGGCTTTCGGTCAGCTCCAGTTCCAGGCGTTGCGGGTTGGCGCCGCTTTCCGCGAGAGTGGCGAAGACGTCTTCGACAAAGTCAGGATGGTGGAACTGCCTGGCACTGACGTTGACCGCCAGGGTCAGCTGCGCCAGTTGCGGGTGTGCTGCCCAGGCCACCAGTTGCTGGCAGGCACTGTGCAGGATCAAACGGCCCAGGGGCAGAATCAGCCCGGTACTTTCTGCCAGTGGAATAAATTCGCCCGGCGGCACCAGCCCGCGTGTGGGGTGTTGCCAGCGCACCAGGGCTTCGGCGCCGACCAGCTGCCCTTGCCCATCCACCTGGGGTTGATAGTGCAGGATAAAGTCGCGCTGGCCGAGGCTCTGGCGCAGGTCGCTTTCCAAGCTGGCACGGGCGCTGACTTCGGCCTGCATCGTCGGGTCGAAAAAACGCATGGCGTTGCGGCCCGCGGCCTTGGCCTGGTACATGGCCATGTCAGCGCGTTTGAGCACTTCATCGACCGTGCTGTGCTCGTTGGGGAATAACGCGATGCCGATGCTGGCCGTGCTGATATGGCTGCGGCCTTGCAGGGCATAGGGCGCGGCCAGGGTCTTGACGATCTTCTTGCCGACGCTCTCGACCTGCTGGCCGGCCTGCGCGGGTTTCAGGCTTAGGCCTTCAAGCATCAGCACAAACTCATCGCCGCCGAGGCGGGCCAGGGTGTCCTGGGCGCGCACATGGCTGCTTAGGCGCTTGGCCACCTGCTGCAGCAACTGGTCGCCCATGTCATGGCCGAGGGTGTCGTTGAGGTCCTTGAAATTATCCAGGTCGATAAACAGCAGTGCGCCCTGTTGCAGGCCGCGCGCATGTTTGGCCAGGGCCTGTTGCAGGCGGTCGAGCAGCAGGCGGCGGTTGGGCAGGCCAGTGAGCGGGTCGTAGAAGGCCAGCTGGTTGATTTTTTCCAGGTTCTTCTTGTGTTCGGTGATGTCGGTGGAGATGCCGCACAGTGCGTAGATCTTGCCGTGGCCGTCGCGCAGCGGCAGCTTGACCGAGAGGAAGGCGTGCTGGGTGCTGCCATCCAGGCTGCGGTTGATTTCCTCGGTTTGCACCCGTTCGCCGAGTTTGAGCACGCGGCGGTCGTTATCGTGCAGGTTGGTGGCGGTGTCGATATCGAAGAACTGTTCATCGGTCTTGCCGATTACCTGCTCGAGGTTCTGGCCGAACAGTTCGCAGACCTTGCGGTTGGCGTACTGGTAACGCAGCTGCGCATCCTTGATGTAGATATAGGCCTCGACACTGTCGAGGATGGTGTTCAGGCGTTCTTCGCTGGCCAGCAGGTGATGGGTTTTCTCGCGTACCTGGCGGCGCAGCAGCACTGCGCCGCCGAGTGCGGCGATCAGCAATAGGGCAAGGGTGCTCAGACCCCACCAGACGCTGGTGGGGATCAGCAGGCGTGGCCGTTCACCGCCCCAGCGTTGCAGGCTCTGGTAGTAGATTGAGGAAGGCGAGTCCTGCCAGCTCGACAGGTGTTTGTCGATGGCGCTTAGCAAGTCGGCGTTCTGCCCCTTGCGTGTGGCGTAGAACAGCTGCGCTGGTTGAAACATGATTGAGGAGCTTTGCAGCTGATAGCTCGGCGCATGGAAGTCGCCAAAACGCTGGTTGGCCACCACTGCATCGGCCTGCCCACCCGCCACCAGTTCAAAGCCCTGCGGCAGGCTGGGTACGCCGATCAGCTGGGCTCTCAGGCCAAAGCTTTCGAGCAGCCCGCGCAGGTATTCCTCCTGCACCGAGCCTTGCAATACGGCAATGCGCAGGCCTTTGAGGTCGAGTATCGATTTGAGCTGCAGGTCCTCGTTGCTGTAGACCTGCGACCAGCTGAACAGCGAGGGCATCTTGTGGAAGTCGAGCACCTGAGCGCGACTGTCGTTGTAGGCCACATCGGGCAGCAGGTCGATTTCACCGCTCTGCGCCAGCTCCAGGCACTGTTGCCATTCGCACGGCCTGGGGCGCAGTTGCCAGTCTTCCTGACTGGCGATTTCATTTAGCAGTTCGCCGAGGATGCCGGAGAGTTTGCCGTCCTGGCCGAGGAGGATTTTCGGTTCGTTGGCGTAAACCCCCACGCTGACCTCGCGTGATTGCGCGCTGCTGAACGACCCGGCTGTGAGGCTCATGGTCAATAGCAGCAGGGTGCTGAGGGGGCGAAATGACAGGCGCTTCATGCGTGGGCCAACTTCCATAAGAGAATCCATGGCCTAACGATAGCCAGAATATGGCGTAGGTGCAGGCGGCTGATGGCAATTGGCTATTTCCACCGCGCCATGGCTGGCGCGCAGCAGGTTCTGGGCTGCGCCTTAGCTCGCCCAGCCTTGGTAGATATAGGTCATGGGCTTTGGGCCCTTGAGGTAGCGATTGCTCAGCTCGCCAATCTGAAAATCGCCTGCGGTGATCAGCGCCTTGATGTCGCGGTTGAGGTGGCAGCCGCCGGCCAGTGGTTTCCACAGCGGCGTCAGGCGGCTCTGCCAGCGCAGCACGGGCAGCTCCGGTGCCAAGCCGTGTTCGCAGAACAGCAGGCGGCCGCCGGGCTTGAGCACGCGGCGCATTTCTTTCAGTGCGGCCACGGCATCGGGGATGGTGCACAGGGTAAAGGTGCAGACGATGCAGTCGAAGCTGGCGTCCTCGGCCTGGATCTGCCCCAGTTCGAGGGCAATCATCTCCACTGGAATACTGATCGCGGCGGCGCGTTGCTTGGCCAGCTTCTGCATATCGGCGCTGGGGTCGACGCCGATAATCACGCTGACTTTTTCGGCATCGTAGAAGGCCAGGTTAAGGCCGCTGCCAATGCCGATTTCCAGCACCCTGCCATGGGCTTGGGGCACCAGTTGCGAGCGGGCTTTCATCACCGCGCCCATGCCGCAGGCGAAGTCGATCAGATGCGGCAGCAGATAGCGGTCATACAGGCCCACGGTGTTGTCCCCGTTGTGTTTATTCTGCGTCGTTGCTGGCGTCGTCTGGCAGGTCACTGTTGTCGCCGCTGACAGCGGCAAAGCACTTGATCAAATGGGGGCCGGCAGTGCCGTTGATGTTCCAGGCATCGGCTTCACCGTCAAAACGTGCGGCTATCACCTGGGCCAGGCTGAAGTGCCATTTGCGCAGGGCGCGGCCATCCATGCATTCGATGCTGAGCAGCGGTGCGTCGCCAGCGGGCGGGTTGCCGGCCAGGTGCTGGGCCAGTTGTTCGGCGTTGAGGCTGAACTGCCAGGCATGCAGCTTGTCGATTTCCAGCATGTCGGCGCCGCTCAGGGCGCTGATCAGGTCGTGCGGGGTGCTGTTCATAGGGGGGCTTCCGTTAGAGCCGGTTCAAAGTCTCGCGAGCTAGAGCCATGCAAGGCGCTACGCCAGTAACAGCCTTCGGCTGGTCAAAGCGGCGAGGAAGCAGAGTTTACTGGTTGTAAATGAGCATTCCGAGCCTGTTTTTAACGCAGCAGGGCCGACGCGCAGCAGACTTTGAACAGGTTCTTAGCGACCGAGACGGCGCAGTTGGTCCGATTCGATCACCCGAGTGCCGGCATCTTCTTCCAGCGCCAGGCGCCACAGTGCGCGGGCCAGTACGGTGGCTTCGATGCCACGGTATTTGCCCGGCAGCCAGCGCATAAAGGGCGCGGCCAGACGCTCGCCGAGGCGAAATTCCTGACGTGCGCCGAGCAGCAGGGAAGGGCGGGCGATGGTCAGCTGCGGCCAATCCTGCGCGCGCAGGGCCTGTTCCATTTCGCCTTTGACCTTGTTGTAGAACACTGTCGAGTTGGCGTCCGCGCCGAGGGCGCTGATCACCAGCAGGTGGCGTGCGCCGAGGGAGCGGGCGCGTTCGGCGAAGGCGATCACCAGGTCATGGTCGACCGCGCGGAAGGCCTCTGGCGAGCCGGCTTGTTTGATGGTGCTGCCCAGGCAGCAGAAGGCGGTATCGACCTTGCCGCTCAGTTGCGGCAGCAGGGCCAGCAGTTCGCCTTGCGGATTTTCCAGGTGCGCATGCGCTGCCAGCGGGCGGCGGCTGGGGGCCAGCACGCGAGCGACCGTGGGCTCGTTCAGCAGACGGTCCAGCAGGTGCTCGCCGGTCAGTCCGGTGGCGCCTGCGAGAAGGATGTGCTGGGGCGTCAAATACATAGTGTGAAGTTCTCCGCTGATATCAATCAGCTTATCAGGCCGTTGGTGTCGCGCATGGCTGTTATGGGTTGACCGCAGATTGCGCTTCAAGTGCATTGTTCAGGGCGCGCTCGGCCTGTTGCTCGCGCAGCTTGCGCCACTGTGCGAGCACCGCTTTGGCGGGCCAGATTTGCGGTTCTGAAGGTTCGAAACCGTCGGCCTTTTCGCGTTCGGCGACGCTGGCCTGGGCCAGCTTGAAGGCACGCTGCAGGTCGTCGGTCTGTTGCAGGGCCTCGGCAAACAGGGCGCGGCCGAAGTAGGTGAAGTCGTTCTCCTCCGAACAGCCGAAGGACACCCGGTCGGCCCGTGCGGCGGTGATCACCAGGGTCTTGTCATCTTGCAACTTGGGGATAAAGCCGCCGGAGTAGCAGGCCGAGATCACCAGCACCTTGTGCCGATCTTTCAACGGTTCGAGCAGGGCTGCCAGTTCGCTGGCGGGGAGGTCGTCGAGCTGCAGGCGCGGCTGGTCGAGGTTCAGTTCATGTTTGGCGGAGCCGTGGCTGGTTAGGTAGATAAAGATCAGGTCTTCCTTGCCGCTGCGCTCGGCCAGGGCCTGGACGCTGCGACCGAGGCTGGCGCTGGTGGCCAGCGGGCGATCCGCCAGATGGTCGCGGTGATTGACCAGGGTGATCAGACCGTGGGCGGCGAAGCGCTCCTGCAGCAGGTTGCCGACATAATCGGCCTCGCGCATAAACACGCTTTGCTTGCCATCGCCGGCCAGGGTCAGGGCGTACAGCTCGATGGCTGGCGTCGAGGCAGGCAGCTTGGCGATGGCGGCATCCAGCAGCCTGCCTTGTTCCAGCAGGCCGGTGGCCAGGGCGTCGGGTATGGCCTTGCCTTGGGCGTCACGAATCAGCCGGCCGTTCTGCCAAGTGCCGCTTTGCTGGCTGCCATCGACCAGAGTCAGGCTGCCGGTGCCCTGGTATTTACCGTAGGCAAAGTTGCCTTGATAGACGCTGCCGTCGGCCAGGCTCAGGCGGCCCTCGCCGTGGTAGCTCCAGTCGTTGAATTGGCCGGCGTAATGGCTGCCGTCGCTGCCCTTGAATTCGCCTTTGCCGGTGAGGCTGCCATGGACGAAGCGCCCGCTCCAGACTTCGCCATCGGCGCTCTGATAGCGGCCCTTGCCGTGGAACTGATTGTCGCGGAACTGGCCGCTGTAAAGGTCGCCGCCGAGGTTCTTGAAACTGCCCTGGCCATTGAGTTGGCTGTTGTCGAAGGTGCCGGTGTATTCATTGCCTTCGGTGTCTGTGAGCACGCCCTGGCCGTCGGGTTCGCCTTTTTTAAACTGGCCCTGGAAGCTGGCACCGTTGCTCCACTGCAGCTTGCCCAGGCCGCTGTACTGACCCTTGCTGAATTCGCCGCGGTATTCCAGTTGGCTGCCTTTCAGGTGGCCTTCGCCGCTGGGCATACCGTTGGCAAAGCCGCCTTCGTAGCGGCTGCCATCGCTGTAGGTGAGGCTGCCCTGGCCATGGAAATCGCCGTCCTGAAACGCGCCGCTGTAGAACTCGCCGTGCTTGCTGCGCCATTCGCCGGGGCCGTTGAACTGGCCGTCCTTGAATTGCCCCTGGTAGTAGCTGCCGTCGCTGTAATCCAGGCGGCCGGGGCCTTGCAGCAGGCCGTCGATCACCTCGCCCCGGTAGCGCCCGCCATCGGGCAGCACGGCATCCGCTGGCAATAAGGGTTCGCCATCGCCGCAGGCAGTCAGTAGTAGAGCGAGGCTCAGGGGGGCCAGGAGGGAGAGAGGGCGCATGCAAAAAATCCAGGCTGTAAGGTCGTTGCCGAGTATGCCTTAAAGCGCTCGAAGTGCCGTGATTGAGCGCACCGGCAGGCATATAAAAATAGAAAAGGCGCACCGGCAAATGCCTGTGCGCCTTGGTCCGGCGGCTGCGCTTAGACGAAGCAGAGCGTCAGCGGTTCGGCGATATAAGCAGGTTTTTCCGAGCCTTCAATCTCCAGCACGACTTTGGCCTTGAGCAGCCATTGGCCAGGATTCTTCTCGTGGGCGTCGGTCAGGCTGACCACCAGGCGGACTTTGGAGTTGACCTTCACCGGCTGGATAAAGCGCACGCTATCCAGGCCATAGTTGACGGCCATCTTCAGCCCTTTAGGCATGATCATGATGCCTTCCATCAGCTTGGGCACCAGCGACAGCGAGAGGAAACCGTGGGCGATGGTGCTGCCAAACGGGGTGAGCTTGGCTTTTTCCGGATCAACGTGGATGAACTGATGGTCGCCGGTGCATTCGGCGAACTGGTTGATACGTTCCTGGTCGATAGTCAGCCATTCGGAGCGGCCGAGTTCTTTACCGATATAGCTGGGCAATTCGGCGGCGGGTACTGATGTCATGGTTTCTCCTTGAAGACGCAAGTGTTGTTTTTTTTGGGGGCGTAAATCCTTCTGCCCTAAGATCATCATGGGTTTGCCGCAGGGTCAAGTGCCTCGTGTACGCGTCGTTATCGTTACGCCGTTGCCACGCAACCGCTGTAAACCGGCCCTTGCCGGGCGCTTCTGCTTATAATGCGCGGCACTGCGTCTGGGGTTATACGATTCGGAGATTACCCGTCATGCTGCTACGCGGCCTTTCCTGGCTGGTGCTGTGCCAATTGCTCGGCACTGCGCTGAATGTCCTGCTGATCCCGATACTGCCGGGCCCGATCATCGGCATGCTGCTGCTGTTTGGCTTTCTGCTGCTGCGTGGCGAGGTGGGCGAGCCACTGCACCTGGCCTCTACTAGCCTGCTGAAATACCTGCCGCTGCTGCTGGTGCCGCCGGCGGTGGGGGTGATGGCTTACGCCGAGGATATCTTTGCCGACTTCTGGGCGATTGCCGGAGCGTTGTTGCTGTCGCTGCTGATCTCCATCGTGTTTGCCGGCTGGCTGATGCAGAAGCTGATTGACCGTCAGCAACGCCGGGAGGACGCATGACTCTGGAATGGCACGCCGCCTGGCAAGCGCTGATCCATCATCCGCTGTTTGGCGTGGGCATCACCCTCGGTGCCTACCAGTTGGCGATTGCTGCCTATGAGAAAACCCGCTGGGTGTTTCTGCAGCCGGTGCTGGTGTCGATGCTTGCGGTGATCGGCATTCTGCTGGCCTGCGGCCTGACCTTTGCCGAGTACAAGGACAGCGCGGCGGCGCTGACGCTGTTCCTCGGGCCGACCACGGTGGCGCTGGCGGTGCCGCTGTTTCTCAATCTGCGGCGCATTCGCCAGCTGTTCTGGCCGACGCTGATCACCCTGCTGGTGGCCGGTGTGGTTGCCACCGTGCTGGGCATTACCCTGGCTTGGGCCTTCGGTGCCGAGCAGATCATGCTGATGAGCATGGCGCCCAAGTCGGTGACCTCGCCGATTGCCATGCTGGTGGCCAATCAGATTGGCGGGATTGCCGCCCTGGCGGCAGTGTTCGTGATGATCACCGGGATCATTGGCGCCATCGTCGGCCCGGCGTTGCTCAAACGCTGTGGTGTGCAGCATCCGGCCGCACTGGGCATGGCATTGGGCCTGACGGCGCATGCCGTCGGCACTGCGCGAGCGCTGCAGGAAGGTGAGGAGTGCGGCGCGTTTTCTGCCCTGGCGATGAGCCTGATGGGTGTGTTCACCGCCGTGCTGCTGCCGCTGGCTATTCTGTTGTGGCTATAAGGAGGCATCTGTGACCTTACCGCTATTTCCCCTCAATACCGTGCTGTTCCCCGGCTGCATGCTCGACTTGCAGATATTCGAAGCGCGTTACCTGGATATGATCAGTCGCTGCATGAAGCAGGGCCAAGGCTTTGGTGTGGTCTGCATTATCGACGGCGCTGAAGTGGGTGAGGCGGCGGGGCAATTCTCGGCGATAGGTTGCGAGGCGTTGATCCGTGATTTCCAGCAGCGGCCCAATGGCCTGCTGGGCATTCGCGTCGAGGGCGGTCGACGCTTTCGCGTGCAGCGCGCCCAGGTCTTGCCCGATCAACTGACCCTGGCCGAGGTCGAGTGGCTGGACGAGCAAATCGATCAGCCTCTAGGCGCTGAGCATGCCGACTTGGCTGCTCTGCTCGGCGCGTTGAGTGCCCACCCGCTGGTGGCATCGTTGGGTATGGCGAGTGCGCCGGCGGGCCAGGAAGCATTGGCCAATCAGCTGGCTTATCTGTTGCCGCTGGACGCCGAGCAGAAGCTGCAATTGCTCGAAACGCCTGAAGTGCAGCTGCGTCTGGAGCTGCTGCAACAACTGCTGGAACTGCTGCAGGGCGAGCGTCAGTAGCGGTACAGCAACACCCCGGCGGAATACTGCCAGGTGGTGATGCCGCCGAGCAGGGCGAGAACCGCTGGCAACAACAACCACCAGACTTTCCCCGACAAAGCCGGCAGTGGCGTGCGCCATTGCACCAGGGCCAGGCTCAGCGCGCAGAAACAGGCAGCCAGCACGGCGCCGGCGATAATGTCGCTGGGCCAATGCACCCCCAGATAAATTCGTGAGCCGGCAATTGCGGCGGCCGGTAGGCTGGCCAGCAGCAGCCAGGTCAGGCGCATACGGGGCGGTTGCCCGCGCCCGGCCAGTACCCCAAGCAGCAGACAGAAAGCGAAAGCCGCCGAGCTGTGCCCACTGGGAAAGCTGAAACTGCCCAGTGGCTCCAGCAGTACATCGGGGCGGCTGCGGGCGAAAAACGCCTTGAGTGCAGTGTTGGCCAGGGCAGTGCCGAGCAGGGTGCCAAGCGCCAGGCAGAGCGTGCGCCATTGTCGGGTCGCCAGCAGAATCAGGCACAGCAGCACGGCGGCGGCCAGTTGCGTGTGCATATCGCCGAGGCGGGTAGTCAGCACCATCAGGGTGTCCAGCGCCGGGCTGCGATGCTCCTGCACCAAGGTCAGCAGGCCCTGGTCGAGCTGGCTCAGGTGCGGCCAGCTAAGCATTAGGCCAATCAGCAGGATCAGGCTTGCCGCCGCCGTCAGCAGGCTGGTGTGCCGTTGCTCACGCAGGCTGCCTTGCACGCTGATGCCCACCACCAGTGCCACTCCAGCAGCAATCCCCCCGGCCTGTGGCCAGAAACCGTCCGGCAGCGGCAGGCGCATGGCGGCGCCAGTAGCCCAGCCGGGCAGCATATAGGCGATGGACCAGCCGACACCGGCCAGTAGGCTGACGAGAAAAAAGCGCACGAAGGGCATGTCGAACATGCCAGCGACCATCGGCAACATGGGCCGCAGTGGGCCGATAAAACGTCCGACCAGCAGGCTGGCGACGCCGTAACGCACAAAGTAACCATGGGCGCTGTTCAGCCATTGCGGGTGACTACGCAGCACCGGCAGGCGGCCGATGTCCTGATGAAAGTAGCGCCCCAGTGCATAGGACAGGCAATCGCCCAGCAACCCGCCGCAAAACGCCAGCAGCAGGGTTTCCCCCAGGCCCAGCGCGCCGTTACCGGCTAACGCTGCGACGGCGAACAGCAGCACGGTGCCGGGTACGAGAAGGCCAACAATCGCCAGGCACTCGCCGCAAGCCAGCAAGAAAATCGCCAGGCCCAGCCATTCAGGGTTGGCGCTTAGCCAGAGGGTCAGGGTGTCGAACCATTGGCTCATTGGTGATCATCCATGGGGGTTAGCAGGTGATAGTCCTGGCCGGCCAGCTGGCCGCGCCGTAACGGGTTGCGGGTGCAGTGGCGGGCAAAGGCCGCGTCGACAAAACGGTAAGGCAGTTGCTCGTCGCGGCCGTGGGGGATGCCCAGGCGTGCGCACTGCACGATCTGCTCTGGGCGTTCGCCGAGGTCTTCGACAAACAGGCGCTGTTCGTCGAAGGCCTGCGCGTCCCAGTCTGGCACTTTTAGGCCCAAGGCTTTGCACAGCAGGGTTTGCCCGGCACAGAGGGTTTCGCGGCTGCGTGGCCTGCCCTGGGCGTCGGGATTATTCGCCTGCATCTGCGCCAGGGCCTCTGCGCCGCTGTGCGTGTCTTGCCAGGGATAGGCAGATTTGATCAGCACTGCATTGCCCGGGCCTTGGGCGCTGAAGTTCAGCGAGTCGCCGCCGCGGGCGTAATACATATAGATGTGCCCTCCATCCATAAACAGCGCGCGGCGTTTGTGGGTGTAACCGAGGGAGGCGTGGCTGCCTTTCTCGCTCAGGTAGTAGGCCTCGGTCTCGATAATGCGCGCGCTCAGCCAGTGCTCGCCCTGTTTATGGCGGATCACCTTGCCGAGCAGCTCGCGGGCGAGTTGACGCGCGTCGCGGTCGAAGAAGCTGGCCGGCAATGCGCGGCCTTCGGGCCAGGGCAAACTAAGGGTGGGTTCGTTGGGCATGCGCTGTCGTTGTGGCTTGGCTGGGCATAGGCTGGGGCGATCATAACAATAAGAGTCTTAACCATGCCTGAACGTGCCCGCGTCAGCAGCGCTCATATCAGTCCCAGCGCCCATTACACCGGCTATATCTGGTATCGCCATCAACTGGCGGATGCGGCCTTTGTCACCGGTTTTGGGCGTTTTGTGCATGGTTTGCTCAGCCCGATCACCTGGGGCGCGCGGGTCGGGTTCGGCCTGGATATCGAGCAGTTTCTGCTGCAGCGGCATTTGCAGATTGATGCCCAGCTGACTACCGCGATTGAGCAGGGCGGGGTGTGTCAGGTGGTGGAGATTGCCTGCGGCCTGTCGCCACGCGGCCGGCGCTTTACCGCGCGTTATCCGCAGTTGCGCTATATCGAGGCGGACCTACCGGTGATGGCGGCGCGCAAGCGCCTGCTGCTGAATGCCGAAGGCTGGCTGGGCAGTCAGCATCAGGTGCGCGCGGTGGATATTCTCGCCGAGGAGGGCAGTAAAAGCCTGGCGGCGTTATTTGCCGAGCTGGATCACAGCAAGCCGGTGGTGGTGATTACCGAGGGGCTGGTGAATTACTTCGAGCTGGCGCTGATCGAGTCGTTCTGGACGCGCTTGGCCGAGCAGCTGCGTGAGTTTCCCCAGGCCACCTACCTGACTGAGCTGTACCCCGATCTGCGCGAGCACCCGCGTTACCGCCAACTACGTTGGGGCGTTGGTCTGATTGGCCGGCTGACCCGTGGCAGCTATCCGCTGCACTACCGCAACGATCAGGCGATTGTTCAGGGCTTTGAGAAATGTGGCTTTAGCCAAGTTGCGGTGTTCGACCCGAGTCGCACGGCCCAATCGCTTGGCCTGGCGCCGTCGCGCAGCGCGGGGTTGGTGCGGGTAATCGAGGCGCGAATTTAGGCGCAGGCGGCTGCCGGTAGCGGCTGCATTTGAAATTGGCTTGCCAGCGCCTGGCTGGCCTGCTGATCGCTGTGCGGGAAGACAAAGGCCAGGCCATTGTGATCTTGCCGTAGCGGTAGCAGGGGCTGAGCGGGCAGGTCCTTGCACAGCAGTTGCCAGCCGCGCACGCCGCGCATATTTGGCAGATCGCCCCGTAACAGCCCGCCAAAGAAACCCAGTTCACTGATCTCCACCGTCCATTCGCCGGCCTCGGCATGCTGCAGGCGCGCGTGACGCTGGCTGGGCTGCAGGCGTGGCTCGTGGCGTTTTTCCAATTGCAGCAATTGCTGCTGGGCCAGCAGGCTGCTGTCTGGGCTGCGGCTTGGCAACGCTTCGCCGCGCAGAAACGGGTTGTACAGGTTGGCGCAGGCGTCGCGTTGTTCGAATTGCGCCAGGTGGTCGGCGTTGTGAATCAGCGCGCAACTGGCCTGGGCGCAGGCAGCGGCAAAGTGTGCGTGCTCCCAGGGTTGGGTGAAGTGGTCATATTCGCCGGCCAGCACCAGGGTCGGGCAGCTGGGGTGTGCGTGAAAGCCCTGGAAATTCAGCAGGCGCTGGCTGTTCTGTCGGTAACGCTCGATATCGGCGGCTGACAGACGCTGGATCTGCCGCAGCAATGCCTTGCGAAATACTGGGGCTACGCCGGTCTGTTCCAGGCGCAAAGGGTTAAGCAGGCCGGTCAGCGCACCATGGGCAAATGCGTCACAACGGCCTTCGGCCAGCAGCGCCAGGCCTTCTTCCAGCAGCAGGCGTGCGCCGGGGCGGCCGAAGGCGGTGATCCCGGCCAGCAGCACGCGGGCGCAGCGTGTTGGATGGCGTGCGGCAAACAGTGCGGCCAAAGCCGAACCATAGGACAGGCCGATGGGCATCAGTGGCGGCAGGTCGAGTTCTTCGGCGAAGGCGGCGATCAGGTCGGCCAGCTGCTCCAGGCTCAGGTCGGGCACCAGTTGCAGGTTGCCGCCCTGGCTGGGCAGGTCGAGCAGGATCACCGGGTGCTCACCGAGCAGCTCGCTGACCTCGGCGGCAAACGAGCGAAAACTTTGGAATGCGCCGCCCAGCAGTAACACGGGCGGACGCGGGTCATGGCTGCGGCAGGCGTAGGCCTGGTAGTGCAGGCGCAAATCGCCCAGGTGCAGCACCTGCGGGGCTTCGTTGAGTTGTGCGGCGCAGTAGTCGGTACGGTAATGCATGCTGATCCCACCCCGGCGGTCGGCCGCCTGTCTTGCTTTTAATGGCAAGGTAAACATTCGGACGGTTTTTGTTTACCTAACCTTCGGGCGGCTGATGGTTTGCGATGTCACTGTTTCTCGGTGCGGCTGATGGGGCGGCGTTTGCCGGCGTTACCGCAGGCTGCGGCGAACGCGCTGTATACCGTCTGCCGCGCAGCGCTGGGCGTGGAGCGGCGCGACCGTTATACTCAGCGACTTTTTTCAACCGCCAGACCTGCCAAGACCATGACTGAGTCCGTGCTCGACTATATGACCCGCCTGGGACAGGCCGCCCGCAGCGCTTCGCGCGTGCTGGCGCGCGCCAGTACTGCGCAGAAGAATCGTGCCCTGCAGGCCGCCGCGGCCGCGCTGGATGCGGCCCGCAGCGATTTGACTGCCGCCAACGAGCTGGACCTGGCCGCCGCGCGCGCGGCTGGTCTGGAGCCGGCCATGGTTGACCGTCTGGCGCTGACGCCGGCGGTGATCGACTCGATGATCGAAGGTCTGCGTCAGGTCGCCACGCTGCCTGATCCGATCGGCGAGATCCGCGATATGCGTTACCTGCCGTCGGGTATTCAGGTTGGCAAGATGCGCGTGCCGCTCGGCGTAATCGGCATCATCTATGAGTCTCGGCCGAACGTGACTATTGATGCCGCCAGCCTGTGCCTGAAGTCCGGTAACGCGACCATCCTGCGTGGCGGCTCCGAGGCCATTCATTCCAACCAGGCAATTGCTCGCTGCATTCAGCTCGGTCTGGCCGAAGCCGGTTTGCCTGCCAGCGCGGTGCAAGTGGTGGAAACCACGGATCGCGCCGCCGTTGGTGCGTTGATCACCATGCCGGAATTTGTTGACGTGATCGTGCCGCGTGGTGGTAAGGGCCTGATCGAGCGTATCAGTCGCGACGCCAAGGTGCCGGTGATCAAGCATCTGGACGGCGTCTGCCACGTCTATATCGACGTCGCCGCCGATCTGGACAAGGCGATTCGCGTTGCCGATAACGCCAAGACCCAGCGCTACTCGCCGTGCAACGCCATGGAAACCCTGCTGGTACACGCCGCCGTGGCGGACAAGGTGCTGCCGCCACTGGCTGCGATCTACCGCGACAAGGGTGTTGAGCTGCGTGGCGACGCCGCGACCCGCGGGCTGCTCGGCAGCGATGTGCTGGAAGCCAGCGAAGACGACTGGTTTGCCGAGTACAACGCGCCGATTCTGGCGATTCGTATTGTCGATTCACTGGATGCGGCCATCGAGCACATCAACCATTACGGCTCCAAGCACACTGACGCGATCATCACCGAGAACTTCAGTGATGCGCGGCGTTTCCTCACCGAAGTGGATTCCGCGTCGGTGATGGTCAACGCCTCGACCCGTTTTGCCGATGGTTTTGAATACGGCCTGGGCGCGGAGATCGGTATTTCCACCGACAAGCTGCACGCCCGTGGCCCGGTTGGCCTGGATGGGCTGACCAGCGAGAAGTACGTGGTGTTCGGCGACGGGCACATTCGTACCTGATGGCCAAGCGCAGCGGCGCCCGACGTGCCGAGGCTCGACGCATCGGTCTGCTTGGCGGCACCTTTAATCCGGTGCATATCGGCCATCTGCGCAGCGCCGTGGAAGTGGCCGATGCGCTGCAGCTCGATGAGCTGCGTCTGATCCCCAGCGCGCGGCCGCCACACCGCAGCGCGCCAGAGGTCAGTGCAGAGGATCGCCTGGCCATGGTGCGGCTGGCGGTGGCGGGTGCTGAGGGGCTGCGGGTGGATGATCGCGAGCTGCAACGCGACAAGCCGTCCTACAGCATCGACACCCTGGAGTCGTTGCGCAGTGAATTGGCGGCGGACGATCAGCTGTTTCTGCTGCTGGGCTGGGACGCCTTCTGCGGTTTACCCAGTTGGCAGCGTTGGGAGGAGTTGCTGCAGCACTGCCATATTCTGGTGTTGCAGCGCCCGGATGCCGACAGTGAAGCGCCCGAGGCGCTGCGTAATTTGTTGGCGGCGCGCAGTGTGAGTGACCCTTCGGCCCTGAGTGGGCCGAGTGGGCAGATTGCTTTTATCTGGCAGACACCCCTGGCGGTGTCGGCTACCCAGGTCCGTTCGCTACTGGCGAGCGGAAAGTCGGCACGTTTTCTGGTGCCTGACGCGGTACTGGCCTATATCCATGCCCACGGACTGTACCGTGGCGCGAATTGAACACGAGGCAAATGAGTTACTTATGACTAAGGCAAAAATGCAGAGCGAAGAGTTGGTCAAACTGGCCATCGCAGCCCTGGAAGAGATCAAGGCGCAGGACATCACCACCATCGATGTGCGCGGCAAGACCAGCATCACCGATTTCATGCTGATCGCCAGCGGCACCTCCAGCCGTCACGTCAAGTCGCTGGTCGACAACGTGCTGGAGAAGGTCAAGGAGCAGGGCGTACGCCCAATCGGTACTGAAGGCATGGACACCGGCGAGTGGGCATTGCTCGACCTCGGCGACATCGTGGTTCACGTGATGCTGCCGACTGCCCGCCAGTTCTATGACCTTGAGCGTCTGTGGCAGGGTGCCGAGCAGAGCCGTGCGCAGTTCAGCGCCGAGCCGGGTCCAGAACAGGAATAAGGGCGCGCAGCGGTGCGGATCAAATTGATCGCCGTCGGCTCGCGGATGCCGCGTTGGGTGGAAGAGGGCTGGCAGGAATACGCCAAGCGCATGCCCAGCGAGCTGTCCCTGGAACTGGTGGAAATTCCGCTGACCACCCGCGGCAAGAATGCCGATGTGGCGCGGATGATCCGTCAGGAAGGCGAGGCCATGCTGGCCAAGGTTCAGCCTGGGGAACGCATCGTTACCCTGGAAGTCGAAGGGCGACCCTGGAGCACCGAGCAGCTGGCGGTCGAGCTGGACAAGTGGCGCCTGGATGCACGCACCGTCAACCTGATGGTCGGCGGCCCGGAAGGGCTGGCGCCCGAGGTGCAGGCGCGCAGTGAGCAGCGCTGGTCGTTGTCGCCGCTGACTCTGCCGCACCCGCTGGTGCGGATTCTGATCGGCGAACAGATGTACCGTGCCTGGACCGTGTTGTCCGGCCACCCTTACCACAAATAATCAGCCAGTAATCAGCAGCCACCGATGCCGCAACCAATCCGCCTTAAAGACCACGAGAAAGACGGCCGCCTGATCCGCAAACGCGCGGCGGTCGGTGCTGTGGTGGTGTTGTTGCTGACTTCGGTGCTCGTGGCGCGCATGTATTACCTGCAGGTGGTGCAGTTCGAGCATCACACCACCCTGGCGGAAAACAACCGCATCCACGTGCAGCCGATCCCGCCGAACCGTGGGCTGATCTACGACCGTAATGGGGTGATCATCGCCGATAACCGGCCCAGCTTCAGTCTGACCCTGACCCGCGAGCGCGCCGGTGACTGGCCGCAAGTGCTCGACGTAATTGTTGAGGTGCTGGAGTTGGGGCCTGATGAGCGTGCGCTGTTCGAGCGCCGTGTGCGCCAGGGGCGACGGCCGTTCGAGCCGGTGCCGGTGCTGTTCGAGTTGAGCGAAGAGCAGATTGCCCGTGTGGCAATCAATCAGTTCCGTCTGCCGGGGGTGGAAGTCGCGGCGCAGCTGGTGCGGCACTACCCGTTGGGCGAGCATTTTGCCCATTCGGTGGGTTATGTCGGGCGGATCAACGAGAAAGAGCTGAAAGAGCTCGACCCGGTGGCCTACAGCGGCACGCACCATATCGGCAAAACCGGTATCGAGCGTTTCTATGAAAACGAGCTGCACGGTGAAGTGGGTTACGAGGAAGTCGAAACCAACGCCCGTGGCCGCGTGCTGCGGGTGCTCAAACGCACCGATCCGACGCCCGGCAAGGACATTGTGCTGAGCCTCGATATCCGCTTGCAGGAGGCTGCGGAAAAGGCTCTGGCCGGCCGCCGTGGCGCGATTGTGGCGATTCAGCCACAGACCGGTGAAGTGTTGGCGATGGTCAGCCAGCCGAGCTTCGACCCCAACCCCTTTGTCACCGGTATCGGCTTCAAGGCCTATGCCGATTTGCGCGACTCCATCGACCGTCCGCTGTACAACCGCATCCTGCGCGGTCTCTATCCGCCTGGCTCGACGATCAAACCGATGGTTGCGGTGGCGGGGCTGGATGCTGGCGTGGTGACGCCGCAGACCCGGGTGTTCGACCCCGGCTTTTATCAGCTGCCCAATCACAGCCACAAATACCGCAACTGGAACCGCACCGGTGACGGCTGGGTGGATATGGACCTGGCCATCGCCCGCTCCAACGACACCTACTTCTACTCGCTGGCGCACAAGATGGGCATCGACCGCATGCATGACTATATGACCCGCTTCGGCTTGGGTCAGCGCGTGTCGCTGGACATGTTCGAGGAAACCGCCGGGTTAATGCCGTCGCGGGACTGGAAGCGCGCGCGTTACCGTCAGGCCTGGTATCCGGGTGAGACGCTGATTCTCGGCATCGGTCAGGGCTATATGCAGACCACGCCGCTGCAGCTGGCCCAGGCCACGGCGTTGATGGCCACGCGCGGCAAGTGGATTCGGCCGCACCTGGCCAAGACCATTCAGGGTCGTACGCCAGTCGACCCCAATCCTGTACCGGATATCGTGCTGCGTGATCCGAAGTTCTGGGATAACGGCCGCCATGGTATGGAGCAGGTGATGCATGGCCCGCGTGGCACCGCGCGCAAGGTAGGCGACGCTTCGGTCTACCGGATTGCCGGCAAGAGCGGCACCGCTCAGGTGGTGGCGATCAAGCAGGGTGAGAAATACGACCGCAGCAAGGTCGCCGAGCGCCATCGTGACCACGCCCTGTTCGTTGCCTTCGCGCCGGCGGATAACCCGCAGATTGCCGTATCGGTGATGGTGGAGAACGGCGAGTCCGGCTCCGGAGTGGCCGCGCCAGTGGTCAAGCAGGTGATCGATGCCTGGCTGCTGGATGAAAGCGGTCAGTTGAAAGCCGAATATGCTCCGCCTGTGGCGGCTGAGGTCGCAGCGCCATGAACAGTAATTTTGACCGCAACCTGTCCTCCGAAGACCTGCTGCGTCGCCGGGCAACGCTGCTGCAGCGCCTGCATATCGACGGCATTCTGCTGTTGCTGTTGCTGATTCTGGCCACCGGCAGCCTGTTTATCCTCTATTCGGCCAGTGGCAAGAACGTCGATCTGCTGATGAAACAGGCCACCTCCTTCGGTATTGGCCTGGTTGGCATGTTTATCATCGCCCAGTTCGAGCCGCGCTTTATGGCGCGCTGGGTACCGTTGGCTTATGTCGGCGGGGTCGCCTTGCTGGTGGTGGTGGATGTCATGGGCCATAACGCCATGGGTGCCACGCGCTGGATCAATATCCCCGGGGTGATTCGCTTCCAGCCTTCGGAGTTTATGAAGATCATCATGCCGGCGACCATCGCCTGGTACCTGTCCAGCCGCAGCCTGCCGCCGCGCCTCAAACATATTTGTATCAGCCTGGCGATGATCATCGTGCCCTTTGTGCTGATTCTGCTGCAGCCGGACCTCGGTACTTCGCTGCTGATCATTGCCTCCGGCGGCTTTGTGCTGTTTATCGCCGGGTTGCAGTGGCGTTGGGTGATTGGTGCGGTGGCGGCGGTGGTGCCGATTGCCATCGGCATGTGGCTGTTTGTTATGCGTGAATATCAGAAACAGCGCGTGCTGACCTTCCTCAACCCGGAAAGTGACCCGCTGGGCAGTGGCTGGAACATCATCCAGTCAAAAGCGGCGATTGGTTCGGGTGGGGTGCTTGGCAAAGGCTGGCTGCAAGGCACTCAGTCGCACTTGGATTTTCTGCCGGAGAGCCACACCGATTTCATTATTGCGGTTCTGGCCGAAGAATTTGGCCTGGTTGGCGTGTGTTTGTTACTGCTGGTGTACATGCTGTTGATCGCGCGCGGCCTGGTGATTACCGTGCAAGCGCAGACGCTGTTCGGTAAGCTTCTCGCCGGCGCGCTGACCATGACCTTCTTCGTATATGTCTTCGTCAATATCGGTATGGTCAGCGGCCTGCTGCCGGTGGTGGGGGTACCGCTGCCGTTTATCAGCTACGGCGGCACCTCGCTGATCACCCTGCTGGCAGGATTTGGAATTTTGATGTCGATCCACACTCATCGTAAGTGGATGGCATAGGTTTGATTGGGACTATGAATTCAATGCAAAACGCGCGTGGTTGGATGGTACGTACTGCACCTTGGTTGGCGCTGGCTGGGGTGTGTGCAGTGGCGCAGCCCGTGCTCGCCGGGGACTATCAGCAGTCGCCGCAGGTGGCTGAGTTTGTCGGTGAAATGACCCGCGACTATGGCTTTGCCGGTGAGCAGCTGGTTGAGCTGTTCGCCCAGGTTGAGCGCAAGCAGGCGATCCTCGATGCCATCTCGCGTCCGGCAGAAAAGGCCAAGCCGTGGAAGGATTACCGGCCGATCTTTATCACCGATAAGCGCATCAGCAAGGGCGTCGAGTTCTGGAAGCAGCACGAGGCCACCCTGGCCCGTGCCGAAGCCGAATACGGCGTACCGGCCCAAGTGATCGTGGCGATCATCGGGGTGGAAACCTTCTACGGTGGCAATACCGGTAGCTGGCGGGTGATGGATGCGCTGTCGACCCTGGCCTTCGACTATCCGCCGCGCGCGCCATTCTTTCGTAAGGAGCTGCGCGAGTTCCTCCTGCTGACCCGCGAAGAGCAGGTCGAGCCGCTGAGCATGACTGGCTCCTATGCCGGTGCCATGGGCTTGCCGCAGTTTATGCCGAGCAGCTTCCGCGCCTACGCCGTGGACTTTGACGGTGACGGCCATATCAATATCTGGAACAACCCGGCCGATGCCATCGGCAGCGTTGCCAGTTACTTCAAGCGTCACCACTGGCAGCCTGGCCAGCCGGTGGTTAGCGCCGCTACCGTCAAGGGCGCACAGGCCGAACAAGGCCTGACAGTGGGTCTGGACCCGGTGAAGAATGTCGCTGAGCTGCGTGCGCTGGGCTGGACCAGCGCCGACCCGCTGGCAGACGATTTGCCGGTAACTGCCTTCCGTCTGGAAGGTGCCGACGGCGCCGAGCACTGGCTGGGCCTGCCTAACTTCTTTGTGATCACCCGCTACAATCGCAGTGTGATGTATGCCATGGCGGTCAATCAGCTGGCCGAGTTGCTGGTTGATGCACGGGGTAAGAATTGATGTCGCGTTTGCCTTTTAAATTGGCTGCTTATGGCAGCCTGGCGCTGCTGCTGGCCAGCTGCTCGTCCACCCGCGCGCCGCAGCCGGTTGCACCGGTGCAGCAGGGTGGGGCGATTTCCGGCCCGGGTGATTTCAACCGTCCGCACAAGGATGGCGCGCCTTGGTGGGATGTCGACGTTTCGCGGATTCCCGATGCCGTGCCGATGCCGCATTACGGCCCGGTGAAGGCCAGCCCTTACACGGTGTTTGGCAAGCAGTACTACCCGATTCCCGATGCCCGTCGCTATCAGGCGGTTGGCCCGGCGTCCTGGTATGGCACCAAGTTCCACGGCCAGGCCACTGCCAACGGTGAAACCTACGACCTGTACGGCATGACCGCTGCACACAAAACCCTGCCGCTGCCGAGCTACGTGCGCGTAACCAACCTGGAAAACGGCAAGACCGCGATTCTGCGGGTCAACGACCGCGGGCCGTTCTATTCCGATCGGATCATCGACCTGTCTTTCGCTGCAGCGAAGAAGCTCGGCTATGCCGAAAGCGGCACCGCGCGGGTCAAGGTCGAAGGTATCGACCCGCATGAATGGTGGGCTCAGCAGGGCCGTCCAGTGCCTATGGTATTGGCTGCGCCGCAGCAAGTCGCTCAGGCCAAGCCGGTTGCACAGGCTATCGCGCAGCCGGTTGAGCAGTATTCGCCGCCCCCGCAGCAGCATGCCGCCGCGGTGCTCCCCGTGCAGATTGACGCAAAAAAAAACGCTTCAGTCGGAGCCTCTGGCCTGTATCTCCAAGTGGCCGCCTTCGCCAATCCGGACGCTGCGGAACTCCTCAAGGCCAAGCTGAGCGAGACGGTGGCTGCCCCGGTGTTCGTCAGCTCAGTGGTGCGCAACCAGCAGATATTGCACCGCGTGCGTCTGGGGCCGGTGAGCAGCCAGAGCGAGGCTGAGCGGCTGCAGGATAGCGTGCGCTTGGCCAATCTCGGTGAGCCAACCCTGGTCAAGGCCGACTGACCGGGCACTTCTGCTGCTTCTGCGGGACTAAACAAACAACTCCGGCCAGCCAACGGTTGGCCGGGGGGATCAGCAACTTATGCCCACTGGGCCTGTTCGACCATCAGCAATCTAGAGAGACGGATGAATATCACCAGCTTTGCGCAACGCATTTTCCTATCACTTTTCCTGCTCAGTGCACCGACTGCCTGGGCCAATCAGCAAGTGATTCCTGCTGCGCCGCAGTTGGCTGCCAAATCCTATGTGCTGCTGGATGCCGCCAGCGGCAAGGTGTTGGTGGAAAACAACGGTGACCAGCGTCTGCCGCCAGCCAGCCTGACCAAGCTGATGACGGCTTACATCGCCACCCTGGAAATTCGCAAGGGCAAGATCGGTGAGCAGGACCTGGTGCCAATCAGCGAGCACGCCTGGCGTACCGGTGGTGCGGCTTCCGGTGGCTCGACCATGTTCCTGCCGCTGAACAGCCAGGCCACCGTGGATGACCTGCTGCACGGCGTGATCATCCAGTCCGGTAACGACGCCAGTATCGCCCTGGCCGAGTACATCGCCGGCAGCGAAGACGCCTTCGCCGACATGATGAACGAGACCGCTGCGCGTCTGGGCATGAGCAACAGCCACTTTATGAATGCCACCGGTCTGCCGCATCCGGAGCATTACTCCAGCGCCCACGATATGGCGATTCTGGCCCGCGCCATCATCAATGAAGATCAGGAACACTATGCGATCTACGCGCAGAAGGAGTTCCTCTGGAACAACATCAAGCAGGGCAATCGCAACCTGCTGCTGTGGCGCGACAAGACCGTCGATGGGCTGAAGACCGGCCACACTCAGGAAGCGGGCTATTGCCTGGTGGCGTCGGCCGTACGTGATGGCGCGCGGATGATTACCTCGGTATTCGGCACGGTCAGCGAATCGGCCCGTGCTGCGGAAACCCAGAAGCTGCTGACCTATGGCTTCCGCTTCTTCGAAACCCGCACCTTCTACAAGCAAGGCCAGGAGTTGGCTCAGGCCCAGGTGTGGAAAGGCACCGTGCGCCAGGTCAAGGCTGGCTTGGCCACTGACCTGAGCCTGACCCTGCCGAAGGGCCAGCTGGAAAAACTGCAGGCCGGGATGATCCTCAATCCGCAACTCACCGCCCCGATTGCCCAGGGTGATGTGATCGGCAAGGTTGAAGTGAAGCTGGGTGAGGAAGTGGTGCACAGCGCCGATCTGATTGCCCTTGAGGCCGTTGAGGAAGGTAGTTTCTTCCGCCGCCTGTGGGATAGCATCAGCCTGTTCTTCTTCGGATTGTTCAACTGATAGCGTGACCAGCACACCCCTGCCGACCCGCAGGGGCGTTGTTGTTGCCACGGCTTACGAGGCCGTTACTGCCATGACTCAACCTGACGTCAAATCACACAAAATCGAATTCCCTTGCGCCAACTACCCGATCAAGGTGGTGGGCGACAGTGGTGCCAATTACAAGGACATGGTGATCGAAATCCTTAGCAAGCATGCCAAGGTCGATCTCAGCACCCTGGCCGAGCGCCAGAGCAGTAATGGCAAATACACCACTGTGCAGCTGCACATCGAGGCCACCGGTGAAGACCAGCTGCGCGATATCAACAGCGCCCTGCGCGCGACCGGTATCGTCCATATGGTGCTCTGATGAGCCTGCCGCTCGGCTTTCGTGAGCTGGGCCAGGTCGATTATCAGCCTACCTGGCATGCGATGCAGCGCTTCACCGATACGCGCGGCGTGGATACGCCGGACGAAATCTGGCTGCTCGAGCACGCCCCCGTATTTACCCAGGGTCAGGCCGGCAAAGCCGAGCATTTGCTGTTCCCAGGGGATATTCCGGTGGTGCAGGTCGACCGTGGTGGTCAGGTCACCTACCACGGCCCCGGCCAACTGGTGGCTTACCTGCTGCTGGATGTGCGGCGTAGTGGCATTGGCGTGCGTGAGCTGGTCAGCCGGATCGAGCGCAGCCTGATTGATCTGCTCGCCAGCTACGGCGTCAGCGCCAATGCCAAGCCGGACGCTCCAGGTGTGTATGTGGATGGCGCGAAGATCGCCTCCCTCGGCCTGCGCATCCGCAACGGTCGCAGCTTTCATGGTTTGGCGTTGAATGTGGATATGGACCTGCAGCCGTTCCAGCGCATCAACCCCTGCGGTTATGCCGGCATGGCCATGACCCAATTGGCCGATCAGGTGGCGGGGCCAGTGAGCATGGTTGAGGTCGGCGCGCGGCTGCGTGAGCAGCTGGTCAAGCACCTTGACTACCCACTGCAGCAGACCCTGGCTGGCGTTATAGATCGCTAAGGTGTGGCTGGCAGAAAGCAAAACGCCTGACCCAGGCATTATCCAGAGTCAGGCGTTTTCCAGCTCTATCAGTTTAGATTGAGGGCTGGGATCAGGCTGCTGTCGAGCTGCTGGCCTGGTACGGGTACTGGAGCGGCCAGGCCCAGGTTGTTCTTCTCGAATACCTTGTCGGCACGGTAGCTGGAACGTACCAGCGGGCCGGCGGCGACTTCCATAAAGCCCTTCTGCAGGCCGATTTCGCGGAAACGATTGAACTCTTCCGGGCTGACCCAGCGCTTGACCGTCAGGTGGTTGCGTGTCGGTTGCAGGTACTGGCCGAGGGTGAGGATGTCGACGTTGATGGTGCGCAGGTCATCCATGGTCTGGATGATCTCTTCGTCAGTTTCGCCCAGGCCGAGCATCAGGCTGGTCTTGGTCAGCACGGACGGACGATGGCGTTTGGCATGTTCCAGCGCGCGCAAGGTCTTCTCGTAACCGGCGCGCGGGTCGCGCACTTCGTGGGTCAGGCGCTTGACCGTCTCGACGTTCTGCGCGAACACCTCTAGGCCCGAATCCACCACACGCTCAATGGCTTGCAGGTCGCCGTCGAAGTCCGGGGTCAGGGCTTCCACCACCACGTGCGGCGTGTTGTCTTTGATCGCCCGTACGCAGGCGGCGTAGTGGCTGGCACCGCCGTCATCCAGGTCGTCGCGATCCACCGAGGTCAGCACGATATAGCGCAGCGCCATCAGCTCGACTGATTTGGCAGTGTTCTGTGGCTCTTCCAGGTCCAGCCAACCGTTGGGGTTGCCGGTGTCCACTGCGCAGAAGCGGCATGCGCGGGTGCACACTGAGCCCATCAGCATGATGGTCGCAGTACCGTTGGACCAGCATTCGCCCATGTTCGGGCAGTGGGACTCCTGGCACACGGTGCTCAGGCGGTGTTCACTGACATTGCGCTTGACCGCCTCGAAGCGGCTGCCGCCAGGCGCCTTGACTCGTAGCCACTTGGGTTTGGGCTCGAACACCTGAGGCTCGCTGGAGGAGCGGCGCTTCTGTCCGTCCTTGATCGCGGTGATGCCTTGGGTAGTACGGAATTTTTCGCCACTGGCGACGGTTTTAGGCGGGGAGGTATCGGACATCGGCAATCTGGGCTCCGCTAGAGGCTCCGTGGACGAGGCGGCTTGTGGCCGCCGCGCAGCTTATCACAGAAGCTGACCGTTCAGTCCGGCGGGCGCCGTGCGGTTCAGGCAGGCGGCCCGCAGGCAAGTGCACAGGGGCTACTGCTGCAACTGGCTGGCGAACTGCTCTACGGCCTGTACCACCTGCTTGGCGCCTTCCTGAATTTCCACAATGACCGTGCCCGCCTCGTTGGCCAGGTCCAGGCCTTGTTCGGCCTGCTGACGGCTGCTGGCCATGCTGCTCACTGCCTGCTGGGCCAGGCTCTGGTTTCTTTGCACCACGTCGACGATTTCCTCGGTGGCCTGACTGGTGCGACCGGCCAGTTGCCGCACTTCGTCGGCCACCACGGCGAAGCCGCGGCCCTGATCGCCGGCCCGCGCGGCTTCGATGGCCGCGTTCAAGGCCAGCAGGTTGGGCTGTTCGGCAATGCCGCGAATGGTCTGCATGATGGTGCTGATCAGTTGCGACTGCTTGTCCAAGGCCTCGATGCCCTCGCTGGCGTCCTGCATTTGCTGGGCGATGCGCTGCATCACTGCGACGGTCTGGCTGACCACGTTGGCGCCTTTGTTGGCGCTGGCGTCCGTTTGCTGCGAGATGCTGTAGGCCATGTTGGCGGCATTGGCCACGGCCGCTTCCTGGTTGACCTGGTCGGTGATCACCGTGGCGAATTTGACCACTTTATAAAGCTTGTTGTGGTTATCGACGATGGGGTTGTAGGAGGCTTCCAGCCAGACCGTGCGGCCCGCACTGTCGATGCGCTTGAAGCGCCCGGCGATATACTCGCCGCGGTTAAGCCTGGCCCAGAAGGCCTGGTAAGTCTGCGAGTTGTATTCCTCGGCTTCGCAGAACTGGCGGTGATGCTTGCCCTTGATCTGTTCCAGGCGATAACCCATGCCATCAAGAAAACGCTGGTTGGCGGTGAGAACTTCACCGGCCAGGTTGAATTCGATCACCGCGGTGGAGCGCAGCAGTGCATCGATCAGGCCTTCGTGCTCGCGGGAGGTGGCGATGGTGCGGGTCAGGTCGGTGGCGAAACAGGCGAAATAGAGCAGCTCGCCACGGCCATTCAGCACGGGCTGCCAGACGGCGCGGAGCCAGGCTTCCTGGCCGTTGCCGCGCAGCAGGCGAAAAGCACCATTGAGGTGTTCACGCTGGCGCAGGGCCTGCTGCAGGTTCCGGTAATTGGGTTCGTTATGGAACGAGGTGGGGATCAGTGATTCCAGCGTGCGACCCAGCAGGGTGCTGCGCTCGTAGTACATCTCGCGAAGAAAATCGTCGTTGGCGTTGCGGATCTTGCCACTCGGGTCGATCTCGATTACCAGCATTTCACTGTAAATCGAGTCGCGGATCTGCCGCAGGCTGGCCAGCTCTTCACGCAGTTCGGCCAGCTCCTCTTTCAATTTGTTGTTGAACATCGCAAGGCACCTTGTAAAACAAAGGTTGGCTGATCCCTGAGTGAGTTGAGCTCGTCCTTAGCGGGTTATCGGCAGCAAATACCGTTGCTCAAGTGTAGTTGAGCAGCAGGGCGCAGCGTCAGGCGCTGCGCGGGTGCTTACCTGAGTTGCTGCAGCAGCTCATGGCTGGGGTAACCATCGGCAGGCTGCCCCTGAGATTGCTGAAAGGCGCGCACGGCCTTGCGCGTGTTGGCACCGATGATGCCGTCCGCCGGGCCTGGCTCGTAGCCTTTGCTGGCCAGCAGTTCCTGCAGTTCGATGCGTTCGCTGCGGCCCAGTTGGCGGTCGCCACGTGGCCAGGCGGCCTGCACGCCGGGGTTACCATCCAGCGCATCGCTGAGCAGGCCGATGGCCAGTGCGTAGGCGGTGGAGTTGTTGTACTTGAGAATGCTGCGGAAGTTGTTCAGCAGCAGGAACGCCGGGCCGCGATGGCCCGCAGGCAGAAACAGCGTGGCCTGGCTTTGCTCGTTGGTATCAATGGCTCTGACCGGGTTGATCCCGAGGATGCGCCACTGCGCCAGGCTGCGGCGTACTTCCGGGTCGGCCAGGGCGTAATCGAAGCCCTGCGGCAGATTCACTTCAAAGCCCCAGGGTTGGCCGTTTTCCCAGCCCGAGGCTTGCAGGTAGTGGGCGGCAGAGGCGAGGGCGTCAGGGGTGGAGTTCCACAGATCACGCTTGCCATCGCCATCAAAATCCACGGCATGTTGATTGAAGGTGGTCGGCATAAACTGGGTTTGCCCCATAGCGCCCGCCCATGAACCGATCAGGCCCTGCGCTGGGCCGTCGCCGGCTTGCAGGATCTGCAGTGCGGCCAGCAACTGGCTGCGCCAGAACACCTGGCGGCGGCCGTCGTAGGCCAGGGTGGCGAGGGAGCGGATGACGTTATGGCTGCCGATATTGCTGCCGTAATTGCTTTCCATGCCCCAGATCGCGATCAGCACTTCATGGTCGACGGCGTAGGCGCGGCGGATGGCTTTTAGGGTTGGTCGATGCTGCGCTTTGAGTAGGCGGCCTTGGGCGATACGCGAGACGGACACGGCGCCATCAATGTAGTCCCACACCGGACGGGTGAACTCCGGCTGGCTGTTGTCGGAGGTAACGACTCTGGGGTCCAGGGTGATGCCGGCGAATGTGCGGTCGAACAGTGCTGCGTCGATCCCGGCGGCGATGGCATCGCTGCGCAGCAGCATGCGCCATTCATCGAAGCTGAGTAACGGGGTTGGGCTGCTGGCCACACTAGCGGCTGGGCTGGCGGGTACTGCGCTAGTCGTGACTGGCGCGGCTGCAAGCGGCTGGGCCGGCGCTTCGGCGCAGGCAGTCAGAAGCAGCAGGAGGCAGGCGATGGCGCTATGGGACAGGCCCCGAAGAAGCAGGTAAGGCATGGTGATCTCGGCACATTTTGCAGGCCGTAACCTTAGCATGATTGAACTGATGTGCGGGTGCTAGCGGGCTGTGGCGGGCTTTTCAGGCGGCCAGAACGTATGAAGCCTCCCAGTTTTGCTGGGAGGCTTCGCGGCGGTAGCTGCCTTTGCCTTTGCCGGGTGTTTCCTGGCGTGAGCGAAACAGCGGTTGGGCTATCAGGGATTTGGCCTTGTTGGGGCCGCGTTTGGCTTTCTTCGCCATGACGGTTCCTCGGTAAATGGCCTGCACGTCGCAGGCGGGCGAAGCATGATCCGCATGCAGCTAAAAGTCCAGAGACTGGGCGCTAGCGGGTTAGGCCCAGGCGTTGGCCGCAAATGTTCAGGGTCAACAAGCTCAGGCCGCTCCAGGGATCGCCGGCCGCCTGGCCTTTGATCTGTGCGTCGATCTGCTGGGCATCCTGCAGCAGCGCGGCCCAGCGGGCGGCGGATAAGCGTTGCAGGGCTTTGCTGACCAGCGGACGGCGCTTGTCCCAGACTGGCGGGCGGGCGGAGCTGAAGGCTTTTTCCAGCGGCGTACCCTGGCTGTACTGCTGGGCGATGCTGGCCAGTAGACGGATTTCCCGGGCCAGGGCCCAGAGAATCACCGGCGGCTCGACGCCTTCACCGCGCAGGCCTTCGAGCATGCGCAGAGCGTGGGCGGCTTCGCCATTGAGGGCCGCATCGATCAGGCCGAATACATCAAAACGCGCGCTGTCGGCGACCGAGGCATGCACGGTGTCGACGTCGATCTGCGTGCCTTCGGCGAGCAGCTTGAGCTTTTCGATTTCCTGGGCGGCAGCCAGCAGGTTGCCTTCGACGCGCACGGCAATCATGTCCACCGCTTCGGCGCTGGCGCTGAGGCCCGATTGCGCCAGGCGCTGGCGAATCCATTGCGGCAGCTGGTTGGCATCGACCGGCCAGATCTGTACGAACTGCGTCTGCGCACCCTCGATCAGCGCTTTGCCCCATTTAGTCTTCTGCGCGCTGCCGTCGAGTTTCGGCAGGCTGATCAGCAGTACGGTGTCTTCGGCGGGGCGGGCGAGGTATTCGAGCAACGCCGCAGCGCCCTTGTCGCCGGGCTTGCCGTTGGGCAGGCGCAGCTCAAGCAGGCGTTTGTCGGCAAACAGCGACAGGCTGGCACCGGCTTGCAGCAGGTTGCCCCAGTCGAAGTTGTTGTCGGCGTTGAACACCTGGCGCTCGCTGAAACCCTGCTGGCGGGTTGCGGCGCGAATGGCGTCGGTGGCTTCCTGGCAGAGCAGTGGCTCGTCGCCACTGACCACATACACCGGGCTCAGGTTGCCCTGCAGGTGTTTGCCGAGTTGTGCGGAGTTAAGTTTCATGGGGGCGCAGAGCTGGGCCGCTGGCGCGGCCCGGCGAGCTTACTGGGCGGGAATCGGCAGCTGAATCGGCGACTGCTGCGGTTGCGCCGCCTGTTGCTGGCGAGCGGCTTCCAGGGCATCGGCTTCGGCTTGGGCCTTGGCTTCTGCGGCTTGCTGCAGTTGGTCCAGTTGCGCTGGGCTGATCTGTTGCAGGCGCTGCACCAGTTGTTGGATCAGTTCGCGGTTCATTTCCTGGCGCAGCTGCGCGGCTTCCTGGTCACCGCCAATCAGGTTGTTGCCGTCCTGGGTGTAGAAACTTTGGGCTTCCAGCTTGTCGCTCATCAGCAGCAGGTCTTTGCTGCCACGGATCTCGTATTCCAGGGTTTTGTTCAGCTCGTACTCGGCGGTGCGGGCCGAGCTGGTGAAGCTGGCGGCGCGGCGATTTTCCTGCTCGTTGCTCAATACCAGGCGGTACTGCGCGCCTGGGTAGACCTTGACGCCGTTGTTCTGCAGCACGTCGCGCACTTCGTTGACGGTTTCGCCATAGGCGTTGCGTGCGCTGACATCCAGTTCCTTGAGGGCGAACTGTACGTCACCGGTGCCGCGCAGCTGGAAGCCGCAAGCGCTGAGCAGGGTAGCCAGGCCAATTACCAACAGATTCCGTTTGATCATCTTTTATCCCCTTGGCGTGTCTTGCGGCGCGCCGTTGTGCGGTCGCGCCGAGCTTAATCAGTTGGCGACTAGTCAGTTGGCAACAATGTTGACCAGTTTGCCTGGCACCACGATGACCTTGCGAATGCTCAGGCCTTCGGTAAAGCGCAGCACATTCTCGTTGCTGCGGGCGCTGGCTTCGACCTCTTCGCGGCTGGCGCTGGCCGGCACTTCAATCTGCCCGCGCAGCTTGCCGTTGACCTGGATCACCAGGGTCAGGCTGTCCTGCACCAGGGCAGACTCATCCACCTGTGGCCAGGCGGCATCAATGATGGCCTCGTCGTGGCCCAGTTCCTGCCACAGCTGATGGCTGATATGCGGCGTGATTGGCGCCAGCAGCAGCGCCACCGCTTCCAGACCTTCCTGCAATAGGGCGCGGTCCTGAGCTGTGGTTTGTGCGGCTTTCTCCAGCACGTTCATCAGCGTCATCACCTGGGCGATGGCGGTGTTGAATTTGTGGTGCTGGCCGATATCGAAGCTCGACTGCTTGATCGCCAGATGAATCGCGCGGCGCACGGCCTTCTGCTCGTCATCCAGGCTGGCCAGGTCGAGTGCGCCGGCGATGCCCTGGTTGACGTGGTTTTGCGCCAGGCGCCAGACGCGGCGCAGGAAGCGGTTGGCGCCTTCAACGCCGGAATCGGACCATTCGCAGCTCATGTCGGGCGGCGAGGCGAACATCATAAATAGGCGGCAGGTGTCGGCGCCGAACTGATCGATCATCGACTGTGGGTCGACGCCGTTGTTCTTCGACTTGGACATCTTCTCGGTGCCGCCGATTTCCACCGGCAAACCATCGCTTTTCAGTTTGGCGCTGATGACCTTGGCTTTGCTGTCACGCTCCAGCTCGACATCGGCCGGGTTGAACCAGTCCTTACCGCCGTTTTCCAGGGTGCGGTAGTAGGTTTCCGCCACCACCATGCCCTGGGTCAGCAGGTTCTTGAACGGCTCATTCGATGACACCAGGCCTTCATCGCGCATCAGCTTGTGGAAGAAGCGCGCGTAGAGCAGATGCAGGATCGCGTGTTCGATACCGCCGATGTACTGATCCACCGGCAGCCAGTGATTGGCAGCCTCAGGGTCGACCATGCCGCCGGTGTAATGCGGGGAGGCGTAGCGGGCGTAATACCAGGACGACTCGACAAAGGTGTCCATGGTGTCGGTTTCGCGCTTGGCCGGTGCGCCGCATTTCGGACACGTGCACTGGTAAAACTCGGGCATACGCGCCAGCGGGCTGCCGGCGCCATCCGGCACTACGTCTTCAGGCAGCACGACCGGCAGTTGGTCTTCCGGTACCGGTACGTCGCCGCAGGTATCGCAATGGATGATCGGGATCGGGCAGCCCCAGTAACGCTGGCGGCTGATGCCCCAGTCGCGCAGGCGGAACTGGGTTTTGCGCGCGCCATGCTCATTGGCTTCCAGATCAGCAACGATAGCGTCGAAGGCTGCGCTGAAGTCGAGGTTGTCGTACTTGCCCGAGTTGATGGTGCTCAGACCAGCCTTGTCGCCGTACCAGTCTTGCCATTGAGCGGCGTCGTATTCTTTGCCTTCACCGGCATACACCTGGGTGATTGGCAGGCTGTACTTGTTGGCGAATTCGAAATCACGCTCGTCGTGCGCAGGCACGGCCATCACTGCGCCTTCGCCGTAGCCCCACAGCACATAGTTGGCGACGAATACCGGCAGCTTGTCGCCGGAGAGCGGATGAACAACGAATTGCCCGGTAGCAACGCCCTTCTTCTCCATGGTGGCCATATCGGCTTCGGCCACGGAGCCGGCTTTGCATTCGGCGATAAACGCCGCGATAGCCGGATTGCTCGCAGCGGCGCGCTGGGCCAGCGGATGCTCGGCGGCCACTGCGACGTAGGTCGCGCCCATCAGGGTGTCGGGGCGGGTGGTGTAGACCTTGAGCTGGCCGTCGATGCCGACGCTGGCCTGGTCGTAGTCGAACACCACATCGGCACCGAAGCTTTTGCCGATCCAGTTGCGCTGCATGGTCTTGACCTGTTCCGGCCAGCCATCCAGTTCGTCCAGGCTACTCAGCAGCTCTTCCGCGTAAGCGGTGATCTTGAAGTAGTACATGGGGATTTCGCGCTTTTCGATCACCGCGCCCGAGCGCCAGCCGCGGCCGTCGATCACCTGCTCGTTGGCCAGTACGGTCTGGTCGACCGGGTCCCAGTTAACACTGCCGTTTTTGCGGTAGATCACGCCTTTCTCGAACAGGCGGGTGAACAGCCACTGTTCCCAACGGTAGTAATCGGGTTTGCAGGTGGTGACTTCGCGGGTCCAGTCGACGGCCAGGCCCAGCGACTTGAGCTGGGTCTTCATATATTCGATGTTTTCGTAGGTCCACTTCGCCGGTGCGACCTTGTTCTTCATTGCGGCGTTTTCCGCCGGCATGCCGAAAGCGTCCCAGCCCATTGGCTGCAGCACGTTCTTGCCCTGCATGCGCTGGTAGCGGGCGATCACATCACCGATGGTGTAGTTGCGCACATGGCCCATGTGCAGCTTGCCGCTCGGGTAGGGGAACATCGACAGGCAGTAGAAGGTCTCCTTGCCCGGCTGTTCGCTCACTACAAAGGATTTCTGCGCGTCCCAATGGGACTGCGCGGCGGCTTCGATTTCACGGGGCGAGTACTGTTCTTGCATGGCTACCGGCGCTGGGAATAAGGGCTTGCGGGAAACGCCGTAGCATACATGAGCCCCGCTTATTCAGGGAAACCCTGATTGCGCCGCGCTCCAGCTACGGCGGCCTAGCCGGCTGCACTTAGTCAGCTGCACCTCGCCGGCCGCCCTAGCCGGTCGCGCCGTTTGTCGCGAGGCATCGCCGGTTAAAGCGCGAACGCTAAGCTTGCTATATGGAGCAGCAGCCTGCTCCGGGGCGAGGTGAAGGATGGCGGAGTTTCGGCGTGGTGCAGCGGGGGGCGGGCTTTATGAGCGGCTGCTGCAACGCCTTGCCATGGCCTTGGATGAGGCAGACAGCCTGAGTGCGCTGTCCGCACAACCGCCCCTGGAACTGGAACTGCGCGGCCTGACGGCGGCGGAAATGGAGCTGATCCGCGCTTATCTGGATCGCGACCTGGATTGGCTGCGCGGCTGGCATGCCGCCGCGCAGGAAATGGCGCAGATCGAGCAGCTACCAAGCTCACGCAAGGTCGGCCGCACCGGCCACAAACCCACCGCCGCGCTGCCCGGCAAGATCAAACCGCTGCTTAAACGCCGTTTACAGTTGTGCTGCGCGCTGTGCGGCACTCTGGCCGGCTGGCAGTCCGGCAATGGCGTGCAGGCCTGCAAAGCCTGTGGTTCGCAGTTGTTTCGGGCGAGCAATCATCGGTAGGCTGCGCGCACCCATGGAGGTGCTCAATGCCGATTCGCTACATCCTCAAACAGTTCTTCCTTCCGCCTGGCCTGTTCCTGCTTTTGCTGCTGGCCGCCTGGTGGCTGCGTCGGCGTTTTCCACGGCTGGCGGCAGGCTGCCTGGTTGCCGGGCTGGGCGGTATGTGGCTGTTTAGTCTGCCGGTGGTGGTCGAGTATTCGGCGCGGATGCTGGAAACCGAGCCGGCATTAAATGAGCGGCAATGGGCTGACTTGGCTCGGCAGGCTGAAGTAATTGTGGTTCTGGGTGGCGGGCGTGAGCTGGCTGACCCTGGCTGGGGCGCTGATCAACCCAGCCTGATGGCGTTGGAGCGGGTGCGTTTCGCGGCGCGGCTGGCCAAGGCTTCGGGTTTGCCGCTGCTGACCAGCGGCGGGTTGCACTATGGCGTACCGCCCAGCGAAGCAGCGTTGATGGCTGAGGTGCTGGCGCGCGATTACAAAGTGCCGGTGCGTTGGCAGGAAGGCCTGAGCCGCACCACCTGGGAGAATGCGACCCACAGCGCTGAGCTGCTGAAACAGGCGGGGATTACTCGCGTGGTGCTGGTGACCCAGGCTTGGCATATGCCCAGGTCACGCTGGAGTTTCGAACAGGCGGGTTTGCAGGTAATCAGCGCGCCGATGGGCTTTCTCGGTACGCCCAATGGCCGGCCTGCCGGTGGCTGGCTGCCGGAAAGCAAGGCGGTTTGGCAGAACGGCTTACTGCTTAACGAGGCCGTTGGCCTACTGGGCTATCGGCTGTTCTACCCAGGTACAGCTGCGCCATAGTGAGCCCCGGCTGGCCGGGGCTCACATCATTTAGCTATTGATCTGCTCGGCATGGTGGCAAGCCACTTGCCGCGCATCGAGCAGGCGCAGCGCCGGCTGTTCAACCTGGCAGCGTTCACTGGCGTGCGGGCAGCGTTGATGGAAGGCGCAGCCGCTGGGGGGCGACAGTGGGTTGGGCAGCTCACCACTGATCTTGATCTTCGGTTTGCTCGGATCAGGATGAATGGTCGGCGTCGCCGACAGCAGCGCCTGGGTGTAAGGATGCAGCGGACGGTTGTAGATCAGCTCGCTGGGGCCCATTTCCACCGGGCGGCCGAGGTACATCACCAGTACATCATCGGCGACATGGCGCACCACCGAGAGGTTGTGCGAGATAAACACATAGCCGGTGTTGAACTGCTCCTGCAGGTCCATAAACAGGTTGAGCACCTGGGCCTGGATCGATACGTCCAGCGCCGAAGTCGGTTCGTCCGCTACCAGTACTTTGGGTTGCAGCATCATCGCCCGCGCCAGGGCGATGCGCTGGCGCTGGCCACCGGAGAACATATGCGGGTAGCGCTGGTATTGCTCGGGGCGCAGGCCGACCTGCTGCATCATCGCCTGCACCCGCTCGCGCCGTTCCAGGCGTGACAGCCCGGTGTTGATCAGCAGCGGTTCACCCAATTGGTCGCCGACCTTCTGCCGCGGATTGAGCGAGGCGTAGGGGTTTTGAAAAACCATCTGCACATCACGGCGCAGCTGCTTGCGCTGGGCCTTGTTGGCGCCAGTTACCTCCTGCCCGGCGATCTGCAGCGAGCCCGAACTGGGCTCCTCGATCAATGTCAGCGCGCGGGCCAGGGTGGATTTACCGCAGCCGGACTCGCCGACCACCGCCAGGGTCTTGCCCGCCTGTAATTCAAAGGACACGCCATTGAGCGCCTGTACATGAGCGTTGGGCTGAAACAGGCCGCGGGATATTTCGTAGTGACGGGTGAGGTCTCGGGCAGTCAGGACGGCGCTCATCAGGCCACCTCCGCAGTCAGATTGAGCGGGTAGAAGCAGCGCGCCGCGCCACGTTCATGGGCATCCAGGGTCGGCCGTTGTTCACGGCAATGGGTCTGGGCGTAGGGGCAGCGTGGTGACAGCAGGCAGCCTGCCGGGCGGTCATAGCGCCCAGGAACGATGCCGGGCAGGGTGGTCAGGCGGCGCTGGCCCTGGCTGTGCTCGGGAATCGCCTTGAGCAGCGCCTCGGTGTAGGGGTGGCTGGGGGCGTTGAACAGCTGCGGCACGCTGCCGATTTCCACCGCTTGCCCGGCATACATTACGCAGACCCGCTGCGCGGTTTCGGCCACCACGGCCAGGTCGTGGGTGATCAGCACCAGGCCCATGTCCTGTTCGCGTTGCAGGTTGACCAGCAGGTCCATGATCTGCGCCTGAATGGTTACATCCAGCGCCGTGGTCGGTTCGTCAGCGATCAGCAGTTTCGGTTCGGCGGCAATCGCCATGGCAATCGCCACCCGTTGGCTCATGCCACCGGAAAGCTGGTGCGGGTAGGCATTCAGGCGGCTGGCGGCGGCGGGGATTTCCACCTTGTCGAGCAGTTGCAAGGCGCGCTGGCGGGCGGCCTGGCCCTTGAGGCCAAGGTGCTGGCGCAGCACTTCCTCGATTTGAAAACCCACGGTAAAGCTGGGGTTGAGTGCGGTCATCGGGTCCTGAAAGACCATCGACAGGTCCTTGCCGATGATATGCCGACGCTGACGGCCCTTGAGGCGCAGCATGTCGGTGCCGTCGAACTGCAGGCTGTCGGCCGTGACGATGCCGGGGGCGTCGATCAGGCCCATCAGCGCCATCATGGTCACCGATTTGCCGGAGCCGGACTCGCCGACAATCGCCAGCACTTCGCCCTTTTCTACGCACAGGTCGAGGCCGTCGACCACCGGGATGGCAGTGGCGTCGCCGAAGCGCACGCTGAGGTTTTTGATATCCAACAGGCTCATGCGGGGTTCCTCACTGCGCATTCTTGAGTTTCGGGTCGAGTGCATCGCGCAGCCCGTCGCCCATCAGATTGATTGCCAGCACGCTGAGCAGAATGGTCAGGCCCGGCAGGCTGACCACCCACCAGGCCCGCTCGATATAGTCGCGCGCCGAGGCCAGCATAGTGCCCCACTCAGGCGTTGGCGGTTGTACGCCGAGGCCGAGAAAGCCCAGGGCGGCGGCATCGAGAATCGCCGAGGAAAAGCTCAGGGTGGCCTGCACGATCAGCGGTGCCATGCAGTTGGGCAGCACGGTGATAAACATCAGCCGCGGCAGGCTGGCGCCGGCCAGGCGGGCGGCAGTCACATAGTCGCGGTTCAGCTCGCCCATCACGGCGGCGCGGGTCAGGCGCACATAGGACGGCAGCGAGACGATGGCGATGGCGAAGATGGTGTTGATCAGCCCTGGGCCGAGGATGGCGACGATGGCCACTGCCAGCAGCAACGAAGGCAGGGCCAGCATGATGTCCATCAGACGCATGATCGACGGGCCGAGCAGGCGCGGAAAGAAACCGGCGACCAGCCCGAGAAGGATGCCGGGAATCAGCGACATCAGCACCGAGGCCAGGCCGATCAGCAGCGACAGCCGCGCGCCATGAATCAGCCGCGACAGCAGGTCGCGGCCGACTTCATCGGTGCCCAGCAGGAACTGCAACTGGCCACCTTCCAGCCAGGCCGGTGGGGTGAGCAGGAATTCGCGGTATTGCTCGCTGGGGTCGTGCGGCGCGATCCACGGCGCAAACAGTGCACAGATCACCAGCAGGATCATAAAGGCCAGCCCGGCGACTGCGCCCTTGTTGTGGGCGAAGGCCTGCCAGAATTCCTTGAGCGGCGAAGGGTAGAACAGCGATTGGTCGAGTGTGGCGTGCATGGTCATTGAGCTCTCCTTAGCGCTGATGGCGAATGCGTGGGTTGGCTAATCCGTAGAGGATGTCCACCACGAAGTTGACCAAGATCACCAGGCAGGCGATCAGCAAAATGCCGTTCTGCACCACCGGGTAGTCACGCGCGCCAATCGACTCGATCAGCCATTTGCCGATGCCCGGCCAGGAGAAGATGGTTTCGGTCAGTACCGCACCGGCCAGCAGCGCGCCGACCTGCAAGCCGAACACCGTGAGCACCGGAATCAGTGCATTACGCAGGCCGTGCACAAACACCACGCGGGCCGGCGACAGGCCCTTGGCGCGGGCGGTGCGTACATAGTCCTCGCGCAGCACTTCGAGCATCGCCGAGCGGGTCATGCGGGCGATTACCGCCAGCGGGATGGTGCCGAGCACGATGGCCGGCAGGATCAGATGGCGCAGGGCGTCGACAAATGCGCCTTCTTCGTCGCTGAGCAAAGTGTCGATCAGCATAAAACCGGTGACCGGCGGGATGTCGTACAGCAGGTCGATGCGCCCGGACACGGGCGTCCAGCCCAGCCATACCGAGAAGAACATGATCAGCAGCAGGCCCCACCAGAAAATCGGCATGGAATAACCGGCCAGCGATATGCCCATCACCCCATGGTCGAACAGCGAGCCCCGTTTCAGTGCAGCAATCACTCCGGCGATCAGCCCCAGGGTGCCGGCGAACAGCAGGGCGGCGAGGGACAATTCCAGGGTGGCGGGAAACAGCGTGGTGAATTCGTCCCAGACGCTGGTGCGGGTACGCAGCGACTCACCCAGGTCGCCCTGGGCCAGCTTGCCGATATAGTCGAAGTACTGGGCATACAGCGGCTTGTTCAAACCCAGGCGCTCCATGGCCTGGGCGTGCATTTCCGGGTCGACCCGGCGTTCGCCCATCATCACTTCCACCGGGTCGCCGGGGATCATGCGGATCAGTGCAAAGGTCAGCAAGGTAACGCCGAAGAAGGTGGGGATCAGCAATCCCAAGCGGCGTGCGATAAAAGCAAACATGGGTGTTTGTTACTCCGCATCAGTGTATTCGCGCCAACGGCTACGTGGGCCGCGGGCATATTGTGTCGATCTGCCACTGGCGCGCAGCTGGTGCGCGTCAGTGGCCCCTGTTTTGAGTACGGCTTGCAGAATCAGTGCCGCTTTACCTTGGCGTAATTGTTCGAGCCCATGGGGCTGAGGGTAAAACCCTCGACATCACCACTGACCGCACTGAATTGCTTGGGGTGAGCCTGGGGAATCCACGGTGCCTGCTGATGGAAAATTCCCAGCGCCTGGCGGTACAGCGCAGCGCGCTGCTGTGGTTCGATGGTTTCCCGGGCCTGGGTGATCAATCTGTCGAACTCGCTATCACACCAGCCGGCCTGGTTCTCGCCGCTCTGCGCGGCGGCGCAAGAGAGGTTGGGGGTGAGGAAGTTATCCGGGTCGCCGTTATCGCCGGCCCAGCCCATAAACACCAGGTCGTGTTCGCCGTTCTTCGCGCGCTTGATCAGCTCGCCCCATTCCATCACGCGGATGTCGGTTTTAATGCCGACTGCCGCCAGGTCGGCTTGCAGCATCTGTGCGCCGAGTGATGGGTTGGGGTTGGTTGGGCCGCCGCCTGGGCGCGTCCAGATCGACAGGCTGATGCCATTCGCGTGGCCTGCTTCTGCGAGTAATTGACGGGCGCGCTGAGGGTCGTGGGGCCAGCCCTCAAGCTGATTGTCATAGCCAAGCAGCGTCGAGGGGTAGGGCGCGACGGCCGGGCTTGCACCGTCGGCGCCAAACTGCGCACCGAGGTAGGCCTGCTTGTCGAACGCCAGGTTGATCGCCTGACGCACGCGCACATCGTCCAGCGGTTTATGGCGCACATTGAGGGCAACATAGGCGGTCAGCAGCGAATCCAGCTCCAGTACCTTCAATTGCTTATCGGCCTTGAGCGCCGGCATATCAAAGGGGCGCGGATACAGGGCGATATTGCAGGCCCCCGCGCGCAGCTGCTGGATGCGCACATTGGGGTCGGTGGTGATGGCAAACAGCAGTTTTTCCGACGCCGGCTCGCCATCCCAGTAGTCCGGGTGGCTGCTGTAGCGCACCTGAGCATCCTTGGCGTAGCGCTGCAGCACGAACGGCCCGGTGCCGACCGGTTGGCTGTTGAGTAGCTCCTGCTTGCCGGTCTTGAGTAGCTGCTCGGCATACTCGGCGGAGTAGATCGAGGTAAAGCCCATGGCCATATCCGCGAGGAAGGGCGCCTGCGGCTGATTGAGCACGAAGCGCACGCGGTGCTCGTCGAGTTTTTCGATGCGGGCAATCAGCTTGCCGAATTCCATGGCCTCGAAATACGGGAAGCCGCGGTTGGCCTGAGCATGCCAAGGGTGCTTGGGGTCATGCTGGCGCTGGATGCTCCAGAGCACATCATCGGCGTTCATTTCGCGGCTGGGGGTAAACCAGGCGGTGTGGTGAAACTTCACCCCTTTACGCAGGTGGAAGGTGTAGCTCAGCCCATCGGGGCTGATGTCCCAGCGCTCGGCCAGGGCCGGCTCGATTTCGGTGGTGCCGGGTTTGAAGCGCACCAGGCGATCAAACAGCGCTTCAGACGCCGCATCTGCGGTTACCGCCGTGGTGTATTGCACGATATCGAAGCCTTCCGGCGCCGCCTCGGTGCACACCACCAGTGGTTTTGCCTGGATGGCTGTGCAGCCGAAAGCGAGTAGCAGAGGGAGGTGGCGTAGGTTCAAGTGCATGCTGATTCTCCCGGTGCTTAAAGCAGGTCAAAGGGCAGGGTGCTGACGATGCGCAGCTCGTTGACGCTGCCATCAGCCTGGTTCTGGCTGGCCTTGTGCGACATATAGGTGACCTTGAACGTGCTGTCCTTGATGGTTCCGCTCTGCACCTTGTAGCTCGCCATCAGCCCGTACTCGCGGTGTTTTTCACCGTCCTGGCTGAGCACGTCGGCGTAGTTGGCGTGGGCGCCATTGCGTCCGCCGTCGTAGTGGGTGCCGTCGATATCCCAACCTTTGGCGTACCAGGCCATGGTGCTCAGCCCGGGTATGCCGAAATAGCTCCAATCCGTTTCATAGCGGATCTGCGCGGATTTCTCGTTCGGGCCGTTGTAGTCGGAAAGCAGCGAGTTGGCCAGGTAGATAGCGGACGTTTCGTGCACGTAATCAAAGTATTCATCGCCATCGACCTGTTGCCAGGCCAGGGTCAGGTCGTGAGCCTGATGCCCAAGGGTGAAGGCCAGGCTCCAGGTGTTGTTGTCGATATAACCGGCTTCACGCGCGCCACTGTCACGGGTGTGGTAGCCGTTGAAGGCCGTGCGCAGGGACAGTTGCTCGCGGTCACCGAGGTCGTGGGTAATGCCCAGGTAGTACTGGTCCCAGATGTCTTCAAAACGCCCGCCATACAGCGCAACTTCTAGGTTATCCAGCGCCTTGTAGTTGCCGCCCAGGTAGTTGTAGCGCTCGCCTTCGGCTTGGCGAGTGCCGTATTCGGTGGTCAGGGCTTCATCGCCTGCGCCGGTACGCGGGCTGGTGCGGCGAAAGCTCCCCGCCTGCAGGCTGAGGTTGTCCAGCTCTTCGCTGACCAGTCCGACGCCATTGAAGCTGGAGGGCAGGGCGCGGTTGCCGATGGAGTTGAACACCGGCGTCTCGACCATAAAGCGTCCGGCTTTGAGTTCGCTGCGGGAAATACGCGCGCGCAGGTTGGCGATGCCGAGTTTGGACCAGTGCTCCTGGCCATGACCGTTGCTGTCGGCCAGGGTGCGGTTGCCGCCGCCGGCAATACGGCCCTTGCCGCGTTCCAGGTTGATGGCATTGAACGCCGCCACATCGATGCCGAAACCGACCGTGCCCTGGGTGTAACCGGAGCTGTACTTGAGCTGTGTGCCCTGCACCCAGGTGTCGCGCGACTGGGTGAACTGCGGGCCGCCATCCTTGGGGATGTTCAGGCCGAAGTGCCCCTTGAAACGCTCACGGGCGGCAAAGTTGCGGGTGCTGAGGGTTAGGCTCTGGCCTGCGAAAAAGCCGCTGGCGTTGTCGGCCTGGTTGCTGATCTCGGCAGCCTGGCTGTAACCGCTGAGGGCAAGCAGGGCGAGGCTTAAAGGAATGCTGGTGCGAAGGGCGAATGTCATCTGTTGGGCTCCTGTAACGGCTTTTTTATTAGGCAAGGAGTGCTCATACGGACTACCTGTCGCAGGGGCGAAACAGCCCCGGCAACGCTCGGAAAGCGCATTCTTGCGAACGTTTTGGCAGCTACGAAACACTCAGCCGGTGGTGGCCGGACGAGGAATACAGTCGTTTTTATTAGGTGTTCGGCGGGCGCACTGGCCCGCCGTTGGTGCACGTTCTCAGCGTTTGTTGCTGACGCCGTAGAAGCTGTTGCGCCCGAAGGGGCTGATCTCGAAGCCTTCTACGCTGTTGCGCATGGGCTGGTAGACCGTTGAGTGCGCGATCGGGGAGATCGGCAGTTGTTGCTGGATGATCTGCTGCGCCTGCTGATACAGCTCGCTGCGGGCGTCGCGATCGGTAACGGCCTTGGCCTGCTTGACGATCTTGTCGTAGCCGGCATCGCACCATTTGGAGAAGTTGTTGCCGTTGACCGAGTCGCAGCCGTATAGGGTGCCCAGCCAGTTGTCCGGGTCACCGTTGTCGCCGGTCCAGCCAATCAGCATGGCGTCATGCTCGCCGGCATGGGCGCGCTTGATGTACTCGCCCCACTCGTAGCTGACGATTTCTGCCTTGATGCCGACCTTGGCCCAGTCGGCCTGGAGCATTTCGGCCATCAATTTGGCGTTGGGGTTATACGGACGCTGCACGGGCATGGCCCACAGGGTGATCTTGGTGCCTTCGGTAACGCCAGCTTGCTTGAGCAGGGCCTTGGCTTGCTCGATGTCTTGCGGGATAGCGTTAATGCTTTCGTCATAGGACCACTGGGTCGGTGGCATGGCGTTGACCGCCAGTTGCCCGGCGCCCTGGTAGACCGCGCTGATGATCGCCGGTTTGTCGATGGCCATGTCCAGTGCCTGACGCACTTCGACTTTGTCGAAGGGGGCGCGGGTCACGTTGTAGGCGATGTAACCCAGGTTGAAGCCAGGCTGGCTCGGCACCTGCAGATTCGGGTCTTTTTGCAGCGCGGCAAGGTCAGCCGGGCGCGGGTTGAGGGTGACCTGGCATTCGCCAGCCTTGAGCTTTTGCGCACGCACCGAGGCGTCGGTGTTGATGGCGAAGATCAGGTTGTCGATCTGCACATCTTCCGGCAGCCAGTAGTCCTTGTTGCCCTTGAAGCGGATCTGCGCATCTTTCTGGTAGCGGTTGAACACAAACGGGCCGGTGCCGATCGGCTTCTGGTTGATGTCGGCGGCCTTGCCGGCCTTGAGCAACTGCTCTGCGTATTCGGCGGAGTGGATGGCGGCGAAGTTCATCGCCAGGTTCTGGATAAAGGCCGCGTCCACGTTATTGAGGGTGAAGCGCACGCTGAGGTCGTCGACTTTCTCCACCTTGGCGATGTTCTTGTCCAGACCCATGTCGGTGAAGTAGGGGAACTCGGTCGGATAGGCCTTACGGAATGGATGATCCTTGTCGAGCATGCGCTGGAAGGTGAAAACCACGTCGTCAGCGTTGAACGTGCGGCTGGGGGTGAAGTAGTCGGTGCTGTGGAATTTCACCCCGGGACGCAGTTTGAAGATATAGCTGAGGCCGTCTTCACTGGCCTGCCATTCAGTCGCCAGGGCCGGTACGGCCAGGGTGCTGCCGCGCTCGAACTGGGCGAGGCGGTTGAACAGAGTTTCCGAGGCTGCATCAAAATCGGTGCCGGTGGTGTACTGGCCTGGGTCGAAGCCGCCGGGGCTGCCTTCGGAGCAGTACACGAGGTTGCTGGCGGATGCGTAAGTCGAGCCGAGAAACAGTCCGGCAACGAGCATGGCCTGGATGGACGTGTGAGTGCGCATGAGTACCTCATTTATTCTTTTTTTGGGCGTCATTGAGGGTCAGCCTCGTGGGCTGTGATCAGCACCGCTGCGTTCCGCCCTATCGGGTGAATAGGCCGGCCCAGAGCTGCGGTGGAGCGAAAACGCTCAGCAACCTGTCGCGCTCGAAATTAAGTCATGCTGAAATTGAGGTCAACAAAAATTAAGCGCTACTAACATTTGTTGTCATCACACTGTGCTAGCGTGCACCCGTTATCGGGGTCAGGGCGTGCTGTGGTCGTCGAACAGGCTGAGGGTGGTGATGGCCAGCATTTCCGCTACCTCGTTACCGACATTGGCCAGACGGTGGGCCTTGCCGGCATCGAAGTGCACTGAGTCGCCCGCGCTTAATGGGTACTGGCGGCCGTCGATGGTGTAGAGAATCTTGCCGGATAACACGTAGGCAAATTCGGCACCTTCATGGGCGATCAGCTCGGATTGGTAGCCGACTGGCATGCTCATTTTTACTGCGTTCAGCTGGTTGCCCGGGAAGCTGCTGGAAAGCCGCTCATAGGCCAGGGGCTGGCCTTCGATGGTGTAGCGCACCCGTTCGCCCTGGTGCGAGTCGGGTTCAGGTTGCGGCGGTTGATCGAACAGCACGTTGAGCGGGATGTCGAGCGACTTGGCGATGCTGGCCAATGAGGAAATCGAGATGCCGGTCAGGTTGCGCTCGGCCTGGGAGAGGAAGCTGGCGGTGAGCCCCGATTCGCTTGCGACTTCATTCAGGGTCTTCTTCGCGGCCCGCCGGTAGCGGCGCAAACGTTCTCCGATGCGATCTGCGGTCATAACCCTGGCTCGTGCTGAAAGAGCGCCAGTATACCGTTCGGCGCCGCGCTTAAAAGTCGTCGGACAATACCTGTGAATTTAAGTAGCACTAAAATAATCGTTGCGCTCTATTTAAGCCGGACTTAAATTTCACCGGGCCAACTTACAGATCATACAAAGGAGCGCGAGATGACTCTCGGTGTCGGAGGTTGTACGCCGCAACAGGCGCTTGCCGGGCTGCACAACATGATGGATGGCGTGCAACCAATCGCGCTTGGTGAATACCAGGCTCGGGTGAGTCGCGCCCAGGCGCTGATGCAGGCCGAAGGTATTGCCGCGATGTTTATCAACGCCGGCAGCAATCTGCAGTATTTCACCGGCGTGCGCTGGCATCCCAGTGAGCGCATGGTGGGCGCGATTCTCCCGGCCGAGGGGCCGCTGGAATACCTGGCTCCGGCATTTGAGGTCGGTACCATTCGCGATTTTCAGGTGCTCGTTGGCGCCATCAATACCTGGCAGGAGCACGAAAGCCCCTATCAGTTGCTGCTCGATACGCTGCAGCGGATGGGCATCGCGGCGGATCAAGAGCAGCCCGTGAAAATCGGCCTCTGTCCGACGCTGGCATTCTTTATGGTCGATGGTATTCGCCGCTTGGCCAGGGGCTACGAGTTTGTCGATGCGGCAGTGGTCAGCGGCTACTGCCGGCAGCGCAAATCAGCGGCCGAGCTGGCCCTGATGCAGCGCGCCAAGGACATGACCCTTGAGGTGCACAAGGCTGTCGCCAGTGTGCTGCACGAGGGCATCAGCACCACGGCGGTCGCCGAGTTTATCCAGCAGGCGCATCGCGCCGTCGGCGCAGCGGGCTCGACGTTCTGCATCGTGCTGTTTGGCCCAGCCAGTGCATTTCCCCATGGCGTCAAACACGCGCAGATCCTCAAGCAGGGCGACATGGTGCTGATCGACACCGGCTGCCAGGTGCATGGCTATCTGTCGGACATCACCCGCAGCTATGTCTTCGGCGAGCCTAGTCAGCGTCAGCGCGACTTCTGGAATATCGAGAAAGCCGCGCAGCTGGCTGCATTCGAGGCCGCGCAGCTCGGCCAGCCCTGCCAGGCGGTGGATGCTGCGGCGCGGCGCACTCTGGAAGCGGCGGGCCTGGGCCCGGATTACAAGTTGCCGGGCCTGCCGCATCGCACCGGCCACGGTATCGGCCTGGATATCCATGAAGGGCCCTATCTGGTGCGTGGCGATCTGACGCCGCTGGCCGAAGGCATGTGCTTCAGCAATGAGCCGATGATCTGCGTGCCGGGCGAGTTCGGCGTGCGTCTGGAGGATCACTTCTACATGAGCGCCGATGGGCCGCGCTGGTTCACCGCGCCGAGCCATTCGTTGGATGATCCGTTCGGTCTGGGATAAGGGCTGGTGCAGTAAATAAAACGGCGGCCATTGGCCGCCGTTCTTTATTGCCGGGGTGGTTACTTGACGCCGACGCCGTAGAAGGAGTTCAGCGCGAACGGGCTGATGCGGAAGTCTTCGACCTTCTTGCTCATTGGTTGGTAGACAGTGGAGTGGGCGATCGGAGTGATTGGCACTTCACGCTTGAGGATCACCTGCGCCTGCTTATACAGCTCGGTGCGTTCGGCGGTGTCGGTCACGCGCTTGGCGGCTTTCACCAGTTTGTCGTAGTCGGCATGGCACCACTTGGAGAAGTTGTTGCCGTCCACCGCATCGCAGCCGTACAGGGTGCCCAGCCAGTTGTCCGGGTCACCGTTGTCGCCGCTCCAGCCAATCAGCATGGCGTCGTGTTCGCCAGCCTTGGCGCGCTTGAGGTATTCACCCCACTCGTAGCTGACGATCTTGGCCTTGATGCCGACCTTGGCCCAGTCGCTTTGCAGCATCTCGGCCATCAGCTTGGCGTTGGGGTTGTACGGGCGCTGCACGGGCATGGCCCACAGGGTGATTTCGGTGCCTTCCTTGATGCCGGCGGCCTTGAGCAGCTCTTTGGCTTTTTCCGGGTTGTAGGCAGGGTCCTTGATGCTGTCGTCATATGACCACTGGGTTGGCGGCATGCCGTTGGTCGCGAGCTGGCCGGCAGTCTGGTACACCGCGTCGATGATGCCTTGCTTGTTCACCGCCATGTCCAGCGCCTGGCGCACTTCGAGTTTGTCGAACGGCGGGTGGGTGACGTTGTAGGCGATATAGCCGACGTTGAACCCGGCCTGCTCGGGCATGTCCAGGTTCGGGTCTTTTTTCAGCGCGTCGAGATCCGCCGGGCGTGGGAACAGGGTGACCTGGCATTCGCCTGCCTTGAGCTTCTGCATGCGCACCGAGGCGTCGGTGTTGATGGCGAAGATCAGGTTGTCGATCTTCACCTCGTCCGGCTGCCAGTATTCCTTGTTGCCCTTGAAGCGGATCGAGGCGTCCTTCTGGTAGCGGCTGAAGACGAACGGGCCAGTGCCGATGGGCTTCTGGTTGATGTCGGCGGCTTTGCCGGCCTTGAGCAGGCTATCGGCGTATTCGGCGGACTGGATCGAGGCAAAGCTCATCGCCAGGTTCTGGATAAAGGCGGCGTCGACTTCGTTGAGGCTGAACTTGACGGTCATGTCGTCGAGTTTTTCGATCTTGGCGATGTTCGCGTCCATGCCCATGTCGGTGAAGTAGGGGAACTCCGACGGGTAGGCTTTGCGGAACGGGTGGTCCTTGTCGAGCATGCGCTGGAAGGTGAACAGCACGTCATCAGCGTTGAAATCGCGGCTCGGCTTGAAGTATTCGGTGGTGTGGAATTTCACCTTGGGGCGCAGGTGAAAGGTGTAGCTCAGGCCGTCTTCGCTGATGTCCCACTTCTCGGCGAGGCCCGGGATTACGGCGGTGCCGCCACGCTCGAACTGGCTCAGGCGGTTGAACACGGTTTCCGCTGCAGCATCGAAATCGGTGCCGGTGGTGTACAGGCCAGGGTCGAACCCGGCGGGGCTGCCTTCGGAGCAAAACACCAGGTTGCCGGCGGCGCTGGCAAGTGGTGTGCTGGCGATCAGCCCAGCGGCGAGTAAAGCCTGGATGACGGCGTTCTTACGCATAGTGACCTCATGGTTATTGTGGTTGTGATCCTGAGGGGCCTCTTGTGGAGACCTTGGATGAAGCTATGCAGGGCGTATGCCGTAGGCAAGTGGCATGTCGCAGAGAGAACAGGAATGACGATGCAGCTGTACGTGGTGTCGCATTTCTATAAATGGGCGAGAAAACATGGCAAAGCGCCGCTATCGTCGGATAACGGCGCTGCTTCTGTTTGTAGCAGTTTTTACGGCATCTGCACTTCGATCACGCCATCGGCATTAATGCTCACCTGGCTGGTGCCGGCTTCAATATCCGGGGTGGCTGCTGCATCCATCATTGCCGCGCCTTTCATCGCTTCCATGCGCATAATCGGCGGCTGGAAACCACCGCTGTTCAGGCTCAGGCTGACCAGCTTGTAACCACTGCCGCCGAGGGCTTCGGTGGCCAGTTGCGCGCGGGCCTTGAAGGCGGCGACAGCATCCTTGAGCAGGGCGTCTTCGTGGGTCTTGCGGGTGTCTGAGGCGATGCTGAAGTTCATTCCGCCCATTTTCAGGGTTTGCAGCATTTCCCCAGTGAGCTTGGACAGCGCGCTGAAATCGGCGCTTTCCAGACGCAGCTCGGCGCGCTCGCGCCAGGCGGTGATCTTCTGGCCCTTGTCGTCATACACCGGGTAGCTGTTACGGCTGCCGGAGGCGACGCTAACACCTTTGACCTGACGGGCCTGGGCGATGCCGGCGTTGAGGGTTTTGCTGATCTGCGCGGCAAGGGCGGCCGGGTCGCTGTCCTGGGCTTCGCTGTAGAGGGTGACGTGCATCAGGTCGTGGGCGATTTCCTGATTGACCTCGGCGCGCAGTGCGACCTGGTTGTAGCGCGCTTCTTCGGCCATGGCCGTGGCGCTCAACAGGGTGGTGGCGCTCAGCAGCAGGGCGGTGGCGAGGCGGGACAATGGCAGCATGATGATTCCTTTATGTGATGGGCGCATGGGTTATGCGCGGCTTTCCAGAGGGTAGACGTAGCGATCAGACTGAACGGGTTAAATCAGGTTCCAGAATTTTTCTCGGATCATTGATGAGTGCGACACCGGCTGCGGCGCGTTGCCGCAGTTGGGGGCGTAGAGGCTTGGTTATACTCCTGCGGCTCGCTAAATGAGCATCTTGGAGATTCTATGCTCGCACCTGTGCAGCTTCTGTCGGCGAGCCGGCAAAACCTCTGGCGCCTGACCCTGATCCGCATTCTGGTGCTGGCCGCACAGGCGGGTTCTGTGGGGCTGGCGTACAAGTCTGGCGCGCTGCCGCTGCCCTGGCTGGAGCTGAGTGTAACCCTCGGTATTTCTCTGGTGTTGTGCTTGCTCACTGCGCTGCGCCTGCGTGGGCCTTGGCCGGTAACCGAGCAGGAATACGCGGTGCAGTTGGGCTGCGACCTGATCATCCACAGCCTGCTGCTGTATTACTCGGGTGGCTCGACCAACCCCTTTGTCTCTTATTACCTGGTGCCGCTGACCATCGCGGCGGCGACCTTGCCCTGGCTCTACACCATCACTCTGTCCGGTTTGGCACTGGGCGGTTACACCTTTCTGCTGGTCTGGTCGCACCCGCTGGAATTGCCGCAGGGGCCACGGGAAAGCCTGCTGATCTACGGCATGTGGCTGAGCTTTGCTTTGGCCGCCGGCTTGATCACCTTCTTTGTGGCGAAGATGGCCGAAGAGCTGCGCCATCAGGAAGAGCTACGCGCCGAGCGTCGCGAAGAGGGTTTGCGTGATCAGCAGCTGCTCGCCGTGGCGACCCAGGCCGCTGGTGCGGCACATGAGTTGGGCACGCCACTGGCGACCATGAGCGTGCTGATCAAGGAGTTGCGCCGCGAGCATCAGGAACCGACGCTGCAAGAGGACCTGGCGGTGCTGCAGGAGCAGGTCAAGCTGTGCAAGGAAACCCTGCAACATCTGGTGCGCGCTGCCGAGGCTGATCGCCGTCAGGCGGTGATCGAGCTGTCTTCGGTGGAGTGGCTGGAAACCACTCTCAATCGCTGGCATTTGATGCGTCCCGAAGCCAGTTACCGCTATCAATGCCTGGGTCGCGGCGCACCGCCACGGATGATGCCGCCGGCCGACCTGACCCAGGCGCTGCTCAATCTGCTGAACAACGCTGCCGATGCCTGCCCGGATAAACTGGATATCCGCCTGGATTGGGATCACCAGTGGCTGCGCCTGAGCATTCGCGACTTCGGCGCGGGTGTGCCGCTGGCAATTGCCGAGCAGTTGGGGCGGCCGTTTTTCACCACCAAGGGCAAAGGGTTTGGTTTGGGCCTGTTCCTCAGTCAGGCCAGCGTCACCCGTGCCGGCGGCACGGTTAAACTGTATAACCACGAAGAAGGCGGCACGCTCACCGAGCTGAAACTGCCGCGCGCCTATGGCCGAAGCTAAGGAAATACCCGAATGAGCGATGAAGTGCTGTTCGAAGGCGAAGAACAACCGCACCTGCTGCTGGTCGATGATGATCCGACTTTCACCCGCGTTATGGCCCGCGCCATGAGCCGTCGTGGCCTGCGGGTGTCCACCGCCGGTTCGGCTGAAGAAGGCCTGGCCCTGGCTGAACAGGATGTGCCGGACTACGCCGTGGTCGACCTGAAGATGGAAGGCGACTCCGGTCTGGTGCTGCTGCCCAAGCTGCTGGAGCTGGACGGCGAAATGCGCGTGGTGATCCTCACCGGTTATTCGAGCATCGCCACGGCGGTAGAGGCGATCAAGCGTGGCGCCTGCAACTACCTGTGCAAACCGGCTGATGCCGACGATGTGCTGGCCGCGCTGCTGACTCAGCATGCCGATCTGGATACCCTGGTTCCGGAAAATCCGATGTCGGTGGACCGCCTGCAGTGGGAGCACATCCAGCGCGTGCTCAGCGAGCACGAAGGCAATATCTCCGCTACCGCCCGCGCTCTGGGCATGCATCGGCGCACCTTGCAGCGCAAGTTGCAGAAGCGTCCGGTACGCCGCTAAACGTTATTTTATGGCCTGCCATCCATGGCGGCCACCCTGCGGGTCGTCGCTGTGCGACGTTAAAAAACGCTCCCGGCGTTTTTTTCCCCGCATGAAAGGCTGCTGAAAGCTTTCCGCCAGGCAGCCTTGCTATCATTAGCCCCCTATCTAACTGGTCAGGGGCTGTCATGCTCGCCGTTGTTCAGCAAACCATCAGCGTTACCGCTCCGGTGTTCTCCATGCTGTTTCTCGGCGTGGCGCTCAAGCGTCTGGGGCTGATTGATGCGGCCTTTATCAACACCGCATCGGCGCTGGTGTTTCGTGGCACGCTGCCCACCCTGTTGTTTCTCGGTATTGTCCAGGCGGATTTGCGTACCGCCTTGCAGCCGGCCTTGCTGCTGTATTTCGTGCTGGCGACTCTGGGCTGCTTTCTGCTGGCCTGGGGCTGGGCGATCCTGCGCTGCCCTGAGGCGGATCGCGGCATCTATACCCAGGGCGCGTTTCGCGGCAACAACGGCATTATCGGCCTGGCGCTGGCCACCAGCATGTACGGTGATTACGGCCTGTCGGTCGGCGCGGTGCTCGGTGGGGTGGTGATTCTCAGCTACAACACCCTGTCAGCGATTGTTTTGGCGATCTACAGCCCAGAGGCCAAGACCGATGTCTGGAGCCTGACCAAGAACATCCTCAGTAATCCGCTGATCATTGGTGTGCTGGCGGCTATCCCTTTTGCCGCCTGGCAGATTGCGCTGCCGGCCTGGTTGCTGACCTCTGGGGAATACTTTGCGCAGATGAGCCTGCCGCTGGCGCTGATCTGCATCGGTGGCACCCTGACCCTGGAATCGCTGCGCGAGAGCAGCGGCATGGCGATCAGCTCAAGCCTGATGAAGGTGTTCTGGCTGCCGCTAGTGGCAACCCTGGGCGCCTGGCTGTGGGGCTTTCGCGATGCCGATCTGGCGATTCTCTTTCTGTACTTCGCCAGTCCCACGGCGGCGGCCAGTTTCGTTATGGCCAAGGCGGTGGGCGGTAATCATCAGTTGGCGGCGGCGATCATCGTGCTGACCACCCTGGCCACGGTGGTGACCACTAACCTCGGGCTGTTTGTGCTGCAGTGGGCGGGTTGGATCTAGCCGTCGCGCGGGCATAAAAAAGCCGGGCAATGCCCGGCTTTTTGTTGTGTTGCGCTCAGGCTGGCTGGAAGTCGTCGATCACTTCCTGCGCTGCGCGAAAGGCATCGATGGCCGCCGGCACGCCGGCATACACCGCGCAGTGCAGCAGGGTTTCGCGGATTTCCTCGACCGTGCAGCCATTGTTCAGCGCGCCGCGCACGTGGCCCTTGAGTTCCTGCGGGCATTTCAGCGCGGTCAGCGCCGACCGGGTGATCAGGCTGCGGGTCTTGCGATCCAGGCCTTCGCGGGTCCATACGCCGCCCCAGGCGTGCTGGTTGACGAAGTCCTGCAGCGGCTGGGTAAAGTCCGTGGCGTTACCCAGCGCACGATCGACAAAGGCATCGCCCATCACTTCGCGGCGGACTTTCAGACCCTGCTCGTGGCTGTCACTCATGCGGCTGTTCTCCTAAGCGCTCATCAGGCTTTTTGCTTGTGCCAGGCACGGCCGGCGATGATCACTAGGGTCACTGCGGTCAGCGGCAGGGCGTAGCCGAGCATGGCGTCGCCAAAGACCTCGGCGAACGGCCGGCCGGTCGACGACAGCACCAGGTAGACCGTGTAGGCCACGTAGTAGGCAAGAAACAACAAGCCTTCCCAGCGGTTGATGCGGTAACCGGCGAAGAAGATCGGCAAACAGGCCACGGCCACGGCGATCATCACCGGGAAGTCGAAGGCCAGGGCGTTGGCGGCGACGTTGATGGCTTGCGGCGAGACCAGCGAGGCCAGGCCCAGTACGCAGAGCAGGTTGAAGATATTGCTGCCGACGATATTGCCCACGGCGATATCGCGCTCGCCCTTGATGGCGGCCATGATCGAGGTGGCCAGCTCCGGCAGCGAGGTGCCGATGGCGACTACGGTCAGGCCGATCACCAGTTCCGAGATGCCCAGTGCGCGGGCCATGGTGACGGCACTCTCGACCAGAAAGTTGGAGCCGCTGACCAGCAGCACCAGGCCGGCAATGATCAGGCCCAGATTGATTACCCAGGCATAGGGTTTGGCCGGCTCATTGAGGCCGAATTCCTTGGCAAACTCGTCATCCTCATTGCTGCTCTTGTCGCGGCGCGAGCTGATGATCAGGAAGCCGGTGTAGGCGAGCACGCCAGCAAACAGCAGGGCGCCGTCGAGGCGGCTGAGGCTGCCGTCCCAGGCCAGGGCATAGACCACCAGGCTGGCGCCGATCATGATCGGCACATCCAGGCGGATCAGCTGGCGCGAGACGATCAGCGGTGCAACCACAGCGGTCAGGCCGAGAATCAGCAGCACGTTGGCGATATTGCTGCCGATCACGTTGCCAATCGCCAGGTCGCCGCTGTTGTTGAAGGCCGCCTGCACGCTGACTGCGGTTTCCGGCGCGCTGGTGCCGAAGGCGACCACGGTCAGGCCGATGATCAGTGGCGGAATGCCGAATTGCGCTGCCAGCTTGGCCGCGCCACGTACCAGTACTTCAGCGCCAGCCACCAGCAGCACCAGGCCGGCGATCAGATAAACAAAGGTCATCAGGGTCATTGCAAGGGGCTCCAGAAAAGTGGCGCTAGTTTAATCATCGGCTTGCGTTGCGCCAGAGGCTGATCAGGGCTGTCTAGCGCTTCTTTGTAAACAACTGTGTTCAGTCGGCCAGTTGCTCCACTCTCACCGGCACTACGCCGTCGCGCAGCATATCCAGCTGTTCGGCGGCTTTTTGCGAGAGGTCGATAATGCGCTTCTTGGCGTAAGGACCGCGGTCATTAATGCGCACCACCACGGTTTTGTCGTTACGCAGGTTGGTCACCTGTACCCGGCTACCAAACGGCAGGCTGCGGTGTGCTGCGGTCAGGGCGTTCTGGTCGAAGCGTTCGCCGCTGGCGGTTTTATTGCCGTGGTGACGCGCGCCGTAATAGGACGCCTGGCCCTCGGCGCGGTAACCCTGCGGGTCGACCTGGCCCTGGCTGGCGCAGGCGCTGAGCAAGAGGCTGGTTAGGGCGATTAACAGAAGGCGCATGGCGGCTCCATGGTCGGGCGGCGGACAAAACAACGCCGGGCTGACCCGGCGTTGTGTGTGACGGCAAGGTTCAAGCTTCGAGCTTTTTCTTCAGCAGTTCGTTCACCTGGCCTGGGTTGGCCTTGCCTTTCGAGGCCTTCATGGCCTGGCCGACAAAGAAGCCGAACATCTTGCCGCGCTTGGCTTCATCAGCGGCGCGGTACTGTTCAACCTGCTCGGCGTTGGCTGCCAGCACTTCGTCGAGCATCGCTTCGATGGCGCCGGAGTCGGTGACCTGCTTAAGGCCCTTGTTCTCGATCACTTCATCGGCGCTCGCGCCTTCGCCAGCGGCCAGGGCCTCGAAGACCATCTTGGCGATCTTGCCGCTGATGGTGTTGTCCTTGATGCGCAGGATCATCCCGCCCAGTTGCTCGGCGGAAACCGGCGATTGCTCGATCTCCAGGTTGTCTTTGTTGAGCAGGCTGGACAGTTCACCCATCACCCAGTTGGCGGCCAGCTTGGCGTCGCCACATACGGTGTTGACCGCCTCGAAATAGTTGGCCATCTCGCGGCTGGCGGCGAGCACGTCGGCGTCATAGGTGGACAGACCGAACTCGCGCTCGAAGCGTGCGCGTTTCTCGACTGGCAGCTCCGGCAGAGTGGCGCGCACTTCGTCGAGGAAGCTCTGCTCAATCACCACCGGCAGCAGGTCCGGGCAGGGGAAGTACCGGTAGTCGTTGGCTTCTTCCTTGCTGCGCATGGAGCGCGTCTGGTCCTTGTTTGGGTCGTACAGGCGAGTTTCCTGCACCACCTTGCCGCCGTCTTCGATCAGTTCGATTTGGCGCTGCACTTCATGGTTGATGGCTTTTTCGATAAAGCGGAACGAGTTGACGTTCTTGATCTCGGCGCGGGTGCCGAACTCGGCCTGGCCGACCGGGCGTACCGAGACGTTGCAGTCGCAGCGCAGCGAGCCTTCGGCCATATTGCCGTCGCAGATGCCCAGATAACGCACCAACGCGTGGATAGCTTTGACATAGGCCACGGCTTCCTTGGCCGAACGGATGTCCGGTTCGGAAACGATTTCTAGCAGCGGCGTGCCGGCGCGGTTGAGGTCGATGCCGCTCATGCCGTGGAAGTCTTCGTGCAGGCTCTTGCCGGCGTCCTCTTCCAGGTGCGCGCGGGTGATGCCGATGCGCTTGCTTGTACCGTCTTCCAGGGTGATGTCGAGGAAGCCCTTGCCAACGATGGGGTGGTCCATCTGGCTGGTCTGGTAGCCCTTGGGCAGGTCCGGGTAGAAGTAGTTCTTGCGCGCAAAGATGTTGTGCGGGGCGATTTCGGCATCAATCGCCAGACCGAACTTGCAGGCCATACGCACGGTTTCGGCGTTCAGTACCGGCAGGGTGCCAGGCATGCCAAGGTCAACCAGGCTGGCCTGGGTGTTGGGCTCGGCGCCGAAGGCGATGGCGCTGGCGGAGAAAATCTTCGATTGGGTGCTGAGCTGAGCGTGAATTTCCAGCCCGATTACGGTTTCCCATTGCATATCAGTCGTCCTCAGAATCCAGCCGGAGCTTGGGTGTGCCAGTCAGTAACCTGTTGGTACTGATGGGCGACGTTGAGCAAGCGGCCTTCCTGGAAGTAAGGGGCGAGCAGTTGCACACCGACCGGCAAGCCATCGACGAAGCCGGCAGGCATCGACAGACCGGGGATGCCGGCCAGGTTGGCGGTGATGGTGTAGATGTCTTCCAGGTAGGCGGCGACCGGATCGTTGTTCTTCTCGCCAAGCTTCCAGGCCAGGTTCGGCGTGGTTGGGCCGAGGATTACGTCGACGTCATTGAACGCAGCGACAAAATCATTCTTGATCAGTCGGCGAATCTTCTGCGCCTTGAGGTAGTAAGCGTCGTAGTAACCGGCGGACAGCGCGTAGGTGCCGACCATAATGCGGCGTTTTACTTCTGCGCCGAAGCCTTCGCCGCGCGAGCGCTTGTAAAGGTCTTCCAGATTCACCGGGTTCTCGCAGCGATAGCCGAAGCGCACGCCGTCAAAGCGCGACAGGTTGCTGCTGGCTTCTGCCGGCGCGATCACGTAGTAGGCGGGAATGGCGTGCTGCATATTCGGCAGGCTGATTTCCTTGACGGTCGCGCCGAGCTTTTTCAGCTCTTCGACCACGGCCATCATCTTCTCGCCGATGCGCGCATCCAGGCCCGCGCCGAAGTATTCCTTCGGCAGGCCAATGCGCAGGCCATTCAGCGGCTGGCTGAGGGCGGCCAGGTAATCGTCCACCGGCTGATCGACGCTGGTGCTGTCCTTGGTATCGAAACCGGCCATGGTCTGCAGCATCAGTGCGCAGTCCTCGGCGGTGCGGGCCAATGGGCCGCCCTGATCGAGGCTGGAGGCATAGGCGATCATGCCCCAGCGCGACACGCGGCCGTAGGTCGGCTTGATCCCGGTGAGGTTGGTCAGTGCCGCCGGCTGGCGGATCGAGCCGCCAGTGTCGGTGCCAGTGGCGGCTGGCAGTAGGCGGGCGGCCACCGCGGCGGCCGAGCCGCCGGAAGAACCGCCGGGTACGCGGGTCAGGTCCCAGGGGTTTTTCACCGCGCCGTAGTGGCTGGATTCGTTGGCCGAGCCCATGGCGAATTCGTCCATGTTCAGCTTGCCCAGGGTCACGGCGCCGGCCGCGGCGAGTTTCTCGACCACGGTGGCGTTATAGGGGGCCTTAAAACCGGTAAGGATTTTCGAGCCGCAGCTGGTCAGTACGTCCTGGGTGCAGAACAGGTCCTTGTGGCCAATCGGTGCGCCGAGTAGGGCGCCATTCTCACCCGCCGCGCGGCGCGCGTCGGCTGCTTTGGCCTGGCTCAGGGCCAGGTCTTCGGTGACGGTGATAAAACTGTTGAGCTGCGGGTCGAGTTGGGCGATGCGCGCCAACAGGCTGCGGGTCAGTTCTTCAGCGGAAAACTGCTTGTCGGCGAGTCCGCGGGCGATCTCGGCCAGGGTAAATTGATGCATGGCTAGGCTTTTTCCCTTACTCGATGACTTTCGGAACCAGGTACAGGCCGTTTTCCACGGCCGGGGCGATGGCTTGATAGGCCTCGCGCTGGTTGCGTTCGGTGACCTGGTCGGCGCGCAGGCGCTGAGTGGCTTCCAACGGGTGAGCCAGCGGCTCGATGCCGTCGGTATTGACCGCCTGCATCTGATCAATCAGGCCGAGAATGTTATTAAGGGTCTCGGTGGTAGCCGGGATATCGGCTTCATTCAGGCCCAGTCGGGCCAGATGAGCGATTTTCTCCACGTCGGAGCGTTCAAGCGCCATCAGGTTTCTCCCTATATAAAGCAGCGCAGTCGCTGGCCGCCTTTGGAAATGTGAACGGGTCGCCATGCACGGGTGCGCAGGGAACAGATAGTGACAGGTGGCGGTCAAAGGCCGCGATGATGGGCCTTAAAGCCCGGAAAAACCGGCAATCTAACATATTGGTGCCTTGCTCAAAATCCCTGCCGTTGTTAGAGTTTGCCGCACTTTTTAGCAGCGCCTTTACCGCGCTTCGCCTTTACCCACGCGTTGCCTAGGGTCCCTATCCCATGTTCAAAAAACTGCGTGGCATGTTTTCCAGCGATCTGTCGATTGACCTGGGCACTGCCAATACCCTGATTTATGTTCGCGAACGCGGCATTGTGCTGAACGAGCCGTCCGTGGTCGCCATCCGTACCCACGGCAACCAGAAGAGCGTGGTGGCGGTCGGAACCGAAGCCAAACGCATGCTCGGCCGTACCCCCGGCAACATTGCTGCCATCCGCCCGATGAAAGACGGCGTGATCGCCGACTTCAGCGTCTGCGAAAAGATGCTGCAGTACTTCATCAACAAAGTTCACGAAAACAGCTTCCTGCAGCCGTCGCCGCGCGTGCTGATCTGCGTGCCGTGCAAATCCACCCAGGTGGAGCGCCGCGCCATCCGTGAATCGGCCCTCGGTGCCGGTGCTCGTGAAGTGTTCCTGATCGAAGAGCCAATGGCTGCTGCCATCGGCGCGGGCCTACCGGTTGAAGAAGCCCGCGGTTCGATGGTGGTCGACATCGGTGGTGGTACCACTGAAATCGCCCTGATCTCGCTTAATGGTGTCGTTTACGCAGAGTCTGTGCGCGTCGGCGGCGACCGTTTCGACGAAGCGATCATCACCTACGTGCGCCGCAACTACGGTTCGCTGATCGGTGAATCCACCGCTGAGCGCATCAAGCAGGAAATCGGCACCGCATACGCCGGTGGCGAACTGCGTGAAGTCGACGTACGTGGTCGCAACCTGGCCGAAGGCGTACCGCGCAGCTTCACCCTGAACTCCAACGAAGTGCTCGAAGCGCTGCAGGAATCCCTGGCGACCATCGTCCAGGCGGTGAAAAGCGCGCTGGAGCAATCGCCGCCAGAACTGGCTTCCGACATTGCCGAGCGTGGCCTGGTGCTCACCGGTGGTGGCGCCCTGCTGCGTGATCTGGACAAACTGCTGTCGCAGGAAACCGGCCTGCCGGTTATCGTCGCCGAAGACCCGCTGACCTGCGTTGCACGCGGTGGCGGCAAGGCTCTGGAAATGATGGATCGCCACACCATGGACTTGCTGTCCTCGGAATAAGCGCGACCGCTCCAAGTCTTGAGCTGCAAGCCGGGTTCTACCCGCTTGCAGCTTTTGTTTTGCTGCCTGACGCTGTGAGGAGCTGCCGATCAAACCGCTATTTGCCAAAGGTCCTTCGCTGGGTGTGCGCCTGCTGGTGTTCACCGTGCTGTCGGCTGCGCTGATGGTGGTCGACGCACGCTTCACCCTGCTGCAGCCGCTGCGCGCGCAGCTGGGCCTGATCGTCGAGCCGGTCTACTGGGTCGGTCGTCTGCCGGTACGCTTATGGGAGAGCGCGACTCAGGAACTGAGCACGCGCAATGAGCTGACCGCTGAAAACGAAAAGCTCAAGGCTGAACAGCTGATGATGCAGCGCCGCCTGCAGAAGCTTGCCGCGCTCACCGAGCAGAACGTGCGCCTGCGCGAGCTGCTCAACTCGGCCGCGCTGGTTGATGACGACGTACTGGCCACCGAGCTGATCGGTATCGATCCGAACCCCTTTACCCACCGCATTCTGATCGACAAGGGCGAGAAGGATGGCGTGTTCCTCGGTCAGCCGGTGCTGGATGCCCGTGGTCTGATGGGCCAGGTGGTCGAGGTCATGCCCTACACCTCGCGAGTACTGCTGTTGACGGACACCACCCACAGCATCCCGGTGCAGGTCAATCGCAACGGCCTGCGCGCCATCGCCAGCGGTACCGGCAATCCGGAGCGTCTGGAACTGCGCCATGTCGCCGATACAGCGGATATCAAGGAAGGCGATCTGCTGGTCAGCTCCGGCCTTGGCCAGCGCTTCCCAGCCGGTTATCCGGTGGCCATGGTTTCCGAAGTGATCCACGACTCCGGTCAGCCCTTTGCGATTGTCCGTGCGGTGCCCACGGCTACGCTGAACCGCAGCCGCTATATGCTGCTGGTATTTACCGACCCGCGCACCCCTGAGCAGCGCGCCACCGAGTCGGCGCAGGCGCAGGAAGCCCTGGATCGTGAAATTCTGCAGCAGGCGCAACCCGCGGCCGACGCACCAGCAGCGCCCGCCAATCCGCCGGAGGCAGCGCAATAATGGCCGCACGATCAAGCAATATCTGGGTGGTCTGGCTGACATTCGCTCTGGCGCTGTTGCTTAGCGTATCGAGCATGCCCAAATTTATGGAGCTGGGCCGGCCGCTGTGGCTGGCACTGTTTCTGACTTACTGGGTGCTGGCCTTGCCGCATCGTGTGGGCATGACCACCGCCTGGGCCATCGGTTTGTTGGCTGATGTGCTGAATGGCAGTTTGCTGGGGCAGAATGCGCTGATCCTGACCCTGATCACTTTCCTGGTGCTGACCCTGCATCAGCGCTTGCGCATGTTCCCAATGTGGCAGCAGAGCACGGTGCTGCTGGTGGTGTTCGGCCTGGCGCAGCTGGTGCAGCTGTGGCTGAACGCCCTGACCGGCAGTCGCCCGCCGACTCTGACCTTTGTCTTGCCGGCGCTGGTCAGTGCCTTGCTCTGGCCCTGGGTCTGTACCCTGTTGCGCGGGCTGCATCAGCGTCTGGGCGTCAATTAGGCAAGGCCGCTGGGCCTTGCGTTTATCCGACAGGGAGAAGTCAGCATGGCCACCCTTTATCTCGCCTCCGGATCGCCGCGTCGCCGCGAACTGCTGACGCAAATTGCGGTGCCCTTCCTCACGCAAATCGCCCCCATCGATGAAAATGCATTGCCAGGTGAGTCGCCAATCGCCTATGTAGAGCGTCTGGCTCGCGGTAAGGCGCAGGCTGGGCTGGCGGCATTGGCCGATACTGCGGATGCCGTGGTGCTCGGCGCCGATACCGCCGTGGTGCTCGATGGGCGAATTCTTGGTAAGCCTGTAGACCGTGACGATGCGCTGGCGGCCTTGAATGCTCTGTCCGGGCGCACTCATCAGGTGCTGACGGCGGTGGCGCTGGCCAGCCGCGAACGGCTGGAGTCGCGGGTGGTCACAAGCCAGGTCACCTTCCGTGCATTGAATCAGGCGGAAATCGAGGCTTACTGGGCCAGCGGCGAGCCGCAGGACAAGGCCGGGTGTTACGGTATTCAGGGCCTGGCGGCAGTATTTGTCAGCCAGTTGCACGGCAGTTATTCGGCGGTGGTGGGTTTGCCGCTGTGTGAGACTGCTGCATTGCTCGCAGAATTTGCTATTCCGTGCTGGCAGTCGCTGCCAGATCACAGTCAAGAGGTTGCGGGTCGCGGGTGAGTGACCGCCATTATCGGCGCAGTCCCTGGGCTTTCAGCTTTGCCGCAGAACCAGTTCACGATTTCGCGAGCTAGAGTCCTGCAAGGCAAAAACAGGCGAGGAAGCGGAGTGTACTTTTGTACATGAGCATTCCGAGCGTGTTTTTAACGCAGCAGGGCCGACGCGCAGCAGATCGTGGACAGGTTCTCAGAAGAGATAAGCACATGAGTGAAGAGATCCTGATCAACATCACGCCGATGGAATCGCGCGTGGCGGTGGTGGAAAACGGCGTACTGCAGGAAGTGCACGTCGAGCGCACGCAGAAGCGTGGCATCGTCGGCAATATCTATAAGGGCAAGGTGGTACGCGTGCTGCCAGGCATGCAGGCGGCCTTTATCGATATCGGTCTGGAGCGTGCGGCGTTTATTCATGCCGCGGAAATCTCCAGCCGCGAAGGCCCTGCCGTGGAAAGCATCAGCGCCCTGGTGCATGAAGGCCAGAGCCTGGTGGTGCAGGTCACCAAGGACCCGATTGGCAGCAAGGGCGCGCGCCTGACCACCCAGCTGTCGATCCCTTCGCGTTATCTGGTGTACATGCCGCGCACCGCTCACGTTGGTATCTCGCTGAAAATCGAGGATGAGGCCGAGCGCGAGCGCCTGAAACAGGTGGTGGCCGATTGCGTGGCCGCCGAAGGCATCGAGGAAGCCGGCGGCTTTATTCTACGTACCGCCGCTGACGGTGCTGGGGCCGATGAAATTCTCGCCGACATCCGTTACCTGCGCCGTCTGTGGGAACAGATCGCCACGCAGATGAAAGTCGGCCCGACGCCGCTGGTGATCTACGAGGACCTGTCCCTGGCGCTGCGCACCCTGCGCGACCTGGTCAACCCTAAGATCGAGAAGATCCGCGTCGACTCGCGCGAGACCTTCGGCAAGATCACCCAGTTCGTCGACGAGCTGATGCCGGAAATCGCCGACCGCCTGGAACATTACCCAGGTGAGCGGCCGATCTTCGATCTGTATGGCGTTGAGGATGAAATCCAGAAGGCGCTGGAGCGCAAGGTGCCGCTCAAGTCCGGCGGTTACCTGATCATCGATCCGGCCGAGGCGATGAGCACCATCGATGTGAACACCGGCGCCTTCGTCGGCCACCGCACGCTTGAAGAGACCATCTTCAAGACCAACCTGGAGGCCGCCACCGCGATTGCCCGCCAGCTGCGCCTGCGCAATATCGGCGGGATCATCATCATCGACTTTATCGACATGGAAGATGAGGAGCATCAGCGTCAGGTGCTGCGCACCCTGGAGAAGCAGCTGGAGCGCGACCACGCCAAGACCAATATCATTGGCATCACCGAGCTGGGCCTGGTGCAGATGACCCGCAAACGCACCCGCGAAAGCCTTGAGCAGGTGCTGTGTGAGCCGTGCAGCTGCTGTCAGGGGCGCGGCAAACTGAAGACGGCGGAAACCACCTGCTACGAAATCTTCCGCGAAATCCTCCGTGAAGCGCGGGCTTATCAGCCGGAAGGTTATCGCGTGCTGGCCAATCAGAAAGTCGTCGACCGCCTGCTTGATGAAGAGTCGGGCAACGTCGCCGATCTTGAAGCCTTTATCGGCCGCACTATCAAGTTCCAGGTCGAGACCATGTATTCCCAGGAGCAGTACGATGTGGTGCTGCTCTGATATGCGCGTTTACCGCCTGGGCGTGAACTGAATGCAGGCATTGGCGCGCTGGACAGCCCTGCTGTTGCGGACGGCGTTGGGGCTGTGCGCCCTGGCGCTGGTATTGGCGGCGCTGTACGTCAGCCTCGGCCGCGAGCTGGTGCCGCTGGTCGCCGAATACCGCCTGGACGCCGAAGACAAGGCCCGTGAAGCGCTGGCCATGCCGGTGCAGATCGGTGCGCTGGAAGGCCTTTGGCAAGGTTTTTCGCCGGTGCTGACCGCTCACGATGTGACGGTCGGCGAGGGGGCTGGCGCCTTGCAGCTGGATCAGGTGCGCGTGGTGCCGGATGTGCTGGCCAGCCTGTTGGCGCGTCAGCCGCGCATTGCCCGGCTTGAGCTGGATGGCCTACAGCTGGTGGTGCAGCAGGCTGAAGGCGGCGGCTGGTCGCTCAAGGGCTTGCCGCAACGCAGCGACCCGGCGCCGCTGGACCTGGCTCAGGTGCTGACGCAATCACAGGTGGTCAAGCGCCTGTCGCTGTTCAACAGCCAGGTCACCGTGCAAGCCTTCGAGCAGCCGCCGCGGACCCTGACCTATGTCAATCTCACCCTGCGCAACGGCAGCGTAAGCCAGCGTCTGGACGGCCGTCTGTTGTTGCCTGACGGCCAGCCGCTGGCCCTGCAGTTGCGCACGCGGATAAGCGCCAAACGCTGGCAAGACGCCTCCGCCGAGCTGTACCTGAGCCTGCCGCAGAGCGATTGGGCGGCCTGGGTGCCGGCGAGTCTGTTGGCGCAGTGGCGCCTTGAGCAATTGCAGCTTGGCGGTGAAGTCTGGCTGAGCTGGGCCAAGGGTGGCGTGCAGCGGGCGGTCAGCCGCCTGCATGTGCCGCAGCTCCAGGCTGGCTACGCCGAGCGCGAATCGGTGGCACTGAATAATCTGGCACTGAATGCCTATTTCACCCGTACCGAGCTGGGTTTCAAACTGGTGTTGGATGACCTGGCCTTCAGTCGTGATGAGCAGCGCTGGGGTGAAGTGCGTGTAGCGCTGACCCAGCAGGCGGAAAGCGCAGAGGTGCAGGAGCAATGGCTGCTGAGTGCCGACCGGCTCGACCTGGCACCGCTGCAGCCGCTGGTGGCTGGGCTTGCGCCGTTGCCGGACAAAGGCCTGGCGCTGCTTGCGCAACTCAAGCCGCATGGCGCGCTGCGCAATATCCAGCTCGACTACCGGCCGCAGCTGACCGATAGCAAGCGCCTGCAGTTCTCGGCCAATCTGCAGCGCATCGGCTTTGCCGCGTACCTCGGCTCGCCGGCTGCGGAAAACGTCAGCGGCAGCATCAGCGGTGATCTCGGCCAGGGTGAGCTGCGCGTCGACAGCGAAAACTTTTCCCTGCACCTCGACACCCTGTTCCCCAAGCCTTGGCTCTACCAGAAAGCCAATGCCCTGCTGACCTGGCAGCTTGATGAGCAGGCGTTCACCCTGCGTAGCCCCTATCTGCAGGTGCTGGGTGAGGAAGGCCCGGTCGCCGGTGACTTTCTGATTCGCCTGCGTTTCGATCCGGCGCAGGAAGACTATATGGACCTGCGCGTCGGCCTGCGTAACGGCGATGCGCGCTTTACCGAGAAATACCTGCCGAGCCGTGCGCCGGGCATGAGCGCCGATCTGGATGCCTGGCTGAAAAGTGCCATCCGTGGTGGTGCGGTCGATGAAGGCTATTTCCAGTACCAGGGCTCGCTGAACAAGGACGCGGAGAATGCCGCGCGCAGTATCAGCCTGTTCTTCGCTGTGCATGATGCCGAGCTGGCCTTTCAGCCCGGCTGGCCGGCACTGCGTGAAGGGCGTGGGCGGGTTTTGATCGAGGACAGCGGCGTGCGTGTCGAACTGGCGGAAGGGCGCATCCTCGATAGCCGGGTGAACAACGCCCAGGCGCTGATCGCGACTGCATTGCCCGGTCAGCCGCCGCGCCTGTTGCTGACCAGTGAGCTGAGCAGCAATGTTGATGACGCCCTGCATATCCTGCAGCAGACGCCCATCGGCACCGCAGAAACCTTTGCCGGCTGGACTGGCGCAGGGGCGCTGACTGGCAAGCTGAAACTCGATTTGCCGTTGCGCAAGGGCCTGGCTCCGGAAGTGGTGGTGGATTTCGCCACTCAAGGCGCGCAACTCAGCCTGCCCAATCCGCCGCTGCAGTTCAGCCAGCTGCAAGGCGCCTTTCGTTACAACACTGCCAGCGGCCTCAGTGCCCCGGATATTCGTGCCCAGGTGCTCGGTCATGCGGTGCGCGCCAAGGCTTTGGCCGAGGGCGCGCGCGGCAAAGCGCGCAGCCGCATCGAGGCCAGCGGGCAGATCGCCGTCAGCGAGTTGAGCACCTGGCTGGGCGTGACCCAGCCGCTGCCCGTCAGCGGCAATCTGCCCTATCGCCTCAACCTGACCCTGGACGGTACCGACAGTCAGCTACGCGTCAGTTCCAGCCTTAAAGGCGCGACGGTGGCGCTGCCGGCGCCGTTCGGCAAAAGCGCTGCCGAGGAACGCGCGACGCAGTGGCGTATGAGCCTGGGCGGGCGCGAGCCGCGCTACTGGCTGGATTATGCCGAGTTGCTGAGCCTGACCTTTGCTGCCAGCCCAGGCCAGTTCAGCCAGGGGCGCGGCGAGATTCGCCTGGCCGATGGCCCGGCCAGTCTGCCCACCAGCCAGGGCCTGCGTGTGCGCGGGCGCGTGGCGGAGTTGGATTGGTCGGCCTGGCAGCAGGTGTTGCAGCCCTATGCCAGTGTGCCAATCGGTGATGCGCAGCGGCTGTTCAAGGATGCTCAGCTACGCATTGGTCGTTTCAGCGGTTTTGGCATCAACCTGGATACGCTGGAAGTGGCGGTTAAACGCGATGCCGCCACCTGGGCAGTCAGCCTCGACAGCCCGCAGCTGAAAGGCCAGGTCGGTTTGCCGGATGCTCGTGAGTTGCCGATTGCCCTGACGCTCGATTACCTGCGCTTCCCGGCGGCAGAGAAGAAGACCGCTGGCGAGCCTGTGGTCGATGCGCCAGACCCGCTGGCCAGTGTCGATCCGCGCAGCTTCCCGGCGCTGGACGTGCGTATTGCCCAGGTTTATCAAGGCATCGAACCGCTGGGTAGCTGGTCGCTCAAGGCGCGCCCGGTCAGTACCGGGGTACATTTCGACGAGCTGGATCTCAATCTCAAGGGCTTGAAGATTGGCGGCCGGGCCAGCTGGCTAAACGCCGCAAGCGGCGTGCGCACGAGTTACAAAGGACGCATGGGTGGCGCTGATCTGGCCGATGTACTGATCGCCTGGGGCTTTGCTCCGACCGCCAGCAGCCGCGACTTTCATATGGATGTGGATGGCGACTGGCCCGGCTCGCCGGCCTGGTTCGGTATGAAGCGGTTTAGCGGCACGCTGGATGCCTCGCTGCGCAAGGGGCAGTTCTCCGAGGTGGAAGGTCCGGCTTCGGCGCTGCGGGTATTTGGCTTGCTGAATTTCAACTCGATTGGTCGACGCCTGCGCCTGGACTTCTCCGATCTGCTTGGCAAGGGCCTGAGCTATGACCGGGTCAAGGGCCTGCTGGTGGCCGATAACGGTGTGTTCGTGACCCGCGAGCCGATCACCCTTGAAGGCCCATCGAGCAATCTGGAGCTCAATGGCACCCTGGATATGGCCAATGACCGCATCGATGCCAAGTTGTTGGTGACCCTGCCGGTGACCAACAACCTGCCTTTGGCCGCGTTGATAGTCGGTGCGCCGGCTATTGGTGGGGCGCTGTTTATCGCCGATAAGCTGCTGGGTGACCGCGTGGCGCGCTTTGCCAGCGTGCAGTACGACGTCAAGGGCTCCTGGCAGAACCCGGATATCAGTTTCGACAAACCCTTCGAGAAACCGCAGTAAACCCGCACGGCGGATATGCAGCCGTGCAGTCTGCCGGTATGGCTTGTAAGCTGAAGCCTGATACCGATAGTGAGATAAGGCAGTCATGACTTTCGCAGTCATTCAAATGGTCAGCCAGGCCGATGTCCTGGCCAATCTGGCGCAGGCTCGGCAGTTGCTCGAACAGGCTGCTGCGCAAGGTGCGCGGCTGGCGGTGCTGCCGGAAAACTTCGCGGCCATGGGCCGGCGTGACCAGGCCGCACTGGGGCGTGCCGAAGCGTTGGGCGAGGGGCCGATTCTGCCCTGGTTACAACAGGCTGCCCGCGATCTGGGCCTGTGGATTGTCGCCGGCACCTTGCCCTTGCCACCGGATGGCCAGCCTGACGCCAAGGCGCATGCCTGCTCGCTGCTGATCGATAATGCCGGCCAACGCGTGGCTCGTTATGACAAGCTGCACTTGTTTGATGTGGATGTCAGCGACAGCCACGGCCGTTACCGTGAGTCTGATGATTACGCCTTCGGCGCTCAGGTGGTGGTAGCCGATACCCCGGTTGGGCGTCTGGGCCTGACGGTGTGTTATGACCTGCGCTTCCCCGAGCTATACAGCGCCTTGCGCGCCGCTGGAGCGGAGTTGATCAGCGTGCCGGCGGCCTTTACTGCGGTTACCGGGGCCGCGCATTGGCAGATACTCACCCGCGCGCGGGCCATCGAAACCCAGTGTTATGTGCTGGCGGCCGGGCAGGGCGGTACTCATCCAGGCGGTCGCGAGACCTTTGGCCATTCGGCGCTTGTCGATCCATGGGGTCGCGTGCTCGCCGAACTGCCGCAGGGGCCGGGCGTACTGCTAGCCGAGCGTGATGCGGCCGAGCAGGCTGCGATCCGTCAGCGCATGCCGGTGGCGCGGCATAAACGATTTTTTGCGGCAACCGAACCACGGCTGCCAGGTGCAACAGTCATAAACGAGATTGAGCAATGAACAATATGTTGGTGTCCGTCAGTGAACATCTGCTGGGGCCGGGCGGTTTGACCATTGAGCATCTGCCCGCGGTACTGGCTGATTTGGCCGGGCCGGGAATCGATGCGGCCGACCTGTATTTCCAGAGCCAGGTTTCGGAAACCTGGGCGCTGGAGGATGGCATCGTCAAGGAAGGCAGTTTCAACCTTGATCAGGGCGTCGGCGTGCGCGCTCAGTCGGGTGAGAAAACCGGTTTTGCCTACAGCAATGCGATCACCGCCGATGCCTTGAGCCAGGCCGCACGTGCGGCCCGTTCGATTGCCCGCGCTGGGCAGAATGGCCGCGTGCAAGCGTTCAGCAGTCCGCTGGTCAAGCCGCTGTATGCCCAGGACAACCCGCTGGATGTGCTGGGCCGGGCGGAAAAGGTCGAGCTGCTCAAACGCATCGACGTCGCCACCCGCGCTCTTGATCCACGAATCAAGCAGGTATCGGTCAGCCTGGCCGGGGTTTGGGACCGCATTCTAGTGGCCGCTAACGACGGTAGCCTGGGCGCCGATATCCGCCCGTTGGTGCGCTTCAACGTCAGCGTGATCGTCGAGCAGAGCGGTCGCCGCGAGCGCGGCAGCCATGGTGGCGGCGGGCGTACCGATTACCGCTACTTTCTCGAACAGACCAGCAATAACGAAGAGCGCGCCATGGGCTATGCCCGTGAGGCCTTGCGCCAGGCGCTGGTCAACCTCGAAGCGATTCCGGCCCCGGCAGGCACTATGACCGTGGTGATGGGCGCAGGCTGGTCCGGCGTGCTGCTGCACGAAGCAGTCGGCCATGGCCTGGAAGGCGACTTCAACCGCAAGGGCAGTTCGGCCTACAGTGGGAGGATGGGTGAGCAGGTGGCCTCCAGCCTGTGCACCATCGTCGATGACGGCACCCTGGCCGAGCGTCGCGGTTCCCTGAGCATGGACGATGAAGGCACGCAGACCCAGTGCACCACGCTGATCGAGAACGGCGTGCTCAAGGGCTATATGCAGGACAAGCTCAATGCCCGCCTGATGGGCGTGGCGTGCACCGGCAACGGTCGCCGTGAATCCTACGCGCACCTGCCGATGCCGCGCATGACCAATACCTACATGCTGGCCGGCGAGAGTGATCCGGAAGAAATCATTCGTTCGGTGAAGAAAGGCATCTACTGCGCCAACCTTGGCGGCGGTCAGGTCGATATAACCAGCGGCAAGTTCGTGTTTTCTACCAGCGAGGCTTACCTGATCGAGGACGGCAAGATCACGGCGCCGGTCAAGGGTGCAACCCTGATCGGCAATGGCCCGGAAGCCATGAGCAAGGTGTCTATGGTCGGTAACGATCTGGCGCTGGACAGCGGCGTCGGTACCTGCGGTAAAGATGGGCAATCGGTGCCGGTTGGCGTGGGCCAGCCGACGCTGAAGATCGATGCGATTACGGTGGGCGGGACGGGCAGCTAAAAAGCGTCGATTGGGTTGCGCATTGCACAGCCCAATCGATGTGCTGGTTTAGCGCAAGCCGCGCTGGGTTTCATCCAGCTCGCGGATGTATTTGAAGATTTTGCGTGAAGCGGCAGGCGCTTTGTTCTGCGCCAATTCGTGCTGGCCCTGACGGATCAGCTGGCGCAGGTGCTGACGGTCGGCGTCGGGGTATTCGCCGACAAATTTTTCCAGGGTGTCGTCGTCGCCGTTGAGCAAACGGTCACGCCAGCGCTCCAGGTTATGAAAGCGTTCGTTGTACTGGCGGGTGGAGGCATCCAGCTGGTCGAGCAGGGTCAGGATGGCTGGGATGTCCTGATCGCGCATCAAGCGGCCGATAAACTGCACATGGCGCTTCTTCGCGGCATTGGCGGTGTGCTTGGGCGCTTCGGCCAGCGCGCGGCGCAGCTCGTCGGTCAGCGGCAGCTTGTTCAGCAGGTCGAGTTTCAGGGTAGTCAGGCGTTGCCCCAGATCTTGTAGCGCATGAAACTCGCGCTTGACCTGGGTTTTGCTCTTCTCGCCGGAGAAGTCGTCAAGGTATTCAGACATGGTGGCGGTCCAGTGGAAAACGCCGACATGATAGCAGCAAGTTTCCAGCTGTAAGCGTCTGGCCTATGTGGCCGCGTTTGCCGCTTATCGTTCAGGAGTTCTTATGAGTGCAGTAGACATCGTCGGCCCCCAGGCTGTGCCGCATTTGCAGGCGCAGGTGGAGCAGATTATTGCCGAGGCCAGAAAGCAGGGTGCGAGTGCCTGCGAGGTGGCCGTATCGGTGGAACAGGGCTTGTCCACCACGGTGCGTCAGGGTGAAGTGGAAACGGTCGAATTCAACCGCGATCAGGGCTTTGGCATCACCTTGTATGTCGGTCAGCGCAAAGGCTCGGCCAGTACCTCGGCCAGTGGTGAGGCGGCGATTCGCGAAACCGTGGCGGCGGCCCTGGCGATTGCCAAGCATGCCTCTGAAGACGAGTGCGCCGGTCTGGCCGATGCCGCGCTGATGGCTCGCGAGCTGCCGCAGCTGGATCTGTATCACGCCTGGTCGATCACCCCAGAGCAGGCTATCGAGCAGGCCTTGAGCTGCGAGGCGGCGGCTTTTGCCGCAGATCAGCGGATCAAGAATGCCGATGGCACCACGCTGAATACCCATCAGGGCTGCCGGGTTTATGGCAACAGCCATGGCTTTGTTAGTGGCTATGCCAGCACGCGGCACAGCCTGAGCTGCGTGATGATCGCCGAAGACGGCGGGCAGATGCAGCGCGACTACTGGTACGACGTTAATCGCCAGGGCGAGTTGCTGGCCGATGCCGGCAGCATCGGCCGCCGCGCCGCCGAGCGTGCGGTCAGCCGTTTGGGCGCGCGTCCGGTGCCGACCTGCGAAGTGCCGGTGCTGTTCGCCGCCGAGTTGGCCACCGGTTTGTTTGGCAGCTTTCTGGCGGCCATTTCCGGCGGCAATCTGTACCGCAAGTCATCCTTTCTCGAAGGCTCCCTGGGTCAGCAGCTGTTTCCCGAGTGGCTGAAGATCGATGAGCGCCCGCATATTCCCCGTGCATTGGGCAGCGCCGCCTTCGATGGTGACGGTCTGGCGACTTACGCCAAGTCCTTTGTCGAGCGTGGTGAGCTGCTGTCCTATGTGCTCGGCACCTATTCCGGGCGCAAGCTGGGTATGCCTAGCACGGCCAACTCTGGCGGCGTACATAACCTGTTTGTTAGCCATGGCGATGAAGACCAGAAGGCACTGCTCAAGCGTATGGGCCGCGGCCTGTTGGTCACTGAGCTGATGGGGCAAGGGCTGAATATGGTCACCGGCGACTATTCGCGCGGCGCCGGTGGTTACTGGGTGGAGAACGGTGAGATCCAGTTCCCGGTGCAGGAAGTGACCATCGCCGGCAATATGCGCGACATGTTCAAGCAGATTGTTGCGGTGGGTAATGATCTGGAGCTGCGCAGCAATATCCGCACCGGCTCGGTGTTGATCGAGCGCATGACGGTGGCGGGTAGTTAAGCCATTTGGCACGAAAAAGGGCTGCCCGTTTGCGCGGGCAGCCCTTTTTTATTGCCTTGCCATCCATGGCGGCAACCCTGTGGGCCGTCGCTACGCGACGTTAAAAATGTCTCCCGGACATTTTTTATTTAGCGGCGGTTTTACTCGCCTTCGTCGAAGTAGTTGTTGATCAGCTCGCTCAGGGCCTGCAGCGCCTCGCTATCCTGTTCGCCTTCGGTGTGCAGGTGCACGGGCGTGCCTTTTCCGGCCGCGAGCATCATCACCGCCATAATGCTCTTGCCATCGACCAGGCTCTCCGCGCTGCGGCCAACTTTGACCTGGCAAGGGAAACGTCCTGCGACGCCGACAAACTTGGCTGCCGCGCGGGCGTGCAGGCCAAGCTTGTTGATAATGGTGATTTCGCAGGCGGGCATCGCGGCAATTCCTTAACTGAGGTCGCGGTGGCGAGTCTGAACGTTTTTCAGGATGGGTTTGAGGGTTTCCCCCAGACGGTTGGCCAGGTACACCGAGCGGTGATGACCGCCGGTACAGCCAATCGCCACGGTGACATAAGCACGGTTGCTGGCGGCAAAGCGCGGCAGCCATTTGGTCAGGTAGGCGAGGATGTCCTGGTACATGTCTTCGACATCGGCCTGGGCTGAGAGGTAGTCAACTACCGGCTGGTCGAGGCCGGAGAAGTCGCGCAAGTCCGGTTTCCAGTAGGGGTTGGGCAGGCAGCGCACATCGAAGACCAGATCAGCATCCACCGGCATGCCGCGCTTGAAACCAAAGGACTCGACCAGAAACGCGGTACCCGGCTCGGGCTGGTTAAGCAGGCGCAGTTTGAGGCTGTCGCGCAGCTGATACAGGTTGAGGTGAGTGGTGTCGATCTTCAGGTCGGCCAGGTCAATGATCGGCCCGAGCAGCAGCGCTTCATCGGCGATGGCTTCAGCCAGTGAGCGACTCTCGTTGGTCAGCGGGTGGCGCCGACGGGTTTCCGAGAAGCGTTTGAGCAGGGTTTCTTCATCGGCATCCAGGTAGATCACATCGCACTTGATGTGCCGCGCGCGGACCTCATCAAGCAGTTCGGGGAAGCGCTGGAGGTGGCTCGGCAGGTTGCGCGCATCAATCGACACCGCGACCTGCGGATGCAGCAGTTCGGTGTGCAGCAGGGCGCGCTCAGCCAGTTCAGGCAGCAGCCCTGCCGGCAGATTGTCGATGCAGTAGAAACCGTTGTCCTCAAGCACATCGAGGGCGGTGCTCTTCCCGGAGCCGGAGCGACCGCTAACGATGATCAGGCGCATGCTTAAGCTCGGTTGAGTTGGCTTTGTACGTCCACGACCACCTGATACAGGGCTTCGCTGCTTTCTGCCTGACGCAGGCTGGCGCGCACATCGCTGCGGTCAAGCATGCTGGCGATCTGCCGGAGTAGTTCCAGGTGAGCGTCGGTGGCCGCTTCGGGTACCAGCAGAACAAACAGCAGGTCCACTGGTGCGCCGTCGATGGCGTCGAAGTCCACTGCGGCGTCCAGGCGCAGCAAAGCGCTGATCGGCGCGGTACAACCGGGCAGGCGACAGTGCGGAATGGCAATGCCATTACCGAAACCGGTCGAGCCGAGTTTTTCCCGGGCAATCAGGCTTTCGAAGATGTCTTGGCCATCCAGGTCAGGCAGCTCGCGCGCCACCAGGTTGGCAATCTGTTCGAGGACACGTTTTTTGCTGCCGCCCGGCACGTTCACCAGGGACCGGCCGGGGGTCAGGATAGTTTCAAGTCGGATCATAGGAGATAGACGATGTCAGCGGGCCATAGCGCCCTGTTGACGTTCGAGCTGTTTTTCCTTGTGTTTGATGAGTTGTCGGTCGAGTTTATCAGTCAGTAAATCGATGGCTGCATACATGTCTTCATGTTCGGCATTGGCGACGACTTCGCCGCCGGCAATGTGCAGGGTCGCTTCGATTTTCTGTTTGAGCTTCTCGACCTCCATGGTGACTTGCACGTTGGTAATCTTGTCGAAGTGGCGCTCCAATCGGCCGAGTTTTTCGGCGATGTAGTCGCGTAGGGCGTCGGTCACATCCAGCTGGTGTCCACTGATGTTGACTTGCATACCGCTTTCTCCTTGTTGCCGTGTGTAAGAGGCAGGCGAGAGGCCTGCCGCCGGAACACTGTGGCGTGGAAGACTCTACAGAACGAGCCTGGCACGGTCGCTGATTGCTTGTTGGCAGTATGGCTGCTTTTGCGAAAAGGCGAGGCCGGGGGTGTTCGGTATCGAGTGGTCGTCTTCCTTCTTTGTGCCGCCTTAGATCAATCGTTTGCGCTCACTGGAAGGCGCTATTCCGAGGGATTCACGGTACTTGGCGACCGTGCGGCGAGCGACTTGAATGCCCTGTGCTTCCAGTAAACCAGCGATCTTGCTGTCACTCAACGGCTTTTTCGCATTTTCCGCTGCGACCAGTTTTTTGATGATGGCGCGGATCGCGGTGGACGAGCATTCGCCGCCCTCGGAGGTGCTGACGTGGCTGGAGAAGAAGTATTTCAGCTCGTAAATGCCGCGCGGCGTATGCATGAATTTCTGCGTGGTCACCCGCGAGATGGTCGACTCGTGCATGCCTACAGCTTCGGCAATATCGTGCAGTACCAGCGGCTTCATCGCCTCGTCGCCGTAATCGAGGAAGCCGCGTTGATGCTCGACGATCTGCGTGGCGACCTTCATCAGGGTTTCGTTGCGGCTTTGCAGGCTTTTGATAAACCAGCGCGCTTCCTGCAGTTGGTTACGCATAAAGGTGTTGTCGGCGCTGGAGTCGGCGCGCTTCACAAAGCCGGCGTATTGCGCGTTGACCCGCAAGCGCGGCATGGCTTCCTGGTTCAGCTCCACCAGCCAGCGCTCGTTGTGTTTGCGCACGATCACGTCGGGCACCACGTATTCCGGCTCGCTGGATTCAATCTGCGAGCCGGGGCGCGGGTTGAGGCTCTGGATCAGGTCGATAACCTGGCGCAGCTCGTCTTCCTTGAGCTTCATGCGGCGCATCAGCTGGCTGTAGTCGCGGCTACCGAGCAGGTCGAGGTAGTCGCTGGCCAGGCGCTGGGCCTCGCTCAGCCACGGGGTTTTCGCTGGCAGCTGGCGCAGTTGCAGAAGCAGGCACTCACCCAGGTTACGCGCAGCGATGCCGGTAGGCTCGAACTGCTGGATGCGGTGCAACACGGCTTCGACTTCGTCGAGTTCGATGTCCAGTTCAGGGTCGAAGGCTTCGAGCACTTCTTCCAGGGTTTCTTCCAGGTAGCCCTGCTGGTTGATGCAGTCGATCAGGGTGACCGCAATCAGGCGGTCCTTGTCCGACATTGGGGCCAGGTTGAGCTGCCACAGTAGGTGGCTTTGCAGGCTCTCGCCGCTGGAGGTGCGGGTGGTGAAATCCCACTCGTCGTCATCGTTGCTGCTGCTCGGCAGGCTGCTGGCGCTGGTCTGGTAGATGTCTTCCCAAGCGGTATCGACTGGCAGCTCGTTGGGAATGCGCTCGCCCCAATCGCCTTCTTCCAGGTTGTCCACGGTCTGCGTGGCTTCCTGGTAGTTGGTTTCCTGATAGGGCGCTTCGGGCTGTTCGCTGGGGCTGGCGCTTTCTGCGCCATCGGCCATAGGGTCCGAATTGTCGAAATCATCGCCATCTTCCTGGCGTTCGAGCATCGGGTTGGACTCCAAGGCCTCCTGGATCTCTTGTTGCAGATCCAGGGTAGACAGTTGGAGCAGGCGGATGGCCTGTTGCAGCTGCGGTGTCATCGTCAGCTGCTGGCCCATTCTCAGGACTAGCGATGGTTTCATTGCAGACCTTATTTACCGGCGTCTGTGCGCAATCCACTACAGGGCGTTTTCAAAAAGCGCCACTAGGAAGCAAATTATATGCCTGACTTTAAGGGTTTTGCCTAGCCTTGGCTGCAGTCAGCTTGAGAAAAGCTGTGGTTACAGCCGGAACTCATGCCCCAGGTAAACTTCTTTGACTGTCTGGTTGGCCAGAATGGTCTCGGCATCACCTTCGGCGATCAGTTGGCCATCGCTGACGATATAGGCGGTTTCGCAGATATCCAGGGTCTCGCGCACGTTGTGGTCGGTGATCAATACACCGATGCCCTTGGCTTTGAGGTGATGGATGATCTGCTTGATGTCGCCCACGGAAATCGGGTCGACACCGGCGAAGGGTTCGTCGAGCAGGATGAACTTGGGGTTGGTCGCCAGGGCGCGGGCAATTTCCACGCGGCGGCGTTCACCACCAGACAGGCTCATGCCGAGGTTGTCGCGGATATGGCTGATATGGAACTCCTGCAGCAGGCCTTCAAGTTCCTTGCGACGAGCAGCGCCGTCGAGGTCTTTGCGGGTTTCCAGGATGGCCATGATGTTGTCGGCCACGCTGAGCTTGCGGAAAATCGAGGCTTCCTGCGGCAGGTAGCCAATGCCGGCGCGAGCGCGGCCATGCATGGGCTGATGGCTGACGTCGAGATCATCAATCATCACGCGGCCCTGATCGGCCTGTACCAGGCCAACAATCATGTAGAAGCAGGTGGTCTTGCCGGCACCGTTGGGGCCGAGCAAGCCGACGATCTGCCCGCTGTCGATGCTTAGGCTGACGTCGCGCACGACCTGGCGGCCTTTGTAGCTTTTGGCCAGGTGTTGGGCTTTCAATGTGGCCATTATTACTGCGCCTGCTGGTCGGCTGGTTTGTTCTTCGGCTGGATCACCATGTCGATGCGCGGACGTGGCGCTGTGACATTGGTGCCTGTGGCGCGGCCGGCGTTGACGATCTGGCGCTGGGTGTCATAGACGATTTTCTCGCCTTCGAAGGTGTTGCCTTCCTGAATCACCTTGGCCTGATCGATCAGGACTACGCGCTCGTTGGCCATAAAGTACTGGATGGTCAGGCCATAGGCCTTGACGATCTGCTTGTCGGCTGACGGCTTTTGCTCGTAGTAGGCTGGCTTGCCAACTGAGGTGAACACCTCGACATCGCCCTGGGCATTCTGGGTGATGGTCACGGTGTCGCCGGTGACCTTCATGGTGCCCTGGGTTATGACGACGTCACCGCGATAAACGGCAACGCCTTGCTTGTCGTCCAGTTCTGCGCTGTCGGCCTGGATGCGGATCGGCTGTTCGCGGTCGGACGGCAGTGCCCAGGCGCTGACACTTCCGAGTGCGGCGCTGAGGCTGAGTAGTAGGGGGAGGGTGTTAACGAGCCTCATGCTGACCTCTTACGTTGGACAGCAGGAGCATCCTGCCGTCATTCATGTACGCTTTCATTCCTTTTGCCGTGGTCACCCCATTGGCCGCGTCGATTCTAACGGCTTGCTGGGTCTGCGCATATTCCTTCTCGGGGAATACGGTCAGGCGGCTGGTGGTGAGGATGGTCGGGCGGCCTTTGGCGTCGGTGCGCTCAACGCGCACCTTGTCGATCAGTTCGACCTCAACGCCGCCTGGCGATACTTCACCGCGCTCGCTACGGATTTTCCAGGGCAGTTCTGTGCCGCGGAACAGGTTCATGTTCGGAGCGGTCATCAGGGTGATGTCGCTGGCCTTGATATGTTCGACCTTGTCGGCTGTCAGCTCGTAGTGCAGTTTGCCGTCAGCCTGGTATTGCACGGTATAGGTGTTGGTGGCGTAAAAATCGATGGCGTTGTCTGTTCCAGCACTGCGTGATTGCTGGTTAAAGCTTTCCGGGCTGAGGTTCCAGTAGCCGAGCGCCGCCACCAGCAGTGCGACAAAGGCGAACAGGGCGATATTGAATAACTTGCGGGGCATGGTTGGCCTATAGGTAAGCGGCTTGAGCAGCTTCAAGGGTGCCTTGGGCGTGCATGATCAGTTCGCAGAACTCGCGGGCGGCGCCTTCGCCACCACGAGCACGGGTCACACCGTGGGCGTGCTGGCGGACAAAGCCGTCGGCACTGGCGACTGCCATGCCCAGGCCTACGCGGCGGATCACCGGCAGATCGGGCAGGTCGTCACCCAGATAAGCGACCTGTGCATAGTCTAGGCCCAGTTCGCCGAGCAGTTCATCGAGCACCACCAGCTTGTCTTCGCGCCCCTGGTACAGGTGCTGAATCCCCAGGTTCTGCGCGCGGCGCTCAACCACGGGGGTTTTGCGGCCGCTGATAATCGCGGTGCGCACGCCAGAGTTGATCAGCATCTTGATGCCGTGGCCGTCGAGGGTGTTGAAGGTCTTGAATTCGCTACCGTCGACGAGAAAGTACAGCTTGCCGTCGGTGAGCACGCCGTCAACGTCGAAAATCGCCAGTTTGACGGCCTGGGCGCGCTGCAGCAGGTCGGGGTTGATCAGGTCAGTGGTCATTACATTACCCCGGCGCGGAGCAGGTCGTGCATGTTCAGTGCGCCAATTGGCAGGTCGTTGTCGTCGATCACCACCAGCGAGCTGATCTTGTGGTCTTCCATGATTTTCAAAGCCTCTGCCGCAAGCATTTCCGCGCGAGCGGTCTTGCCGTGGGCGGTCATTACGTCATCGATAATGGTCTGGCGTACGTCGATGTTGCGGTCTAGGGTGCGGCGCAAATCGCCGTCGGTAAATATTCCGGCCAGGCGGCCATCGTCCTCGGTCACCACGGTCATGCCCAGGCCTTTCTGGGTCATTTCCAGCAGCGCGTCACGCAGCGAGGTGCCGCGCTTGACACGTGGCAGGCTGTCGCCGGCGTGCATGACGTTTTCCACCTTGAGCAGCAGGCGTCGACCCAGTGCGCCGCCTGGGTGGGAGAAGGCGAAGTCTTCGGCGGTAAAGCCGCGGGCTTCCAGCAGGGCAATGGCCAGGGCGTCGCCCAGTACCAGCGATACGGTAGTGGAAGAGGTTGGGGCCAGGTTCAGCGGGCAGGCTTCCTGGGACACGCGGGCATCCAGGTTGACTTCGGCGGCCTTGGCCAGCGGTGATTCCGGATTGCCGGTCATGCTGATCAGGCGGATGCCGAGGCGTTTGATCAGCGGCAGCAGGGTGACGATTTCCGCAGTAGAGCCGGAGTTGGACAGGGCCAGCACCACGTCATCGCGGGTGATCATGCCCATGTCGCCATGGCTCGCTTCGGCAGGATGGACAAAGAATGCGGTGGTGCCGGTGCTGGCCAGGGTGGCGGCAATCTTGTTGCCGACGTGGCCGGATTTGCCCATGCCGACCACCACGACGCGGCCTTTGCTGGCGAGAATCAGCTCGCAGGCACGCACGAAATCACCGTTGATGCGCGCCAGCAGATCCTGGATGGCTTCGAGTTCCAGGCGGATGGTGCGCTGCGCTGACTGGATCAGATCGGTGGACTGGCTCATGACTTCTCTGCGGCGTACAGGCTAAAAGCTGCCGATTATAACGGTAAAGGTGCGCCTGCCCAGTGTTTCCAGTTGTCAGTTGCTGTTTGGAACTGTGCGGCGCTTATCTCTGGCAACAAGTTCAATCTTGGGCGGGGAATGCCGCGATGGTATAGTTCGCGGCCATTTTCGGTACGTTCGACGACCTGTAGTGCCCTTTGTTCGGGGCAGTGCGTCAGTCAGGCAAGCGTTGAGCAAGGAGTCCAGATGAGCGCCGGGAACCCGTATGCAGTTGAGCTGAAGAACGTCAGCTTTAAACGCGGCGAGCGGGATATTTTCAAAAACATCGATATCCAGATTCCCCGTGGCAAGGTCACCGGGATCATGGGGCCGTCTGGCTGTGGCAAAACCACGCTGCTGCGCCTGATCGCAGCTGAGCTCAAACCGAGCCAGGGTGAAGTCTGGGTCAATGGCCTGAATTTGCCGACGCTGTCGCGCAGCGAGCTGTTCGAGATGCGCAAGCAGATGGGCGTACTGTTCCAGAGTGGTGCGTTGTTTACCGATCTGGATGTGTTCGAGAACGTCGCCTTTCCGCTGCGGGTGCATACCCAGCTGCCGGAAGAGATGATTCGCGACATCGTGCTGATGAAGTTGCAGGCAGTGGGCTTGCGCGGCGCTCTGGATTTGATGCCCGATGAATTGTCGGGAGGCATGAAGCGTCGCGTGGCGCTGGCCCGTGCGATTGCCCTGGACCCGCAAATACTGATGTATGACGAGCCTTTCGTCGGCCAGGACCCGATTGCCATGGGCGTTCTGGTGCGTTTGATTCGTCTGCTCAGCGATGCGTTAGCGATCACCAGTATTGTGGTGTCTCATGACCTGGCGGAAACCGCGAGCATTGCTGACTACATCTATATCGTCGGCGACACCCAGGTGCTGGGGCAGGGTACGCCGGCCGAGTTGATGGCCTCGGACAACCCGCGCGTGCGTCAGTTTATGCAGGGTATTCCCGATGGCCCGGTGCCGTTTCACTTTCCTGCGGCCAATTACCGCGACGATCTTCTGGGGGAGCGCTGATGCGCAAGACATCTGTGCTCGAGCGGGTGCGCCTGTTCGGTCGCGCCGGTATTGATGTGGTGGCTACGCTTGGGCGCTCGGGGCTGTTTCTGCTGCGCGCGCTGTTTGGCCGGGGTTCGACCGGCAACAGTTTTCAGCTGTTGGTCAAGCAGCTGTATTCGGTTGGGGTGATGTCCCTGGCCATTATCGTCGTGTCCGGCATCTTTATCGGCATGGTGCTGTCGCTGCAGGGCTTCAGCATTCTGGCCAAATACGGCTCCGAACAGGCGGTCGGGCAGATGGTCGCCCTGACCCTATTGCGCGAGTTGGGGCCGGTGGTCACCGCCTTGTTGTTTGCCGGACGCGCCGGCTCGGCGTTGACCGCAGAAATCGGCAATATGAAGTCCACCGAGCAGTTGTCGAGCCTGGCGATGATTGGCGTTGATCCGCTCAAATACATTGTCGCGCCGCGCTTGTGGGCCGGTTTTATCTCGATGCCGCTGCTGGCAATGATCTTCAGTGTGGTCGGTATTTGGGGCGGTGCGATGGTCGCCGTCGACTGGCTGGGGGTTTATGAAGGCTCGTTCTGGGCCAATATGCAAAGCAGTGTTTCGTTTCGTGAAGATGTGCTCAATGGCGTGATCAAGAGCGTGGTCTTTGCGTTTGTCGTGACCTGGATCGCCGTGTTCCAGGGCTACGACTGTGAGCCGACTTCGGAAGGGATTAGTCGTGCCACCACGAAAACCGTGGTGTACGCCTCGCTCGCCGTATTGGGGCTGGACTTTATTCTGACCGCTTTGATGTTTGGAGATTTCTGATGCAGAACCGCACGCTGGAAATTGGTGTCGGCTTGTTCCTGTTGGCCGGGTTGTTGGCCTTATTGCTGCTGGCCTTGCGCGTTAGCGGCCTGACCGTCGGCAGCAGCGACAATACCTACAAGGTGTATGCACACTTTGAGAATATCGCCGGTTTGACGGTCAGATCGAAAGTGACCATGGCCGGTGTGACCATCGGCAAGGTCACCGCGATTGATCTGGACCGCAACAGCTATATGGGGCGCGTCACCATGGTGCTGGATGATGCAGTGGATAACCTGCCGGCAGACTCCACCGCCTCGATTCTGACGGCGGGCCTGCTGGGCGAGAAATACATTGGGATTAGCGTGGGCGGCGAAGAAGAAGTGCTGCGCGATGGTGGCACCATTCACGACACGCAGTCGTCATTGGTTCTGGAAGACCTGATTGGCAAGTTCCTGCTCAATTCGGTCAACAAAGACCAGACTAATTAATAGAGGTACTGACTATGTTCAAAGCACTGCGTAACGGCCTGTTTATCTGTTTGGCCGCCATGTCCTTGCCGTTGCTGGCGGCTCCGGCGGCCCATGAAGTGGTGCAGCAGACCACCACCACGCTGCTGGCCGACCTCAAGGCCAACAAGGAGCAGTACCGCACCGACCCGGGCGCGTTCTACAACGCCCTGAACAGCATTCTCGGCCCGGTGGTGGATGTTGACGGCATTTCCCGTGGTGTGATGACCGTGCGTTACTCGCGTCAGGCCTCGCCGGAGCAGATGCAGCGCTTTCAGGAAAACTTCAAGCGCAGCCTGATGCAGTTCTATGGCAATGCCCTGCTCGAATACAACAACCAGGACATCCGCGTGTTGCCGGTCAGCGGCCAGCAGGACCCTGAGCGCACCTCGGTAAATATGGAAATCAAGGACGGCAAGGGTGTGGTCTATCCGCTGTCCTACACCATGGTTAATCAGGACGGCACCTGGAAGATGCGCAACGTGGTGATCAACGGTATCAACGTCGGCAAGCTGTTCCGTGACCAGTTCGCTCAGGCCATGCAGGACAACCGCAATGACCTGGACAAGGTCATCGACAACTGGACCGAGACCGTCGCCAAAGCCCGCCAAGGGACAAATGCATCGTGAGCCAGGCCAGCATCAGCGAGGCGTCGCCTGGGGTTTTTAACCTTACGGGCGTGCTCGACTACCTCAGCGCTCCGGCGCTGCGTGAGCAAGGCGCGCGCCTGCTCAAGGTCAGCCCGGCCGCTACTTGCGTGCTCGATTGCGGCGGCGTGGAGAAATCCAGCAGCGTCGGGCTGGCGCTGTTGCTGGCGTTTATGCGTGACGCCAGTGCGGCCGGCAAGACCCTGAGCGTGAGCAATCTACCCAAGGACATGCGCGAGATCGCTGGGGTTTGCGGTTTGCTTGAAATTATTCCGCTGCAGGCCTGAGCAGGGCTTCGGTCGGCTAGGAATAATGCGGGGTTCGCAGGCGGGGGGCTTTTTTGTATGATGCTCGGCCCGCGAGCGTCTGCTCGGCAGTCGTTAATTCATGCAGTGATCGAGGTTGAGCATGCAGGCCTTAGAAGTAAAGAGTCTCCTTGAGGCTAAATTGCCAGATACCCAGGTGGAAGTTGAAGGCGAAGGCTGCAACTTTCAGCTGAACCTGATCAGTGACGAATTGGCCGCTCTTAGCCCGGTCAAACGCCAGCAGCAGATCTACGCTCACCTCAATGCCTGGATCGCCGATGGCAGCATCCACGCCGTGAGTATGAAATTCTTCAGCCGTGCCGATTGGGCCGCGCGCTCCTAAACCGAGAGAATCATGGACAAACTGATTATTACCGGCGGTGTGCGCCTTGATGGCGAAATCCGCATTTCCGGGGCGAAGAACTCTGCCTTGCCGATTCTCGCTGCCACCCTGCTCGGTGACGCCCCCGTCACCATCTGCAACCTGCCGCACCTGCACGACATCACCACCATGATCGAGCTGTTCGGTCGCATGGGTATTGAACCAATCATTGATGAAAAGCTCAGCGTTGAAGTCGACGCGCGGGCGATCAAGACCTTGGTTGCGCCCTATGAGCTGGTGAAAACCATGCGCGCTTCGATCCTGGTGCTCGGCCCGATGGTCGCGCGCTTCGGTTATGCCGAAGTGGCCCTGCCAGGTGGTTGCGCCATCGGTTCGCGTCCGGTTGACCTCCACATTCGTGGCCTGGAAGCCATGGGCGCGATCATCGATGTCGAAGCCGGTTACATCAAGGCCAAGGCGCCGGAAGGCGGCCTGCGTGGCGCGCACTTCTTCTTTGATACCGTCAGCGTGACCGGTACTGAAAACATCATGATGGCCGCCACCCTGGCCAAAGGCCGCAGCGTGCTGGAAAACGCCGCGCGCGAGCCGGAAGTGGTCGACCTGGCCAACTGCCTGATCGCCATGGGCGCGAAAATCAGCGGCGCCGGCACCGACACCATCACCATCGATGGCGTTGAGCGCCTGCACGGCGCACGCTTTAGCGTGATGCCCGACCGTATTGAAACCGGCACCTACCTGGTGGCTGCGGCTGTTACCGGTGGCCGGGTCAAGGTCAAGGACACCGATCCGACCACCCTGGAAGCCGTGCTGTCCAAGTTGCAGGAAGCCGGTGCAGAAATCACCTGCGGCAACGACTGGATCGAGCTGAACATGCATGGCAAGCGGCCGAAAGCCGTCAACCTGCGCACCGCTCCTTACCCGGCGTTCCCCACCGATATGCAGGCGCAGTTTATCGCCCTCAATGCGATTGCCGAGGGCACCGGCACGGTGATCGAAACCGTGTTTGAAAACCGCTTTATGCATGTGCATGAAATGATCCGCATGGGCGCGCAGATCCAGGTTGAAGGCAACACCGCCATCGTCACGGGCGTCGAAACGCTCAAGGGCGCACCGGTTATGGCCACCGACCTGCGTGCGTCGGCCAGCTTGGTGATCTCAGCACTGGTTGCCGAAGGTGACACCCTGATCGACCGCATCTACCACATCGACCGTGGTTACGAGTGCATCGAAGAGAAGCTGCAGTTGCTGGGGGCGAAGATTCGCCGCGTGCCGGGCTAAGACCATGCTGACCATTGCCCTTTCCAAAGGCCGGATTCTCGATGACACCCTGCCGCTGCTCGCTGCGGCAGGGATCGAGCCGACCGAGAACCCGGACAAAAGCCGCAAGCTGATCATCCCCACCACCCTGGACGATGTGCGTCTGCTGATCGTGCGTGCCACCGACGTGCCGACCTATGTTGAACACGGCGCCGCCGATCTCGGCGTAGCCGGCAAGGACGTGCTGATGGAATACGGCGGCCAGGGTTTGTATGAGCCGCTGGATCTGCGCATTGCCCAGTGCAAGCTGATGACCGCCGGTGCTGTCGGCGCGCCCGAGCCGAAAGGTCGGCTGCGGGTTGCCACCAAGTTCGTCAACGTAGCCAAGCGCTACTACGCCGAGCAGGGTCGCCAGGTCGACATCATCAAGTTGTATGGCTCCATGGAGCTGGCACCGCTGGTAGGGCTAGCCGACAAGATCATTGACGTGGTCGACACCGGCAACACCCTGCGCGCAAACGGTCTGGAAGCCCAGGAACTGATCGCGATGATCAGCTCGCGGCTGATCGTTAATAAAGCGTCGATGAAGATGCAGCACGCACGCATCCAGGCGTTGATCGACACCCTGCGCGATGCGGTCGAAGCGCGACACCCCCGCTGAGTCTGATGGCCGCCCCAGTGCGGCCTAGCCTATCCGCGTTATAGCCAAAATTCTCAGGTGCCCGCGCGGAGTGGTTGTTACTCTACGGGCGCCCGAGCATTTGCCAATTTAAGAGGCCCGCTATGACCGCTCCTATCGCTATCCGCCGACTCAATGCCGCTGACCAGGACTTTGCCCAGCATCTGGATCATCTGCTGAGCTGGGAAAGTGTCTCGGATGATGCGGTCAACCATCGCGTGCTGGACATCATCAAGGCCGTGCGTGAGCGCGGTGATGCTGCCCTGGTCGAGTTCACCAAGCAGTTTGATGGTCTGGATGTCGCCTGCATGGCGGATCTGATCCTGCCGCGCGAGCGCCTGGAGCTGGCCCTGACCCGCATCACCCCGGAGCAGCGCAGCGCTTTGGAAAAAGCTGCCGAGCGCGTGCGCAGCTACCACGAGCGGCAGAAGCAGGACTCCTGGACCTACACCGAAGCCGACGGCACGGTGCTGGGGCAGAAGGTCACCCCGCTGGATCGCGCCGGCCTGTATGTGCCGGGCGGCAAGGCCTCCTATCCGTCTTCGGTGCTGATGAACGCCATCCCGGCCAAGGTTGCCGGCGTGCCAGAAGTGGTAATGGTGGTGCCGACCCCGCGTGGCGAGATCAACGAGCTGGTGCTGGCTGCCGCCTGTATCGCTGGCGTTGATCGGGTATTCACCATCGGCGGTGCCCAGGCCGTGGCTGCGCTGGCCTATGGCACCGAGAGCGTGCCGCCGGTGGACAAGATCGTCGGCCCCGGCAATATCTATGTCGCCACTGCCAAGCGCCATGTATTCGGCAAGGTCGGCATCGACATGATCGCCGGTCCGTCGGAGATTCTGGTGGTGTGTGACGGCCAGACCGATCCGGACTGGATCGCCATGGACCTGTTCTCCCAGGCCGAGCATGACGAAGACGCTCAGTCGATTCTAGTTAGCCCGGATGCTGCCTTCCTTGATCGTGTTGCCGAGAGCATCGCCAAGCTGCTGCCGACCCTGGAGCGCGAGACGATTGCTCGCACCTCCCTTGAAGGGCGCGGTGCGCTGATTCTGGTGGCCGATATGGCCCAGGCCATTGAAGTGGCCAACCGCATTGCTCCGGAGCATTTGGAGCTGTCGGTGGAAAACCCGGAAGAGTATCTGCCGCTGATCCGTCACGCTGGCGCGATATTTATGGGCCGCTACACCGCCGAAGCCCTAGGTGATTACTGCGCCGGCCCCAACCACGTGCTGCCGACCTCCGGCACCGCGCGCTATTCCTCGCCGCTGGGGGTGTATGACTTCCAGAAGCGCTCGTCGATCATCCATTGCTCGGCCGAGGGGGCGTCGGAGCTGGGCAAGGTGGCTAGCGTCCTGGCCCGTGGCGAGTCGCTGACCGCCCACGCCCGCAGCGCCGAGTACCGTATCAAGGGTTAAACGTAGGATGGGTCGGGCCGCGCAGGTTGAGCGCAGCGATACCCATCAAAAACGCAACGAATTCGAGGAGAGAAGGGCAGATGATCAAATTCTGGAGCCCCTTCGTTAAAGACCTGGTGCCTTATGTGCCGGGTGAGCAACCGAAACTGGCCAAGCTGGTCAAGCTCAACACCAATGAAAACCCCTACGGCCCGTCGCCCAAGGCCATCGCCGCCATGCAGGCCGAGGTCAATGACAACCTGCGCCTGTACCCGGACCCGAACAGCGACCGCCTGAAACAGGCGGTGGCTGACTATTACGGCGTGCAGACTGCCCAGGTATTTGTCGGTAACGGTTCCGACGAGGTGCTGGCGCACGCCTTCCACGGCCTGTTCCAGCACGGCCAACCGCTGCTGTTTCCGGATATCAGCTACAGCTTCTACCCGGTGTACTGCGGCCTGTATGGCATCGACTTTGTGCAGGTGCCGCTGGATGAGCAGTTCCAGATTCGCGTGGACGATTACGTGCGGCCCAACGGCGGCATTATCTTCCCCAACCCCAATGCGCCGACTGGCTGCGGACTGGCGCTGGAGGCGATAGAGAGTTTGCTCAAGGCCAACCCGGATACCGTGGTGCTGGTGGATGAAGCCTATATCGACTTCGGCGGTGAAACGGCGATCAGTCTGGTGGATAAATACCCGAATCTGCTGGTCAGCCAGACCCTGTCCAAGTCGCGCTCGCTGGCCGGATTGCGGGTCGGCATTGCGGTGGGGCATCCGGACCTGATCGAAGCGCTGGAGCGGATCAAGAACAGCTTCAACTCCTACCCGTTGGACCGTATGGCGATTGCTGGCGCGGCGGCGGCATTTGAGGACAGGGCGTACTTCGAGCAGACCTGCCAGCGGGTGATCGAAAGCCGTGAGGTTGTGGTGGCTGGGTTGCAGCAGCTGGGCTTTGAGGTGCTGCCATCGGCAGCGAACTTTGTGTTTGCCCGTCACCCAGGCAAGGATGCCGCGACCCTGGCAGCCGGCCTGCGTGAGCAGGGGGTGATCGTGCGTCACTTCAAGCAACAGCGCATTGCCCAGTTCCTGCGCATCACCATTGGCACGCCGGAGCAGAACCAGGCGCTGCTGGATGCGCTGCAAGACCTGTAGCTTGTAGCCCGGATTGCATCCGGGCTACGCAAAAGCCAGCGCCGCGTAAGCCGCGCTGGTTTTTTATTGCTTGCGTGTTACTCGTGGTGCGCTTCGCCGAGGAAGGTCAGCGAGGTAAACAGGCCGCGGGTCTCGATATCCTTGTCGCCTTTGACCGGTAGGCTGATGGACGCGCTGATGATATTCAGCCCTTCGTTGCGTACCAGCACCTGGGCGCGGCCTTCGGCATCGGTGGTAGCGCTGACCTGGTGTGGCGCACCACGGTAGTCACCGACCAACTCGACCCCGGCAGCTGGCTTGCCATCCACCAGTACACGTACCGCCAGCGGCTTGCCGGGGCCGACTTTGAGCGGGTCGACTTCGGGCAGGATGACCATCTTCAGCTGATCCAGCTTCGGCAGCTTGGCGCCTTCCTGGTAAATCGCCAGGCTGTACTTGTAGGTATGCAGCGATTCGGCCGAATTTGGCACCTGGCTGCGACCCTGGTTGATCCATTTGCCATCCGGGGTCTTCGACCAGGCGCCGTTGTCCAGCTCCACGCCCAGCACCGCTGGGGTTTTCAGGGGTTGCAGGCGGGCGTGGTCATCCAGGCGCTGGACGGTGACAGGGATCATCTTTCCGGCGCTGTCATATGCCCAGGCGCCGCTGATTTTCTCGGCCTTGAAGGCGTTGTCTTCCGCACCGTGGCCGTAGATGGTTTCGATATGGCCGCGGCGTTGTTCGGTCCACAGGCCGTGGGCCTGGACTTGCCCGGCGAGCAGGGCGGCGAGCAAAGCAGTGAGCAGGGCGGGTTTGGCAGTACGCATACTGGGGTTCCTTGGAGTGGCTGGGGTCAGAGATTGAGGGTCAGGCTGAGGCTGAGGTTGCGCGGCTCGCCGGGCATGACCCAGACGCTGTTGAAGGCGCGCTCGTAGTACTCGCGGTCGAACAGGTTGTTGAGGTTCAGGCCGATGCTCAGGTCATCGCTGGCCTGGTAGCGCGCCAGCAGGTCGACGGTGCTGTAGGCCGGTAATTCGAAGTTGCTGCCAGCCTGTCCCGAGCGCTCACCTACATAGTTGAACGCGGCGCCGATATCCGAGCCGCGCAGGCGGCCGTCCTGAAACTGGTAGACGGTCAGCAGACTGCCGCTGTGGCGGGCGACGCCGAGCAGCTTGCTGCCCACCGGCAGGCTGTTGTCCTCGGTCACTTCGGCATCGATATAGGCATAGGCGCCGATGATGCGCACGGCATCGCTGAGCTGGCCGCTGAACTGCATATCCAGGCCCTGGCTGCGCGCTTTGCCGGCCGCGATGCTGTCGCCGGGGTTGGCCGGGTCGGCGGTCAGCACGTTTTCCTTGTCGATATGAAACAGCGCGATGGTCGCGCCCAGGCGGCTGTCGAGCAGGTCGAGCTTGAGCCCGGTTTCATAGCCCAGGCCCTTCTCCGGCTTGAACACCGTGCCCTGGCTGCTGATGCTGTTGGGCTTGAACGAAGTGGAGGCGTTGGCGAACACCCCGATTTGCGGCGTCAGTTGATAGAGCAGCCCTGTGCGCGCGGTGGCGACATCCTTGTTCTGCTCATTGCTGACCCGGGTGCTGCGGTTCAGCGCGGTTTGCTCGAAGCGCTCGAAGCGCGCGCCAATCAACCCGCTCAGATGTTCGCTGAAGCTAATCTGGTCTTGCAGGTTGAGGGCAAAGCTCTCGGTATGCTCGAAGAAGTCGTTGGGATTGACGATGGCCGGCTTGGCCTGGCCGTACTGCGGTTGGTAGATGTTCTGGCCATAGCCCAGGGTAGTCGCGCTTTGTGGGTACTTCTGGCTGTTACGGTAGTTCTCGTACTCCAGGCCGGCGAGGGTCTGGTGCTGCCAGCTGCCGAGGTTGAAGCTGCCGTGCAGCTCGGCCTGGGTAATGCTGTCGTTCCATTCGAAGCTGCGCTGGCGATAGAAGCGCGTCAGCGTGTCGCCGACCAGGCGCGACGGCTCGGAACTGTTGCCTTGCAGGCGGCCCTGGGCGTAGTGGTTGGCCAGGCGCAGCTTCCAGCTGTCATTGAGGTAATGCTCAAGGCTGACCTGCAGCATCTGGTTGTCGTTGCGGATGCTGCCGTCGTTCGGCTCGCCCATAAAGCTGGAGTCTTTCACCGCACCCATGCGGTTGTTCACCGCCGGGATACCACGGTCGAATACCGACTCGGTGCGGGTGAATTCGCTCTCGATCAGTAGCAGGGTGTTGGGGTTCAGCTGCCAGCTCAGTGACGGGCTGACGATCTGCCGTTCGCTGCCGACATGGTCGCGAAAGCTCTGATTGTCCTCGACCGCCAGGTTGATTCGTGACAGCAGGGTGGCGTCGTCATTCAGCGGGGTGTTGACGTCCAGGCTGCTGCGGTAGCGATCCCAGTTGCCGGCGCTGGCCTTGAGCTGGCTGAAGGCCTCGGCCTGGGGTTTCTTGCTGACGATATTGATCATGCCGCCTGGGTCGCCCCGGCCATACAGGCTGGCAGCCGGGCCTTTGAGCACCTCGATGCGCTCGATGCCGGAAGCGTCCGGCGAGCTGTAGCTGCCACGGTTGATGGCGAAGCCGTTCTTATACAGCTCGCCGGTGGTGAAGCCGCGCACGCTGTAATTGAGGAAGGTCAGGCCGCCGAAGTTGTTCTGCCTGGACACGCCGCCAGCAAAGTCCAGGGCGCGGTCGATGCGCGTGGTGCCCAGGTCATCGAGCACCTGCGCGGGCACAACGTTGATGCTCTGGGCGATTTTCTCAATCGGCGTATCGGTGCGGGTGGCGCTGGCCGAGCGGGTGGCGCGATAGCCTTTTACGGGACCGTCCGCCTGTTCCTGGCGCGCGGTTACAGTGGTGGCAGAGAGCTCAACGGGGTTTTCTGCTGCAGCGGCAAAGGCGCTGGGAACCAGCAGGCTGGCAAGTAAGGCGTGGGCGGCGCGCAAGGGAGAGCATCCTTCAATTGATATTTAATGTAATAACATAACATTAAATCTGAGAAGAGTTATCGCTTGCGTTGCGCAATTTGCAAAAGGAGGGGAGTCAGCTGCCGTTTACGGGCGGCCGTACGCCGATTTCTGCGCTCAGTTGCAGCGGTTTGCCGTTGCGCAGGATATCGATGCTGATCTTCTGTCCCGGCTTGGCGCGCGCCACCTGGTTCATTGAGCGCCGGCCATCGCCGGCAGCTTCACCGTCAATGCTGAGGATCAGGTCACCTGGTTGCAGGCCGGCTTTCTGCGCCGGGCCGTCGCGGTAGATACCGGCCACCACGATGCCGGGGCGCCCGTCCATGCCGAAGGATTCCGCCAGCTCCGGGGTCAGCGGTTGCACCTCGATGCCCAGCCAGCCGCGAATCACCTGGCCGTGCTCGATAATCGCCTGCATCACATCCATCGCCAGTTTCACCGGGATGGCAAAGCCGATGCCTTGCGAGCCGCCGGATTTGGAGAAGATCGCGGTATTGATGCCGACCAGATTGCCGTAAGCATCCACCAGCGCGCCGCCGGAGTTGCCGGGGTTGATCGCGGCGTCGGTCTGGATAAAGTCCTCGTAGGTGTTGAGGCCCAGCTGGTTGCGCCCGGTGGCGCTGATAATGCCCATGGTTACGGTCTGGCCGACGCCGAACGGGTTGCCGATGGCCAGGGTCACGTCACCAATACGGATGTTGTCCGAGCGGCCGAGGATGATAAAGGGCAGGTCCTTCAGGTCTATCTTCAGCACCGCGAGGTCAGTTTCCGGGTCGCTGCCAATGATCCGCGCCAGGGTTTCGCGGCCATCTTTCAGGGCCACGACGATCTGATCGGCGCCAGCGACCACGTGGTTATTGGTCAGCAGGTAGCCTTCAGGGCTCATGATCACTGCCGAACCCAGGCTCGACTCCATGCGCCGCTGTTTGGGCAGGTTATCGCCGAAGAACTTGCGAAACTGTGGGTCTTCGAACAGCGGATGCGCAGCTTTGTTGACGAATTTGGTGGTGTACAGGTTGGCCACGGCAGGCGATGCGGTGGTTACCGCCTCGGCATAGGACACCGGACCTTCCTGCATGCGGCTATAGAACGGCGCCTGGCGCACGTGCACGTCCTGCCCCGGCAAGCCGACCCATTGCGGGAAATACTGCATGATCAGCAGTGCTGACAGCACGCCGACCAGCAGGGGCCAGCCGAGGAAACGCAGGGCCTTGAACATCGATCCAATCCTGAGGGTTGCCGGGGGCGGGTGCGCCCCTTAAGGTGCGCCATTATAGAGAAGCCGCTGCGAATAAAGCAGCGCCTCGCAACTGTTGATAAGGAAACCCTATGGCCATTGCCCTGGCGACCCTGGTGGAAGAAGCCGACCGCTACCTGAATGCCGCGCGCATCAGCGATTACTGCCCCAATGGCCTGCAGGTCGAAGGCCGGCCGCAGGTGCGGCGGATCGTCAGCGGGGTCACCGCCAGCCAGGCGTTGGTCGATGCCGCCATAGAGGCCGAGGCTGATGTATTGCTGGTGCACCATGGTTACTTCTGGAAGGGCGAAAACCCCTGCATCACCGGGATGAAGCGCCGCCGCCTGCAGACCCTGCTGGCCAACGACATCAGCCTGCTGGCTTATCACCTACCGCTCGATGTGCACCCCGAAGTGGGCAACAACGTGCAGTTGGCGGCGCAGCTTGGTATTACGGTGGAAGGCCCGCTGGAGCCAGAAAACCCGCGCACCGTCGGCCTGATCGGCTCGCTGGCCGAGGCCATGAGCCCGCGCGATTTCGCCCGCCATGTGCATCAGGTGCTGGGCCGTGAGCCGCTGCTGGTCGAAGGCGAGGCGATGATTCGCCGAGTCGGTTGGTGCACTGGCGGCGGTCAGGGTTATATCGATCAGGCGATTGCCGCCGGGGTTGATCTGTACCTGACCGGTGAAGCCTCCGAGCAGACCTTCCACAGCGCCCGGGAAAACGGCATCAGCTTTATCGCCGCCGGCCACCACGCTACCGAGCGATATGGCGTGCAGGCTTTAGGTGATTATCTGGCACGGCGCTTTGCCATTGAGCATCTGTTTATCGATTGCCCCAACCCTATCTGAGGCGCAATTGCGGCCTTTCCTGCAGGTATAAAGCTAGATCGTTTCGATCTAACCTGGCTCCTGATTAGAAGAGGGTGCTGTGCTAGAGTGCGCCCTCGTCCACGGCCCGCCGGCCCAAACACATCGCATTTCGTGAGTAGCCATGCTCGATAAACTGACCCACCTGAAACAGCTGGAGGCGGAAAGTATCCACATCATTCGTGAAGTGGCCGCCGAATTCGACAACCCGGTAATGCTCTATTCCATCGGTAAAGACTCCGCCGTGATGCTGCACCTGGCACGCAAGGCGTTCTTTCCGGGCAAGCTGCCGTTCCCGGTGATGCACGTCGATACGCGCTGGAAGTTTCAGGAGATGTACAGCTTCCGCGAGAAGATGGTCAAAGAGTACGGCCTGGACCTGATCACCCACATCAACCCCGATGGTGTGGCGCAGGACATGAACCCCTTCACTTACGGCAGTGCCAAGCACACCGACGTGATGAAGACCGAGGGCCTCAAGCAGGCGCTGGACAAGTACGGTTTTGATGCCGCCTTCGGTGGCGCGCGCCGCGACGAAGAGAAGTCCCGCGCCAAGGAGCGTGTGTACTCCTTCCGCGACAGCAAGCACCGCTGGGACCCGAAGAACCAGCGTCCCGAGCTGTGGAATGTGTACAACGGCAAGGTCAAGAAGGGCGAGTCGATCCGTGTGTTCCCGCTGTCCAACTGGACCGAGCTGGACATCTGGCAGTACATCTATCTGGAACAGATCCCGCTCGTGCCGCTGTATTTCGCCGCCGAGCGTGAAGTGATCGAGAAGAACGGCACGCTGATCATGATCGACGACGACCGCATCCTCGAACACCTCTCCGACGAAGAGAAAGCCCGTATCACCAAGAAGATGGTGCGTTTCCGCACCCTCGGCTGCTACCCGCTGACCGGTGCGGTGGAGTCCACGGCTACCAGCCTGACCGACATCATTCAGGAAATGCTGCTGACTCGAACGTCCGAGCGTCAGGGCCGCGTTATCGACCACGATGCTGCAGGTTCGATGGAAGAGAAAAAACGTCAGGGGTATTTTTAAGATGTCGCACCAATCCGATCTGATCAGCGAAGACATCCTCGCTTACCTGGCCCAGCACGAGCGTAAAGAGCTGTTGCGCTTCCTCACCTGCGGCAACGTCGACGACGGCAAGAGCACCCTGATTGGCCGCCTGCTGCACGACTCCAAGATGATCTACGAAGACCATCTGGAAGCCATCACCCGTGACTCGAAGAAAGTCGGCACCACCGGTGAAGACATCGACCTGGCGCTGCTGGTCGACGGCCTGCAGGCCGAGCGCGAGCAAGGCATCACCATCGATGTGGCGTACCGCTATTTCAGCACCGCCAAGCGTAAATTCATCATCGCCGACACCCCCGGCCATGAGCAGTACACCCGCAACATGGCCACCGGCGCCTCCACCTGCGACCTGGCGATCATCCTGATCGACGCGCGCTACGGTGTGCAGACCCAGACCAAGCGCCACAGCTTTATCGCCAGCCTGCTGGGCATCAAACACATCGTTGTGGCCATCAACAAGATGGACCTCAAGGGCTTCGATCAGGGCGTATTCGAGCAGATCAAAGCCGATTACCTGAAGTTCGCCGAAGGTATCGCGCTCAAGCCAAGCTCGCTGCACTTCGTGCCGATGTCGGCGCTGAAAGGCGACAACGTGGTCAACAAGAGCGAGCAGTCGCCTTGGTACACCGGCCAGTCGTTGATGGAAATCCTCGAAACCGTGGAAGTGGCGGGTGATCGCAACTTCACCGACCTGCGTTTCCCGGTGCAGTACGTCAACCGCCCCAATCTGAACTTCCGTGGTTTCGCCGGTACCCTGGCCAGCGGCATTGTGCGCAAGGGTGACGAAGTCATTGCCCTGCCGTCGGGCAAGGGCAGCAAGGTCAAATCCATCGTCACCTTCGAAGGTGAGCTGGAACAGGCCGGTCCAGGACAGGCGATTACCATCACCCTGGAAGACGAAATCGACGTCTCGCGCGGCGACATGCTGGTACATGCCGACAACCGTCCGCAGGTGGTCGATAGCTTCGACGCCATGCTGGTGTGGATGGCTGAGGAGCCGATGCTGCCGGGCAAGAAGTACGACATCAAACGCGCCACCAGCTACGTACCGGGCTCGATTGCCAGCATCAACCACCGCGTCGATGTGAACACTCTGGAAGAGGGCGCGGCGAGCAGCCTGCAGCTCAATGAAATCGGCCAGGTGCGCATCGCCCTGGATGCCCCGATTGCCCTGGATGGCTATGCGCACAACCGCACCACCGGCTCGTTTATCGTGATTGATCGTCTGACCAACGGCACCGTTGGCGCCGGCATGATCATCGCCGAGCCAGTTGGCGCGCAGGGCTCGGGCGGCCATCACGGCAAGCTGGCTCATGTATCCACCGAAGAGCGTGCTGCACGCTTTGGCCAACAGCCAGCCACCGTGCTGTTCAGCGGCCTGTCCGGTGCTGGTAAGAGCACTCTGGCTTATGCCGTGGAGCGCAAGCTGTTCGACTCCGGTCGCGCGGTGTATGTGCTGGACGGGCAGAACCTGCGCCATGACCTGAACAAGGGTCTGCCGCAGGATCGCGCCGGGCGTACCGAGAACTGGCGCCGTGCCGCTCACGTTGCGCGTCAGTTCAACGAAGCCGGGCTGCTGACTTTGGCAGCCTTCGTCGCCCCGGATGCCGAAGGCCGCGAACAGGCCAAGGCGCTGATCGGTGCCGAGCGTCTGATCACCGTGTATGTACAGGCTTCACCGCAAGTCTGCGCCGAGCGTGATCCGCAAGGCTTGTACGCGGCGGGTGGCGACAATATCCCGGGCGAGTCCTTCCCTTACGACATCCCGCTGAATGCCGATCTGGTGATCGATACGCAGTCGGTGTCGGTGGAAGAGGGCGTCAAGCAGGTGTTGGCTCTGCTGCGTGAGCGCGGCGCGATCTAAATCTGCTGCACATTAAAAAGCCCCGTCTAGTGCGGGGCTTTTTATTGCCTATCCGGTCGCCGAAACGACCGAGTCAGCGGCGTTTATTTGTTCTTCAAACCGTAGCTTTCATCGAGCATGCCCGGCACGTCGGCGCTTTTCGGTGCGTAGTCCTTGGGCATTTCGTGATGTATCGGTGCCTTGATGCGCTCGCGTTTTTCACTGCTGTCATCGGCGTGCAGGGTGGCGAGCAGGCGCTGGCGGGTCAGTTCGTCGAGTGCCAGGCGGTTGGCCCCGTCAGACAGGTGCTGTTGCACGTCCAGTTGAGTTTGGCTGAGCTTTTTCACCAGATTGGCAGTGGTGTTGAAATGAGTCACCACTTCGCTTTGGTAGGTATCGAAGCGTTCTTGAATTTCATCCAGCTGGCGCTGGGTGCGGCTAGGGGCTGCATTGGGCGCCAGGCGGGCAATCAGGAAGCCAATGGCAATGCCTGCTACCAGGGTAATGGCGGGTAGCAACCAGGCGGTAAGCGTCTGTTCCACGAGTCCTTCCTCTCTAAACGGCTTTGCTTTACGTTAACGGCTCGAACCTGTGCTGTATACCGCAATGCAATGCCGAGATGTGTGCGGCGGTATGGCTGTGTAGCAGCGCAGGCTGTCAGCTAGACGAGTCGACCCACTGCGAGGTCACGGAGTTCCCTGTTGCTCACCCGCGAAACCCCTTTAATGATTGCTGGCCCGAGCGGCCAACTCGAAGCCCTGTGGCTGGATACCCCCGACGCCCGTGGCGTAGCGCTGATCTGCCATCCCAATCCGGTGCAGGGCGGCACCATGCTCAACAAGGTGGTCTCCACCCTGCAGCGCACTGCCCGCGACAGTGGCCTGGCCACGTTGCGCTTTAATTACCGTGGTGTCGGCGCCAGCGCCGGCAGCCACGATATGGCCAGTGGTGAGGTGGATGATGCCGACGCCGTGGCCAACTGGCTGCGGGCGCAGCACCCCGAGTTACCGCTGACCTTGCTGGGCTTTTCCTTTGGCGGCTTTGTCGCCGCCGCCCTCGGCGCGCGCCTGGAAGCCCAGGGTGTGAAGCTCGATAAGCTGTTTATGGTGGCCCCGGCCGTGCACCGCTTGAGCGAAGACGTGCCCCCGGCCAGCGACTGTCCGCTGATCCTGATCCAGCCCGAAGACGATGAAGTGATCGATCCGCAGGTGGTTTACCAGTGGTCGGCGGCACTCGGGCGTGCCCATGAGCTGCTGAAAGTGGCAGAATGCGGCCACTTTTTTCACGGCAAGTTGACCGATCTCAAGGATTTGCTACTGCCGCGCCTCTGAACTGATTGAGCCTCAATAAGCGAACGTTATGACCACTCGTATCCTTACCGGCATCACCACCACCGGCACGCCGCATCTGGGCAACTACGCGGGCGCGATTCGCCCGGCTATCGTTGCCAGCCGCGCCGCCGATGCGGATTCGTTCTACTTCCTGGCCGACTATCACGCGCTGATCAAATGCGACGACCCTGCGCGCATTCAGCGTTCGCGTCTGGAAATCGCCGCCACCTGGCTGGCGCTGGGTCTGGATACCGACAAGGCAACTTTCTACCGCCAGTCGGATATCCCTGAGATTCCCGAGCTGTGCTGGCTGCTCACCTGCGTCGCCGGCAAGGGCCTGCTTAACCGCGCCCACGCCTACAAGGCGTCGGTGGATAAGAACTTGATCGAGGGTGAAGACCCGGATGCGGGCATCACCATGGGGCTGTTTAGCTATCCGGTGCTGATGGCCGCGGACATTTTGATGTTCAACGCGCATAAGGTGCCGGTCGGCCGTGACCAGATCCAGCACGTAGAAATGGCCCGTGACATCGCTCAACGCTTCAACCATCTGTTTGGCCAAGGCCGAGAGTTGTTCACCTTACCCGAAGCGGTTATCGAAGCCGACGTGGCCACCCTACCAGGCCTCGACGGGCGCAAGATGAGCAAGAGCTACGACAACACCATTCCGCTGTTCAGTAGTGAGAAAGAGCTCAAGAAAGTTATTTCTTTGATCGTTACCGATTCGAAAGCTCCGGGTGAACCTAAAGATCCAGACAACTCACATCTGTTCACTCTCTATCAAGCCTTCGCCACGCCTGCTCAGCTGTCGGAGTTCCGTGCCGAGTTGATTAATGGTCTGGCTTGGGGCGAAGCAAAGAACCGCCTGTTTCAACTGCTCAATAATGAGCTGGGCGAAGCCCGCGAGCGTTATCAGGCACTGATCAGCAAGCCGGCGGATCTGGAGGATATCCTCCTTGTTGGCGCCGAGAAGGCCCGAAATATCGCCAGGCCTTTCCTCGGCGAGCTACGCGAGGCTGTGGGCCTGCGTTCATTCAAGCCAAAACCAGTTCAGCAACAACTTACTCTTCAGGATGTTGGAAGAGGAGTGGCGCGCCTTTTGGGAAAAGCCCAAGAGTTTGCTGAGGGAATGGCTGAAGGGATCGCTGAAATTGAAGCAGCTAAGAAAAAAGCCAAGAAAAGTCGTTTTGTCAGCTTCCGTGACGACGACGGTAGCTTCCGTTTCCGTCTGCTGGATGCCGCCGGCGAGCAGTTGTTGCTGTCCAAGTCGTTTGCCGATGGCAAGGCCGCGGGCATGGTCAACAAGCGACTGCAGTCCGGCGAAGCACTGGATATCCGCGAGCAGGACGGCGGTTTTTGCGTCTGGCTGGACGGCGAATGCGTGGCGCAAAGCCCTGCATTTGCTGATAGCGCTGCTTGTGAGGCCGCTATCGCGCGCCTGCGCGAGGCGCTGGCTCCTCAGGAGTGACGCGCTGCTAGATGGTTTTGTGGGAGGGGCTTTAGCCGCGACAGCTTGTCGGTATCGCTGCGTCGCGGTTAAAGCGGAGTGCCGTCCAGCCCCTTCCACTGGTCGCTGCGCCGTCTATAAGCCGATTGCCAAGCTGCGGGGGCGTCGCTAAAGTGACGCCCCCGTTTTACTTGCCCGGCTAACGAATTTATGACGCCCCTAGAACGCTACCAGGCTGACCTTAAACGCCCTGATTTCTTCCATGACGCCGCCCAGGAAACTGCGGTGCGTCATCTGCAGCGCCTGTATGACGATCTGGTCGCCGCCGACAAGGGCAGCTCCGGCATGTTCGGCAAGCTGTTCGGCAAAAAGCCGCAGGGGCCGGTCAAGGGCCTGTACTTCTGGGGCGGCGTCGGTCGCGGCAAGACTTACCTGGTCGACACCTTCTTCGATTCGCTGCCGTTCGAGCGCAAGGTACGCACACACTTCCACCGCTTTATGAAGCGTGTGCACGAAGAAATGCGCACCCTCAAGGGCGAGAAGAACCCGCTGACCATTATCGGCAAGCGTTTCGCCGATGAGGCGCGAGTGATCTGCTTCGACGAATTCTTCGTCAGCGATATTACTGACGCGATGATCCTCGCCACCCTGCTGGAAGAGCTGTTCAAGAATGGCGTCAGCCTGGTCGCAACCTCCAATATCGTGCCCGACGGCCTGTACAAGGACGGCTTGCAGCGCGCGCGCTTCCTTCCGGCGATTGCCCTGCTCAAGCAGCACACTGAGATCGTCAACGTCGACAGCGGCATCGACTACCGCCTGCGCGCCCTGGAGCAGGCCGAGCTGTTCCACTGGCCGCTGGATGCCGCCGCCGAGGAAAGCCTGCAGAAGAGTTTCGTCAGCCTGCTGCCCGAGCACTGCGAGGTGCAGGAAAACGAGCCGCTGATGATCGAGAACCGCGCCATCGTTGCGCGCAAGGTCGGCGATGACGTGGCCTGGTTCGATTTCCGCGAGCTGTGCGATGGCCCGCGCAGCCAGAACGACTACATCGAACTGGGCAAGATCTTTCACGCCGTCCTGCTGGCCAACGTCGAGCAGATGAGCACCGCCAAGGACGATATGGCGCGGCGCTTTATCAACCTAGTGGACGAGTTCTACGACCGCAACGTCAAGCTGATCATCTCCGCCGAAGTGGAGTTGAAAGACCTCTACACCGGCGGCCGCCTGACCTTCGAGTTCCAGCGCACGCTTAGCCGTCTGCTGGAGATGCAGTCGCATGAGTTTCTCGCGCGCCCGCACAAACCCTAATCTGCGCGGTTCGCTCGCTAGCAAAGCCCGGATCATTCCGGGCTTTGTAGTTGATGGCCTGCTGAAGACAACCGGGCCGTCTGCGCCCAGGCAGGATAAACTCTGCGCCATCGACTTTTCGTTCTCTGCGGTTAGCCCTATGACTTTTGCCTCCCTCGGCCTGATCGAGCCTCTGCTGCGCACCCTCGACAGCCTCGACTACAAAACTCCCACCGCCGTGCAGGCCCAGGCCATCGTGCCGGTCCTGCAAGGCCGCGACCTGATGGCTGCCGCGCAGACTGGCACCGGCAAGACCGCAGGCTTTGCCCTGCCGGTGCTGCAGCGGCTGATGATGGAAGGCCCAGAGGTGGCGAGTAATTCGGTGCGCGCGCTGGTGCTGGTGCCGACCCGTGAGCTGGCCGAGCAGGTGCTGCAGAGTTTTATTACCTACGGTCAGCACCTGCCGCTGCGCAGTTATGCGGTGTATGGCGGGGTCAGCATCAACCCGCAGATGATGAAGCTGCGTAAAGGCGTGGACGTGTTGGTGGCTACCCCAGGCCGCTTGCTCGATTTGTTCCGGCAGAACGCGGTGAAGTTCAACCAGGTGCAAACCCTGGTGCTGGATGAAGCCGACCGCATGCTCGACCTGGGTTTTGCCAACGAGTTGGACAGTGTGTTCCGCGCACTGCCGAAAAAGCGCCAGACCCTGCTGTTCTCCGCGACCTTCTCCGAAGCCATCCGCAGCATGGCCGGCGAGATGCTTAATGATCCGCTGAGCATCGAGGTCAGCCCGCGTAACGCTGCGGCCAAGTCGGTCAAGCAGTGGCTGATTCCGGTTGATAAGAAGCGCAAGAGCGAACTGTTTCTGCATCTGTACCAGGCCAAGCGCTGGAGCCAGGCTTTGGTGTTCGTAAAAACCCGCAAGGGCGTCGATGAGCTGGAAGCCGAGCTGCAGCGCCACGGCATCAGCGCCGACTCGATCCACGGCGACAAGCCGCAGGCCACCCGCCAGCGTGCCCTGCAGCGTTTCAAGGACGGCGAGGTCAAGGTACTGGTGGCCACCGATGTGGCAGCCCGTGGCCTGGATATCGACGACATGCCGCTGGTGGTCAATTTCGACCTGCCGATTGTTGCCGAAGACTATGTACACCGCATCGGCCGTACCGGCCGTGCTGGCACCACCGGCCAGGCGGTGTCGCTGGTCTGCGCCGATGAAGTGCAGCTGCTCTCGGCCATCGAAACCCTGACCCAGCAAGTGCTGCAACGCGTCGATGAGCCGGACTTTATCCCCGACCACCGCGTACCGCAGACCCTGCCCGGCGGCCAGGTGGTGAAAAAGCCGAAGAAGGCCAAGAAGCCAAAAGTAGTTGGCGGCGGCAAAGGCGGCAGCCTGGGGCGCTGGATGGAGGCTGACGAGCCGGCCGCGCCGACGGTCAAGGCGGTGCGCAAGGTGCCGAGCTTTGGCGGTAAGCCGGGCAAGCCCGGTAAGTTTGTTAAGTAATCTCAGCTGCGGGTGACTGCCTGCGCCGCTTCCAGCTGCTTCTTGTGGGTCGCGGCGGCGGTCATGTCGTAGATCACCACGCAGATATGCTCCACATCACCCTTGGCCCCGGCCAGCGGCAGCAGGGTGACGTTCTGGTACATAAAGTCTTCCTGGCCAGTGATCGGCTGGTAGTTCTTGAAGTGCATCAGGTAGGGGTGCTGTTCCCACAGGCTGAACGCGCGGGTGCCGAGCTGCACCACGGTATCGACCTTGCGCCGTAGCCAGGTTTCGTTGATCTCCGAGAACAGGCTGAACAGGGTTTTGCCGTGCACCTCGTCCGGGCCCATGCCGGAGTGGTTTTCCATAAAGCTGTTCCACACTTCCACCTGGTACTGGCGGTCGAGGACGATCACCCCGACATCAATGCACTGCACGATATCGAGCAGCCAGTGCACCTCTTGAATATCTATCTGTGCGGGCATGGCTGAGGGTCTGCTCCCGTTTCGTTAGCGGTCGCGCCGGAGCCTGTTTTTGTGCGAGGCAAGGCACGAGACGCGAAGTTTGGTGTTCCAAATGAGTGTCGAGAAACACAGCATCGCACAAAAACAGGCCCGGCCCTGCGGGTTGCGCGGGAAATGGCCCCCGCTGTCGTTGCAGGACTTGGCAAGGGGGCGACCATTACCTGCGTCCTACGCCTAACCGGGGGCCATTTCTCGCGGCAACGCGATCCGCGAACGAAACGGGAGCAGACCCTACCCCATCAGGTAGTTGATCTTGTTGGTCAGGCGCTTGATCGAGTCTTCGGTAAACAGCAACAGCAGGTCGAAGTGGATATTGTGCGCTTCCAGGCTGTAGCTGATTTCCACCGCCAGGGTCTTTTTCCAGCGGCGCTGATTGAGGTGAATCAGCCGCTCGATGGAAGAGTGCTGGCCGAGCAGTTGCGGATGGCCCTGGGAAAAACGCACGTCAATCTGCTCGGCAATCCCGGCCAGGCAGGCGCCAATCAGGATGCTGGCCAGATCCAGAAGCATTTCCGAGGTTTCCAGATCGTCCTTCGGCTGCCAGTCGAGCAGGCGCGCCATATCGGCTACTTCTGAATCATGGAACAACAGCAGCGACTCGCCGGCGATACCGTCGCCGATAAAACCCTGGCACACCGCGCTCAGGCGTTCACCGCGCATGGCGTCGGTCAGGGTCATATGCAGCTCGCTGACCTCGAAGATATTCACCTGCGGCACCGGCAATTGCACAAAGACCCCGAGCGCCTTGGCCAGTAGCGCGGCGGCGCGGCCCATGGCGACGTTGGTAACCTCGCGCAGGGCATCGCGGAAATTGACTTTCAGATCATCGAGCACCGCTGCCTGGGCGATGGCGCCGGGCGTGGCCTTGGGGTCGAACAGGCCGAGTTCGAGCAGGGTTGCGCGCAGCACCTCGGGGTCGGCGGGTTTCTTGATAAAGGCCAGGGCGCCGAGTTCCTTGACCCGCCTAACGGCTTCTTCCTGCACGTCACCGGAAACCACCACCACCTTGCAGGCCAGGCCTTCGGCGCGCAGCGCTGCGAGGGTTTCGTAGCCATCCAGCACCGGCATGGTCAGGTCCAGCAGCATCACCTGGCCCAGCCCCTGGCGCAGCGCCGTCAGCGCTTCCTGGCCATTGGTGGCCTGACTGATGGTCACTGGCCATTCGGGCGGCAGGGCGCGGATCAACTGCTTGCGCGCCATGTTCGAGTCGTCGCAGACCACTAGAGGGATCACGGCTGGAGATTACCTGTGCGCGTTGAAGAGCACCGCTCTGGGGCGGTTTCCCTCAAGCATAGTCGTTTGAGATTGTGCGCGGCGGCTTATTCGGCCGGCTGTTGCAGCCATTCCAGCATGCCTTGGGCGGCGCGGCGGCCGCTGGCAAAGCAAGCGGTCAGCAGATAGCCGCCGGTGGGCGCTTCCCAGTCGAGCATTTCTCCGGCGCAGAAGGTGCCCGGCAGGGCCTTGAGCATCAGCTGGCCGTTCAGCTGTTCGAAGGGCACGCCGCCAGCCGTGCTAATGGCTTCATCCAGCGGCCGTGGGCGAATCAGGGGGATCGGCAGGGATTTGATCGCGCTGGCCAGTAGCGCCGGATCATTAAAGGCAGCAGCGCTGGCCAGCTCGCGCAGCAAGGCGGCTTTGACCCCGTCGATCCCGGCCTGACGGTGCAGGTGTTTGGCCATCGACTGCGAGCCGCGCGGTTTGCTCAGGGCTGTCTGCAGCTTGGCCAGCGGCGTTTGCGGCAGCAGGTCGAGCGGCACGGTAGCGCTGCCATGCTGGTTGATCGCCTCGCGAATAGCCGCCGACAGGGCATACACCAGGCTGCCTTCGATGCCGCTGGCAGTCAGTACACACTCACCCAGGCGCGGTGTTTCTCCGGGCAGGCTGAGGCTGACGTTTTTTAGCGGCGCGCCGGCGAACTTGTCCCGCAGAAACGGGCTCCAGGCGCTGACATCGAAACCGCAGTTGCTCGCCTGCAAGGGCGCGATAGTCACACCACGCGCTTGCAACAGGCTGACCCAGGCGCCGTCCGAACCTAACCGTGCCCAGCTGCCGCCGCCCAGGGCCAGCAGGGTGGCGTCCACTTTAATCAGGTGTTCGCCGGCGGGCGAGGTGATCCGCAGCGCACCCTGGTTATCCCAGCCCAGCCAACGATGACGGGTATGAATCTGCACACCCAGTTCACGCAGGCGCTTGAGCCAGGCGCGCAGCAGCGGTGCGGCTTTCATATCGCTGGGGAACACCCTGCCTGAGGTGCCGACAAAGGTGTCGATGCCCAGGCCGTGAATCCAAGCGCGCAGTGCGTCGGCATCGAAGTCCTGCAGCAGCTCGGCCACTTCCGCCTGACGCTGGCCGTAGCGGGCGACAAAGGCCGGCTTGGCCTCGGAATGGGTGATATTCATCCCGCCGACCCCGGCCAAAAGGAACTTGCGCCCCACCGACGGCATGCCGTCATAAAGATCGACCTGCACGCCGCCCTGGGCCAGTACTTCAGCCGCCATCAGCCCGGCAGGGCCGCCGCCGATAATGGCAACGCGAGGCGTGGGTGGTTGGCGGTTGTCGGTCATGGCGATATCGGGCGGGGATTAATGGCGCGCATTCTAACCGAGGCCGCCGCGACCTTGTCATTTGCCCCGGCTTCGGGCAGGGTCGCGGGGTGAATTTCTGACTGGAGCCCCTTATGTCTGACCTCTATCCCAGCATCGACCCCGACGGCCTGATCGAATACTCGGTGGTCTACACCGACCGCTCCCTCAACCATATGTCGCAGTCGTTTCAGGGCGTGATGACGGATATTTCCAGCACCCTGAAGCAGGTCTACAACGCCCATGCCATGGCCATCGTGCCCGGTAGCGGCACCTATGGCATGGAAGCGGTGGCACGCCAGCTGGCCACTGGGCAAAAGTGCCTGGTGCTGCGCAATGGCTGGTTCAGCTACCGCTGGACGCAGATTTTCGAGATGGGCCAGATCCCTTCTGAGTCGATTGTGCTCAAGGCCCGCCCGGTCGCCGAAGGCAGCCAGGCGGCGTTTTCCCCGCCGCGATTGGTCGATGTGCTGGCAGTTATCGCCGCAGAAAAACCCCAGGTGGTGTTCGCCCCGCATGTGGAAACCTCCTCCGGGATGATCCTGCCGGACGGCTACCTGCGCGCCGTGGCGGATGCCGTGCATGCGGTTGGCGGCCTGTTTGTGCTCGACTGCATCGCCTCCGGCACCCTCTGGGTGGACATGCAGGCCTGTGGCATCGACGTGCTGATCAGCGCCCCGCAAAAAGGCTGGAGCGCTTCGCCGTGCTGCGCCCTGGTCATGCTTAGCGAGGCCGCCCAGGCACGCGTGGAAGCCACCCAAAGCACCAGCTTTGCCTGCGACCTGAAAAAATGGCTGCAGATCATGCAGGCCTACGAGCAGGGCGGCCACGCCTACCACGCCACCATGCCCAGCGATGCCCTGGCGCGTTTCCGCGATGCCATGCGTGAGGCCGAAGCCATCGGCTTTGCCACCGTACGCAGCCAGCAGCAGGAACTCGGTGATCGCGTGCGCGCCTTGCTCACCAGCAAAGGCTTCAAGAGCGTCGCCGCCGAAGGCTTCGGAGCGCCGGGTGTGGTGGTTTGCTACACCACCGACGCCAGCATCAAGAACGGCAGCAAATTCGCCGCCCAGGGCCTGCAAATCGCCGCGGGCGTGCCGTTGCAGTGCGATGAGCCGGCAGACTTCCAGACCTTCCGCCTGGGCCTGTTCGGGTTGGACAAACTGGGCAATATCGAACGCACCGTGGCGACTCTGGAACAGGCGCTGGATAAGGTGTTGGCGGGGTAGTCGGGTGCGTAGGGCGAGTTGAGCATCGCTCTTCTGGAGTGCAGCGATACCTGCCGATGCGTATCGCTGCACTCAACGTCATCCTACGGATTACCCGACCTTGACCGCCTGCAGCGTATAGCTCAGTGGCAGTCGTTCCGGCTGGCTATTCAGCCGCCATTCGCCATCTTCACCCAGGCTCATCTGGCCCGGCAGGGCCTCCCAGGGGATGCTGGTGTGCTCTTCCAGGGCAGTCAGACGCATACCATGGCGTAGTAGCGCGGTGATGATTTCGCCCAGGCCGTGGTTCCATTCGTGGGTAGTGGTGGCAGTCAGCTTGCTGTCGCTTTCCACATAGCTGTACTCGTCATTCCAGACCTGCGGCTCGCTATGTTCAAAGTAGGAATGGACCATCTGCAGGGCATCCTGACAGTCCTGATCGAGCGTCATCAGTACGGGATGCATCTCGCGCAGAAACAGGCGGCCGCCGGGTTTTAGCAGAGCTGCGACATTACGCGCCCAGTCATCGATCTGCGGTAGCCAGTTCAGCGCGCCGATGCCGGTGTAGACCAGGTCGAACGATTGCGCGCCGAGCACCTTGGCGGCGTCGTAGACCGAGGCTTCGACAAATTCGATGTGCTCACCGCAGGCATTTGCCAGCTTACGGGCCTGTTCCAGTGAGGCAGATGAGAAGTCCAGCCCGCTTATCTGCGCACCCAGGCGGGCCAGCGACAGGGTGTCGGTGCCGATATGGCATTGCAGGTGCACCGCGCGCAGGCCGCGGATATCGCCGAGGCGCGGCAGATCAAAGCGCACCACCTCGGATAAGTGCGCGGGTGAGGCGATAAACAGCTGAATTTGGTAATCGGGCGAGGCCGCATGCAAGGCGGCGCGCTCGTTCCAGTTGGCTTTGTTCAGGGCAAACGAGTCATCCATGACGGGATTCCATTCAGTGTGTGGGGGCGTGCTTATCCAACGCGCTCAGTATGGCGTGGGCGGTCTTGATTCTGGCAGCGTTGGGGTAGTTCTTGTTGGCCAGCATAACCAGGCCGAGGTTCTGGCTGGGGACAAATACGGCGTAGGCGCCGAAGCCGCCGGTGGAGCCGGTTTTGTTGAACAGGCTGTCGCCCGGCTCGGTTTCCGGTGGTGCGAGACGTTTAGCGGGTTGTGACTCCAGGGCCATGGCCGGGGAGTTGCCGGCCTGCAGGCGTTCCAGGCTGATCGGGTAGGGGTAACGCTCCCAGCCGAGGCCTTGAGTCATGTCGCCGACGCGGTAATAGCCGCTGTGGGTCATGGCGATGGCGCGCTGCAGGTCTTTATTGAGGCCGGCTGGTTTCAGGTTGGCCTGGACAAAACGCAGCATATCCTTGGCGTTGGTTTTCACCCCGTAGGCTTCGGCGTCGAGCATGCCCGGGGTAACCCGTAGTGGCTGGTTGTCCTTGCTGTAGCCGAAGGCATAGCGCGGCATCTGCTGCGTCGGCACCTGGATATAGCTGTGCGACATGCCGAGCGCGGGAAACAACGTGCCCTCCATCAGTGTGGGGAACGGCTGGCCCAGGCTCTTGGCCGCGAGCATGCCGAGCAGGCCGATGCTGGGATTGGAGTAGCGCCGATGGCTGCCGGCCGCGTATTCGGGCTGCCACTGGCGGTAGTAGGTGAGCATGCTGGCTGGGTCGGTCACGCTGTCGGGGAACTGCAGCGGCAGCCCGCCGGCGGTGTAGGTGCCGAGGTTGAGCAAGCTGGCGTGTTCCAGCTGGCTGCCTTGCAGCTCGGGCCAGTGCTGGCCGGCGTTATCGCTGAGGCTCAGTTTGCCGGTGCTTTGCGCCAGGGCGGCGAGGGTGGCGGTGAGCGGTTTACTGAGCGAGCCGATTTCAAACAGGGTGTCGCTGGTGACCGCTTGCTGGTCGTCCAGGCGCGCCACGCCATAGTTGAAGTAGTGCGCCTGGCCGTTGTGAGTGATTGCCACGGCCATGCCGGCAATATCGTGTTCCGCCATCACTGGGCGAATGCTGGCGTCCACCAGCGACTGCAGTGTGTCGTCTGCGTGTGCGGCGCTGCCGAATGTGAGTGCGGCGAGTAGTGCCGGCAGTGTGCTGAGTTTTGCGTACATGCTGTGTGAGATTCCTTGGTCGTGGAGATGCGCGATGTGACAGCGCGTGCGCTGTTTTTATCCCAGCCCGCGCGTTTGCCAGACCTTTGCGGCGCTGTGATGCAGTATGCCGTGGCGCCTGGCCAGGGCCATGCGGTCCTTGTCGTAGCCGCCGCCGATCAGCCCGACCACCGGGATATCACGGTCCAGGCAGTGGTTGAGCACGGCTGCGTCACGGGCAGCGATGCCGGCGTCAGTCAGGTTGAGATAGCCGAGGGCGTCGTGCTGGTGCACATCCACGCCGGCGTCGTAGAGCACGATATCCGGCTGGTACAGCGCCAGCAGGTAGTTGAGGGTGTCATCCACTACCTTTAAATAGTCGGCATCGCCCATGCCGTTGGGCAGGGGGATATCCCAGTCGCTGGCGGCCTTGCGCGCCGGGTAGTTCTTTTCGCAGTGCAGTGAAACGGTGATCGCCTCCGGGGTGTTTTCCAGCAGGCGTGCGGTGCCGTCGCCCTGATGCACGTCGCAGTCGAATATCAGCACACGCTGGGCCTTGCCGCTGGCCAGCAGGTACTGACTGATCACCGCCAGGTCATTGAAGATGCAGAAGCCGGCCGGATGATCGTAATGCGCATGGTGGGTGCCGCCGGCCAGGTGGCAGGCCAGGCCATATTGCAGCGCCTGCTCGGCGGCCAGCAGCGAGCCGCCGACAGCGCGAATGGTGCGCTGCGCCAGGGCTGCACTCCAGGGCAGGCCGAGGCGGCGCTGCTCTTCATAAGCCAGTTCGCCGCTGGCAAAGCGTTCGATATAGGCCGGGCAATGGGCCAGGGCGAGTACCTCTGTCGGGCAGAGTTCAGGACGCAGCAGTTCGGCATCGGTGCTCAGGCCACTGTCCACCAGGTGATCGCGCAGCAGGCGAAACTTCTCCATGGGGAAGCGGTGGTTGGCCGGGAAGGGCGGGCTGTAGTCGTCGTGGTAGACCAGCGGCAGGCGCATGGTGGCGGGCTCGGGCGGAAGTGGTCGAAGTATGGCGGCAGGCTCCGCTTGCGCTCAAGCTCGGCTGTCGATTGGCCATAATGCTGCCATTATTGTCCGCATCCATCTTTCAGTCGGGCCGACAAGCCTTGGCAAAGTCTTTACCATCTCGCCCCACTGCGTTTACAGGAGAGCATGAATGAGTCAGGTGTTGAATGAGTTGGTCGCCCTGCTGACCCTGGAAACCATCGAAGAGAATCTATTTCGCGGCGTCAGTCAGGACCTTGGCTTTCGCCAGCTGTTTGGCGGCCAGGTATTGGGCCAGTGCGTTTCGGCGGCCAGCCAGACGGTGGATGCAGTGCGCCATGTGCATTCTATGCACGGCTACTTCCTGCGCCCAGGCGACGCCACGTTGCCGGTGGTTTATCAGGTGGATCGGGTGCGCGATGGCGGCAGTTTCAGCACGCGGCGGGTGACGGCGATACAGAAGGGCAAGCCGATCTTTACCTGCAGCGCGTCGTTCCAGATTGATGAAGAAGGCTTTCATCATCAGAACCCGATGCCGGAAGTGCCCGGGCCGGAGGAGCTGAAGTCGGAAACCGAGCTGGCGCGCATGGTCGAGGCGATGATTCCCGAGCGTATGCGTGAGCGCGCTACCAGCGACAAGCCCATCGAAATTCGCCCGGTGACGCGCATCAATCCCTTCGCGCCCAAGCCGTGCGAGCCGATCAAGCATGTGTGGTTCCGTGCTGCCGCGCCGCTGCCGGACGAGCCGCAACTGCACAAGCTGCTGCTGGCCTACGCGAGCGATTTCAACTTGCTGACCACCTCGATGCAGCCCCATGGCGTGTCGGTGTTCCAGAAATTTATGCAGGTCGCCAGTCTCGACCACTCACTGTGGTTCCACGGCAACCTGCGTATGGACGACTGGCTGCTGTACAGCATGGACAGCCCTTGGGCCGGCAATGCTCGCGGCTTCTCCCGTGGCAGCATCTTCAACCGTCAGGGCCAGTTGGTCGCCTCGGTTGCCCAGGAAGGCCTGACCCGCGTGCGTGAGGACTGGAAGTGAGTCTGAGCGCTGTCCGTCATTGGGTGTTCGATATGGATGGCACCCTGACCCTGGCGGTGCATGATTTCGAGGCAATCAAGCGGGCGCTGGATATTCCGCTGGAGGACGACATCCTCGGCCATCTGGCCGGGCTGCCCGAGGCAGTGGCTGCGGCTAAACATGCCTGGCTGCTGGAGCATGAGCGCGAATTGGCGCTTACCGCCGAGCCGGCACCAGGGGCGATTGAGCTGGTGCGCGAGCTGCACGGCCGTGGCTGTCGCCTCGGCATCCTCACCCGCAATGCCCATGAACTGGCGCTGCTGACCCTGCGCGCCATCGGTCTGGATGACTGCTTTGCCGTGCCGGACGTGATCGGCCGCGATGAGGCGCCGCCCAAGCCCGACCCTGGCGGCCTGCTGCATTTCGCCAGAACCTGGCAGGTCGCGCCGAGCGAGTTGGTGATGGTGGGCGATTACCGCTTTGACCTGGAATGCGCCCGCGCGGCTGGCGCGCGCAGCGTGCTGGTCAACCTGGCAGAAAATCCTTGGCCGGAACTGGCCGACCATTTCGCCGTGGATTGCCGGGCGTTGCAGCAGGCGATCTAAGCCGTCAATGACAGCAGCCAGACTCCAGGTCCTTGAGGATCGGGCAGTCCGGGCGGTCGTTGCCCTGGCAGTTGTCCATCAAATCCCTGAGGGTGTCGCGCAGGCCGCTGAGTTCGCTGATCTTGCGTTCCAGCTCGCTAATATGTGCAGCGGCCAGGGCTTTGACATCGGCACTGGCGCGTTGGCGGTCCTGCCACAGGGCCAGTAGCTGGCTGACTTCGGCCAGGGAAAAACCCAGATCGCGTGAGCGTTTGATAAACGCCAGGCGGTGCAGGTCCTGCTGGCTGTACTGGCGGTAGCCGCTGTCGGTGCGGCCGGCTTCAGGCAGCAGATCGATGCTTTCGTAGTAGCGAATCATCTTGGCGCTAAGGCCGGTTTTCTTGGCGGCTTGGCCGATATTCATGGTTTTTCTCCTGCCGGCGGCTTATTCGTGGTCCTTGGGTTTCCAGGTTTTCAGCAGCAGCGCATTGCTCACCACGCTGACGCTGGACAACGCCATGGCTGCGCCCGCGAGCATCGGGTTGAGCAGGCCGGCGGCCGCCAGGGGAATACCGATCAGGTTATAGGCAAAGGCCCAGAACAGGTTCTGGCGAATCTTGTTATAGGTGCGTCGGCTGATATCCAGGGCGTCCGCCACTAGACGTGGGTCACCGCGCATCAAGGTAATGCCGGCGGCGTGCATGGCCACATCGGTGCCGCTGCCCATGGCGATGCCGACATCGGCGGCAGCCAGGGCTGGCGCGTCGTTGATGCCGTCGCCGACCATGGCCACCACCGCGTCTTTCTTCAGCTCAGAGATGATCGCCGCCTTGTCCGCCGGTAGCACTTCGGCATGCGCGGCGCTGATGCCCAGGGCCTCGGCTACAGCCTTGACGCTACCGGGGTTGTCGCCGCTGATCAGGTGGCTGGCAATGCCCTGGGCGGTCAGCGCGGCAATGGCCTCGGCTGCGCCTGGTTTAAGTGTGTCGCCAAAGGCAAACAGGCCGAGTACCTGCGGTTGCGGTGCCAATTCCAGTAGCCAGGACAGAGTGCGGCCTTCAGCCTCCCAGGCCAGGGCGTCGGCGGCTAGTTCGTCGTGGTGCAGGAAGTGCTCTTCCAGCAGGCGCTTGTTGCCCAGGGCCAGTTGCTGCTCGCCGATCTGCCCGGCGATACCACGCCCGGCCAGCGCCTTGCTGTTGCTGACGTCGGCGAGTGCCAGTTGCTGCTCTGTGCACTGATCCAACACTGCCTTGGCCAGCGGATGTTCGCTGCCGCGCTGCAGGGCGCCGGCCAGTTGCAGCAGTTGGGTTGTGTCGCCGTCTACTGCACGCAGGTGTGCGATACGTGGCGCGCCGGAGGTCAGGGTGCCGGTCTTGTCGAAGGCCACCAGGGTCACCGAATGGGCGATTTCCAGGGCTTCGGCGTCCTTGATCAGAATGCCGTGGCGCGCCGCCACGCCGGTGCCGGCCATTATCGCGGTGGGCGTGGCCAGACCGAGGGCGCAGGGGCAGGCGATCACCAACACCGCCACGGCATTGAGCAGCGCGGTTTCGATACCTGCGCCGAGTAGTAGCCAGCCGAGCAGAGTGGCCAGGGCGATCAGCAGCACGCTGGGCACGAAGATCTGGCTGACTTTATCCACCAGCTTCTGGATCGGCGCCTTGGCCGCCTGGGCGTCTTCCACCAGGCGAATAATCCGTGACAGCACGGTTTCCGCGCCAAGGGCGGTGGTCTCCACCAGCAGACGGCCTTCGCCGTTGATGGCCCCGGCGGTGACGCTATCACCTGGCTGTTTGGGTTGCGGCAGGCTCTCGCCGCTGATCAGCGCTTCATCAGCATGGCTCTGGCCTTCGCGAACCAGGCCATCGACCGGGAAGCGTTCGCCGGGCTTGACCACGATGGCATCGCCCAATTGCAGTTCGCCCAGCGCCACCCACTGCTCGACGCCAGCCTGCAGGCGCAGGGCGCGTTCCGGGCGCAGCGCCTGCAGAGCACGGATGGCGCTGCTGGTCTGACGTTTGGCGCGGCTTTCCAGGTATTTGCCGAGCAGGATCAGCGTGATGATCACCGCTGAGGCTTCGAAGTACAGATGCGGCATGCTGCCAGCCGGGCTTGCCGCCCACTGATACAAACTCAGGCCGTAGGCGGCGCTGGTGCCGATGGCCACCAACTGGTCCATATTCCCGGCACGGGCGCGCAGGGCGCTCCAGGCTGCGCGGTAGAAGCGCGCGCCGAAGATAAATTGCACTGGCGTGGCCAGGGCGAACTGCAGCCAAGCCGGCAGCATCCAGTGCAGGCCGAAGGGTTCGACGAGCATGGGAATGACCAGCGGTACGGTTAGCACAATCGCCAGCAGCAGGGACCAGCGTTCGCGCTGCAGATGCCGCTCGGCTGTTGGCTGTGCCTGCGTTGCATCGTCCAGCAGGCTGGCGCGGTAGCCGGCCTGACTGACGGCCTGCAGCAGGGCGCTGTGATCAGTGCCACGCAGCACCTGCAGCTGGGCACGCTCGCTGGCCAGGTTGACGCTGACCGAGAGCACCCCCGGTTGCTGCGCCAGGGCGCGTTCGATACGTCCCGCGCAGCTGGCGCAGGTCATGCCGGAAAGAGCTAGCTCCAGGCGCTCGCTGGGCACCGCATAGCCGGCCGCGCTGACGGCATTGACCAGCTGTTCCAGGCTGTCGGCAGGCGCTTCGACGCGCGCCTGTTCGCTTGCTAGGTTGATGCTGACACTGACGACATCGGCCACCTTGGCCAGGGCGCGCTCGACCCGCCCGGCACAGCTGGTGCAGGTCATGCCGCTGATGGGCAGGTTGAAGGTGGTGAGGCTGGACATGGGTGGTCCTCCATTGAGTTCCAGCACAGGATCAACCTTGCCATGCTGTCAAGGTCAAGGCCTTTTATCCCTTGACCTTGCCTTTATGGCAAGGCCAACACTGCAGCTGTGCGGTTACCATGGCGGCTTATTTATTCAGGAGGTTGTTTATGCAGGTTTCTCAGGTTCACGCATTCCGGGTTGATGGCATGACTTGCCAGAATTGCGTCAAGACCATCACCGAGGCGCTGTTGGCCTGTGACCCGGCAGCTGATGTGAAAGTGAAGTTTCCCGGTGGCGAAGTGCGGGTGAGCAGCAGCGTGTCGGTCGATCAGCTGATGGTCGCCATCGTCGAGCAGGGTTACGGCGTCAGCCTGGCGTAAGCACTGCAGCATTGGGCCAGTCGCGGATCAGCCCGCGAAAGCAGGCATCAATCATCGGCGCGGCGTCGCTGAGTGGGTCGAACAGATTGGGGTCGCGCGACCAGTCGTAGAACAGGCCGATCAGCAACGCATGCACGGTGCGCGCAGCCAGGCGCGGCGTCAGCCCGGCATGCAGGCGCTGGCGCACTGAGGGCGTGTTGAACTGCTGCTCGCAGAGCGCGATAAACAGGTTGATAAAGGCTTCCTGGCGCTCTTCGGCCTCGCGCAGTTCTTCGGTGAACTCACACCTGCGCAGCAGAATGGTGAAGATGCGTTTCTTCTGCGGTTCGCGGGCCAGGTTCTCGATGGCTTCGATACACAGCTGGCGCAGGGTCATTAGTGGGTCGTGCTCGGGGCAGCCGCGCATGCGTTCGGCCAACTGCTCGGGTGGCAGGCGCACCTGGTTGAGCATGGCGTTGAACAGATCAGCCTTGTTGGCAAAGTGCCAATACACCGCGCCGCGCGTCACCCCAGCATGCCGGGCGATGTGCTCCAGGCTGGTGTGCGCCACGCCTTTTTCCAGAAACAGCGTTTCGGCGGCCTCAAGAATGGCGCAACGGGTTTTCTCGGCTTCTTCTTTGGTTCGACGCATGGCGGCAGGCGTATTTCTGGCTAGGCTCAGCACAAAGTGTAATGAACTTAAGGGTAATGTTCTATTTACAAACACTTGTGTATGTAACTAGCATTGCCGGTCTCAAACGTTGCGCCCCGCGTTTATTCGGAGACACCCATGCTTTTTCCCCGTCGTCTGCCGGTTACTGCCGGTTCCTTGCTGTTGGCTTTTTTGGCCGCCCCGCTGTTTGCCGCCGATGCTCCGCCAGCGCCCGAGGTGGTGGTAGAGACCGTCAAGGCCGAGGCTCTGCCGCTGGAGCTTGAGTACTCCGCGCGCACTGCGGGTTTCCGTGAAGTGCAGGTGCGCGCTCAGGTCAGTGGCATTCTGCAGGAGCGCACTTATCTGGAGGGCAGTCAGGTCAAGCAAGGCCAGGTGATGTTCCGCATCGACCCGCGCACCTACCAGGCCGCATTGAGCCGCGCCAAGGGCGCGCTGGCGCAGGAACAGGCGCGCTATCGGCAGACCGAGCGCGACCTCAAGCGCATCCGCGAACTGCAGAAAAAGGGCTTTGCCAGCGAGAGCGAGCTGGACAACGCGGTCTCCAACTTCGAGCAGAGCAAGGCGAATATCCAGGCCGCCGAGGCCGAAGTGCAGTCCAAGCAGATCGACCTCGACTACACCACGGTAAAAGCGCCGATCTCAGGGATCACCAGCAAGGAAACCGTCTCCGAAGGCAGCCTGATGGTGGCCGGCGATCCAAGTGCCAGCCTGCTGAGCAATATCACCCAGCTGGACCCGATCTACGTCAACTTCGCCGCCCCGGATTCCGATGTGGAAAGCGTGCGCAGCGGCCTGCAGAACGGCAGCTTGGTGCTGCCAGAAGACGGCAAGATGAGCGTGCAGATCAAGCTCGGTGACGGCAGCGTCTACCCGTTGGAAGGCAAGGTGGACTTTACCGATAGCCTGGTGGATCGCGGCACCGGCACCGTCAGCGCTCGCGCCGTGGTGCCCAACCCGGATCAGACGCTGTTGCCGGGCCAGTTCGTCCGGGTGCAGGTCAAAGGCCTGAGCATCCCCAATGCCATGACCCTGCCGGAACGCGCGATTGCCCAGGGCCCGGCCGGAACCTTTGTGTATGTGGTGGATGAAGGCGGCGTGGCGCGCATGCGCCAGGTCACCACCGGGCACACCGCCAAAGGCCGCTGGGTGATTGTTTCCGGCATCAACGCCGGTGATCGGGTGATAGTCGAGGGCCTGCCCAAGGTACGTCCGGACAGCCCGGTAAAAGTTGCCGCCCCAGCCGCCAGCCAATCCTAAGGAGCGTCCCCGGTGATCTCACGCTTCTTTATCGACCGTCCGGTATTTGCCGCGGTCATCTCGATCATCATCGTGCTGGCGGGCCTGATGGCCATGCGCTCGTTGCCGATCGCCCAGTACCCGCAGATCCTCCCGCCGCAGGTGTCGGTCAGCGCCAGCTACGCTGGTGCCAGCGCCCAGGTGATTGCCGAAACAGTGGCCGCGCCGCTGGAGCAGTCGATCAACGGCGTTGAGGGGATGATCTACCAGCAGTCCAACTCCGGCGGCAACGCCATGAGCCTGTCGGTGTACTTCGAGGTAGGTCGCGACCCCGATCAGGCCACCATCGACGTCAACAACCGCGTCCAGGCCGCCCTGGCCAAACTGCCGGAAGAAGTGCGCCGGCAGGGCGTCAAGGTGCAGAAAAAGTCTTCCGATATCCTCCAGGTGGTGACCCTGTACTCGCCGGATGGCTCGCGCGACCCGGTGTATATCAGCAACTACGCGCTGATCAACGTGATCGACGAGCTCAAGCGCCTGCCAGGTGTGGGTGATGTCAGCCAGTTCGGCTCGAAAGACTATTCCATGCGCATCTGGCTGCGACCGGACAAGCTGGCGCAGTACAACCTGACGCCGACCGATGTGGTCAATTCGATCCGTGAGCAGAACTCGCAGTTCGCCGCCGGCAGCTTCGGCCAGCAGCCGCTCAAGCAAGAGCAGGACTTCACCTACACGGTAACCACCCAGGGCCGTTTCACCGACCCGAAAGAGTTCGAAAACGTCATTCTGCGCACCGACGACACTGGCGCCAGCCTGCTGCTCAAGGATGTCGCGCGGATCGAGCTGGGGGCGCAGGATTACTCGCTGATGACCTCGCTCAACGGTCAGCAGAACGCCGCTTTCGGTGTATATCTGCAGCCCGGCGCGAACGCCCTGGACACCGCCGAGGCAGTGAGCAAGACCCTGGAACGGCTGTCGCAGAACTTCCCCAGCGGCATGACCTACAAAGTGCCGTATGACACCACCAAATTCGTTCAGGTATCGATCAAGGAGGTGATCCACACCTTCTTTGAAGCGCTGATCCTGGTGGTGCTGGTGGTGTTTATCTTCCTGCAGAACTGGCGCGCTACGCTGATCCCGGTGCTGGCAATTCCGGTTTCGCTGGTCGGCACTTTTGCTGGTATGTACATGCTCGGCTTCTCGATCAACCTGCTGACCCTGTTCGGCATGGTGCTGGCCATCGGTATTGTGGTGGACGACGCCATTGTGGTGATCGAAAACGTCGAACGGGTGATGGCCACCGACAAGATCGGCCCGCGTGAAGCGACCATCAAAGCCATGGAAGAAGTCACCGGGCCGATCATCGCCATCGTCCTGGTGCTCTGCGCGGTATTCGTGCCGGTGGGCTTCCTCGGCGGCCTGGCCGGGGAGATGTATAAACAGTTCGCCATCACCATTGCCGTGTCGGTGGTGATCTCCGGCATCGTCGCCCTGACTTTGAGCCCGGCGCTCTGCGCCTTGCTGCTCAAGCCTGGGCACCATGAGCCGGCCGCGCCGTTCCGCGCCTTCAACCGGGTCTTCGACAAGCTGACCAACGGCTACACCGCGGGCGTGCGCTTCTTCCTCAAGCGTTCGGCGGTGGGCCTGCTGCTGTTCGGCGCGATGATTGCGCTGATGGTGGTGCTGTTCAACCGGGTGCCTAGCTCCCTGGTGCCCAACGAAGACCAGGGTTATGTGATCAACGCCTACTTCCTGCCGCCGGCCGCCTCGCTGACCCGCACCGAGAAGCTTACCGGCGACGTGACCCAGCAACTGATGGCGCACCCAGCCGTACAGGATGTGGTGACCTTTGCCGGCTTCGACGTGCTGACCTTCGGCACCCGCAGCAACGCCGGGGTGTCCTTCGTGCCGTTGAAAGACTGGAGCGAGCGCACCACGCCTGAGCTGGATGCACGCAACCTGACCGGCGAATTTATGGGCATGGGCGCCGCGCAGAAAGATGGTGTGGTGCTGAGCTTTAACCCGCCACCGATCACCGGCATGAGCACCACTGGCGGTTTCGAAGGTTTTATCCAGGACCGCAGTGGCGGCACCACCGCTGAGCTGGCGGCCAAGGTGCAAGCCTTCCTCGCCGCTGCGGCCAAGCGCCCTGAGCTGGCTGGGGTACAAAGCACCTTCAGCGCCAACGTGCCGCAGTACTTTATTGACCTGGACCGCACCAAGGCGCGCGCCCTGGGCGTGGCGGTGAATGATGTATTCACCGCTATGCAGGCGACGTTCGGCAGCTACTACGTCAACGATTTCAGCCTGTATGGGCGTACCTTCCAGGTCAGCCTGCAGGCCGAAGCGGAGTTCCGCAGCAAGCCGGAAGACCTGTCCCAGGTCTATGTGCGCGCGGGCAGTGGCGAGCTGGTGTCGCTGGCCAGCCTGGTCAAGGTTGAGCGGATTCTCGGCCCGGATACCTATGCGCGCTTCAACGTCTACCCGGCGGCGAAGATCCTCGGCGGGCCGGCACCTGGCTACAGTTCCGGTCAGGCGCTGAGCGCGATTCAGCAAGTGGCGGAGGAAGTGCTGGGCAGCGATTACAGCATCGGCTGGACCGGCTCGGCCTTCCAGGAAGTGGCGTCGCAAGGTTCGGGCAGCAGTGCCTTTATCTTCGGTCTGATCATGGTGTTCCTGATCCTCGCTGCCCAGTACGAGCGCTGGACCCTGCCGCTGGCGGTGGTCACTGCGGTGCCGTTTGCGGTGTTCGGCGCGATTCTCGCGGTGTGGCTGCGCGGCATCGAAAACGACCTGTATTTCCAGGTGGGTCTGGTCACCCTGATTGGTCTGGCGGCGAAGAACGCCATTCTGATCGTCGAGTTCGCCGTGATCTGCAGGCATCAGGGCATGGGCATCTTCGAGTCGGCGCTGGAGGCTTCGCGCCTGCGTTTCCGCCCGATCATCATGACCTCGCTGGCGTTTATTCTCGGTGTTGTGCCGCTGGCGATCAGCTCGGGCGCAGGCTCGGCCAGTCGTCACTCGATTGGCACCGGGGTGATCGGCGGGATGATGGCGGCGACCTTCCTGGCGATCTTCCTGATCCCGATGTTCTACCTGCTGGTGGAGTCGCTGGCAGAGAAAATCGGCAAAGGCCGGAAAAAGGCCGACACGTCGGTTTGACCAGCGCCCGCTGGTAAGGACAAGCCGTCGCCCGGATGCACGCTGGGAGCGGTTTGTCAGTCCGTTGTAGCCCGGGGTTGATCCGGGCTGCAGCGGCTCCATCGGTTATTTCATTTCTGGACACCCATGCCGTTACGTCTTCTGTTGATTCTTGGCGCGTTAAGCGCCTTTGGCCCGTTGGCCATCGATTTCTATCTGCCGAGCTTCCCAACCCTGGCACGCGCGTTCTCCACCGATGTGGAGCATGTGCAGCTGTCATTGGCCGCCTACTTTGCCGGCTTGGCTATTGGTCAGCTGGCGTACGGCCCACTGGCTGACCGCTTTGGCCGGCGTAAACCGCTGCTGGTCGGGGTCATGCTGTTCAGCCTGGCGTCATTGGCCTGCGCCCTGGCGCCGAGCCTGGAATGGCTGATCGCCGCGCGCTTTGTCCAGGCCCTGGGTGGCTGCGCCGGGATGGTGGTGTCGCGGGCGGTGGTGCGTGATCTGTGCGACCCGATCAGCTCGGCCAAGGTGTTTTCCCAGCTGATGTTGGTGATGGGCCTGGCGCCGATTCTCGCGCCGCTGGGCGGTGGGCTGCTGCTCAGCACGTTGGGTTGGCCGTCGATCTTTATCTGCCTGACGCTGTTCAGCTTTGTCTGTTTGCTGGCGGTGGCTAAGTGGCTGCCGGAAACTCTGGCCAAGGACTCGCCGCCAGCGCCACTGCGCGGTGCGTTGGGCGAATACAAGCGGCTGTTCGCTGACTTGCCGTTTCTCGGTTATGCGCTGACTGGCGGCTGTGCGATTGCAGGGATGTTTGCCTATATCGCCGGCTCGCCGTTCGTGTTTATCGAGCTGTATGGCATCCCCGCCGAGCACTACGGCTGGTTGTTCGGCAGCAATGCCCTGGGCTTTATTCTGGTGGCGCAGCTGAATGCCTGGCTGGTGGCGCGGCACGGGCCGGCGTACTGGCTGGGCAAGACTGTGTGGTTTTACCTGGCCTGTGGTCTGGCCCTGCTGCTGGTGGCGCTGGCCAAGCCGCAGGCCTTGTGGCCGCTGCTGATTCCCTTGTTCGGCTGCATTGCCAGCCTGGGCATTCTCCTGCCCAACGCCTCGGCGTGCGCCATGGCCGGGCAGGGCAGCCATGCCGGCAGTGCTTCGGCGTTGCTCGGTAGTCTGCAGTTCGTCATCGCCGCCAGTGCCGCCGCCATGGTGGGCGTGCTACATGACGGCAGTGCCTGGCCGATTGCCGTGGTGATCTTCGGCTGCGGGGTGTTGGCCGTGAGCTTTTCCCTGTTTACCCGCTGGGTCGAGCGCAACGCGATTCGCGCATAGGTTTAACTTGCGGCGCGCTGCTGCTCGAATGGCAGCCTATGCGGCGCGCTCAGGCGCGCTTGCAGGGTGCTGACAAACTGGCGGGCCTCGCTTTCACTACGAAAGGTCACGCTTTGTTTGCCGAAGCTTACTTGCCAGCCCGGGCCTGCGGCTGTTTTTACCGGTTGGATCATGACGTTCATCGACGAGCCTCCTATGCAAGAACCTGTTTACGACCTGCTGCGCGTCGGCCCTGCTGCGTTAAAAGCCGGCTCGGAATGCTCATGTACAGCTCGTACACTCGCGTGCGAGCCCAGTCCGCTTCCTCGCCGCTTTGACCAGCCGGAGGCTGTTACTAACGTAGCGCCTTGCATTGCTCTAGCTCGCGAGATCGTAAATAGGTTTTAAGAAGGGCCAGTCTAGTCGCTCAATATGAACTTTCATTGACCTGTAACAAATCAATCACGGCTGGCGTACCGTTGGTCTGATTCGCTCACTTTGGCTGTGCTGGGGTTGGCGCTGAACTGTACGGCCAGCCCCGCCAGGCGGGTGAATTCGGTGACCAGGGCGATATCTGCGGCGCTCGGTCGGCTGGGCTGCGGGTAGTAGATGCCGAAGGTGCCCAGCACCTGGCCGCTGTCATCCTTGAACGGCAGTGACCAGCATGCGCGCAGGCCTGCGGCCAGGGCGACGCTCTGGTAGTCGCGCCAATAGGGATGCTGGCTGAGGTCCTCGGCGATCACCAACTCGCCACTCGCCGCGGCATGCCCGCAGGAGCCAACCTCCAGCGCCGCCTCAATCCCCTCAATGGCCTGGCAATAAGCCTCTGGCAAGCTCGGTGCGGCGCCGAGATGCAGGCGCTGGTGCTCATCGAGCAGCATGATCGACACACGCATCTGCGGTTGCAGGTTTTCCAGGCGACGGGTGATGCCGCTGAGGATGCTGTGCAGCGGGCGCAGGCCGAGCAGTTCGTCGAGCACCGCATTGCGCGCCTGCTGCAGATGCTGGGTCTGATGGCGCTCATGTACGTCATGCAGGCTGCCGTGCAGGCTGTGCTCGGGCAGGCTCAGGTTGAGGTGCAACTCGACTCTACGCGCCTGGCCGCTGAGGGTGAGCAACTGGCATTCCAGGCGCAGGCTGGCGAGTTTACCGCTGCGCAGTTCCTCCAGGCGCTGGCGCAGGGTGGCCTGGCCCAGTTCCGGCATAAAGCGCTGCAACGGGCTGCCGAGGCTTTCGTGGATCGGGTAACCGCTGATCTGCTCCCAGACCGGGTTGAGGAAGCTCAGTTTGTCGTCGGTATCGGTGATAAAAACGGCATCACCCAGGTGCTCGACCAGCGAGCGATAGCGGCTTTCGCTGACCTGCAGTTCGATGTCGATTTTCTTCTGTTCGGTGAGGTCGATATCGACGCAGTACAGCTCCAGCTGGTCGAGGCTGTTGCGCAGCATCAGGTGGCTGGAATAGACCCACACCAGGCTGCCGTCCTTTCGCTGCAATTGCACCTCGGCTGCAGGAATCGGCGAGCCACCGAGTTGCCACAGGTTGATCGCGCTGGCCACCTTGCTGCGCGCCGGTAGCGGCACGATCAGCTCTTCCAGGCGGCGCCCCATCACCTCATGCACGGCATAGCCATAGAGCAGGGTGCTGGCCTGGTTCCAGTAAATCACCCGGCGTTCGCGGTCATAGCCTTGCACGGCAATCCGCGGGGTTTGCTCGAACAGCAGACGAAAGCGCTGCTCGCTTTCGCGCAGGGCGCTTTCATCGCGTTTCTGCGCGCTGATGTTCTGCACCGTGCCGAGGATGTGGCCGTGCTCGTCGACCTCGCCGCGTAGCATCAGCCAGGTGGCTTGCTGTGGCTGGGGTTGCAGCAGGCGGGCGCTCACCATCATGGGGGTGTGGCCTTCCAGCAAGGCCCGTAGGGCACGTTGCACGGCTGCGCGTTCGGCGGGGTGCAGCCAGCTGAGCAGCTGTTCGCTGGTGCTCTGTTGGTTATCAGCGGCGCGGCCGAGCAGGCAGAGTGCCTCGTCGCTCCAGAGGAAAGTGTTGTGGTACTCCCAGCTGCCGAGCCCGGCGTTACGCTGGGTGTGGTGCAGCAGGCGGCTGTTATGGGTGAGGTTTTCCAGTAACTGACGCAGCGCCTGACGATCACGCAGGCTGACGAAAAAAATCAAACCGCTGCTGAGCAGAATAAACAGCAGGCCTTTGCCTGTTTGCAGCTCGGCCACCAACTCGCTGTCCTTGACCAGGGCGTGCAGCAGGTAGTCACTGCCGAAAATCCACAGGGCGCTGAACAGGATATATACGCCAGCCAGGCGCAGTGGGCCTTGAAGATCGGGTCGCATCCCTTACCGCCAATGGCTAGCCAGGTCGAGAGAACTGCATGAGTGTTGCCTGAAAAGAGGCAATGCACTGAGTCTAGCTTGCGGCTTGTCGAATGCAGGGCGCGCGATAAAAAAGCTGCCCGGCCCACGCAGCACGTGAGCCTGGGTGGCTAAGCGGCTTTAAAAGCCTTCGAGGACGATCTTGCCCTTGGCCGTGCCGCTCTCCAGCAGCGCATGGGCGCGGCGCAGATTGGCCGCGTTGATGCTGCCGAAGTGCTCGCCCAGGGTGGTGCGCAGTGTGCCTGCATCCACCAGTTCGGTCACCCGATCCAGCAGGCGATGCTGCTCGATCATGTCGGCGGTCTCGAACAGCGAGCGGGTAAACATCAGTTCCCAGTGCAGCGACAGGCTTTTGCGCTTCAGCTGCATGATGTCCAGTGGCTGCTCCGGGTCATCGATCAATGCCAGGCGACCTTGCGGTGCCAGGGCTTCGACCAGTTGCGCGAAGTGCTGATCGGTCTGGGTCAGGCTGGCGACGTGGGTCACCTGATCGATACCGATACGTTTCAGCTCTTCACTCAGCGGCTGGCGATGGTCGATCACATGGTGTGCACCCAGCTGGCGAACCCAGGCTTGGGTCTCCGGGCGAGATGCGGTGGCGATCACGGTCAGGCCGGTGAGTTGACGGGCCAGCTGCACCAGCACCGAACCGACGCCACCGGCGGCGCCGACGATCAGCAGGCTCTGGCCCTGATCGGCGTTGCCCTGGGTGATTTGCAGACGCTCGAAGAGCAGTTCCCAGGCGGTGATCGCGGTCAGCGGCAGGGCGGCGGCTTCGGCAAACGGCAGTTTTGCCGGCATACGCCCGACGATGCGCTCATCCACCACATGCAGTTCGCTGTTGGCCCCTGCGCGGTTGATTGCGCCGGCGTAATAGACCCGGTCGCCGGGCTGGAACAGGCTGACTTCGCTGCCCACCGCTTTGACGATACCGCTGGCGTCCCAACCGAGCACCTTGGCGGCGGCGCCTTCCGGGGCGACGTTGCGACGGATCTTGGTGTCCACCGGGTTGACCGAAATGGCCTTGACCTCGACCAGCAGATCGCGCGGGCCGGGCGTGGGTGCCGGCAGTTCGACATCCTGCAACGCGTCAGCGTGATCGGCGGGCAGGGATTGGTAATAGGCGACAGCTTTCATAAGGGCTCCTTAGAGGATGCGTTGCATCAGTTGATGATCGACCTGTTCCAGCAAGCTGCCGCAGGTCTGTACGAAATGCAGGAAGTGCGCAGTCTGCTGGTGCGCACTGAGGGCTGCGGCGTCCTGCCATTGCTCGACCATGATGAAACGGCTGGGCTGCTCCTGATGCAGGTGCAGGTTGTATTGCAGGCAACCGGCTTCGGCTTGGCTAGGCGGCACCAACTGGCGCAGGCCGGCCTCAACCGCCTCGGCATGGCCGGGGCGCGCGGTGATGGTGGCAATCAAAGTCAATGGCGTGGTCATGGCGGACTCCGGTTCAAGTGCTGACATGCTCGGTTATTTGATTGACGAGAAAAACAGCCTGCTACTAGAGTCTCTTTCAATATTTTTTTGATAATGAGCCGCCATGCTGCGTTTTGATGACCTGCAGTTATTTGTCACCACCGCTGATCTGGGCAATCTCTCGGCCGCCGCGCGGCGCCTGGATATTTCCCCGGCGGTGGCCAGCGCCGCGCTCAAGCGCCTGGAGCAGCAGCTGGAGGCGCGCCTGTTCAGCCGTTCCACCCGCAGCCTGCGCCTGACACCCGAGGGTGAGCTGTTTCTCGGTCATGCGCGCCTGGCCTTGCAGAGTTTAGATGACGGCCGGCAGCAGCTGGCCGGCAGCAAGGTCGGCATCAGCGGGCCGTTGCAACTGTCTGCACCCTCGGACTTTGGTCGCAATACCTTGCTGCCCTGGCTGGATGAATTTCAGCAGGCGCACCCGCAGGTGCAGTTGCGTCTGCTGCTGGGTGATCGCGTAGCCGATCTGTTCCGCGAGCCAGTGGACATTGCCCTGCGCTACGGCGCACCGGAGGACTCCAGCCTGGTCGCCCTGCCCGTGGCCGCGTCTAACCGGCGCGTGTTGTGCGCCGCACCGCAGTACCTGCGCAAGCATGGCGCGCCGCAAACGGTCGATGAACTGGCCGAGCACAACTGCCTGCTCTATATGCTCGGCGGACGGCTGCATGACCGCTGGCGCTTCAGCGACGGCAAGCGCGAGCAGGACATCAGCGTCAAAGGCGACCGGGTCAGTGACGACGCCGATGTGGTGCGGCGCTGGGCGGTCAGCGGGGCTGGGCTGGTGTACAAATCCTGGCTGGATGTGGCCGGCGATGTAGGTGCCGGACGGCTCCAGGTGTTGTTACCTGAACTGCGCGGCGAGCCGACACCGCTCAACCTGATCTGCGCGCACCGGGCGCAGCTGAGTAAACCGGTGTTGCTGCTGCGTGAGTTCGTTCAACTTCGCTGTGCGGAGTTATTGGCGCAAGCACCGTGGCCGAACTAAGATTGCCGCCAGCGCGCTGCGGCAATCCATCGCAGTGCCGCTGTGTCATATGCGCCCCGGAGCAATGCTAGAGTCGCGCCCCATGAAAATGACCCGTACTGACCGTCGCCTGCTGGCCTGGATGCTGTATTTCAGCGTTCTGTTCAGTGCGTTCGCCTGCAGTATCGGTCACGGGCAGATGGCTGGCCTGCAGCTCAGCGGCTTGAGCAGCCAGTACTGCTCGTTCGAAGGCAACTTCGGTGCGGGCGCGGATCTGGATGGCTCCGGCGTTGTTGCGCCCAATCCCGCCACCGGCTCCGGTTGTTCCCTGAGTTCCATGTTCAGCGCGATCATTCTCGCGGCGTTCTTCGGCCTGCTGGGCTTGCTGACCCCCAGCCGCGCGCCACTGCTGACCTTCTTCTTTACCCCGCGACCTGTCCGCTATCTCTGGCCTTCGGCCAATCCCCGCGCATCCCCCGTTCTGGCTTGAGTTGCCTTTGCTGCGGCCGCATTTGCTTGCCGCGCTTATTACTTGAGACCAGATAAGAAACTGCGCTTGTCGGTGCCCAAAGCCTGCATTTAGGTAGCACCCGATAGGCCGAAGTTGGGGAAGTTCATGCGTCAGATATCCGTATTCAGCCTGCTGGCCGTCAGCATCAGCCTGGCCAGTTCCGCCTATGCCGAGCATCTCAAACTAGAAGACAGCACCGTGATCGGTCAGCAGCATGGGGATGCGACTGCACCGAGCATTGCCGAGAAGCGCGCCGAGTTTGCGCGGATTCCCGGTGGTGCCAGCGTGGTCGATGGCGAAACCTATAAGACCGGCCGCGCCAGTTCGCCGCAGGATGCCCTGGGCCAGGCCACGGGCGTGTATATCCAGTCGCGTTCCGGTGCCGAGGAATCGCGCCTGTCGATCCGTGGCTCTGGCTTGCAGCGCACTTTCCACCAGCGCGGCATTCTGCTGATGCAGGACGGCGCGCCGCTGAACCTGGCTGATGGCAGTGGCGACTTCCAGAGCATCGAGCCGATTGCCCTGGACCATATCGAGGTCATGCGTGGCGCCAACGCTTGGCGCTACGGCGCCGCCAACCTGGGCGGGGCGATCAACTTTGTCACGCCCACCGGCAAAACTGCGCCCAAGGTGCAGCTGCGCACCGAGGCCGGCAGCTTTGATTACCAGCGCATCTTCGGCGCGGTGGCGGAAGACTTTGGCGATTGGGATGCCTACCTGAGCTTCTCCGATTACTCCCAGGACGGTTTCCGTGATCACGCGCGCCAGGAGAACCAGCGCTACTTCGCCAATATCGGCGGGCGGATCAACGAGCGACTGTCGACCCGCTTCTATATCAGCCACGTGGAAACCGATTCGGAAATCCCCGGCAGCCTGACCAAGGCGCAGCTGCGGCGTAACCCTGAGCAGGCTGCACTGAGCACGGTGACCGGCGATAACAAACGCGACTTCACCCTCAACCGCATCGGCAATATCACCACCCTGCAATTGGACGGCGGGCACAGCCTGGAGCTGTCGAGCTTCTACAGCGAGAAATCGCTGTGGCACCCGATTTTCCAGGTGCTGGAAGTCGACAGTGAAGATGTCGGGGTACGCCTGACCCACAAGTGGCACAACAGCGATGGCTGGCGCTGGAGCGGTGGCGTGGAAGCACTGCAAGGCCGTAACCAGGCAGAAAACTACGTCAACGTGCGCGGTAAACGCGGCAACCTGGTGGACCGCCAGGTGCAGACGGCCCGCAGCCTGAATGCCTTTACCGAGCTGGAAGTGCCGCTGGCCGAGGACTGGGCGCTGATCGGCGGCCTGACCTGGCTGCACAGCGAGCGCGATATCGATGACAAGCTGAAAAGCAGCTTCAACTTTGTTGGCATGCCGACTGGTTTTCAGGATGCATCATTCAACCGCAGCTACAGCGCACGCATCGGTCGTATCGGCCTGCGCCATGACCTGGCCGACGGCGTGCAGCTGTTTACCAACCTCAGCCAGAGCTATGAGCCGCCGACCTTCAGCGAGCTGACCGGGGGCGCCATCGTCACCGAGAACGAGGCGCAGAAGGCCACCACCCTGGAGGCCGGTATGCGCTTCACCCAGGGCAATCTGGACTTGGACCTGGCGGTTTACCGCAGCGAGATTCGTGACGAGTTGCTGGGCTATGTCAACCCGCTCAACCCGACGCAGGTGGTCACCACGAACGCCGACCGCACCGTGCACCAGGGCATCGAGTTCGGTGGCGCCTGGCAGCTGGGCGAGGTGGTATTGCGCGGTCAGTACCTGCTCAATGACTTCCGCTTCGACAACGACCCGGCCTACGGCAACAACCGCATAGCCGGCGTGCCGAGCCAGTTCCTCAAGGGTGAGGCGCTGTGGCAGCGCAATGGCTGGTATGCCGGCCCGACGGTGGAGTGGGTGCCGGTGCACTACGCCGCCGACCATGCCGAATCGCTGTATGCCGAAGCCTATGCAATCTGGGGCTTGAAGGGCGGTTATCGTCCACGTGAAGGCCTGGGCTTCTTCGTCGAAGGGCGCAACCTCTCCGACAAGACCTATATCTCCACCACCGGCGTAGTCGCCAATGCCCGTGGCCAGGATGCCGCGCTGTTTATGCCCGGTGACGGTCGCAGCCTGTATGTCGGCCTGGAGTGGAAGCTTTGACGGCGGCGCTGCAAGCGCACGAGCTGCCGCGCCTGACCTGGCGCCAGCGCCTGCTACGGCTGATGCCGTGGCACAAGCGCCTGGCGCTGCTGGCCTGCCTGGGCATCTTCAGCTGGGCGGGCAGCGGCATGCTGCACCCGCTGATGGGCTACCTGCAGCCGCGTCCGCAGACTATGGCCACACCGCAGCAGGTGTTGCCGCTGGATAACCTGCGCAGCCCTGCGCAGGTGCTCGGCGCTGCGGGTGTTACGCAAGTGCAGGGCTTGCGCCTGCTGGTACTGGACGCTGAGCCGTATTACCAGGCGCGTCTGGCCGGCGAGCTGCAGCCGCGTTATTGGCATGCACGCAGTGGTCAGGCGGTCGAGCTGGCCGGCCCTCATGCCGAAAGCCTTGCGCGGCATTACCTGGGCCGTGACGAGCCGCTGGCCTATGCCGGCAGCATCGAGCGCTTTACCAGCGAATATGCCTTTATCAACCGCCTGCTGCCGGTGGCGCGGGTCGATACCCAGCGCGATGACTCGTTGCGCCTGTATGTCGATCTGTTCCATGACCGCCTCGGCACTCTGGTGGATGAGCGCAAGGCTTGGTTCAGCGCGTTCTTCCAGACGATGCACAGCTTTCGCTGGCTGGATGCGGCGGGGCCGCTACGGCCAGTACTGATGCTGGTGCTGCTGGCGTCGATTGTCTCGGCGACGCTGTTCGGTATCACGCTATTTATTGCCCGCCGGCGTGCCCGCACTTTCAACCGGCGGCTGCACGGCTGGTGGGGATTGGGGCTGGCCTTAGCGACGCTGAGCTTTGCCAGCAGCGGTGCCTGGCACCTGTTGCACAAGCAGGGTGCGCAGCCCTGGCCGGCGCCCTTTGTGCCGAGCTTTAACGTGGCCGAGCTGGATAAGGCACCGGCGGCCGACTGGCTGCTGGCTGGTGAAGAACTGTACATGCTCAGCCTGCTTGAACTCGACGGCAAGCCGATCTGGCGTGCCCAGGGGCAGCAGTTCGCCAGCATGCCCAGCCTGCACTACCTCGATGCTCAGGGCCGTGAGCTGGGCAATGACACGCCGCGCCGTTATGCCCAGCAGCGCCTCGATTATTACGCCAAGACCCTAGGGCTGGGTGAGGCGCAGACGCTTACGCTGCAGCACAGCTTCGATCATGAGTACGGCTTCGTCTTCAAGCGTCTGCCGGTATTCAAAGCCAGCTATGCCGATGCGCACAACACCGCGCTGTTTATCGACCCGCTGGACGGTGCTCTGGCCAGCCGCGTGCAGGATGCCGACCGTGCGGAAGGCTGGACCTTCGCCTACCTGCACAAGTGGGAATTTCTCGCAGGCCTTGGCAATGGCTACAAGCACCTGCTGCTGGGCCTCGTCGCGTTGGCGCATGTGCTGTTGGCGCTGGTGGGCCTGAGCCTGTTACGCCGGGGTCAGCGTCGATGAGCCGCTGCCGATCCATCACTCTTTTTGGCCATACCTGGAGCTGACTATGCAGAAGCCAACAACGTCGAACATCTCGTTCTACAACCTGGCCTGGCGCTGGCATTTCTATGCCGGGCTGTTTGTGATTCCGTTTCTGATCCTGCTCTCGGTCACCGGCATCATCTACCTGTTCAAGCCGCAACTTGACCAACTGATGTATGCCGAGCTGCTGCAGGTCACGCCTGCCGAGCAGGCGATCTCGGCGGATCAGCAGTTGGCGTTGGTGCGCCAGGCGTATCCGCAGGCGAGCATCAGCCAGTACCTGCCGCCGGTAAACGCCGAGCGCAGTGCGCAGTTTGTGCTGGAGGCTGATGGCCAGAGCCTGAATGTGTTTGTTGACCCCTACAGCGCCAGGATTCTCGGCAGCCAGGATGCGCATCTCAATCTGCAGGCCATCGCCCGCCAGCTGCATGGCGACCTGATGGTCGGCACCCTGGGCGATCGACTGATCGAACTGGCCGCCGGTTGGGGCATCGTGTTGGTGGTCTCCGGTTTGTACCTGTGGTGGCCGCGCGGGCGTTCCGGTGCCGGTGTGCTGTGGCCAAGGTTGAGTGCCCGTGGGCGTTTGCTATGGCGTGACCTGCACGCGGTGACTGGCTTTTGGGGCTCGCTGCTGTTGCTGTTTATGCTGCTCACCGGCATGACCTGGACCGGCTTCTGGGGCGCCCAGTTTGCCGGCGCCTGGAACCACTTCCCGGCGGCGATGTGGGACGACGTACCGCAGTCCGGCAAGCTCACCGGCAGCCTCAACACCAGCAGCCAGCAGACCGTGGCCTGGGCGGTGGAAACCACACCACTGCCGGCCTCCGATCCACACGCCGCGCATAACGGCCATGCCACTGCCGAGACGCCTGCCGCCCCGGCCAACCTGCTGCAGTACGTGGTCGACACCGCTGCCGAACGCGGCGTGCAGCCGGGTTACAGCATCACCCTGCCGAAAGGTGAAACCGGGGTGTACAGCATCGCCCTGTTTGCCGCTGACCCGCGTAATGACGCGACCCTGCATATCGATCAGTACAGCGGTGCGGTGCTCGCCGATGTGCGTTGGAAGGATTACGGCATGGTGGCAAAAACCGTGGAAACCGGGGTGATGCTGCATGAAGGCAAGCTGTTCGGCCTGGCCAACCAGCTGCTGATGTTCGCGGTTTGCCTGCTGGTGCTGCTCAGCGCGATCAGCGGCCTGATCATGTGGTGGCAACGCCGACGGAGCGGCAAGCTCGGCGTACCGCCACTGCGCCACGACCTGCCACGTTGGAAAACCGCGATAGTGATCATGGGCCTGCTGGGCGCGGCTTTCCCGCTGGTGGGCGCATCCCTGTTGCTGATCTGGGCGCTGGATTGGCTGTTGCTGTCGCGCCTTGCCGGGCAGCGGCTGGCCAACGGCTGAATGGATTAACCGGCGCGGGCCTGGCCCGCGCCAATGCTTCGCGTTACAACACGTGTTATGGACAGTCAGTCCACTTATGGAGGAACACCATGCTGCTGAAAAAGACCCTGCTGATTGCCGCTCTACTGAGCCCGAGCCTGTTCGCCAGTGCCCACGAATACAACGCTGGCGAGCTGCATATCGCACACCCCTGGTCGCGGGAAATGCCGGCCGTAGCGCCGACGGCGGCCGCTTATTTCGTGGTGCACAACAAGGGCACTGAAGCGGATCGCCTGCTCAGCGCCAGCACCCCGGTGGCCGGCAAGGCCGAGCTGCATGAGCATATTCACGCCGATGGCCTGATGAAGATGCAGCAGGTGCAGAATGTGGCTATTCCTGCCGGTGGCGAAGTGAAATTCGAGCCGATGGGTTACCACGTCATGCTGTTCAACCTGAAGCAGCAGGCCAAGGACGGTGAGCGCTTCCCGCTGACCCTGACCTTCGAAAAAGCCGGTGCGGTCGAAGTGGAAATCGCCGTACACAAGGACGCCCCTGCCGGTGAGAAAACTCATGGCGAAGGCCACGCGCACTAATCTGCGCACCCAGCCCCGCTGCGTTGTAGCGGGGTTGCTGTTGTTCGGTGATGTTCACCGTCATTGATTTGCATCAGCCGTCCTGCTTAGGCCGTTAGTCATACTCGGCGCAGGATTCTTGAGTTGTCGTGATGCCCCGCAATCGCTCCTTTACTGCCCATTACCGCGCAAGCTGGCTGGCCCTGTTGGCCATGCTGTTGCTCAGTGTCGGGCCGTTGCTGTCGCAGCTCACTGCACCGGCTGAACCGGCCTGGCTGACGGAACTGGCCTGCGGGGAGCATGTCGGTAGCCATGACAACCCGCTGGATCACGACGCGTTGTGGGCCAAGTGCGGCTATTGCACCCTGTTGCTCAACAGCCCGGCCACCGGTTGTGCCAGTCCAACGCTAGCCCTGACGGCCGTTGCGCCTGCGGATCGGCATAGTGCGCCGGTACGCAGCGGCGTTGCCCGCTCAGCTATTTTCCCCGGTTCGCGCAGCCGCGCACCGCCTGCCTATTCCTGATCGCCATTGCCCTGTTGCTGGTGCCGCGTATGCGGTGCTGGCCATTCCCTGGTTTTGTCTCGATTCTGGAATAGTCATGTCTACTCGTTCGCTTTTGATCAGCGCTGCCCCCTTTCGTCTGGCGCCACTGTGCGTCGGCCTGCTGTTGGCCACTCAGGCGCATGCCGCGCAAACCACCGAACACGACCCGGAACACCACGCGCTGCAATTGCCGCCAACGGTGGTCACCGCCGTGCAGCAAAGCTCGCCACTGACTGTGGTGGCCGACCCCAAGGACCCGCGCCAGCCGGTGCCGGCCAGTGACGCCGCCGATTACCTGAAGACCATTCCCGGTTTCTCCGCGATTCGCAGCGGCGGCAGCAACAGTGATCCCGTGCTGCGCGGCATGTTCGGTTCACGGCTGTTGCTGCTCACCGACGGCGGGCAGATGCTCGGTGCCTGCCCAGGGCGGATGGATGCACCCAGCTCGTACATCTCGCCGGAAACCTTTGACCTGCTGACCGTGACCAAGGGCCCGCAAACGGTGATTTGGGGCCCAGGTGCCTCGGCCGGTGTGGTGCGTTTCGACCGTGAGCCGGAGCGTTTCGGTGAGCTGGGTGCGCGGCTGCATGCCAGCGTGCTGGCGGGCTCCAACGGCCGTTTCGACCAGACCCTGGATGGCGCTGTGGGCGGCGAGCAGGGCTACCTGCGGGTGACCGGCAACCGCTCGCATTCGGACGATTACGAGAACGGAAACGGCGACACCATCCCCTCGCGCTGGGACAAATGGAACGGCGACGTGGCCCTGGGCTGGACGCCGGATGCCGACACCCTGATCGAACTCACCGCCGGCAAAGGTGATGGCGAGGCGCGCTACGGCGGCCGCAGCATGGACGGCACCCAGTTCCAGCGCGAAAGCCTTGGCCTGCGCGTGGAACGCAGCAACCTCGGTGGCGTGCTGGATAAGGTCGAGGCCAAGGTCTACTACAACTACGCCGACCACATCATGGACAACTTCCGCCTGCGCATGCCCGATCCGACCAGCATGATGAGCGGCCCGATGGCCGCCCAGGTTGACCGCCGCACCCTGGGTGCACGTCTGGCTGCCACCTGGGCGTGGGAGGATGTCGAACTGATCACCGGCGTCGATGCCCAGCGCAGCGAGCACCGCCAGCGCGTTTCCAGCGGCGGCATGATGGGCATGCCCTACGTCGATACTGACCGCTTCCCCTGGGACAAGGACGCGCTGATGCACAACTACGGCGTGTTCGCCGAGTCCACCTGGCGTCTGGACGAGCGTGATCGACTGATCTCCGGTGCGCGTTTGGATCGCGCCTCGGCCAAGGATTTGCGACCGAGCTTCAGCAGCATGATGGGCATGCCGACGCCCAACCCGACGGCGGACGAAACCCGCGCCGACACCCTGCCGAGCGGCTTTGTGCGTTACGAGCATGATCTATCTGGCTCACCGACTACTGTCTATGCCGGTATCGGCCATGTGCAACGCTTCCCCGACTACTGGGAGCTGTTCTCCGCCGGGCTTAACGGCCCTGCCGGTGCGGACAATGCCTTTGACGGCATCCAGCCGGAGAAGACCACCCAGCTGGATGTCGGTATTCAATACAAGGGCGACGCCCTACAGGCCTGGGCCTCGGCCTATGTCGGTCAGGTGCGTGACTACATCCTGTTCGACTACCGCGGCATGAGCACCCAGGCCGACAACATCGATGCGCGCATCATGGGCGGCGAGCTGGGGGTGGCGTATGACTTGAGTGCCAACTGGAAGACCGATGCCACCCTGGCTTATGCCTGGGGCAAAAACAGCTCCGATGGCGAAGCGCTGCCGCAGATGCCGCCTCTGGAAGCACGCCTGGGCCTGACCTATCAGCGTGACGACTGGAGCGTCGGCGGTTTGTGGCGGGTGGTCGATGGCCAGGGCCGCATTGCGGATGGACGCGGCAACGTGGTGGGGCAGGACTTCAGCGACAGCGCCGGCTTTGGCGTGCTCTCGCTCAACGGTGCTTACCGTGTGACCAAGCAGGTCAAACTCAGCGCCGGCGTGGATAACCTGCTCGACAAGCAATACGCCGAGCACCTCAACCTGGGCGGTGATGCCGGTTTCGGCTTCCCTGCCGATACCCGGATCGACGAGCCAGGCCGGACGTTGTGGGCCAAGGTCGATTACGACTTCTGATCCTGATAGATCTGGCGTGTTGGCAAAGGGCTCATCATTTGATGGGCCCTTTGCGTTTCCTAATACAGCCTTAAGCTTGCCGCGCGAGAGTAGTCCCCGCAGACACACAACTTCCCCTGCATCACGAGGACTTCACCATGCGCAAACTGCTTCTGCTGTCTCTGGCTCTGGCCAGCCCGCTGACCTTCGCCGCCACCCAATGCACCACCGCCGACAAGGCGCAGTGGCAGGACCAGAACAAGTTCCAGGCCGACCTCGAAGCCCAGGGCTACGAGATCAAGAAGTTCAAAGTGACTGGCGGCAACTGCTACGAAATCTACGGGTTCAATAAAGATGGCCAGAAGGTCGAAATCTACTTCGATCCGGTCAGCGGCAAGGTCATCAAAGGCGGCGTTGAAGGCTGATGAACGCCACCACACGCCTCTGGGACCCGCTGGTCAGGTTGTTCCATTGGTCTCTGGCGAGCGCTTTCCTGGCCAATTACTTCTTCACCGAAGAGGGCGAGAACTGGCACCGCTGGTTCGGTTACTACGCCGTGGCCTGGTTGGCGATTCGCCTGGTGTGGGGCTTTATCGGTACACCGGCAGCGCGCTGGGCGGACTTCTGGCCGACCCGGGCGCGCCTGGCCAAACACCTGCGGGCATTGCTCAGCGGGCGTGATTATCACCGCATGGGGCATTCCCCGCTGGGTGGCTTGGTGATGGTCGGCATGATGCTGCTGATGCTCGGCCTGGGTGTGACCGGCTTTCTGATGGAGGAAGTCGACTACTTCTGGGGCGCTGATTTACCCGAGGAGATTCATGAGTTTTGCGCCAACGCACTGATGGCCCTGGTGGGCCTGCATATCGCGGCGGCGCTGTTTGAAAGCTACCGCCTGAAGGAAAACCTGCCGCTGTCGATGGTCACCGGCAAGCGGCGCAAGCTGGATCACTGAGGTTTATATCTGTCGCGGCTCAGACTAGGCGCGCATCCAGGCTGTTCTGCGCCAGGCGCTTGGCCTGCTCCTGAGTCATGCCCAGGCTGTCGTACAGAGCCGCGAAGTTCTCGGTGACGTAGCCGCCGAAGTAGGCCGGGTCGTCCGAGTTCACCGTCACCTTCACCCCGCGTTCGAGCATCTGCAGGATGTTGTGCTGGCGCATGTCGTCGAACACGCAGAGCTTGGTATTCGACAGCGGGCAGACGGTCAGCGGGATCTGCTCGTCGATGATCCGCTGCATCAGCCGCTCGTCTTCGATGGCGCGCACGCCGTGGTCGATACGCTCGATCTTCAACAGGTCCAGCGCTTCCCAGATGTATTCGGGCGGGCCTTCTTCACCGGCGTGGGCGACGGTCAGCAGACCTTCGCTGCGCGCCTTATCGAACACCCGCTGGAACTTGCGCGGCGGGTGCCCCATCTCCGAGCTGTCCAGGCCGACGGCGATAAACGCATCGCGGAACGGCATGGCTTGTTCAAGGGTTTTGAACGCTTCTTCTTCGGACAAATGCCGCAGAAAGCTCAGGATCAAACCGTGGCTGATACCCAGCTGTTTCTCGCCGTCGACCAGTGCCTGCTTGATGCCGCGCAGCACCACTTCAAAGGGAATACCGCGGTCGGTGTGGGTTTGCGGGTCGAAGAACGGTTCGGTGTGGATGACGTTCTGCGCCTTGCACTTGAGCAGATAGGCCCAGGTCAGGTCGTAGAAGTCCTGCTCGGTGCGCAACACATCGGCACCGGCGTAATACAGGTCGAGAAACTCCTGCAGATTGTTGAAGGCATACGCACTGCGCAGCGCTTCGACGTTGTTCCAGGGCAGGGCGATCTTATTGCGCTCGGCCAGGGCAAACAGCAGCTCGGGCTCCAGCGAGCCTTCCAGGTGCAGGTGCAGTTCGGCCTTGGGCAGGGCATTGAGCCAGTCGTACATGGTCAGATCTCGTTATCAGGCGTGGTCGCGACAAAGTTTAACCGTAAGGACAGGATTTCGCCGAATCGGTAGGGCGATGCGCTACTTGTGGGAGGGGCTTTAGCCGCGACATCGCCAAAGCCAAAGCTGTCGCGGCTAAAGCCCCTCCCACGTCTCAGCCGGCCTGTTCTTCACGCCGATACGCATAGGTATCAGCAAAGCGCGATAGCAGGTAGTCGGCGCTGGTGACGGATGGATATTTCGGCGGATTGGCGGCGTTCGAGCAGTTGGGCAGGCAGCTGATCTCGGTGTCCGGGTGCGGTTCGGCGAAGAACGGCATGGAGTAGCGATCCACTCCCAGCGGGCTGATGACCCGGTGCGGAGTCGAGGTGTAACGGTCGTTGCTCCAGCGCGCGAGCATGTCGCCGATGTTCACCACAAAACTGCCGGCAAGCGGCGGCGCGTCGATCCACTGGCCATCGCGGTGGCGCACCTGCAGGCCGCCGGCGTCGTCCTGATAGAGCAGGGTGATGCAGCCGTAATCGGTGTGCGCCCCGGCGCCTTGCTGTTCGGCGCTGCTGGCGGTGTGGCGCGGCGGGTAGTGGATCATGCGCAGCACGCTGATCGGCTCATGAAAGCGCGTGTCGAAAAAGTCGCAGTCGATATCTAGGGCCAGGGTCATAGCGCGCAGCAGGGTTTGCGCCAACGCCTGCATATCTGCGTAGTGCTGCTCCATCAGCGTCGTCCAACCGGGCAGGTCAGGATGGCGGTTGGCCCCGCGCAGCGGTTTGCCGGCCAGCACCTCAGGATGATTCAGGTCCATATGGAAACCCATATCGAAGGTTTCCTTGAGATCGCTCGGTTTGCTCGGGTCCAGCTGCTCGGTGGCAATCGCGCCGTAGCCACGGTGATGGGCGGTCTGGGTGATGTCGATCTTGAGCTTTTCTGCAGCCGGCAGGGCGAAGAAGGTCTTGGCGGCGCTCAGCAATTCGGCGATACGCGCCGGGCTGATCGGGTGGCCGGTGATATAGAAAAAGCCCCAGTCGCGGCAGGCGCGGTCGATCTGCTCGGCCACGGCGGGCCAGGCGGTTTGGTCGTCACTGTAGAGTGGGGCAATGTCGATGATCGGTAGGGTGTTCATAGAGGCTCCGGGTGGGGCGGTGCTGCGAGTCTTCTCGTACTAAGGAGCCTGTCGAACTCAACACTGTTCTGCTGCGAAAAATCCGGATTTGGCCACTTTTGCAGCTTTCCCTCGTTAAATAGCGCGCTATTCGCCTCGGTAAAGCCGCAAAACTGTCTCAAACCGGGCTTTCCCTCGCGACGAACGGTTGAGCCCGACAGGCTCCGGGAGCAGCGAAAAAGGACGATGCCGGTTAAGGCATCGTCCTTCTGATGCGGTTCTGCCGGTGAGGCAGGGACGGCATCGGTTTGATGTGTGTGAGAGGGGCTTACTTCGGCAGTTCAGCCTTTACGTTTTCCACGTAGTAGTTCATCGAGGCCAGTTCGGCGTTGGTCGCGGCGACGCCGGCCGGGATCTTCTCGACGCCGCTCTGGTCCTTGATCGGCCCGGTGAATGGATGGAATGCACCGCTTTTGATATCGGCGATGATCTGCTCGGCTTCGGTTTTCACATCCGCTGGCACCAGGTCGCTGATCGGCAGCTTGATGGTGTCTTCAGCCAGACCGCCCCAGAAATCCTGCGGCGCCCAGTTGCCGTCGATCACCGCCTGGGTGGATTTGACGTAGTGCGGGCCCCAGTCGTTGACGATCGAGGTGAGCACGGCCTTTGGACCGAAGTGCGCCATATCCGAAGCGTAGCCCACTGCATGCACGCCGCGACGCTCAGCGGTCTGGATCGGCGCTGGGCTGTCGGTGTGCTGGAACACCACGTCGACGCCCTGGTCGATCAGCGCGTTGGCCGCATCGGATTCCTTGCCCGGGTCGAACCAGGAGTTGACCCACACCACCTTGATCTCGGTGCCGGGGTTGTACTTGTCCAGCGCCAGCTGGATGGCGTTGATATCGCGGATCACTTCCGGGATCGGGAAGGAGGCGACGTAGCCGATCTTCTTGGTCTTGGTCATCTTCGCCGCGAGGAAACCACCGACATAACGACCTTCATAGGAGCGCGACAGGTAGGTGCCGAGGTTCTTGTCCTGCTTGTAGCCGGTGGCGTGCTCGAAGGTCAGCTTGGGGAACTGCTTGGCCACTTTCAGCGTCGGGTTCATGTAGCCGAAGGAGGTGGTGAAGATCAGGTCATAACCACCCTTGGCCATGTTGCGAATCACCCGCTCGGCGTCCGCACCTTCTGGCACGTTCTCCACGTAGCTGGTTTCAACCTTGTCGCCCAGCTGCTTGATCACCGCCTGGCGGCCCTGCTCATGCTGGTAGGTCCAGCCATGGTCGCCAATCGGGCCGATATAGACAAAGCCGACCTTCAACGGATCGGCGGCGGAAGCGCCCAATGTGGCGCTAAAGCCAAGGGCGGCAACGAGGGTGCGCAGCAGAGGTTTTTTGCTCTTCTCGAACATGGTCGGTGGAACTCCGATGTGTGTGGGTACGTTGTTGTTAAACAGCTGCCAGTTCGATTGCAAAAAGCTGACCAACTGGACAATTAGCGCTGCGCGCCGCGCTAAAACGCAGAACCCCGCCGTGGCGGGGTTCTGTGCGGGTGCTTTGCTGGTGCGTAAGCGGCAGAGCATGCTGCCTGCTGGTGCGTGTAAGGGCTTAGTGCCCCGGCTGCCAAGGCTTGCCCAGGGATACCGGAGCAAACAGGCGAGTCTTGATTGCATCGCGTGACAGAAGCACCAGTACCAGGATGGTCGCCACATAGGGCAGCATCGCCAGCAGGTTGGAAGGGATCGACAGGCCGATGCCCTGTGCCACCAGATGGATGATGCTGGCCAGGCCGAACAGGTAGGCGCCGAGCAACACGCGCAATACCCGCCAGCTGGCAAATACCACCAGCGCCAGGGCGATCCAGCCGCGCCCAGCGGTCATATTTTCCGCCCACATCGGCGTATAGGCCAGCGACAGGTAACCGCCCGCCAAGCCGGCCATGGCGCCACCAAACAGCACTGCCAGGGTGCGTACGCGCAGCACCGGCAGGCCCATGGCGCTGGCGGCGTCGGGGTTTTCACCGACCGCCTGGATGATCAAACCGATGCGGCTTTTCAGCAGCACCCAGGCCACGAAACCGAACAGGGCGAAGGATAGGTAAACCAGAATGTCCTGGGCAAACAGCATGCGCCCGATCAGCGGAATCTCGCTAAGCAGCGGAATGGCGATGGGCTCAAAACCGGCCAGCGGCTTGCCGACCCAGGCCGCGCCGACAAAGGTGGAGAGGCCGACGCCAAAGATGGTCAGCGCCAGCCCGGTGGCCACCTGGTTGGCGTTAAAACCCAGGGCCACGGCGGCGAACAGCATCGACAGCAGCATGCCGGCGCTCATCGCCAGCAGCACGCCGAGCCACAGGTTGCCGGTGCTCAGGGCGACGATAAAACCGATCACCGCGCCGAACAGCATCATGCCTTCCTGGCCGAGGTTGAGCACGCCGCTCTTCTCGCAGATCAGTTCACCGAGGGCCACCAGCAACAGCGGCGTACCGGTGCGCACCATGGCGTAGAAGATATTGCTTAACAGGTCGAGATCCATCGGGAATTCCTATGTGTATAGCTTTTGTAGGAGCGAGCTTGCTCGCGATCGGTCTCGCCGCGGATCGCGAGCAAGCTCGCTCCTACAGGTTCTTTGTCAGGCCAGGGCCTCGGCGGTGGCTTTAGTTTTTCGTTGCGCCCACTTCAGCTTCAGCCGTGGCCGATAAAGGATCAGTACGTCACAGGCGAGTAGGAAGAACAGCATCATTCCCTGGAATAGCTGGGTGATCGCCTGGGGCAGGTTCATGGTCATCTGCGCGTTCTCGCCGCCCAGGTACAGCAGGGCCATCAGCAGGCTGGCGAACAGAATGCCGAGCGGATTCAGGCGGCCGAGAAAGGCCACGGTGATCGCCGCATAGCCGTAACCGGGGGATACCTGCGGCACCAGCTGACCAATCGGCCCGGCCACTTCACCGACACCCGCCAGCCCGGCCAGGCCGCCGCTGACCAGCAGGGCAAACCACACCAGACGCTTCTCGCGAAAGCCGACAAAACCGGCGGCGCGGCGGTCGAGGCCGAGCACCTTGATCTGAAAACCGAGAAAGCTCTTGTGCAGCAGCACCCACACCGCCACCAGGGCCAGCAGGGCGAAATACAGGCCGGCATGCAGGCGACCGTCCTCACTCACCAGCGGCAGGCGGCTGGCATCGCCGAACATCGCCGACTCGGGGAAGTTGAAGCCGGCCGGGTCCTTCAACGGGCCGTGTACGAAGAACAGCAGCAGGTTCAGCGCGATGTAGTTGAGCATGATGCTGGTGAGGATTTCGTTGGCATTGAACTGCGTGCGCAACCAGGCGGTCAGGCCGCCCCAGGCTGCACCCGCTGCCACGCCGGCGAGTACCACCCAGACCAGTGCCCAGCGGCTGTCCCAGTCGATAATCTGGATCGCCATGGCGCTGCCGGCTAACGCGCCGAGCAGCAGCTGACCTTCCGCGCCGATGTTCCAGATGCGCGCCTGGTAGGCCACGGCCAGGCCGAGGGCGCAGAGCAGAATCGGCAGCGCCTTGACCAGCAGTTCGGAGACGCCATACCAGTCGGCCAGCGGCGCGATCAGCAGGGTGTGCAGGGTTTGCAGCGGGTCATGACCGAGTAGGGCGAACAGCAGCGCGCCGCTGCACAGGGTCAGTACAGCGGCGAGCAGTGGCGACAACCAGAGCATGGCGCGCGATTGCTGGCCGCGCGGTTCGAGGGATAACAGCATGGAAAACTCCGTCAGCTCAGGCCGGCAGCAGTGGCTGCGGGCGTGCTTGTGATAGTGGGCAGCGCTGCGAACTCGCCGGCCATCCAGCGGCCGACATCAACGGCTTCGGTGTCTGCCGTGGCGGCCAGGGGCGAGAGCTTGCCGCTGCACAGCGCGCCGATGCGGTCGCTGATCTGGAACAGCTCGTCGAGGTCTTCGGAAATCACCAGGATCGCCGCGCCGGCATCGCGCAGGGTAATCAGCGCGCGATGGATCGCCGCCGCCGCGCCCACATCCACGCCCCAGGTCGGGTGCGCTGCGACCAGCAATTTGGGGTTCTGCAGGATTTCGCGGCCGAGGATAAATTTCTGCAGATTGCCGCCGGACAGGCTGCGCGCGGGCGCATCGGCATCCGGCGTTTTCACCGCAAAACGCTTGATAATCTCATCGGCCAGGGCGCGCACCTTGCCGCGCTGAATCAGGCCTTTGCTTAGCAAACCCTGCTGGAAGGCGGTAAGTAGCGCGTTGTCGGCCAGGCTCATGTCCGGCACCGCGCCGTGGCCCAGGCGCTCGGCCGGGACAAAGGCCAGGCCCAGCTTGCGCCGCGCATCCGGGTACAGATCGGCAATCGGCTGAGTGTCCAGGCTGATGCGTTCGCGCTCGCTGCGTGGCAACCGCGTTTCGCCGCTAAGCAGGGCCAGCAGCTCGTCCTGACCATTACCGGCGACTCCGGCGATGCCGACGATCTCGCCGCTGCGCACCTCCAGGCGCAGGTTGCTCAGGGAGCTGCCGAACGGGTCGGCGTTGTGCCAGCTGAGGTCATCCACACGCAGGCGCGGCAGGCCGCCGCTGGCTTTCGGGTAACTGCTTTCCAGGCCTTCGGCATCGCCAACCATCAGCCGCGCCAGCTGCAGATCGCTGCACTCGGACGGCACGCAATGGCCCGACACCTTGCCGCCTCGCAGCACTGTGGCGCTCTGGCACAAGGCGCGCACTTCGCCGAGTTTGTGGCTGATAAACAGAATGCTGCAGCCCTCGGCGGCCAGGCGGCGCAGGGTGACAAATAGCTCGTCGGCCTCCTGTGGGGTGAGTACCGAGGTCGGCTCATCGAGGATCAGCAGTTTGATGTCCTGCATCAGGCAACGCACGATCTCCACCCGCTGCCGTTCACCGATGGACAGGCTGTGCACCAGGCGGCCCGGTTCCAGGGCCATGCCGTAACGCTGCGAGACCTCACGGATCTTCGGCTCCAGCTGTTTCGGCGTGCCGGCCGCTGCGCCCATGGCCAGGGCGATGTTCTCCGCGACCGTCAGGGTTTCGAACAGCGAGAAGTGCTGAAACACCATGCCCACACCGAGGCTGCGGGCCATGGCCGGATCGCGCATATTCAAGGCTTCGCCGTGCCAGCGGATTTCACCGCTGTCGGGCTGGGTAACGCCGTAGATGATCTTCATCAGGGTGCTCTTGCCGGCACCGTTCTCACCCAGCAACGCATGGATTTCCCCAGGGGCGATGCTCAGGTCGATACGGTCGTTGGCCAGGCAGCCGGGGTAGCGCTTGCTGATACCGCTCAGCTGCAAGCGTGGAACAGAGGGGGAACTGGACATGGGCAGTGGCTCAGGAATGACAACTGGCCTGGCTAAAGCAAAAAGCTGGCCAGTGAGTCAGAAAAGCCGCTGTGCCGTGCTGGCTAATGCGTTGCTGTAAGCCCATGCCTGCTGGAGGCTCCAGCTTGGTGCGCAGTCTTGCGGCTTGGTACGTTTTTGGCGCATCGCGGGCAATAACTAGGCGTCCCCCCCGCTTCTACAAAAGTGTGCATCGCCCTGCCATCCCGGTCACGCCGATATCCCCTGTAGGAGCGGGCTTGCCCGCGATAAATCCTGAGAGCGGCGCACACTCACAGCCACACCGCATCCCATAACGGGTAATCGCCAATACGCTTTACCAGGCCGTCGCGTAATGGATTGGCGACGATGTAACGAGCCGCCGCTTGCAGGTCTTCATCTTGGCGCAGTGCCCGGTCGTGGTAACCCGGCTGCCAAATTTGGCCCTGTGTGCCGAGGTGCTGATTGATCTGCCGTGCGCTTTTGCTTTTGATACGGCGCATCAGTTCATCCAGAGAGCCTGACTGCAGTTGTACAAGCCAATGCAGGTGATCGGGCATTACTACCCAGGCCAGAGACGCAACCTGTTGTTGCTCGTGGGCTACGCGCAACTCAGTGATCAGCAAGCGGGCCAGTTTGAAATCGCTGAATAGCGGACGGCGTTGCAGCAGGGTGCTGGTTAGCAGGTAAATGCGTTCTGGTTCTGAATGGCGGCCACGCCGTAGGCTATGGCCATGGGGTTTTGCAGGCATTCCATTGCCTCTTGTGGTGTATTGGATATTGATCGCGGGCAAGCCCGCTCCTACAAAAGCGTGCAGCACCTCGCCATCACGGTCATGCCGCTCCCCCTGTAGGAGCGGGCTTGCCCGCGATAATTCGTGAAATAGGCAGCAGGCTCACAGCCACAATGAGGAAGCGTAGTGCAGTGAGTCTACTGTGGCAGCAACTCAATCCGCCCACGGCTGATATCCGCCAGCAACCGCTGCAGCTCGGCGACCCGTGGTGCGGGGATGGCTAGCTGCAGTTCGGCACCTGTGGTGTCGTAGTCTTCGCGCTCCAGCAGGCAGTCGAGTTCCGCCAGGCGCGCCTTGAGCAGCGGTAGCTCGGCGAACAGGCAATGGCAGCGGTACGGCTCGCGGATAACCAGTTCGCGGCGTGGGGCGGCTTGCAGGCATTTGTTGGCGCTGCCACCGTAGGCGCGGGCGAGGCCGCCGGTGCCGAGCTGGATGCCGCCGTACCAGCGGATCACCAGCACCACCACCTGATCCATCTCCTGGGCTTCGATCGCTGCGAGTATCGGCCGACCCGCCGTGCCACCGGGTTCGCCGTCGTCGCTGAAACGGTACTGCTGGCCAACCTTCCAGGCCCAGCAGTTATGGCTGGCGCTGGCGTCGCTATGCGCCGCGATAAACGCCTGCGCCTCGGTCGCGCTGGTAACCGGCGCGGTGAGGGCGATAAAGCGGCTTTTGCGAATCTCCTCGCGGTACTCGCAAGGGCCGAGCAGGGTGAAGGGCATCAGACGTCTTTGACGGGCGGGGTCAAGCCGCAGCCTTTGAGGATAATGCGAATCAGGTTATCGCCGGCCACTTCATAGTCCTGCTTGGTCAGGCGCGAGGTGCCGGTGACGCGGCAGATCTGTGAGGAAAAGTCGGCGTAGTGCTGGGTGCTGCCCCACAGCAGGAAGATCAGGTGCACCGGGTCCACCGGGTCCATCTTGCCGGCAGCGCTCCATGCGGCGAACACCGCTGCGCGGCCGCGGAACCAAGCCTGGTAATCCTGATTGAGCATCTGCGAGAGGGTTTCGCCGCCGCTGATCACTTCCATCGCATAGATGCGCGAGGCTTTTGGGTGGCGACGGGAGAACTCCATCTTGGCGCGGATATAGCCGGCCAGCGCGGTGGCTGGGTCGTCGTCCACGGTCAGGTTGTTGAAGGTGCTGTCCCACAGTTCGAGGATGTTCACCAGCACCGCCTGATACAGCCCCAGCTTGTTGCTGAAGTAGTAATGCAGGTTGGCCTTCGGCAGGCCAACGTTCTGCGCGATGGTGTTCATGCTGGTGCCTTTGAAACCGTGGCGGGCGAACTCTTCCTCGGCGGCCTTGATGATCGCTTCTTCGTTTTTCTGCCGAATCCGGCCGGCAGGTTTGTTGTTCGGATCGGCTCGGTGCGCAAGTACTTCAACAGTCATGGGCGGTTCCGCAGTGGTCAGGTTTTCGGACGAATGCACTGATAACCCAGCGCCGCTTGGGTGACAAGCGCAAGGGGCAGAAAAACCGACGTAGATACGCTGCAACCCTGCTTTTGCACCAGCGTTGTGCATGTAAGTGGCGTGCTGCGGCGCTTTTGGGGCTTGCGGGCTACGGCTCGATGCGTTCGCCGCCGGGCCGGCCGCTCTGCTCCCTGCGCCCACCCAAATACCAGCCCAGCGCGCCCCAGGCGGCTGCGCAGAGGGCGCCTGCTATGGCGGCGATCAATACACCGTTGGCGAGCATGTCGAGCAGGGCTTTGGCCCAGGCGCTGACGGCGTCGCCGGCGCGGTAGACCACGGTGTCGATAAAGTTCTTGGCCTTGTATTTACTCTCGGCGTCCAGCGGGGCGAAGAGCATTTCTCGGCCGGGGCGCACGAAGGCGTACTCACCAACCCGGCGCACAATCATCAAGGCTGCGAGCATGGCGAAGGTCGGCGCCAGGGCCAGGCCGATAAAACCCAGGCAGACCAGCAGCGGCACCCCGGCAAGCAGGGCGCGGATGCCGAAGCGCTGGGCGATGCGCCCGGTGATAAACAGCTGCGCGAGTAAGGACAGCGCCTGCACGCTGAAATCGATCAGGCCGAATACGCGAATCTGCTCGTTACGCTCGGTGAAGGTCTCCGCCACCAGGCGCGCCTGCTCGAAGTAGAGAAAGGTACTGGCAGTGGCCAGCAGGATCACGAAGGCGCTGATGCCCAACAGATAGGGCGAGGCGAGCACGCGAGTCAGGCCGCTGAACGGGTTGCCCAGCACTGGCTGGCGCGGGCTTTCGCTGGGTGGTGCGCCCGGCCGACCGGCACCGGCAATCGCGCGCCATGCCATCAGCTGTTGCTTGGCCAGAATCGCCATGCCCAGCAGCACTGCCGCCAGCAGGATCAGCCCGCTCTGCCCGAGGCGCTCAATCAGCAGTGCGCCCAGCGCCGGCCCGGCCAAGCCGCCGCAGCTGGCACCAGCGGCGATAAAGGCAAACAGGCGCTTGGCCTGGGCGCTGTCGAACACATCGGCCATCAGGCTCCAGGCCACCGAGACGACGAACAGGTTGTAGACCGAGATCCACACGTAAAACACCCGCGCCACCCAGATGTCGTCGCCGCTGCGTTGAAACAGCGCGGCGAAGGCCAGCAGGTTGAGGATAAAGAAGCCGTACACCCAATCGATATAGCGCGCCCGCGCCACCGTCGAGTTAAGCCAGGCAAACAGCGGCACGGCGGCGAGCATCAGCAGAAAGGTCGCGGTAAACAGCCACTGCAGGCTTTCCACGCCGCCGCGAATGCCCATGGCCTCGCGAATCGGCCGCAGCATGAAATAGCCGCTGAACAGGCAGAAGAACAGGCCAAACCCGCACAGCACCGCCAGCAGCTCGGCCGGCCGCGCGTTGATCGCCTGGGCCAGGCGTTGCGCTGGGCTCATCGCTTAGCTTCCACGTCGCGGGCAGCCGCGTGCATCTCAGCTAAACGCCTGGACGATCTTCTCGCGCAGCGCCGCATCCGGCAGGCGGCCGATGCCGGCCTTGAGGTTGTCGGCCATATAACGCGGGTTGGAGGTGGCCGGGATTACCACCGTCACCGCCGGGTTGGCGAGGATAAATTTGAGCAGCAGCTGCGCCCAGGACGTGGCGTCGGTTTCCATCGCCCAGCTGGGCAGCGATTTGCCCTTGACCCGACTGAGCAGCTGCGCGCGCTGGAATGGCCGGTTGATCAGCGTGGCGATGCCATGGTCGGCGCAGTAGGGCAGCAGGCGTTTCTCGGCATTGCGTTCGCCCACCGAGTAGTTGAGCTGGACGAAATCCACCGATTCTTTCTCCAGCACCTCCAGCAGGTCGTCGTGCGCTGACTCGATGTAATGGGTGATGCCGATATAGCGCACCTTGCCCTCGGCTTTCAGCTCGCGCAGCAAGGCCAGCTGGGTGCGGGTGTCCTGCAGGTTATGCACCTGCACCAGGTCGAGTTTGTCGGTTTGCAGCGCCTGCAGGCTGGCCTCGATCTGCGCCATGCCGCGCTCGCGGCCGGTGGCGGAAATCTTGGTGGCGAGAAAGGCCTTGCCCTGGGTTTTGGTGCGTTTCAGCAGCTCGCCTGTCACCGCTTCGGAGGCGCCGTAACTGGGCGCAGTGTCGATCAGCCTGGCGCCGCCGTTGATAAAGGTGCGCATCACCGAGTCCAGCGGTTTCAGGCTGTCATTGTTGAGGCTGACATCGAAGGTGCGCGAGGTACCCAGGCCGATCACCGGCAGCATCTCGCCGCTACTCGGGATGGGGCGTTTCAGCAGTTGGCTGGGGTCGGCGTAAGCCAGGCAAGGTAGCCACGGCGTGGCGGCGAGCGCGAGCAGGCTGGCGCTGCCCTGGATGAAGTGACGACGGCTAGGCATAAGCTCCTCCGCGGTAACACTGCACAGATACAAAAGGTTCGAAGCCGCGCTAGGCGTGGCTTCGACCGAGCATAGACCTGTGAGTCCGATACCCGCAGCGTGGTGCCTGAGCAGTTGTTACCTGGTATGTCGCTATGCCTCGGCCAGCGCTTCGAGAAAGCTTTCCAGTACCAGATGCGGGCGGCGGCCTTTGCGGGTGACCGAGGCTAGGCTGATGTCGTAGAAGCGGCTGGCCGGTTTCAGCACGCGCAGGCGGCCTTGCTGCACCCAGGCCTGGGCGTAGTGGTCAGGCAGGTAGCCGATATAGCGTCCGGTGAGGATGAGAAAGGCCATGCCTTCACGGTCCGAGGCGCTAGCTGTGCAGTTGAGCGCCTGATAGTGGCTCTGCACCTCGGGCGGCAGGCGGAAGGTCGGCGCGATGGCTTCCTGAGCGTTCAGCCGCTCATCTTCCAGCTGCTGATCATCGACATAGAACAGCGGATGGCCGACCGCGCAGTAGAGCAACGAGCGCTCGTCGTACAGCGCCTGGTAGTCCAGCCCGGACAACGCCACGGTCTGCGGCACCACGCCGATATGCAGACGGCCGTCGAGTACGCCTTGTTCGACCTCGCTTGGCGGGGTCATGCGGATATGGATATGCACATCCGGGCCACGCTCTTTCAAGCGCGCCAGGGCGTTGGTGATGCGCATATGCGGCACCGTCACCAGGTTGTCGGTCAGGCCGATATTCAGCTCGCCGCGCAGGTGCTGGTGCAGGCCGTTGACCTCGGTGCGAAAACTCTCCAGCGCCGCCAGCAACTGCTGGGTGCTCTGGTACACCTCGCGGCCCTCTTCGGTCAGGGCAAAGCCGGCGCGGCCGCGTTGGCACAGGCGCAGGCCGAGGCGTTGTTCCAGATCGCTCATCTGCTGGCTGATCGCCGAGCGGCCGATCCCTAAGGCGCTTTCCGCAGCGGAAAAGCCGCCGCATTCCACCACGCTGCGAAACAGCTTGAGCAGGCGAATATCAAAATCACTGACCTGGGCCAGCGGATCGGGGCGGCGGGTGCTCATTGGTTGTGGCTCATTGTTTAGTAGATGGTTAACTAAAGATAAGAAGAGTCGTGTTTTCCTGACTCTAAGCCCGTGGCACCTTTGCTGGCAACTGCTTCTCCTTATAAGAACACCGCCCTTCCTTGCGAGGCCGCACCATGAACATGCCGCAGACCGAAACCCCGTCCCTGGCCAGCCAGCTCAAGCTGGATGCGCACTGGATGCCGTTTTCCGCCAACCGCAACTTCAAGCGCGACCCGCGTTTGATCGTCGGTGCCGACGGCAACTACTTTATCGACGACAAGGGCCGCCGCGTGTTCGACAGCCTGTCCGGGCTGTGGACCTGTGGTGCCGGGCACAATCGCAAGGAAATTCAGGAAGCCGTGGCCAAGCAGCTGGGCACCCTCGATTACGCGCCGGGCTTCCAGTACGGCCACCCGCTGTCCTATCAGCTGGCCGAGAAAATCACCGAGCTGACCCCGGCCGGCCTTGATCACGTGTTCTACACCGACTCCGGCTCCGAGTGCGCCGACACCTCGGTGAAGATGGCCAAGGCCTACTGGCGCCTGAAAGGCCAGCCGAGCAAAACCAAATTTATCGGCCGTGCCCGTGGCTACCACGGCGTGAACATTGCCGGTACCTCACTGGGCGGCATCGGCGGCAACCGCAAGATGTTCGGCCAGATGATGGACGCCGACCACCTGCCGCACACCCTGCAAGCGCACCTGGCCTTCACCAAGGGCATGGCGGCAACCGGCGGCGTGGAACTGGCCAACGAGCTGCTGAAGCTGATCGAGCTGCACGACGCTTCCAACATCGCCGCCGTTATCGTCGAGCCGATGTCCGGTTCCGCCGGCGTGATCGTGCCGCCAGTCGGCTACCTGCAGCGCCTGCGTGAAATCTGCACCCAGCACAATATCCTGCTGATCTTCGACGAAGTGATCACCGCTTACGGCCGCATGGGCAAGTGGACCGGAGCCGAATATTTCGGTGTGGTCCCGGACCTGATGAACACCGCCAAGCAGATCACCAACGGCGCGATTCCCCTGGGCGCAGTGATCGCCTCCAGCGAGATCTACAACACCTTTATGAACCAGGCGATTCCCGAGCACATGGTCGAGTTCGGCCACGGCTACACCTACTCGGGTCACCCGGTTGCCTGTGCCGCCGGCCTGGCGACCCTGGAGCTGCTCAAGCGCGACAACCTGATCGAGCAGTCCGCCGCCCTGGCGCCGATCTTTGAAGACAAGCTGCACAGCCTCAAGGGCAGCAAGAACGTCATCGACATCCGCAACTGCGGTCTGGCTGGCGCAATCCAGATCGCCCCGCGTGACGGCGACCCGGTGATCCGCCCATTCGAGGCCGGCATCAAACTGTGGAACGCCGGCTTCTACGTGCGCTTCGGTGGCGACACCCTGCAGTTCGGGCCAACCTTCAACACCACGCCCGAGCAACTGGACTCCGTGTTCAATGCCGTCGGCGACGTGCTGAACAGCCTCGACTAATTCCTGTGGGAGGGGCTTTAGCCGCGA